>CAYSMK010000047.1:0-37630 GCA_964432205.1 uncultured Geobacter sp. | reverse complement strand
TCGATTTCATGGCTTCTCCCGGCGTCGCTTCCTACGCCCGTGGTATCGGTGCTGCGGTGCAAACGGTCTGCACGCTCCCGCCGGTGTTCCCGGCGGGAGCGCTTGGGGCAACTGTTAGCGAATGCCGCCGGCGGACAGTGAATCGGCGGTCCAGTCCTTGGCCGGGAAGGCTTTACCGGGGTAGAGAATCCCCTTCTGACCCGGTGCCGGCAGGGCGTTGATGGCGTATGAGTTGGTGACCAGATCGGTGATGGAGAAGCTATCCGGGAACAGGCATGGTACGTCGTACTGCTGCACCAGGTAGTTCATCCCGACCCGGTACAACTGGCCGCGGCCGTCGTACGAGTCACTCAGGGCAGCAGCCCAGCTGTCCTCGTCCAGGTAGAAGGTGCGCTTGCTGTAGAGGTGCCGTTTCCCCGGCTTCAGGGTCCCTTCCACGACCCAGACCCGGTGCAGTTCCCAGCGGACCAGGTCGGGGTTGAGATGGTTCGCTTTCAGCAGATCCTTCTCATGATTGGTCCAGTAGATCATCTTGTATTCGTTGTACGGGATGTACATCTCTTTCTTGCCGACGATCTTGAAGTTGTACCGCTCCATGGAGCCGCTGAACAGGAACAGATCGTCCCATACGGTCTGGCCGGAGTAAATCGAACTGGGGGTGTCGAAACTGAGCTCCGGGGCCAGCTTGGTCCGGCGCTGACCAGGCAGGTACTGCCAGGCTTTCCGCTTCTCGTTGTACGAGTCGAGCGGATCGATCAAAAGAAACGATTCGCCAACTCGACGGGCAGGACCCACGAAATAGACCTTGAGGGCGTAGTAGTCTTTGGCGTCCGGCTTGGCCGGGTCGTAATAGAAATATTCCTGCGTGACGTTCCCCTCGGTCTGCAATGTCGGTCGGCCAGTGGAGTCAACAGTGTAGGACCGGTACCGTTCTTCATAGGTCAGGCCGTTGAAGTGGAGCAGGTGGTTCCACATCGCCTCGAAGCCGTCATTGGGGATGGGAAACGGGAACCCCCCATGAGCGCCGGTGAACGACAGACCGCCGTTGGCGGTTTTCGCGTTGGTTGCGGCCTTTACGGTGTTGTCAGTCACGTACTTAGGGAAGGCCGCGGTCCGGTGGGTTTTGTAAACGTCCAACCGGAAGGTCGGGTACTTCTTCAGCATCGCCTTGACCCCTTCGGACAGTTTGTCCGAGTACTGGGCCATATTCTTGGCGCTGATGGAGAACTGCGGCTTTTCATCAGCGTACGGGTCGGGCCGCCACCCCTTCTTGGTGTAGTTGGCCGGTGCTTTGCTGAGCCCGCCGGTGTACTCGGGAATCGTCCCTTCCTTGTTCCCCGCCTTTTCAGCCCCGACCAGGGTCAGGTTCTTGCCGAGCTGCGCCGCCTTTTCCGCGGATACCGCCCCCAGGGCGAGTCCTGCGCTGGCCAGGGTCAGACACCCTGCCAGCAAACTGTTCCGTATCAACATATCGTTCCTCCTTTAGAATGTGGCTTTCAACGTGAGGGACAAGAGGTCCCGGTCCTTGAGCAGGGCAATCGCATCAGCTGCCCCCTGACCCGGTTGGGCCAGACCCGGCGGCAGCACCTGGCCTCCCGCATCCGGATGCACCTTGCCGAAGAAGCTGGCATAGGTCAGGTCGATCTTGTACTTGGCGAACACGTCTAAGGAGAGCCCGGCGCTGTAGCTGCCGGTCCCCTCGGTGCCGCCGGTGAGGGTCGCCGCGTTGCCGTGCATCCCCATGGAGAAGTTGAGCGGCATGGCCATGTCAACCCCCGGCAGGACCTGCTTCCATTCCGGCACCAGGTTGACCGTTACCGTGGAGTTGTCCTTGGTGGCAGCGTCGACACCGCTGTAGCCGTTCATCCCGGTGAAGAACTGGGAATTCTCGCTGACCCGGTTCCAGCGGCCATAGGCAAACTCCAGGATGGCGGAGCCGGTATCGAACAGCGGGGTCTTTGGCAACAGCGTCAGGAAGTTCACCACCGCGTGCATGGTGTCGCCGCGCGCCCCGGCCGGGGCGAACCACTGGCTGGTCAGCGGCATGTTCCGGCGGTAGGAGAGCTCGGAGCCGACGCTGATCCCCATGATCTGCTTGGCAAAGCTGATGCCGTAAAGGCTGATGTTGGATTTGTAGTCATAGTGAAAACCGGTGGCATCGGCCAGGACCTGCGGCATCTTGTCGGAGAAGTTGCGGTAGTGGAACCCGAGGGTCGCGTTCAGCCATTCGGGGCTGTAGCTGACCTTGAGCCCCCAGTCGCGCATGTCGCCCGGCCTTCTGTCGCCGCCGTTGGGAAGCGGCCCGGTCGGCAGGAGAAAGGCCTCGCCGCTGTTCAGGAAACCGTCCACCATCCCCAGGTAGCTCCCCCCCTCGGGGAAGATGTTCGACTCCCATTCCAGGTAGTACTGCCCGGCAATGGTGAGCTCGTTGGTCGGCTGGACCTGGACCGACACCTGGTTCAGCGGCCGGAAGATCTCCTTCAGCTCTACGCCTGGCATGGCCAACGCCTTGGCCATGTCGATCGGCGACTGGCCATAGGAAATGCCGTTATTTCCGGCAGCGGGGAAGAACGCCTCGCCCCAGTAGATGGTGTGGCGGCCGGCCCGGACGTTGACCGGTACCTCGCCGAGATTCAGTTTGCCAAAGACGAAGGCGTCCAGCAGTTCGCCGTCCGGCCCGGCAAAGCGCCGTTTGGTGTACTGATTCAGTCCCGTTGCCTGCTGACCGTTCTCAAAATGGTTCGAGAAGGCGGCAGACTTGTTGTCCAGCTTCGCCTTGTAGATCGGGTCGTACCAGAGGGCACCGCTCAGGCGAAAGCCATAATCCTTTTTGTAGACCAGATCGGTCTCGGTGAGGAGGTCCAGGCGGCTGGAGACGATCCCCACATCGAAGTTGCGGTCACCGTCGTCGTTGTTGACACTACCGGCAATATCCTTGTCCTGCCCCTTGAGACGCTGGGCCAGGGTGTATCTGAAGTTGTTGTCCCAGTGGATGACGACATCCTCGTTGTCCGTCGGGATCTCGAACGCATCGGCACTGCTCCCAATTCCCAGGGCAGCAATTGCCGCAACCGTTGCCAACCCCTGTTGCAGCCCCCTGACAAGTTTGTTTCTCTGATAGCGCTTACCCATAATGCCTCCTGATTCGGTTTTTACTGCTGCCCGTTCGCCATCAACCATTGCAAGAAAACATTCCCTCCTTTCCCGGGAATAGCCTTCATAATTAGTTTCCAACCGAAAAGGGCTCTTTTCCGCCCTGGCGGTGTCAATCTGCGGGATTGCTTGTGCGGCGTACAGTAGTACGCCTCCGCGCAATCCCTTGATTTCCTTGCCAGGACGAAAAATCTCTCCTTTTCGATCCGAAAACTGTTAGTTTCACATCCGAAGTTTCCGGGTGGAAACTAACTACTTCCGGCATCCTGCCGGGTCTTCGCACAGTCTCAAGAGCTCGTCCACTCCCTGCAGGCACAGATGGGGCCTGCGTTTCTCAGGGAGGTGCGCATACGCGTCGCTTGTCCCAAGGCCGGAACTGACCGCAATCGCGAGCGAGCCTCCACGGTGCGCCATGGGAACCTCCATCTCCGGATCGTCCCCGACTACGGCCAGATCCTTCAGCCGTACCCCCAGGCGCCGACCGGCACAGCGCAAGGCATCCAGGGAGGGCTTGCCGACGGTTGTCACGCGACAGCCGGTCATATCCTTGATCATCGCCGAAATAATGCGTGAGGGGGCTAACGCCTTGCCGTTTGCGGTAGCAAAAAATCTTGTCTGCGAAACACTGTACATCCTGGCTCCGCCCCAGATCGCATGGCATGCCGACTCCAGTTCGGCCATGGTGAATTCCGGATGCCAACCGGCCAGGACTGCATCGGCCTGCGGCCTCCCCTTGGGCGGCACCAGTTCGATCCCAACCTCCTGCAATGGACGTTTTACCCCTTCGCCGCCAAGTGCCATAACCCGCCGGTAACCGCACCTCAGAAAGAGATCTACTGCGCTGCTGGCAGGTGTCATCATTGAGCCATCAGGAAGATCGAACCCGGCTGTGCGCAGCGTTTCGACATAGTGCTGTGGAGTACGCGCGGTGCCGTTGGTGAACAGTACGAAGGGAATGCCGCGGCCGGTAAGCAACCGCAACAGCTCGATCGAGCCTGGGAGGGGGTTGAGGCCATGATTGCGTTGGTCTCCCAGTACCAGCGTACCGTCCATATCGAAGACAAAACCGCGCACGGTATGCAGCCGTTCGAGCACGGTCGAGGGAATCTTATGAAAAGAACGTGCAGAGCGGGTATCTACCACGGACAGTCTCCTTGTCTGGCTAACGGGAACAAGTGCGGCAACCGACGCACCCCTCACCTTCATTAGACACTAAGCTAACATCGTGCCAAATACGTTTTAGCTTATTTTTTAGCATGTTACATACGTATCAATCTGCAACTCCAGATCAGAGCGTAACAATTTGAAACATTGGTTTAAAACTAACAAAAACGGAAACAGGACAAGTTCATACGGTATATCTATGTAATATTATTGATAACTTTCAGTTCCATCCCTAAAGCGCATTGCGCCAAGTTTTGTGGCCAGAGTGAGGCCCACACTAAAAACCATCGATATTATTGGTAGTTAAGAGAATGTAACCGGTGCAAAGACGGACGTGCTACCAATAGTGATAGCTGCAACGTGTGATGTTACGATACTACACAAGCAGCCAGGTAAAGATTCAGAGTCCCGTACGCTCCCCAGAGTTACGCAAATTATCGAGACATTGCGGGAACATTGCGGTTTCAGACGGAATAGAGGTTGGAAGCCGATTACTCGGACCGAGACGGGATATTTCTTCGGGGGGGACCAAACCAGAAAGGCAATCAGCCACAAATACACCCGGATCCGGCAGTTGGAGTCATCTTTTCGAGGTCCTGTTCCTGAGACTCTACGGATGCCCCCAACTGTCGGCTGCGGGATCGAATCGTATGCAACTGGTTGAAAGACAATTGATGACTGACGTTATGCTCCGGGACTACGTACGTCCATACAGCGTTACGACACAGGCTCCACCCAGCCCAAGATTGTGCTGAAGAGCAATACGAGGTCCATCTACCTGCCGCGGTCCTGCCTCACCTCGCAATTGCGTTACCAGTTCGGTACACTGGGCAAGGCCGGTGGCACCCAGCGGATGCCCCTTGGACATGAGTCCGCCGGACGGATTGACGACGTATTTCCCGCCATACGTGTTGTCACCACGGTTTATCATCCCTTCCGCCCCGCCTTCACTGCACAACCCGAGCGCCTCGTACGTCATGACCTCGTTGGAAGTAAAACAGTCGTGCAGTTCCACCACCTTGAAATCCTCCGGACCGATACCGGCCTGCTCGTAGACCTGTTGTGCGGCTCTGCGCGTCATGTCCGCACCCGCCAGATCAATCGGATTCAGGCTACTCGCCACCCCATCGGTCGCCATCGCCTGGGCGAGTATGGTTACGGCACGCGCCTCGCCATGCCTCTTCGCAAATGCCTCGCTGCAGACAATGGCCGCTGCGGCGCCACACGACGGCGGACAGCACTCCAGCCGGGTCAGGTAGGGAGGAAACACGACGGGCGACTGCATGACCTCTTCCACGGTCAGCGGCTTATCGAATAGTGCATAGGGATTGTTCATCGCATGGTTACGCGTCTTCACCGCCACCTTGGCAAAGATATCCGGGTTGGCCCCCGTTTTCTCGATGTAGGAAGCCGCTGCCGCCCCGAACAGGCGCAGCGCATTCGTTGCCGGGAGCACGTCCGGCAGCAGCTTCTCCAATTTATCCTCCAGATCCAACAGCGGCGAGGTCCGGTCGTTCCAGACCGGCCCCAGGGCACCGGGCCTCATCTCCTCGAAACCGACCGCCAGGGCGCACTCGACGGCGCCCGACAGGACCGCCTGCCGCGCAAGCATCAGGGCGGACGATCCGGACGAGCAGTTGTTGTTGACGTTTACAATCGGCACCCCCGACATTCCGACCCGGTACAGGGCCGCCTGGCCGCAGGCACTGTCCCCGAACACATAACCGGCAAAGGCCTGCTGAATATCGTGGTAATCGATGCCGGCATCTGCCAGGGCAGCCCGAACCGCCTTGGACGCCATGATTTCGTACGGTTCATGTGCGCCGGGCTTGGCGAATTTGACCATGCCGACACCGATTACCTTAACAACATTACCCATCACGTCTTCTCCTTGTTGTTCAACTGACACATGTGGCCCGACTGCGTAGCAGGGGTTTCGTCAGCGGGCAAGATACCCGCCATCGGCTGCGTAATAGCTGCCGGTGATGAAACTGGCCTTGTCGCTGCTGAGCCATGCCACCAGCTCGGCAACCTCTTCCGTCTCCCCGACCCGATTCAGGGCATGCATCGCACTGAGGTTGTTCCTGACATCCTCGGGGAGATTGTTGACCAGCTTGGTTTTGATAAATGCAGGTCCGACAGAATTGCAGCGGATTCCCTTGGTGCCGTATTCGACAGCAACGTTCTTGGTCATCCCGACGACCCCGTGCTTGGCAGCAACGTAAGGTGTGATCTCGTCAAGAGCGATTTGTCCGCAGATCGAGGATATGTTGACAATGGAGCCGCCACCGGTCTTCAGCATGGCGTTAATCTGTGTCCGGATGCCATAGAAGACACCGGTCAGGTTGATATCGATCACCTGTTGCCAGGTCTCCGGGGTATGATCGGCTGTGAGACGGAATTCGCCGCTGATGCCGGCGTTGTTGCAGGCAATGTCGAGACGGCCGAACTGCTTGCAGGCGGCGGCAACGACAGCCTCGTGATTCTCCAGGCTGGTCACATCCAGGTGCCGATAGATGGCCTGACCGCCGGCCTGGTTGATCATTGCCACGGTTTCCTCACCACCCTGGTCATTGCAGTCGGTGACGACCACCCGTGCCCCTTCGCGTCCGTACACAATCGCGATGGCGCGCCCGATCCCTTCAGCTCCCCCTGTAACGAGTGCTACCTTATCCTTGATCAGCATGTCGCTCTCCTTTCGGTCTTTGGTTTATCCGCCCTTATCAGATGGTATCCGCTCTTTCCGTGTCCCATTACCGTTGTTGTCCGAACAGGCGCACCAGTTCGTCCACCGCCACGCGGGCGAACTCCGGGGTATAGAGATGCAGATCCACCTCCCTGATCGCATCCTTGTTATCGAGTTTCTCCCGCAGGCGGGAGACAAAGGCGGTATCGGCCTCCGGGTCGAACAGCGGACGCCCCTCTTTGTTGATCGACGACCACCCCTTGAGCGGGATCAGAAAGGTGAACGGCCCAGTGGACTGGTTGAGACGTTCGGCAATGACATCTGCCGCCTGCCGCAGTTCATCCGCTGTGGTGCGCACCTGGGTACGAAAGGAGTCCTGGACGTACAGCGCCCGCCCCTTGCTCTGCTCCAGCTTGTCGGCCCTTCCGCCATAGCTCAGCAGATCAAGGCCGCAGGGAGCCAGTACGGTCGGAATCCCCTTTCGCACCGCTGCCATGAGGCGATCCGGGCCGGGATCGCGGTTGCCACCGAACAGGTGCTCGGTGATGCCGCCGGTACAGAGGTCGAGGACTCCCTGGAACATGCCGTCGCGGATCATCTCCTCCATCCCCTTGTCGCCCTTGCCCTGGGCATGGCAGACCACGGGGGTAAAACCGGCCTTCTCCAGCATTGCCAGGGATGCCTGCGCAGCCATCTCGGAAAAGCCGAACGAAGATACGGCGATCACCGGTTGATCGAAGGTGAACTCCGTACCCAGCGTCATTTCCACCATGCCGCAGATGGCCCCCACGGCATTGGTGATCTGCGCCTTCAAAAGCGGGTTCATCTTGACGATGTCGAGCACCGTGTTGTGCATGGTGATGTCGCTGGTGCCGACACATTTTTCGGTATAGCGTGGATTGGATGCCATGGGGGTAGCCATCAGTTTGGGCATGCCGAACGGCAGCTGCTGCATGACGCCGGTTGACACGAGGCTGGAGGTGGCTCCGCCGATGCCGATCACCCCGTGCACCCTCCCCTCTTTGATGAGATCGGCAACGATCGCCGCCGCGCCTTTGATCTGGTTGTTGGTCGCCGCTTCCCGGTCGCTGCGGTAATACTCGCGCACCGTTTCGATCGGCAGCCCGCCCCGCAGGGCCACCTCTTCGCACCTGATATCGCCCGGTACCGGTGGCGGTTCTTCCATACTGAAATCGAGCAGGATGGCATCATGCCCGCGCCCCCTGATCAGTTCGCGGACGAAGACGATATCCTCCCCCCTTGTGTCGAGGTTGCAGATTATTACGATACCCTTCTTGACGTTACCGGTAGTACACATGCTCCGCGCTCCTTGGACGTAACGTTCTTAAAGAAAAACTAGAACTCGAACTTCTTTTGCGGATCGGGGGACATGCAGTCGATCGTTGCCGTACCGTGCTCCAGACAGAACACCTTGAACAGCGGATTGTCCGGCGTCTGATAGATGTCCTTCAGCATGGGATACTTTTCGAAACATTTCTCCTTATGCCTGATATCCTCGTCGAATCTGACCTCACCGCCGATTCTCAGCCACCGCATCTCTTCGCTGGTGCGGGTGAATTCTATGAACGGGCAGGCAACCAGCTGTTGGTACACCTTTTTGTCGCTGGCGGTACAAAAGTAGAACCTGCCGTTCTCTTCGAACATGAAGGCAAACGGTCTGACCCGCGGCTTCCCTCCGTCTACCGTTGCCAGGCTGCCAAAACAGGGAACAGCTGCCAGCATTTCCAATACGTCCTTCATAGAAACCCTCCTTGTGATGGGTACTGCGAACCCGGCCTCACCTTCTCACGCCGGCACGTGATCATTAGTGCTTAGCAGTTCCAACCTGAAATCAGGCTTTTCAATGACGATATCCGAGGGGACCTGACAGTCCTGCAGTCCACGTAACAGTTTGAGTATCGGCCGTATGTCCGGGTTGTAGTGACGCTTGGCCGGCCCGGCGGCCACCATGGCATTGACCTCCTCGGCCGGCATGGTTGCCCTGAGCAGGAACTCCTCGTCGGAGATGCCGGACGGAAAGCGCTTGCGCAGTTCGGACAGTGTCGGAGCCGGCGGTTCGGCCATGATCTCTTTCGCCCGGGGTCGCGACAGGATGCGGTCCTTGACATCGGGATCGACCGGCGCGGTTGGCCGGCCGAAGCCGCCGAGCACGTAGCGGATCACCTGGTCGGAGACGTTGTCGTAGCGCTCCCGGCCAATCACGTTGTAGAGCGCCTGGGAGCAGACCATCTGGGGGAACGGCGTCACCATGATCGGATACCCGAACTCCGCCCGGACACGGCTTGATTCTGCCATGACCTCGTCGAAGCGGTGCTCCAGGTTGAGCTCGACAAGCTGCCTTCTGGTCGTGGCCATGACGCCGCCGGCCACCTGGTGCTTCAGGAATGAGGCGTCGTATTCCTGGGGCACCCCGACCGGAAGGTTTTCCGCCTTGGCCAGGCGGGAAAAGTAGTTGGCAACCAGCGCCAGTGCCCGGTCGTCGATGTCCACCGTATGCCCCAGTTCGCGCAGGTTCGCCACGACGCGCTGGGCATTGGGGAGCGACGAGCCGTTGCCCAGGGGACCGCAGGCGACCTGCAGGGCATCCACGCCGAGTTCGGCGGCGACCATGTAACTCATGGAGGAAAGCCCGATGGTACAGTGGGAATGCACCTCCAGCGGCTTACCGCCCAGTTGGGCACGGATCGCCGGAATCAGCGTCCGTGCCCGCTCGGGGGTCATGAGACCGGAAGGGTCCTTGATGTACGCACGGTCAACGTCCGGGCAGGTGGCGATCCGTGCGGCAAGTCCGGCATAGAAGGCATCGTCGTGCACCGCGCTGATGGTGTAGGTCAGTGCAGCGATGATCTCCTGGCCGCCGGCCTTGCGCATCATGCGCGCCGATTCGAGTATGGTCTCGATATCCAGCATCGGTTCGAGCACGACAAAGCGCGAGATGCCGTTCACGACCAGCCGGTCGTACACCAGCTGCATGAAGTCGGGCGACTGCATCTCCCACGAAAAAAAGCGCAAGCCTGTGCCGATCAGTTGCAGCCGGGTGTTCGGCATGGCCTCATGGGTCAGCCTGATGCGCTCCCAGGGATCTTCCTTATGGGTGCGCACCGCCATCCCCATGGCAGTGCTGGAGGTAAAGTCCAGGGCGCGGAAGCCGACGCGATCGACAATCGGTGCGATTTGCAGGATCTGGGCGGTATTGAGGCCGACCGCTCCCCACAGGCTCTGGTTGCCGTCCCGCATGGAGACGTCGATGAGTTGGATGTCAGCCATTGAAGCCTCCTGCGGCAATCTTCTGATCGAGGAAACGGGGGAAGTAGGCCGTGGTGAAGCCGCCGGCAACAAACTCTTCCTGTAGCATCAGCTCGGCATGCATGGGCAGATTGGTAACAACGCCGCCGAGTTCGCACCGGGCAAGGGCCTGCTGCATTCGCACCACCGCGGCGGCCCGGTCTGAACCGTGCACGATCAGCTTCGCCACCAGCGAATCATAATGGGGGGGCACCTGCGCCCCTTCCTGCATATGGGTGTCTACCCGGATCCCCTCACCGGTCGGGAAGACGGCCGTGGTCACGGTGCCGGGACTCGGCCGGAAATCACGGGTCCAGTCTTCGGCGTTGAGCCGGCACTCGATGGCATGGCCGGACAGCCTGACATCGTCCTGGGTCAGGCGCAGCGGCCTGCCTTCGGCAACGGCAATCTGCTCGGCAACGAGATCGAGGCCGCAGATAGCCTCGGTGACCGGGTGCTCGACCTGGATGCGGGCATTCATTTCCAGGAAGTAGAAGGTATCTCGCTCGCAATCGACCAGGAGCTCCACGGTACCCAGGCCGCGATATTTCAGGTGCTTGCCGAAGGCAACCGCGGCCCGGTGCATCTCTTCCCGGAGGGCATCGCGCAGATGGGGCGCCGGCGCCTCCTCGACCAGTTTCTGGTAGCGTCGCTGGATCGAGCAGTCCCTGGTGCCGAGGTGGATCATGCGCTCACCGTCGCCGAGAACCTGCACCTCGACATGGCGACCTGCCGCAACATAGCGTTCCAGGTAGACGCGCGGGTCTCCGAACGCGGCCTGGGCCTCGGCCATGGCCATCTCCATGGTTTCCACCAGCTTGTCCGGCTCGTGGACCTGCTTCATCCCCCGACCGCCGCCACCGCCGACCGCCTTGACCAGGATCGGCCAGCCGATCTTCTCTGCCAGGGCCAGCGCCTCATCCATACTGCCGACTTCACCGCCCGGCACCACCGGCAGGCCGGCGGCAATGGCATGGCTGCGGGCCTTCAGCTTGTCCCCGACCGCATCCAGCTGCGCCTCGGTGGGGCCGATAAAGACAATGCCGGCCTCGCGGCAGGCCCGGGCTAGCTGCTGGTTCTCGGAGAGAAAACCGTAACCTGGATGGATGGCGTCGGCCTTGGCCGTCACGGCAGCGGCAACGACGGCCTGGACATTCAGATAACTCTCCGACGACCGGGCCGGACCGATGCAGATGGTATGGTCAGCCAGACGGGCCGCCAGGGAATCGAGATCTGCCGCCGAGGCCGCCAGCACCGTTTCGATGCCGAGGCGTTGACAGCTGCGTACCACCCGCACCGCAATTTCGCCCCGGTTGGCTATCAGGATCCGCCGCAGTATCATACGCCCTCCGGCCTGACCCGCATCAGCACCGCTTCATGATCGGCAAAGTCGGCGTCGCCGAGGCAGATCTCGGCAATGGTGCCGCACACGCCCGCATAGACCGAGTTCATAAGCTTCATGGTCTCGACAATGGCGACCACCGTATCCTTATTCACAAGACTGCCGATCTCGACAAAGGGAGGTGAGCCGGGCTTGGGCGACCGGTAGAAGGTGCCGAGCAGCGGCGTGCGGATGTCGACCAGGCCGTCTTCCGTCGCTGGAGCTGCTTTCGGCGCAGCAACAGGCACGGCAGTCTCCGTCCGGACAGCAGCTGCCGTCATCAGGTTCGGGGCGGACAGCTCCTGTGCCGACTGCGTCCATTCTCCGTCGCCGGTGCGCCGCAGGGACAGCTTGAAACGATCGGTCTGAAGATTCAAGACGTTGAAGGAAGATACGTTAACAAGCTGCAGGATGTCCTGTACGTCTTCATTGGTCAGTTTCATCTGTAGCAACTCCTGTCTGCAAGTAGTTGAAAGACGTAGTCGTGTCGGTTTATGCAGCCGCCCGCTGCTGGAACGCGAGAACCTGTTCCACGATGGCGTCGGCAAACTGCTCGTCGTTGATGTGGTGAGGGAATTCCATCACCGGCACACCTGCGGGCATCACCCTTTTCAGGTGCTCGGCGAATACGGGCGGCAGCGATGGGTCGTGCAGGTGGCCCTGTTCGCTGTCGTGGTTGGAGAAACCGAGCAGCGGGACGAAGAACGTGACCGGCCCCTTAGCATCCTCGATGAGCCCGGCCATATGTTCGGCCACATGTTTGAACTCTTCAGCTTCCGAACGGACTGCGGTCAGGGCGGCATTGTGGATATGGTAACGCTTGCCCGGAAAACGTGCATGGGCATCGTCAATCGGTCCGGCAACCAGGAAATCGATATTGCCCGGGGCAAAGATCGTCGGCACACCCTTTTCGAGCGAGGCCTTGCACCTGTCGGGTCCGGCACTGCAGAGCCCCTGGTGGAGAAAGTCGTTGATCTCGACCAACGACAGGTCAACTACGACCGCGACATTCTGCTCTCTTACGATCTCATCCATGATCATCCCGCCAGTGCCCAGCGTATGGAAGACCATGACTTCAAACCCCTTGTCTTCCAAGGACTTGCGGACTCTCACACTGCACCTGTCTGTTGTGCCAAGCGTGGAGATCGCCACCAGCGGCTTGTCAGAAGCAACCGAACTCTTGTAGCCGTGGGCCATGCCTGCCACTGCCAGTGCTCCGTTGCGGAACACGCTCCGAGTAACGGTGTTCAGACCGGAGATATCGCAGACCGAGTTAACCATGACGATATCCTTGGTGCCGACAAACCCTTTGGTCATACCGGAGGCCATGGTGGAGACCATCACCTTTGGCAGGCCAAAGGGAAAGGTACGCATGACAGCCGTTGCGAGGCTGGTGCCCATGGAACCTCCCACGCCGAGGATGCCACTGAGTCCGATTCGCTGGTGCAGATCATGGGCGCACTTGACGGCGCCTTCAATCATGACCGCCTGACACTTCCCCTCATGGTTGAGAGCGCGAACTTCGGGTATGGTCTGCCCCGCAGCGGCGGCTATCTGGTCGGGTGTGATTGCAGCACCGCCATCAATGGTTTTGCGAATACTGGCATCAAGCAGGTACACATCGATGCCGTTCTCTTCAAGACACTTGGTGACGAAACGGGTCTCCAACTCCTTGGTATCAAGCGTCATGATCAACAGTACTTTAGGCTTAGCTCCCATAACGTTATCCCCCTATCTACGGTTGCACCGGCATGCGGTTGATGTCAGACTTGTCACACACCGAAACATACGAATCGGCGTATTGCTGTCCTGATCTCGCATGATTGCTAACACCGTGCCAACATCATTTCACTTGCAATTTCAGCCTATTAATCCAACCAAGCCACGAATACGAACATGATGCACGTCACGATTGGAAACACTGGATTATTCTTCTCAAAAACTACCTAAACAGACGACAGCGCATAACATTACGGTATCATTGGTAAATTACATTTTGGACTGAGTCATCTGGGACAAGCCATCAAGGTTGGCTTTAATAAAACGTAGCCATTTTAGATAGTTAACAATTCACTTCGTATCGGACGCGTATGCTACCAATCGTGATAGCGTTAAGATTTAATGTTACGAAAATACCCAACCACAACCGCTCAACAAGGAGATCGACTGCCAGTTCAAATATTGCTGCAAACAAAACTGAAATTCAGTGCAGCCGAAGAACTGCCGGCATGGCCATCCTTTGCATTTTTCGGAAACAATATTCCAGTAATTGCAACTACGGGCACGGAAGCTGAATCAGCTTCACGCGCAACAGGCTGACATCCACGGATGAGACGTGCTGTTATCGCCAATGAGTGGCAACATGGAGAGGTGCCGAAATGAAAGCAAAAGAGCTCGATCTCAGAAACGTCCTCTCCTTCAGTCCCTCGGGGGGCATCATGCAATTCATGGGGCATCGGGCGCTGCTGATCGATGCCGTGGCCATGGGACTTCTGCGCAAGGAGTTGATAGAAAATCTCGGCATGTCCGCGGCACGGAACATTATGACGCGCATGGGCTATGCCCATGGCTGGCAGACAGCAGACAATCTGAACTCGGAATATCCGGACCTGCTGAAGGATGTCCATTGCGGGCCAAAACTGCATATGCTGCAGGGGCTGGTCAACGTTACCGAATTCGCCAAACTTGACGATCCCTGCTTTACCATGACCTCCACCTGGACGGATTCGTACGAGGCGGAACAGCATATCCTTCATCTTGGCGTGGCAGATGAGCCGGTATGCTGGACGTTGACCGGCTGGGTAAGCGGCTACTGTTCCCGCATGCTCGGTCGGGAGGTCTATTGCATCGAGGACAGATGCTGCGGAAAGGGGGATGCCTCATGCCACATCGAGATACATCTCAAGGAGGACTGGGGTGAGACAATAGAACCGCATCTGCCGTTTTTCCGCGCGGAGACCATCGAAAACGTGCTCAAAGGGGTCAATACCAAGCTTCGCCATTCCGAGAGGCGACTCTTGAAGATCAAGAGGCTGTTCGACCAGGACATCCACCCGTCGGGCATCATAGCCAACAGCAAGATCATGAAGCAGGTCCTCTCCTTTGCCAGGCGTGTGGCAAAGGCGGAATCCTCGGTCGTCGTAACCGGGGAGACCGGGGTGGGGAAGGAGATGATCGCGAGGGTGATCCATGACGAATCCGTGAGAGCAGACCGGCCATTCGTGGCGGTCAACTGCAGTGCGGTCATGGAAACACTGCTGGAGAGCGAATTCTTCGGGCACGCCAAGGGGTCCTTCACCGGTGCCGACAAGGATCATCCCGGCCTGTTCGAGGCGGCCAGCGGCGGCACGCTGTTTCTCGACGAGATCGGGGAGATATCCGCCGGCATGCAGGCAAAGCTGCTGCGCACCCTGCAGGAAAAGGAGGTCCGCCGCGTGGGAGAAAGCAGATCGCGGCCGGTGAATGTCCGGATCATCGCGGCCACGAACCGCGACCTCGACGCCGAGGTCAAGGCCGGCCGCTTCAGGGAAGACCTGTATTACCGGTTGCGCGTTATCGAACTGCAGATCCCTCCCTTGCGCGAGCGGCAGGAAGACATCATGCACCTGGCACATTTTTTTCTCGAAAAGACCTCACAAGCCATGGGCCGGAACATCATCGGGTTCATGCCCAAGGTGGCCGATCAACTGCTGGGCTATGCCTGGCCGGGAAATGTGCGCCAGCTTCAGAATACCGTCGAACATGCCGTTGCCCTGTGCAACGGGAAACGGATCAGTGTGAACGATCTTCCCAGGGAACTCCTCTCCGTGCAGAGAAAAACGAACTCACCCGAGAGCATACGTCCCCTGGACCATGTGGAGCGGGAGCACATCCTCGCCAGTCTGCAGCTGACAGACGGCGACAAGGTGCTGGCATCGCGCAGGCTCGGCATCAGCCTGTCCACGCTCTACAACAAGCTCAAGGGGTATGGGGCGGCTTGAACCGTGTTGTTCGAACCCAAAACGATGACATTGTTGCGAAGAGTTATACCGTAATGAAAATTGTCAAGGTATCATGATGTCCGGTGTATGCATGGGAGGCAGAGGGAGCGGCTGCAATGCCGCTCTGTTTGTTTGTAATGGCATTTAATCTGGTGCTTTGCTATAACTTCCTGACACTTTGGGGGCGAGGTGTCCTGTCAACAGTGGACACGCCCACACCACGTTACAAATTAATTTTGCTATTTAATTTGAGGACTTAAATGAGCAATGCAATAAGCCTAGTAGATTATCTGATAAAACTTTCAGATTTAGGGCGAGAACCCATCCGTAATGTAGACAAATTCGAGCGCACTTTATGGATGCATGAGGTACCTATTGATCTTTCAGGGTTCTGCTACACGGTGGCACACGGAATAGAATCGGATCATGAAGATGATATATGGATGTTTGTAAAAAAATGCAATGAACCGCGAGTACCCTTCATTCCGTCGGAGTGCAGAGAATGGGTAATTGCTGAGTCATTGAAGAACCACGAAATAGTCCCTTCGCTAAAAGAATCTATTCACTCGAAAATCCATCCGATAACTAGCCAAGAACATGATGAGCCAAGCACTTATTATCTGTTGGATTATCCCGAAATTGAAACTATTTGGCATGCATATATCGAAAATGATTGGAGTGTCTGGAGAGATGACTATAGAAAGTTCTCCAGAATATTAAAGGTTTATTCTGAACTATTTGATATTCACCAGGAGCTTCTGAAGCTTGGAGAAGAATATGAGCTTCTAGTGGGAATTGGTCTTCTTAATTGGAAAACACCCTCAGAACAAGCTGTCAGGAGACATTTAATAACTGCGCGGGTGTCACTCGAATTTGAAGCTCACAGAGGAGTTTTCACCGTAAAACCAGCAAATGAATCGAACATCTTAAACATCGAGTTCGACATGCTCGATGTGCAGGATCAACCAAACAATGTGCGTGAAATGGAAGTGGAGGCCAGGAAGCACATTGGAGAATCGGTATGGCATCGTGCGGTTATGGAGCCAGTTCTCACTTCATTTGTTAATCAATTACCTAGTCATGGAAAAGGCGAACTTTACTGGGAAACAATAAAACCCGAGATTTCTAAAGCCGACGAGACCCCGCGAGTAGAGTTTGCGCCTGCACTTATACTCAGAAAGCGCTCTGAAAAGGGGTTGCAGAATATTTTACGCAAGATGCGTGATTCAGTAGTAGATGATATAAAAAATATCCCAGATTCATTTCTTGAGTTGTGTGAAATCAGAGGTGACGCAAATAATGTAGGCAACACCGGTTTTAGTGGTGGATTTTCAGGTTTGCCACCCGAAGAAATATACTTCCCATTGCCGACCAATGAAGAACAACGACAAATCGTTCGCACCTTGACTCGATCTCGTGGAGCCCTCGTTCAAGGGCCTCCAGGTACAGGGAAATCCCATACCATCGCAAATTTAATCTGTCATCTGTTGGCAACTGGCAATAGAATTTTAGTTACAGCAAAAACTCCCCGAGCATTGCAGGTACTGCACAGTAAACTACCTAAAGACATTCAACCGTTATGTATCAGCATGCTTGCATCTGGGCAGGAAGAAAAACAGTCTCTTGAGACGAGTGTTAAAGGAATTCAGGCTCGTATTCAACAAGGTGATACCGATAGAAACGACGAGGAAATTGAACTTCTTGAGAATAAAATCAGGACTGCTCGTGAAGAAAAAGCTCGGATCGAAAACCTGTTACGCGCAATCCGTGAGAAAGCAACCTACACACATAATATTGCCGATGGAAGATACAAAGGTACAGCCGGTGTAATTGCAAGATCTGTTGCAGCAGATGCCGTAAAATACAGTTGGTTTGATGATATAGTCTCTGAAAATGCTCCATTCCCATTATCAGAGCAAGAAATCAGAAAATTAAGCGATATTCTCTATCAACTTAAACCTGAGAGTGAATTACTTCTCGAAAAGAAATTACCTGAAACAGACAATATTCCTGATCCAGAAATATTAAGAGGTCTTTTCGATCAAGAGGAGATTCTAAAAAATAACATTGAAGCAGATGATGCGATTCTTAATAGTGAAATTAGCAGGTTATTGAAATCATCAGCTGTCGAGCAGGTCAAGAGTTTAAAGGATGAACTCTTGGAATTCGTTGCTTCACATGGCAAAGTTCAAAACAGACCCTTCACATGGATAAAAACAGCTGTTCAAGAAGTCATAGCAGATGTTGATAGACCATGGCGCGAACACTTAAAGCACTGTCAAGAACGACTGGACAAAATCAGGTCGCTTTCGCGGCAAATCCAAGATGTATCTGTTACAATTCCTGGCGATCTTGATACGAATTGGCTCCTTGACGGCGCTAAAGCTCTTCGTCAGCATTTTGCCAATGGTGGCGGCATGGGTTTTGGCCCATTCAAGGCCAGTATCATAAAAGAATATCACGAACTCATCTCAAAGATTCGGGTAAATGGCAGGCAATGCACAAATGAAGAGACGCTTGGCAAACTGACAGATTATTTAACGGTTGCGCTTGCACTGGATAGTGTTTGGAAATTTTGGGCTAACCACCTTCCTAAATCAAATGCACCTTTCCCTCTACAAGTTGCCTTTCTCGATGAACAAAATGAAGCTCTTGAAGAAGTCATTTCTCTGTACGAAAAGCGTCAACGCGTTATGTCAGCAGTCCAAACGGTTGCTGGTCTTGTGTCTCCTCGATTTGAGGACGACTCAGAAGTAAAATTCTTGTTGCGTACGTCTGAAGCTGTCCTCAAATGGCATTCATATAAGGATTTGGCCAATCGGATTTCTGCCGTAGAAGCCAATATTTCGGTATTTTCTGACCATCAAACGTATCATCCGTTGTGCGCTCAATTGTACAATGCATACGAGAAGCGCGATACTGAACAATATGGCCTTATCCTGAAACTGATTGATGATTTAAGAGCTGAAACTGCTCTTGCATGTGAGCGTCAAAGATTATTTGCCATTCTTGCACCTATATCCCCTCTTTTTATTGAAAAACTCAAAGCTATCGACACAAAAAACATCTATCGGGACCACCTGCAGCATCTTCACGCAGCATGGGACTGTTCTCGTACAAAACAATGGATTAAAGACATGCTCTCTGCTGATGTGGAAAGCTTGGGTCGTTACCTGATTCAACTTGAAGACGAGACTCATAAGGATATTGCAAAGCTTGCATCACTTAAGGCCTGGAAAGCATGCCTTAAACGCATGTCGAAAAAGCATCAACAACATCTGACGGAATGGCAAAAGGCAATGGATACCCCTGGAATGCGTGAGGGCGGTGTACGTGCCATGGAAAAGAGGCGCAATGCGCAATTTCAGCTTGAACAGTGTATTGATGCTGTGCCTGGCTGGATTATGCCATTACACCGAGTTTACGACACAATTGACCCTTCCCCCGGCCTCTTTGACACCATTATTGTTGATGAAGCATCACAATGCGGCATTGAAGCCCTTCCTCTATTCTTTCTTGGTAAAAATATTCTCATAGTCGGAGACGACAAGCAGATAAGCCCTGAGGCAAGTTTTATTAAACAGGCTCCTATTCAAAATCATATGGATACATACCTTGCAGGATTTAATTTTGCGGCATCTTTTGATGTTACCCGCAGTCTTTATGACCATGCTGAACGTCTCTTTGTATCCAACAGGATCGTTCTTCGCGAACATTTTCGTTGCATGCCGGAAATTATTGGATTCAGCAATAAATACTTCTATCAAGTTGCACCTATGATCCCGCTAAAACAATATCTGCCAGACCGACTGGAGCCGGTCAAATCTGTTCATGTAAGTTCAGGATACCGCGAAGGTGACGGACAGAAGGTTATTAACCGACCGGAGGCTGAAGCACTTGTGCGGCAACTGGTTATATGTTGCGGCGATGAACGCTATAATGGAAAAACTTTTGGGGTAATTGTTCTGCAAGGAGGAACACAGGCAAATATTATTCAACAGCTTCTGCTTAAAGAACTTGGCGCTGAAAAGATTGAAAAACGAAAAATTATTTGCGGCAATGCATATAGTTTTCAGGGTGATGAACGAGATATCATATTTCTCAGCATGGTTGCAGCTCCCAATGCAAACATCGGCACACTCTCGGATAGAGCTGATCAACGCCGCTTCAATGTTGCTGCCAGCAGAGCTAAAGAGCAGATGTGGTTATTTCACTCCGCAACACTGAATGACCTTTCACCAATTTGCCTGAGATACAAGCTGTTGGAATATTTTACCAACGGGGGCCAACTTCCACCAAACACTATCGATGTTGATGCGCTTCGGCTTCGGTCAATACGAGACAACCGGGCAATAGTTCAATCACCGTCGCCTTTTGATAGCTGGTTTGAAGTTGACGTATTTCTTGAAATTGCCGCACGAGGTTATCAGGTAATTCCTCAATATGAAGTTGCGAAAAAGAGAATCGATCTTGTTGTCCAGGGAAAGACCGCCCAACTTGCGGTGGAATGTGATGGCGATGCATGGCATGGCCCTGAGCAGTACGACAAAGATATGTACAGACAGCGAATGCTTGAACGATGTGGCTGGCAATTCGTTCGCATTCGTGAATGCCTTTTCTATGCAGCCAAAGACGATTCCCTACAACCCCTTTGGGACAAAATTCAAGAACTCAATATTGCCCCTTTTACACCACAAACTGCTGATGAACAGCCATCTGATAATTTTTATGATAACGATAATTCCGGGCCTGAAAAATTTGACGAAGAGGAACGGCAGAATATTAGAAATAATGAAGAAAATGACGATGAAATTGACTCAACAGAGAATGGAACAGAAGCCACAGAAAGCTTTACAATAAACACTGGCGGCATTGTGCCAGACAATATTCACCACGCACTGGTTCTTAAGAAGGAAGAGATCGAAGAACTTATTATTGAGATACTGCAAGCTAGGCCTAAGACCTCATGTATCAAAGACAAGATGGCCATATACATACTTCAGTCATGGAAGATTCGCTCTTGGGGAGCACCGAAACAGGAGTTTTCAAAAAAGGTCGATAAAATCCTCACTTCGATGGCCAGAAAGGGCTATGTAGTTATTTATAAGAGCAAAAATATCAGGATAAAGCTTGGTCAAAAACGATATGAACGTCAACGTGTTCTGCTGTAAATCCCAAATATATGAGAAGTATGAGCGCTATAAGGTCCCGGGGCCGTCTATTTAGCGGATAAAAGAGCAATAGCCGAATATTTAGCTTTTGAAACCAAAACGAAAGATGCTGCAACCGAAAGCACCATTTCTTTCTGGGAGAGCGCCGTGCAGCATTGATTTCAGTGGTAGTGACGGTAAGATTGATATCCGAGGGGAATTCACATGAACTGCGTAACAGTGAAGCCCGAGATGCTGAGTTGGGCCTGCGAACGTTCCAGGCAAAGCATGGAAAGCCTGCGCGGACGCTTTCCCAAATTGGAGATCTGGATACAGGGGGCTGCCAAACCGACCCTGAAACAACTAGAGAACTTCGCCAAGGCCACCCATACCCCCATCGGCTATCTCTTCTTACCGGAGCCGCCGGAAGAGCGGATGCCGATTCCGGATTTCCGCACCGTTGATACTAGGCACCTCCACCGTCTGAGTCCGGACCTGCTCGACACTGTTTATATCTGCCAGCAGCGCCAGGAATGGTATCGGGACTTTGCCCGCTCTTCGGGCAATGAACCTCTCGCATTCGTCGGCTCCGTGGATGTGACCAGCGATGTGGTGGCCACGGCGGAGAACATTCGCCATACCTTGGGGTTCGATCTTGAGGAGCGACGCCAAATGTCCACCTGGAGCGATGCCTTGCGCCGATTCATCGAACTGGCGGACGCACGGGGCGTGCTCGTGATGGTGAGCGGTATCGTGGGGAGCAACACCCACCGCAAGCTCGATCCGCAGGAGTTCCGGGGCTTTGCCCTGGCCGACAATCTGGCACCGCTGGTGTTCATTAACGGCTCCGATACCAAGGCAGCCCAAATATTCACGATTGCCCACGAGCTGGCCCATATCTGGCTCGGCCAGTCCGCCGTTTCCGACACCCAGGCGATACAGACACCCGAACACGTGGTCGAGCACTGGTGTAACCAGGTTGCCGCCGAACTGTTGGTGCCCCTCACCGTCATCAGGGATGAGTATCAAGCTGACAGTCCGTTACACGTCGAAATGAACCGGTTGGCGCGGCGTTTCAAGGTCAGCACCCTGGTTATTCTGCGCAGAATTCACGATGTCGGTGGAATCTCTCAACAGCAGCTCTGGCAGGCCTACCGCGAAGAGTTGGAGTTCTTGCGGAATAAAGTTACT
This sequence comes from uncultured Geobacter sp., assembly GCA_964432205.1. GTDB lineage: Bacteria > Desulfobacterota > Desulfuromonadia > Geobacterales > DSM-12255 > Geomobilibacter. Next base: position 15,619 of record CAYSMK010000047.1, on the reverse strand, counting down.
GCCGGGAGCGGCGGCAACTTCTACCTAACCCAAGCGGTGCGGGTCAGCAAGCGCTTTGCCCGTGCTCTAGTGGTAAGCACCCTTGAGGGGCAGACGCTCCACCGCGACGCCTTCCGGCTGCTCGGTTTCTCCAAGCTTGCGACCTTTCACGAACTGGGACAAAGGCTGGGGGTGGCGTGATGAGTTACTTACTTGACTCAAACGTATTCATGCAGGCGAAGAACCTGCACTACGGCCTCGATTTCTGCCCGGCTTTCTGGGACTGGCTCATCGCAAACAATGCGGCGAAACGACTTTTCAGCATAGAGAAGGTCGGTGATGAAATTGATGCCGGAGCAGATGAGCTTGCCGTCTGGGCCGCGCAGCGTGGCCCCGGCTTCTTCCTCAAACCGGATGCGGCGATGCTGCCGTCGCTCGGGTCAGTCAGCACCTGGGCAACGAGCCAAAACTATGAGCCTGCCGCCGTGAACACCTTCCTTCAGGTTGCTGATTATTACCTGGTGGCTCACGCGCTAGCCCATGGGCACGTCGTCGTCACTCACGAGATTGCATCACCCTCGACGAAGAAGATCAAGATACCCAATGTGTGCATTGGCCTCGGCATCAAGTGCATGACGCCATTCGAAATGCTCCGGCATGAGAGGGCACGGTTTGTTTTGGGAGCACCACAATGAAGCAGACGAACGAAGCCACCTTAAAATCGATCATCGAATCCTACCTTCTAGCCAACGGCTACACCACCATAGAAAAGTAACCACCAAGCTTTCCCAGACAATGCAGCTAAAAGATTCTCCAAAACCTTGTCGGCTGCCCTGACCGAGTTGCGTAAAACAGCGTACCTCAACAGCAAAGATCATTGGCAATTCCGCGCACGGCCGCCAGGGCCGCGGAGTCGACGGGGAGTTCCGCCAGGGACCGCCCGACCAGATCAAAGCTCGCAACAGTGGTGTCCTGGGGGACGAACCCAAGGATATCGACACCAATCTGCTCGGCGGATCGCGTCAGTACATCCTGGCCGCTCTGCACCCGGTTGAAGACCACCCCCATCTTCCGGCAGTGTACGATATGTTTCTCCTCCACCATCTCCTTCAGCAGTCCGACGGTGCGTAGCCCTCTGGCTGAGGCGTCGCTGAGCATGACCAGACAATCCAGCTCGTTCATGACCTGCCGGTTGATCTGTTCCAGACCTGCTTCGCCGTCAATGACGATCGTGTCGAACCTCTGCGAGAGAATTTTTATCGCATCGCGCAGCAGGTCGTTGACGGAGCAGAAGCAGCCAAGGGAGTCAGTTCGCCCCATGGCCAGCAACGCGTAGCCGTCAGCCTCCACAAGGGCCTCCAGCACCATGTAGTCAAGCATGCCGGCCATCTCGGCCAGTTCAGTATCCTGGCCCTTTTTTGCTGTGGTGATGATGGCTTCACGCACCTGGCCGATGGTTCTTTCGACCGTCATGTCAAGGGCGTTCTGCAGTCCCAGGGCCGGGTCGGCATCTATCACCAGCAGCTTGCCGGCCTTGCCGCTCTCCAACAGGGCCCTGGTCAGCATGGCGGTGAAGGCAGTCTTGCCCACCCCACCTTTGCCGCAAACCGCGATTATTCTCTTGCCCCGACTCTGAGTTGAGGAGTGGTCGTGTCCCTTACACATGATTGCTGCTCCTTTGCCGCTCTCCGAAATGGTCGGCGGCTGCTTCAAACCCTGGAACCGGCGGTTTGTGACATCTTCCTTCTCGAGAGTGTAATGCTGTTGATTTCCTGGCAGACCGATTTATCCTCGCACGTGCCGCAATGCCCGCCAAAGGCGCAGTCGGCAAGGTCGATTCCCCTCCCCTTCCAGAGCCGGCCCCTGATCTCTCTGGCAAGGTCATTGACGCGGGCGCCGATCTCCCCCAGAGATTGCACATCAGACCTGCCCGAGGTCACGAAGAGCAGTTCCACCGCCGTCGCTTTGGGAAGCTGAGCCTTCACGAGCTGAATCAGAGCCTTGCCCAGAAGCTCGAAACAAAAACCTTTTCCTGCCACGGCCCTGCTTACCCTGGTCCAGATATGCCCCGGAGTACTTTTCACCATGTATCCCTCGACCTGATCCCCGATGTACTGGCTCTGGACCAGTGCCTGATGGTCTTCATCGGCGAGTGCTTCGCCTGCCGCCATGATGACCTGGCCGAACGAAAGTGTCGCCAAAGGAGCTTCCGGTACGTCGGGACCGATCAAACGGACCCGGCCGTCCCGGATGAGTGCAGGATGGTCCGAGGAGAGTGCAAAGGCGCACGATCCTGCCGCGGGACTGCCGAGTTCGAGGAAGGTATCCGGCTTCATGACGATGCCCGGACTGGCGCCGGGCCCGATCCCGAATGGCAGCGTGGCTGAGATATCCGCAGGTGATGACGTGCGGGACAACTCCCTGACCAGTCGCCCCCGGGTCCGCATCTCCTCGACATATCTGTCCGTTTGCTCTATGTATGCATCAAAAACCGCCATAGTCCGATCTCCGGAACAGTACGTCTGACATCAGTCTTGCCCGGCCTGGCCGTGCCGCTCCCGGGCAAACAGGGCGGCGCCCAAAGCACCAACCACCTGGGGATTCAGTGGCAGCCTGGCGATCCTTTCTCCCAATCGCCCTTCCAGCGCCATGACCAGCCCCTGGTTATTGGCGCAGCCACCGGTAAGAACGACTTCGGAAACAAGCCCCACCTTGTGCACCATGGCAAGGAGCCTGCGCGCAATCGAGTCGGTAAGGCCGGCGGCGATATCGGCCGGGTCGATGCCGTTGTTGATCAGTGACACCACCTCCGACTCGGCAAAAACGCTGCACTGTTTGGTAATGTTCGCCGGACTGTTCGACCGGAGGGACAACTGCGCAAACTCTTCAAGGCTGCAATCGAGGGTCCTGGCCATGGCCTCGAAGAATCTGCCCGTGCCCGCGGCACACTTGTCGTTCATGACAAACTCAGCCACTTTCCCTCTGGAATCAATAGAGACCACCTTGCAATCCTGACCTCCCACATCGATCATTGTCCGCGCCCGGGGGTGCAACCAATGGGTGCCACGGGCGTGACAGGTGATTTCCGACACGTTCTCGCTGATGAACGAGACATTGAGGCGGCCGTAGCCGGTACCGACGATATGGCGCAGCTCTGCCGTGGAGTGCACCCCTCCCTGCCGCATCGCCTCCTCCAGGGCCAGAAGCCCGGTCTTTTCCGGATTCGTGGTTGCCCGTACTACGGACCAGGAGCGAATTTCCGCTCCGTCCATGATTACGACCTTCCCGGTGGCTGAACCCAGATCACATCCTGCAACCAACATAACCGCTCCAGATCATATCTGTGTGATATTTGCTGGCAGTAACTAAGAAGTGCATTGATTACTCGCCATAAGAGCCCCCGCCCCGACCCTCCCCCGCTGGGGGAGGGCAAAGAGTTCTCCCCCAGCGGGGGAGGCAGGAGGGGGGATGTCGAGTAGTCAGCTTTCGTCTTAGTAGCCCGCACCATGATTCCGTCCCTGCTCATCACCCAAGCCCATGGACACTGAAAAACTCCGAGAACTGATGCTTCAGCGTATCCATCGGGGCATACCTCGGATCGAAGTTATCGACCGAAAGCGTCAGGAGCGGCACGTCAAGATCACGGCAGGCTTCCTTAAGAAAGGCGATGGATGCCGACTGGTCCTTGTGCCCCACGTGGCCGGGGAAGATGACGCAATCGCACCGGTAGTCCCTGGTGAGGCGGGTAATGTCCTCAATCATGACATCCACGGTTCCCCTGGCCTGCCTGATCATCGGCACCTCACCCAGATTCCTCCTGGCCAGCCCCATGAGCATGCTCTCCTCCGTGGTAGTATCGATATGGGCATAGGGCGTGTTGCCCTGAAAATCCTGGACAATGACCGCGCCCCACTCTTCCGCGAGCCATGCGGCCAGTTCGTCGCTCCAGGTTGGCACCAGATCGGCCCAGAGAAGCCGGATTCTCTCCTGTTCCAGAAACCCTCGCCGTTCCCTGACCCGCTGTTCCGCGTCGAAGGCCAGCATCCTGAACAGTTCCGCCGCGCCGGGGTGTCCGGCCGTTATATGCTGCGTGACCACCCAGCCCGGCTTCGAGCCCATGAATGAACCATGGGGGCACGGCACAGCGCGCCGCAGTTCGTTGTATTCCGACCACTCGGCGTACTGCCGGTTCGTTTCCTCGATCACCTCGCGCAACCTGTCGTAATCCATCCGCCGGCCGACATGATCCTCCAGGAAGGCGATCATCCGTCTCAGCTCACCGGCAAAGTAGGCGTAGTCCGCGTCACTGTTACCATAGGCCGGGTCAAGGGCAAACATTGGCAGATCTTTCCAGTCATTACAGTTTTTCCAGGCCTCATGCAGGACCGACTGGGCATCGCAGGGCTCCAGCATGGCGATGATGGCTGTCGGGGTGGGCACGATCCCGGTTTCCACGCCATAGGCGCCAAGCTTGATCAGGCCGCACATATCCGCGGGGACTGCGGACCCGTCCATCCCCTCCAGATCATTGGTGAACGGCTGATGGGCCAGGATGTTGTCCACCGGACAGAAGTAATGGATCCCCATGGCGGCGTATATTTCCGGCGCACTGCCATACCAGCTCGACAGCAGCGGTTTGTCATGCTCGATGCAATCGATCGTTTTCTCGTCGTTTTCGAGCACCAGTCCGAAGAATTTCAGCAGCACCGGGTTCGGTTCAGGTGACGTCTCGATCTGCTGTATGATCTCTTTGATACGGTCGCGATATTCGTAGAAACGCTGCAGTCCTCTTTTAGGTGCGGTCATGTCCGGCCTCCGTGATGCTTTCCATAAAAGCCTGAACCCGTGTCCTGATCTGGCCGACACCGGCGAGGATATATTCGACCTCCAGGGCAAGATGCGGAATGCCGTTCCTCCTGAGGCATTTCGCAAGATTGACCTGCTCAAAACCCCAATGGTCGCACTGCGGCAGACGCACGGAGACAACACCGTCGGCATTGAATTCCCTCACCATCCTCAGGACATAATCGTTCCTGGCAAACGTGGTCCCGCATATACGGGGGTCTGCAGGACGCTCCATGACCTGATAGCGGGCAAGGGAGGTCAATGGGTCGTCGTCCGGATTCACATCCGTCCGGATGGACCGTGAACCATACCCCAGGGAATCCCCGACAACCAGGCCTCCCTGGCTTTCGATCACCTCGATCAGTTCCGGGTCGTCGATCTCTCCCCCCACCAGCAGTATCCTCACCGAGTGACTTTTCTTGCATTCGGCGTCACGGCACTCATCAAGCAACCGTCCCAACAGTGCGTTATATCGAGGCCGTGGCATGCAGGTCCCGGCTACCATGACGGCCAGCGCTTCTGCCCCGGTAACGGGCGGTGCATCACCCTTCCTCATGTCATAGAGTTTTCTCTGGAGTTGACGCGTCTCGTTATGGAGCGTTATCGCATCCCGAAGCCGTTCGTCCGTGATTGCTACCTGGAAATGCCCTTCCAGACTCCTCCTGAAACCGGCCAACTCGTTGCGGTACGCATCAACCTGTTCCGGACCCCTTTTTTTGGGAAACCAAAGGAAATGCCGGTAGGGGGTCTTGATCCTGCTCTTCCAGTTGTCAAAGAGGCGGCGAATATGGTCGCAGTTGTTTACCGTTACCACGCCATCGAGAAACCCCTGGTTCCCGTGCATCGCGGAATCGAAGAGGTGCCGGACAAAGCTGCAGTTGACCTGGGTGAAGCAGGATTCGGACAGTTCCGTGCCGCTGCTGCCGGTTGCCCTCATGCGGAACGGCATCAGGCCGGCCGCGGTTATGATCTCCTCGGGAACATAGTGATACATGCAGCCTACGACCTGGCCTCCCTGGTTCTTCCACTCCTGGAGAGCCGGGTTGACCAGGCCAACTGCCGCATCCTGAAATTCCTGCAGCGCCCTTGACGTAAGGTTGTTCATCTCGCGGAACCTCCAGAAGCAATCGCTGATATCCAGCTTATCCATCAAAACAACAATTACTCACGCGACGACGCGACGAACGCGACGAAATGCAAAAGTTTAAACATCAATCCGCTTAATGGCTTTGATGAATACCTGCTTATTTTACGTAGCGTCGTCGCGTCCGTTGCGTGAAACCGTTTTTTCAGGTTTATGCGTATACCGTCTCGCCATCCTCGGTTTTGACGACGGTATGAAATATGCCCGGAATCGGCGTGATCTTTTCCGAACAGCTGTCCGGAAAGGCGAATCGAGCCTGCCAGTGAAGGCAAAAGAGCAGAGCGTACATGCCGGGATACCGGCTCTCCATATAGTCAACCAGGTTGTCGCCCGTCTTCGCCTGCACAAAGGCAGTATCAAAGTCATCAAGGTAACCGAGCATGAAGTTGATGACGGTATCGGGGTCAGTGCAAAACTTTTCCGGTGGGCAATGCCCCGGCACAACGATGAGCGGATCCATGGCACGCAGTTTTTTCAGATCTTCCCGCCATAACTGGCGCCGCGGCACGTCGCTTTCGATCATCCAGGGATGGGCCTGATAAAAGACCGTATCCGAGGTTATCGCGGCCCGGATCGATGGGATCCAGACCAGGGTTTCATTGGCCTGGTCGGCCTGCCAGCCGTCCGACAGCTCAAGGACATGCCCCTCGATCTCCAGGCGACCGCTGGAGAGCGGCATGGGAAAGTGAAGCCGGTCGGGAACATTCTTGCCGAAGAGCCTCCCCCACAGTTGCACCTTATCGTCGGCACTGTAAACCACATCCCTGGTCACGCTCTGCAGGGCGACGATCTTGGCTTCCGGGAAGGCGTCCTGCACGATCTGGGAACAGAAATGATGGTCCGGGTGAAACTCGGGGATGATGACATGGGTGAGATTCCTGCCGGTTTCCAGAATGCCGGCCACCAAGCGATGGGCGTCGCTCTTCAGGAAGGCGGTGCTGACCAGTATGGCGTCCTTTTTGCCGCAGATGAGGGTCGAGTTCCCGTTGAAGGCGTAGAAGCTGTGGAAAAACACCTTCAGCTCCAGGGCATCGGGGTCGGGGCTCTTGATGGTGACCTGGTTGTAGGTGTGTTCGGACATGTTTTTGCCAAAGCAGATTTCCGGCGAGTTCTTTTGATCCTGTGTCATGTACGTTTCTCCTTTTGTTGGTGATTGGTTGTTGGAATCGATTGCAAAGCGCTTTGTCAGCTTCCGTACACCTCGGACCCCATGAGAATATGGAAATCCTTTACCTTGGGAACCCATTCCTTCAGAAAATCCTGAAAGAGTTCGCTGGCGGCATCCCTTTTCCAGTCCTCAATGCTCGTGACATCCACAATGCCGACATAGGCATACGGAGTTTCACCCTTCTGGGAGCCGGTAATCCGTACCAGCGTAAAATCCTTGCAGGACGGCAGGCTTCTGATCAACGGGCCTTTCCTGGTCTCGCAGTACTGCAGGTATTCTTCATCCGTCACTGACTCCCTGAGATTGTAAAGTATGATCTCCTTGGCCATCCTTGTTTCTCCTTTCCGATCGCAAAAACCTTGTTTTACCGGTCTAAAAAACTTGTGTTTTTTACAGTAGACATCGCATAAAACATTGCACTCATCATGCCAACAAAACTACACGATAACAACTCGATATTATTGCATTTTAAACATCAGGCCACACTTTTTTCCATTATTTGCAAAATATAGTTCTATTATTTACAAAATACGACTCATCTTCAATGGGTATCCGGACCTCGGATACTTTTCACGGCATAAAAAAACCCCGTCTAAGCAGAAGGGGTTCGAAAAAACTCATCGCTTGTCAGTTCATGCGCAATGTCGCAGCTTCTGCTCGAAAAGGTCAATTCCCTACCTTGACAACGATCTTGCCGAAATGGGCTCCACTGGCCTGATACTCATAGCCCTGTTTTGCCTCTTCAAAGGCAAAGGTGCGGCCAATGACCGGGCGGAGGGCGTTTTCGGCCACGGCCCGGTTCATCGCGGCAAAAAGCTCACTGGAGCCTACGTAGATCCCCTGAAGACGAATGGCCCTGGCAATGATGGAACGTGGATCGATCTGCCCGACGCCGGCCACGACACCGATAACCGCAATTACGCCCCCGACTCGTACGGCTTTTATCGACCTCTCCAATGTTCCGCCGCCGCCGACTTCCACCACAATGTCGACTCCGCGCCCCCCGGTCGCCTTCACGACCTCCTGCTCCCAGTCCGGCGTGGTGCGGTAATTGATGACCGTGTCTGCACCAAGCGCCTTGGCCCGGGCAAGTTTCTCGTCGCTGCTCGATGCAATGATCACATGGGCCCCGTGGAGTTTGGCAAACTGCAGCGCAAACAGTGAAACGCCGCCGGTACCGAGCAGCAGGACGGTCTCACCGGCGCGTACGCGACCGTTCTCCACCACGGCGTTCCACGCGGTAACGCCGGCGCAGGGAAGCGTCGCCGCCTCTTCGTAGGTCAGATGACCGGGAGTATGGATGACCCCCTGCTCCGGAAGCACGACATATTCGGCCAGCATGCCGTCCGCCGATCCCCCCAGTGCAAGAGCGGTCGCTTCAGCCGAAATGGCACCTCCGCTCCAAGCTTGGAAAAAGGTGCCGGCAACCCGATCGCCGACCTTGAAGCGCGATACCCCGGTGCCGACGGCAACGACCTCGCCGGCACCGTCGGAAAGCGGGATAATGGATGATCTGTTGCCGATGGGGTATCGACCGCTGGCGACAAGCAGATCGCGGAAATTCAGCGAGGTCGCATGCACCTTGATCTTCACCTCCCCTGGGCCGGCTTCGGGCTCGGGGCGCGTTGTAAGTACCAGCCCCTCGGGTCCGATCAATTCCTTGAGTTCGAATGCCTTCATGGTGGAATCTCCTTGGGTTGTCGTGCATGCCTCAGGCAAATATGCAACAGCATAGTGCAATCTCGGTGAATTGCTGATCTGCAGCGATGCTTTTGTTCGTGTTTTTTCGTGTCGTTCGTGGACCTCAAAACCGTTTTAGGGTTAATGATGCAACTCTTTCGAGGACTACTGCAGATGAGCCGGAACAATCAGTTCGGGTTCGGTGCAGGCCTGAATATCCTGAACGCTGAATCCCGGCGCGACCTCGACCAATGCCAATCCGTTCGGGGTCACATCCATCACGGCGCGGTCGGTGATGATGCGGCTAACAACCCCCTTGCCGGTCAACGGCAGGGAGCATTTGTTCAGTATCTTGGTTTCGCCGTGCTTGTTGACGTGGTCCATGACCACCACAATCCGTTTCGCGCCGTACACCAGGTCCATTGCCCCCCCCATCCCCTTCACCATCACGCCGGGGATCATGAAGTTGGCAAGGTCGCCGTTGGCTGCGACCTCCATCCCCCCAAGGATGGCCAGATCGATGTGCCCGCCGCGGATCATGGCAAACGATTCGGCGCTGCTGAACAGGGCCGCGCCGGGTGCCATGGTGGTGTACTGTTTGCCGGCATTGACCAGATCGATGTCTTCCTCCCCCTCCGAAGCAGGGGGGCCCATCCCGAGCAGTCCGTTTTCCGACTGGAATATCACCTGCTTTCCTTCCGGCAGATACTTGGTAACCAGCGTCGGGATGCCGATCCCCAGGTTCACATAAAAGCCGTCTTCAATCTCCAGCGAAGCCCTTTGGGCAATCTGCTCTCTAGTCCAAGCCATTTCGTTCCTCCATTGATTAATTGCGGTCGATGCCCTGTACCCGACTACCTGCACTCAATAATGCGCTGCACGTAGATACTGGGCGTGTGGATCTGTTCCGGCACCAGATCGCCGATTTCCACCAATTCCTCAACTTCCGCGATGGTCGTTATCCCCGCGGCCGCCATCATCGGATTGAAATTCATCCCTGTCCGACGGTAGATCAGGTTGCCGAGCCGGTCCCCCCTGTGGGCCTTGACCAGCGCGAATTCCGCCCGCAAGCCGGTTTCGAGGAGGTATTCCTTCCCATCGAACACGCGGGTTTCACGTCCTTCGGCAATAATGGTTCCAGCTCCGGCCCGAGTATAGAATGCCGGAATTCCTGCCCCTCCGGCCCGGCACCGCTCAGCGATGGTCCCTTGTGGGACCAGTTCCACTTCCACCTCCCCGGCCAGATACTGCCGTTCGAATTCCGGGTGTCCCCCCAGATAGGAACAGACGACCTTCTTTATCTGTCTGTTCTTCAGCAGGATGCCCAGCCCAAAATCCGCTTCGCCGCAGTTATTGGAGATGATGGTAAGGTTCTTCACCCCCTTGTCCTTTAATGCCTGGATCACGTTACACGGGGTTCCGACCGGACCGAATCCTCCAACCAACAAGGTTGCGCCGTCGTTGATCCCATCAACAACCTCTTCCAATGATGTGTAGACACCCATTTGCTTGCCTCCGGTTTCATTTGTTGATATAGCCGGGCCTCAACAAGCCCGAAACTCTCGCAAAAAGACAATTGACTCATAATTCAAACACATGTCGCCCCCATGCGAACAATGTGCCATGTAGATTTTTGCTGCATTATTGGCATGTTACTGTTATAAGTCACAATAACCGAAGAGTAACCGCGTCACGTTTAGAAACACTGTTAGCAATTTCATGAATAAACGGGAATCGGGATAGACGGTACAATGCTTTAATTTCGCAATCAAAACAGCACGTTACAACAAACAGCCACCCGGCGGACACGGCAGCAACCGAGATACCCCCTCTAAATATCATAATCATGCTCGTTAGTTAGGGAGTGGGAGTGGTATCAGGAGCCAGCTTGTTACCAATTGTGATGTCGACAAAACTGGGCTGTTACAAAAGTACTCAGCACCCCGAAAGATGATCGAGGACCGCATGAATAGTAGTGCACAACGATACCGGTTGGTGATGGTGATCATGGCCATGGTGCTGAGTCTCCTGTGCGACCGGCCCGCTCTGGCAGCCTCAAGAAACGAAATCGTCGTAGGGACGCAGCTACCCTTGACCGGTGAGCTTTCGGGAGAGGGTCAGGAACAGAAGTGGGCGTATGAAGAGGCCGTTAGGGACGTCAACGCCAAGGGTGGCATTTTTGTTAAGGAATTCGGCAAGAAGCTGCCGGTACGGCTCATCATAGAGGATGACGAATCAAATGTGGCCAAGTCTGCCCGGGCAGTGGAACGCCTGATCAAGATCCACAATGTGGACTTGCTCCTGAGCGGATTTGCGGTGAATGACGGCGTCATCCACGCTTGCAAGACGGCAGAGAAATATAAGAAGTATTACCATGCATCGTTCACCTGGGTTAAACCCTGGATGAAGCATGATTTCAAATGGTCCACGCTGTTTTTCTTCGACGTTGAGCAGGGGGTCGCAGTACCTTTCCAGCTATGGAACAGCCTGCCCAGGGATAAGCGGCCGAAAAAGCCGGCGCTCTTCGTTGAAGATGTCGCTGACGGTCGCGTTCTCGCCAGCCTGTTCCAATCCGTTTCCCGGAAGTACGGATATGGTTTTGCACTTTCCGAGACTCTGCCCACCGGGGCCAACGATTTCTCGGCACAGATACAGAAAGCCAAGGCCATGGGAGTTGATGCCATTCTCATTTTTTCATCGGACACGGATAGCATCACCTTTGTCCGTCAAATGAAAAAAAACAATTTCAGCGTTGGCTACCTCCACGGTTGGAAGGGAGCATGGACCGGAAACTTCGGGAAAGAACTGGGGAAAGACGCCCAGTACATCCTCTGCGACGGATTCTGGTCCAGGGACTTCCCTTTCCAAGGAGCGAGGGAACTGGGGGAACGGTATGAAAAACGCTACGGGGGAACATCGGCTTCGGTCGGATGCTCCTATGCCCTGGCCCAAATCCTGTGGCAGGCCATCGAGAAGGCCGGGACCCTGGACGGGAAAAAAGTGCGGCAGGCCGTGCTGAACAACAGATTTCAGACCGTCATGGGGCCGGTCAAGTATCAGCCGAACGGGGTCGCCATCTTCGTAAGTACCGCGAGCCAGTGGATCGATGGCAAGCTGGAGTTGGTCTATCCGTTCAAATGGGCCAAGGCAGCCGCAAAATTGGCCCCTCCCTGGAAAGATCGTCTCTAGCTGTCTCCCGACGCCGCCTCGCGTCATCAGGCAACTGCCTCGCGAATTTTGGTAACACAGCATTTTCGAAGTATCACAAACGGTAACACTCGCCACCCTGACCGCGGTCTTTTCAAGCCAACCCACTGACTTATATCGTTTATTACCTGGGCCGAACCGTTTATTGCCGGTATCAGCGGCACATTCGTCGTGCAACGTGTTCATGTTGCAAATCAGCCAGTTATCCCCGCTCCACCTTCCCGCCGCTACCTCCTTCATTTTATAAACCAGCGTTTAATATTCCCACCCGCACCCACCCCATTACGACAAGCCATCAACATATCATACTGTTTTTACGCTATTTTTTACTTGGCACACTGTTAGCATCATTAACGACAACACCATTTATTCATCAGACAGTTCCGTAGCCGCTCTGATAAGGGCAACGTACCCTTTGCGACAGTTGCTACCATAAGGTTCCAGATCATCGCATGGCGCACCAGACAGAGGAGAAGACGATGGGCAACCACAGCGGCAAGTATCAGGTAAAGGTTCTGGGGGTCGAGGACTATCAGGCCCTGGTGGCATGCCAGAGCGCCTGCCCCCTGGCGACCGATACCAAGCGGTACGTCCGGGCCATCACCGAAGGGGATTACGAGAAGGCCTACCTCATCGCCCGCCAGACCAACCCCCTGGTGTCCGTCTGCAGCAGGGTCTGCACCGCCCCCTGTGAAAAGAACTGCCGCAAGTCCGGTGACGGGAGCCCGGTGGACATAAGAGCCCTGAAGCGCTTTGCCTGCGACCAACATGGCGTGGCCTCGCCCCAGTCGGTGGCGAACAGGCTCGCGGAGTTGTCGGCGCGAAACGAGTGGGTAAGCGACCGGACCGGCAACCATATCCTGACCATGTCGCGGCTGTTCCGGAAGGCTACGGAGGCGAAGAAAGGTCCGGCCAAAGCGGGCGCCCGGGTGGCCATCGTCGGCTCCGGGCCGACCGGCCTGTCGGCGGCCCACGATCTGGCCCTGCTCGGCTACCGGGTGACGATCTTCGAGGCGGCCCCCAAGGCGGGCGGGATGCTCAGGACCGGCATTCCGAGCTTTCGCCTGCCCAAGGAGATCCTCCAGGAGGAGATCGACGCGATCCTGGAACTGGGGGTGGAACTGAAGCTGAACAGCCCCATCGGCAGGGACCAGTCCCTGGCCGACCTGCGGGCACAGGGGTACGAGGCGGTGTTCATCACCATCGGCCTGCAGGATCCGTTGCGCATCCTGGATATGGAAGGCACCGACCTGAAAGGGATCTACAGCGGCGTCGATTACGTGCGGGACTATGAAAAGATCCAGCTTGGCAAGCGCTGCCTGGTCATCGGCGGCGGCGGGGTGGCGATCGACTGTGCCCAGCATGCCGTGCGCCAGGGGGCCGAGCAGGTGATGATCGCCTGTCTGGAGTCGTGGGAGACGATGCCGGCGAGCCGGTCGGAAAAAGCGGACGCCCAGGAAGAAGGGATCGTGTTTCACCCTGCCATGGGACCGCGACGGTTTGTGGGAACCAACGGACAGGTCACCCGGGTCGAGTTCCTGCGCGTGAGCTCGGTCTTCGACAGCGAGGGGCGGTTCAATCCCACCTTTGTTCCGGACAGCACCACCATCATGGAGGTCGACTCGGTGATCATGGCCGTCGGCCAGGCCTCCACGGCCCCCTCCCTGGCGGGGCTGGAGGGGCTGGAGATGACGCCAAACGGCCTGATCCGGGCAGCAGAAGACATGTCCACCAATCTGCCCGGGGTCTTTGCCGGCGGCGATGTCCGCTGGCGGTTCACCAGGAACGCGACGGACGCCATTGCCGACGGCCAGAAAGCGGCCCGCGCCATCCATGGCTACCTGGGCGGGACAGTGCTGCAGGTAACGAAGAAGGGGTACATGCGGGCCGTGTCGCCGGAGTTCGAGAATACCCGCTGCGAGACCATCGCCCCGCTGGAGATCCCGAAGCGGGACGCCACGGAGAGGGTCAGGACCAGGGAGGAGATCACCCTCGGCTTTGCAGAGGACCAGGCCCGAAACCAGGCTGCCAGGTGCCGGCAGTGCAGCATCCAGACCGTGTTCGACCGGTCGAAGTGCCTGTTGTGCGGCACCTGCGTCGACACCTGTGTCTACGGTGCCCTGAAACTGGTCCGGGTGGCGGATATCGCGGGTGACACCGATGTCGAGCGGCTGACCGGGGCGCTGGCGAGGATGTCCTCCGCCGGCCGGGGGCTGATGGCGATCATCAAGGACGAGAGCCGCTGTGTCAGCTGTGGGATGTGTGCCCGCCGCTGCCCCGGCGGGGCGATCACCATGGCCGAATTCTACTGTGAAGAGGAATGGGAATAGAGAGCGAACACCCGGCAGTTGCCAGGGGGCCGAAGAGAGCGACTTTCTCCGCAGCGTTGTGGCTCTGGGCGAAATGAAGCGTTAACCAGCCGGATTGTCTGAGCCCGCAGGGTGAGTTTCCGGCTGGAGCGAAAGTGAGCCGTAGAGCCACAGCTGAAGGAGAATCGGAGCGAACGAGGCCCCCTGGTAACGGCCGCATCCAGGATAACAGCTACACGGAGAGCAATCATGAGTGAATCAGCCTACAGTTTAAGCGAGTCCATCAGACAGCTGCCCCGGAACATCAAGGAATCCATCAGCCGCCGGACCGGCGGCACGCCGGAGCAGGAACGGGCCGCGGCCGTGTTCGGCAATCTCTTCCTCCATCTCCACCCGGTACGGGTCCATACCAACTCCCTGCGGGCCGGGTACACCTTCGGCCTGGGACTGATCTCCTTTTACCTGTTTCTCATCCTGACCGGGTCCGGGGTTCTGCTGATGTTCTACTACAACCCCTCCACCGAGCTGGCCTACAAGAGCATGAAAGACCTGGAGTATGTGGTCTCCTTCGGCGTGGTCTTACGCAACGTCCACCGCTGGTCGGCCCATGCCATGGTCGCCTTTGCCTTCCTGCACATGTGCCGGGTCTTCTACACCGGTTCCTACAAGGCACCCCGGGAGTTCAACTGGGTCATCGGCGTCTGCCTGCTGCTCGTCACCCTTTTCTTAAGCTTTACCGGCTACCTGCTCCCCTGGGACCAGCTGGCCTTCTGGGCCATTACCGTCGGCTCCAACATCGCCGCCTATATGCCGGTGATCGGGGAGTACGTGCGCTTCCTGCTGCTCGGGGGGAACGAGGTCGGCCAGATGGCGCTGCTCAGGTTCTATGTCCTGCACATTGCCGTGCTGCCGATTGTGGCGGCGATCCTGCTAGGGGTGCATTTCTGGAGGATCCGCAAGGATGGTGGCCTGTCACGGCCGCAGAACGACTAATCCTAAATCCGGCAGTTGGAGTTATCCGTAGAGAGCGATCTGGTGCTGTTTCGTGATGGCTCTAGGCGAAACGGAGCAAAAGCAGTCGATCCTGTCTGAACCCGCAGGGTGAGTTGATCGACTGCGCGAAATGAGCCGTAGAGCCATAGAAACAGGACCTTTGAGCGAACGAAGGATGGCTCCGACTGCCGAATCCAGGCTCATCGAGACGACTTCAGGAGGATCAGCCATGCATATGCAAGCGAAAAAAGACGAGATGTTCCCCAGAGATCCCAATAAGACCTACTCCCTGAT
>CAYSMK010000046.1:0-39132 GCA_964432205.1 uncultured Geobacter sp. | reverse complement strand
CCCCGAGCCAGGGGGAGATCCACTTCGACGGCACGAACGTCAGCGGCCTGCCGCGTCACCAACTCGTCGAAAAAGGGCTGGCGCGGACCTTCCAGCTCACAAAGATGTTCCACGGCATGTCGGTGCTGGAAAACGCCATGGTCGGCGGCCACCACTGGGCCCACAAGAGCACCTTCCTCCCGGTCGTCGTGAACCGGAAAGCGGTGCGTCAGGAAGAAGAACAGATCCACGACTACGCCCTGGAAATGCTGCGTTTGGTGGGGCTGGAAAAAGTCGCCCACGAATCGGCCGGCACGCTGCCGCACGGTCAGCAGCGGCTGTTGGAAGTAGCGCGGTCCATGGCCACGCGGCCGAAACTGATCTTACTTGACGAACCGGCGGCCGGGCTGAACGGCAGCGAAGAAGAGATGCTCAAAGACGCGCTCAAGGCGATCGTTGCCAAAGGGACCACCGTCTTCATGGTCGAGCACCACATGAAACTGGTCATGAGCGTCAGCGACAACGTCCACGTCATGGACGTGGGGACGAAAATAGCCGAAGGAGCGCCGGCGGAGATCGGGAAGAACCCGGCCGTGATCAAGGCATACCTCGGGAAGGAGTATTAAGGTGCTAAGTCTCAAGCATGTCCAGGCGGCCTACGGCCCGGTAACGATCATCTGGGACGTCACCCTGGAGGTGAAGGCCGGGGAGATCGTCAGCATCATCGGCTCCAACGGGGCGGGGAAGACCACGCTTTTGAAAACCATCTCCGGTGTCGTCCAGTGCACGGGCGGGAGCATCACCTTCGAAGGGGAAGAGATCCAGAAGAAGGCGCCGCACGAAATCGTCGACCGTGGGATCATCCAGGTCCCCGAGGGCCGGCAGATCATCAACGAATTCACGGTCAGGGAAAACCTGCTGATGGGGTGCTACCGCCGGCACAACGAACTGGGGCAGAAAGGGCGTGACAACCTCCTGGCGTACGCCTGCGAACTGTTCCCGATCCTGGAAGAGCGGATGGACCAGCTGGCCGGGACCCTGAGTGGCGGCCAGCAGCAGATGGTTGCCATCGCCCGGGCACTGATGGGGCAGCCGAAGATCATGCTCACGGACGAACCGTCGCTGGGGCTGGCACCGATGATCGTCGAGCAGGTGTGCAACGTCCTCGTGGACCTGAACAGGAAGAAAGGTCTGACGGTCTTGCTGGTGGAACAGAACGCGCTGGTGGCGCTGGAGATGTCGAACCGGGCGTACGTGCTGGAGGGGGGCCGGACCATCCTGGAGGGTGCCGGCGTGGAACTGTTGAACAACGACAAGGTCCGGGAAGGGTATCTCGGGGTCTGACCGGCTGCCGTGGTACGCACATTCGTGGACCGGTGATGCCTGACGCCGAGGGAAATGAGATGAATATTTCGGGAAGTGCGGCGGTTGTGACGGGTGGCAGTTCCGGGCTTGGTGCTGCTGCAGCAAGGGCGCTGGCACGGGCGGGCGCAAAGGTAGCCCTTTTGGACACGAACATGGATGGCGCCGAGTCGGTGGCCGAAGAGATAGGCGGTTTTGCCACCTATTGCGACGTGTCGGACCCGGTCGGAGCCAGGGGAGCTCTGGCGTTGGCCGCCGGGCACAACGGTCTGCCCCGTATCCTGGTCAACTGCGCCGGCATTACGATCGGACGGGTCCCCCTGGTCGGCGGCGAAGCCGATGCACGCTTCAGGGCGTTTGAGCGGGTGATGCGTATCAATCTCAATGGCACCATCAACATGCTCAGCCTTGTTGCGGAGCAGATGACGGGGCTTGAGCCGCTGGCGCAGGGCGAGCGGGGGGTTGTCATCATGACCGCATCAGTGGCAGCGTACGATGGCCAGATCGGCATGTGCGGCTATTCTGCATCCAAGGGGGGGGTGGTGTCCCTTACCCTTCCCGCCGCCCGGGAGCTTGCAGAATACGGAATCCGGGTAAACAGTGTTGCACCCGGCTATTTCGATACCCCTATGATTGGAGGGCTCCCCGAGTACGTCCGCTCAGGCGTTGCTTCCAATTTCGTGTTCCCCAGGCGATTCGGTACGACCGGGGAATATGGTCAACTGGTGGTGCATATTGCCGAGAACAGCATGTTGAATGGGGAAACGATCAGGCTCGATGGCGGGATGCGATTTCCGCCAACCTTTAATACGGGAGGTCCGCATGGCAGCTGAACGAATCCTGGTGACCGGGGCGAGCCGGGGGATAGGACGCGCAATATGCCTGCGCCTGGCAGCTTCCGGGGCGAATATCGCTGCCTGTGGGTCGTCACATGCAGGTGAGCTGGAAGGACTGGTCGATGAGCTCCGGGGGCTGGGCGTCAAGGCGTTCCCGCTGCTGGGAGATCTGTCCGATCCGGCGGTTCCGGCCCGGCTCGTGAACGATGCCGTAGAGGCCCTGGGAGGGCTCGACGGCGTGGTGAGCAATGCCGGCATCGCCCGCCCGGGTATGCTCGACAATCTTGCGGCAGCCGACTGGGACCTCATTTTTTCGGTGAATGTGCGTGCACCATGGCTGCTCGCGGTGGCTGCCCATTCCTGGCTCAAGCGGGAAGGGGGAGCCTTTGTCGCCGTCGCCTCCATGTCGGGCGTGCAGCCATATTCGGGCATGGGCGCCTACAGCCCGAGCAAGTCGGCCCTTATCATGCTGATCCGTCAGCTTGCCCAGGAGTGGGCAGCGGAAGGTATCCGGGTCAACAGTGTCTCGCCCGGTCTGGTGCGGACCCCTCTAACCCAGTCAATCTATGACTCGCCCGAGGCCAAGGCGGCGAGAGAGGCGCTGATCCCGATGCACCGCATTGCCGAAGCGGATGCCGACATGGCGGGAATTGTCGCCTTCCTGTTGAGCAGAGACGCCGGCTTCATCACCGGCCAGAACATCCTCGCTGACGGCGGTCTGCTCGACTCCATTCATACCCATATCGTCGGACGTCCCCGTTCGGGAAGTTAGTTGTCATGAAAGTACTTGTCACCGGCGGCAGTGGTTTTATCGGTGCCTGGATCGTGCGGCGCCTGCTGCAAAGAGGCATTGACGTGCGGATTTTCGATATCAATTCAAACCGGACGATCATGCGGGAGATTGTTGGCCCACAGGCTGACGGACTGGATTGGCGCGTAGGCGATGTGAGCAGGATCTCCGATCTGTCTCTGGCGGCGGAAGGTTGTCAGGCGGCCGTCCATCTTGCCGGAGTCCTGTTGCCGGCCTGCCGCGACAATCCCGTCAGAGGCGCAGAGATAAACCTGATCGGGACGTTGAACCTGTTTGAGGTCGGCATCCGCAATGGTTTTGAAAAAGTGGTCTATTCCAGTACGGCCGGTGTCTTTGGTCCTGATGACGGACAGGTGCCGCGGCCTGTGACCCATTACGGCGCGTTCAAACTCGCCACCGAGGGGTCGGCACGTGCGTACTGGGAAGATCATGGTTTCCCGTCGGTTGGTTTTCGACCATTTGTCATCTATGGCCCGGGCCGTGAGACCGGCCTGTCCGCCGGGCCTTCGCTTGCCTGCCGCGCCGCGGCACGGGGTGAGGCCTATACCGTGCCGTATACCGGTACTGCCGGGTATGTCTATGTGGAGGATGTAGCCGCAGCCTTTGAGGCCGCACTGCTTGCGAACGTACCAGGGGCCACTGTCTTCAACCTCGTCGGTGAGGTTGCATCTGTCGATGACGTGATAACGGCGATTAAACGTCTGGTACCGGAGGCTGTCCTGAAGGCCGAGGGTGCACCTTTGCCGATTGCCAGCGGGATAGCGCCCGACGATCTCCATGAGATATTTGCCGGCCTGCCGCGAACAGCACTGGTGGACGGTATAGCGGCGACCGTCGAACATTATCGCGCGTAAGTCGGCCATGGAGCAGCATTACCTGTTTCCGGTGATAGGTGCATGTAGTGTTCGTTTGTTGCTGATGATTGGCTGGTCAGTCAACGAGGGGCGGTAATGGCATCTCAGTATATTTATGATCGTGTTCAAGTAGAACATTTTTATATTGACAGAGAAAGTATACATGTGTAGACATATACAAAACAGTAGGTCTATACGTCTATGCTTGCAAGGCTACCAGCTGTGGTCGCATTGTATCTGAAGATTGGAAAAACCGTTTTTGTTCGTGCTTCGTCCACGTATGTATTTCCGGGCCTCAATCCCCAAGAAACGGAGGTGGCAGACTGATTTCGGTTACCAGGCAGGAATCAATTACTTTTGATGGTCATCAACAACGCAGGGGGAAAACTATGAACAGAAGAATGAAGCTGTCGGCAATCGCAGCAATATCGACATTGACGGTGGCCGGTGCAGTGCCGGCCCTGGCCCTGGAGAACGAGTTTCACGGGATGTTCCGGCTGCGGGGAATTGCCTCCAATTTCGATGATGGCGGCGGCGGTTCCCAATTCAGCGGCGATGCGACGAAGCCCGGTTCGCTCAACAAGAAGCATCCCGGGTCCAGCGCCTTTATCGACCAGCGTGCCCGCATCATGTATACCGCTAAGGTGGACGACGAACTGAAGCTGATAACCCATTTCGAGATCGATTCCCGCTGGGGGGACAACTCATACAATTCCAACGGTACGACACGCAACGGTGGTGCGGCCATAGGCGCCGATCAGGTGAACCTGGAGACCAAGAACGTCTTTGTGGACTATTCTCCCACATCGACGATCAACACGAAGCTGGGTCTTCAGTTCTGGAATCTCGGCTACAAGGGGATCGTCCTGAACGACGACCAGGCCGGCCTGGTCGTGAACGCCAAGCTGGGAGCCGGCTCGCTCGGATTTGCCTATTTCCGGCTGGATGATGCAACGGGTACCGGGGGGAGCTACATCGCCAACGGCACCGGTACCGCGACCACAACCGCTACCGGAGCAACGTCCGTCGTCAACCCCACGCCGGGCAACCGGACCCGCGATTTTCTCACCCTGGGGGGCAAGTACAGCATCACCAAGGACTTCAAGGTCGGCGCGGATACGTTCTCCTCTACAGCGACATCCTGCGCAACAGCCAGGGGCGCACGAACATCCATATGATCGGTGCAAATGCCGAATACGTGATGGGTCCGGCAACGATCGACGGGTTTGTCGTGTATCAGACCGGGCAGCTCGGCCGGTCCGGCGTTACCGGCAACAACCAGAGAGTCAGTGCCTTTGCCGCCAACCTGGGGGGCAAGGTGAAGGCCGGCCCCGGCATTGCGCGGGCGAATTTCCTCTATGTGTCCGGTGACGATAACCCGAACAGCGGTAACCGCAACGACTTCCAGACCATCATGGAAAGAGGTGCAACGACGAACGCCCATGGCTTCGGCGCATCCGAGATGGTCATGATGCTGGACAACAAGTATAATCACACTGCGGCTCAGGCGGTGGTGAAGGACCTGAACAACAACTCTCAGGGTCTGATTGGCGGTTTCCTCGGCTACGACCTGATCATCGACAAGTTCTTCGTCAACTCCAACCTCGGTTTCGGCGCCGTGGCGGAGGACAATGGGTTTGGGCCTGCACCTCACAAGAGTAACTTCCTCGGTACCGAGTTCAACGCCGAGATCGGCTACAAGCTGAAGCCCAATATGTCCGTCAGCTTTGTCGGCGCCTACATGCATCTCGGGGACTACTTCAAGGGACAGGCCGTCGACGAAGTCGGTGCCGATCCCGAGAACCCGTACACCGCCAGAATAATGGTCAACTTGGCGTTCTGACGGGACAAATGGCTGGCGTTTCCGAGCGAAGCATCAAGCAGCACTATCCCAAGAATGGAGGTTACCCATGAAGAAGATAGCAGCAGTGGTCATGACGGCATTCATGATGTCCGCAACCATGCCGGCTTTGGCCCAGATGAGCAAGGAGGAGAAAGACCAGTGCCTGCTCGCGTCCAAGAACTGCCTGACAGAGGTGGACAGCATTCAGAAGCGGATAAAGAAGATTCAGACCGAGATACGCAAGGGGAAAAAGGTATATTCTGCCGAGGAGCTGAAGAAGCTGCAGGATAAACTGAAAGAGGCGGATGAAATACTGAAGACCCTTGAGAGTGGCGGCAGCAACTAGCTTCCGTGATACTGATTAGCATTAGACGAACACATCTGCCCGGTCCTCCTTTATGGCTGTGATTCAAGGGGTAGGCCGAAAGGTCTGCCCCGGTTTTTTATCAACGAAAAGCAGCAGCCATAGCGGCTTGGCAACAAAGAACCGACTGCACACTCACGCCAAAGGAGGCAACCCATGCCCATCAAAGAGATACTCGTCCATATGGACAATAGTCACCACTGCGGGGTTCTGCTCGACGTTGCGATCGGCATTGCCCGCAGGTTCCAGGCCCGGCTGACCGGGTTGCACGTGATCTCCCATCCCCATTACAGGCCGCAGCTTGCCGGCGTGGAGGCTGCCTCGGAGGAACTGGGGGGATGTTTTCGCCGGAAGACCGCAGAGGCCGGGATCTCCGCCGACTGGCAGTGTGTCGAAAGCGCGGTCTCCGGGGTAAGCGTGGCAGAGCTCGTCACCTTCCATGCCCTGTACAAGGACCTGGTGATCGTCGGCCAGGCTGACCACTCATCCGATAGCGACACCGTCGAGTATGATCTGCCGGAGCGGGTGGTCCTGGGAGCCGGCCGTCCCGTACTGATCATCCCGTATGCCGGGACCTTCAACGCTGTCGGCGAACAGGTCATGATCGCCTGGAAGGCGGGTCGGGAATCGACCCGTGCACTGCATGACTCCCTGCCGTTTCTGCTCACCGCCCGAGAAGTCTGCGTATTGTCGGTACTTCCGCCGGGCGAGGCCGGCAGCGGGGATAAGGAGCCGTGTGCGGAGATCTGCGCCCATCTGGCCAGTCATGGCATACGGGCCTGGGGAGAAGAGGTGGTCGGCGTGGACATTCCCGTGGGTGATGTCCTTTTGAATCAATCGTGGGAAAAGGGGTGCGACCTCCTGGTCATGGGTGCCTATACCCATTCTGCGCGCGGATTTGTCCTCGGATCGCATGCCAGGGATATCCTCAGGCATATGACCCTGCCGGTCCTGATGGCGCATTAGTCCCGAATTAGTGGAGTGAATCCGTTACGGCTCCCGCCCCACTTCGCTCCGCGTGTCTCTCGCACCGCCGCTGTACGGCTCATTTCGCCTACAGCGGCTGGTGCTCGGCCACAGTCGCTTCGCCGGTGCGGCATCCGTCACGGATTCAATCGCCGGGGAAGCCAGATTACTGATAGGTGGCAGGCAGGAGGAAAGGGCGCGAGCCGGGATGAGCAGTACACGTCATCGACCGGCTCGCGCTTTTGTTGGATCTGACTCAATCTATCTTGATCACGGAAACGGCACTGGTTCCTTTGTTGGCCAGCGCTGCCCTGTCGATCACTTCGAGCAGGGTCAGCTCATTTCTGGAGCCGTCATGGAAATAGTCCGGGAGATAGGTCTCGCTCTGCGCCGTATGCCATTTTTTCTGGAGAGATGAACCGTTCCAGGCAAAGCAGAAGATGGCGTTCTTGGCGAACGAGCGGATATTGCCTATGTTCCAGAACCCGGCATTTTGCGGTACGATTATTTCTCCCTGCTTTGTGACGACGATACGCTGATCGATATGTACCCAGCGGTGAGATTCCCCGGTAACCCGGACATTGGAAAGATCCGGCCTCTGGAAAAAGGTCTCCGAACCGCCGTACTTGTCACTGCTCCGCCACAGCTTCTGCCCGTCGGCCGTGTAGACGATGAGGTTGCCGTCGCTGTGCAGGACAACAAAGTAGCTCTTGCCCCCGTTATCGGAAAAGATGTTGAAATTGAACAGATTGCCGAATCGGGGGAGCTTCAGAGGGTTTCTGGTCTTGTACCCCGTGCCTTTCCTGACCAGTTCGAGGACGTCGCCGTAGAAGTCGTTATCGCTTCCCATCTGCTGGACGTAGATCTTCTTTTCCCCGCCGTTCAGTGCTATTCCCCGGAAATAATACGGCAGATTGTCTGCTACCTTTTCAAGTGCCTTCCCCTTTTTTGCCCAAACCTGCGATGCGAGGGCATTGCCGTTCCACACGGTAAGATAGGCCTCGTAGCTCCCATCTCCGTCCAGGTCTGCCGTGTCGATACCGAGGATCTTCCGGTCGCCCGGCAGGGTGACTTCGCTTAGGAGCTCCAGCTCCTTTCCCTGGCCGTAGAGCTTCACGGCATGGTCGCCGGCGATATACAGCTCGCGGGAGCCGCTGGCGGGCGCCGAACCCTCGGCAATGCCGATCATAGCGCCGGGAATCGGCCGGCTGCTCCATCTGCCGCCGGCACTTTTCTCAACCTGTTCCGATCTGATGACGCCGGCACGTACGGTGCTTTCGTCGGTCGATCTGACGACGCCGGAAACGTGCGGTTCCCTGGTGGATGCCGGCTGATATCCCTTGACAATGCCTTCCGTCAGCAGCTGGGCCAGTTTCCCGACGGAAGGAATCAGTTCGTCCTGGCTCTCCCCCTGCACAAAGGCGCGAGTGATCACAGTTCCCGAGACGCTCTTTGCCACGGCGTCAATACTGAATATCCTGCCTGCGGCCAGATAACTCCCACTGACCGTAACGTGCGCCCCGGACTCGCTGTCGATGACCAGTATCCGCTCTCCGTTCAGCCGGGACATCAGCGGGAGCTGCAGGGCCATCTTCAGCTCGTCCCTGTTCTGTGCCCCGGTTATCGTGAACCCGGTTACGTAGGCCTTTATCTGCTCCGCATGACAGGGGTGCGAGAAGCTCAGAACGAGTCCCGACAGGGCGATTAGAGATAGAATTGCCTTCATGGTCATCTCCTTTGGCAAGCGTTGGGCAGCACTACGGGACCAGCGCGTCCAGCCCCATGCTGCGGATGGTTTCTGCGGTGGGAATGCCGGTTTCCGGGTCCCAACCCATATTCTCATAGTAAATCCTGCGGGTCTCTTCCCAGTGGGGCATGATCCCTTTGCCTTTGACAGGACCGTCGCTCGGCGTGGACCCATAGCGGTGCGAGGGGCGTTCCATCTCCTTGGTCAGCCCTGAACGGCAGTTGTAGATCCTCAGGAGGGTCACGATTCTCCTGCCGATGTGAGCAGCAGCGTGGATGTCCATCTCCCGGCCGGTCAGAGCCGATACCGCCTTGACCGTTTCCTCCGGGGCGTCACCGGTGCAGAACCGGCACGTGCCGAGGGCATCCTCGAACTGTCGCCAGCCGTTGATGCGGGCAATGGTCCTCGACACGGTCTCGTGATTGAAAAAGTCATCGATCGGCGGCTCGCCGAGCGCCGCCGGGAACCGCCGGCCAAAAGTCGCTTCAATGGTTCCGGTGCTCGACACGCAGGTATCGATCATTTCGGTCCACCGCGCCCGGTGGTCATGTCCACGCGGAGACCCACCCTTTTCGGTGCAGACGGCAGCAAGGGCGGCATCCCTGCCGACGGCACGCGATGCCCTCATGACCCCTTCGGCCAGAAGCGTGCCGAGTTCCCCCTTTCGGTGGGCAATCTTCAGGAGCATCTCTTCAACGCCGTTCACATCTCCCCAGGTTAACCGGACCTCGTCCTGGTACGGCCCCAGTAACTCCTTTTCCTTGCATTCCATCAGCCAGGAGAGCACCCACCCCGCTTCGGTGATGTTCAGCCCCAGATCGTCGGTAAGATAGCTGAGGTATATCAATGCGTCGGCCTTCATGATCCCGAGGTTCGAGCCCATTGTTGAAATGTTTTCGTATTCGGGCTCCTCCGCCTCCAATCCGGCGTACGGTCCCTCCTTTATCTTTACCCAGGCGTTGTGGGCAATGGGACACATGTAGCAGGTCTTGGGGCGATGTTCGAAATGCTCCCTGAAATAGGTGCCATCGATATTTTCCACACCTTCGAGGGTGCTGGTCTGCAGATTGCGGATGGGCAGTTCGCCGAGCTGATACGCGGGAAGCACCAGCCCTGCTGTCCCGTGGCTGCTGAGCATCCCCTTCATGTACCCCCGTGCCTTGATCCTGACGCCTTTTACCAGATCGTCGAACTGCTCCTCGTTTGCCGGGGTGACTATCGCCGTGCCCTTGATGGTCAGGATTGCCTTGAGTTTCTTGGCTCCCAGGACGGCGCCAATGCCGTTGTGACCGGCAACATGTCCCTTGTCGCCGACCAGCGCCGCGAACCTGACGAGGTTTTCCCCGGCCGGTCCTATTGAATACACACTGGCGCCAGCTGTCGTCAGGTGGTGATCCTCAAGGATCGATGATTCGGTCTCAAAGGTCCCCTTGCCCCAATAGGGGGCCGCCGAGCGGATCTCGACCGTGCCGTCGGCAACCACCAGGTACACGGGCTCCGGCGAAGCCCCTTCGATGATCAGACCGTCGAACCCTGCCATCTTGAGATAGGCCGCGAAGAAGCCATTGGCCTGGGATGCACCGGAAAAGCCGGTCATAGGACTCTTGGTAACGCAGCAGAAGGTGCCGGAACCGGGGAATCGCGTGCCGGACAGCGGGCCGGTGAACAGGAAGACCTTGTTCTCCTCTGAATAAGGCGTGGCACTGGTCGGTACTTCCTTGAAAAGGAAGTAGGAGCCAAGGCCGACACCGCCCACCCAATCAGCGAGAATACCGGGTTCAAGCGGTTCGACGAAGACCTTCCTTTCCGTCAGGTTCACTCTGGCGAATTGAAAGCAGTAGCCGTTCGTAATGGAGTTGGTCCGTTCGCTCATCGGGAATCGTCCTCTTGTGGTGTTTGGTGTAACGCCAGGATTCACTTAGTGATTTCATCATGCCTGCAGCATTGAAATGGTAGGTATACTTATATATACAAGTGGTTCTTTTGTCAATATCATTGTCTCGGTCGTTTCCGTCATCGAACTGTCCCGATCACTGATGTCGCAACGGCTTTTGCGCCATGCAGGAGCGTGAACCGCGCTCCGCGTTCAGCTCCAGTTGCTGTTCTCAATACAAAAATTTTATTGACATGAAATCAGAACTTGTGTAGACATATATACAAGTTGTTCAGCGCGCAGATCGGACTGCAATTCCGACGTCAGGCATTTCGTTTGGCGGCTTCATTTGCGGGTCCGCCCGGTTTTCTGCCCAGGTGGAAGCTAAACAAAAAGACTCAGGAGATATCTATGTCATACCCTTCCGGAATGAGAGCTTCAGTTGAAAAGGTGGAGCAGACGAGAAAAGCACGTCTGAATAACGAATTTCCAAGGCTGTCCGTGGACGACAAGGCGGCCCTGCTCAGAAACCATCATCCTGATTTCAGGGAAGGCGACAAGCTGAATCTCCGGTGTGGAGTGAACAAGGGGGAACGCGTACCAAAGGTGCTGGCCGAACTGATCGAGTCGCCCAGTCGTTTGAATCTGGCCTCGCTGGACCTGACGAAGCCGGATTACAAGACGGATGTGCTGGTGATCGGTGGTGGCGGCGGTGGTGTTACCGCTGCCCTGACTGCCCATGAGCACGGTGCCAGGGTCATTCTTGCCACCAAGCTGCGACTGGGTGACTCCAATACGATCATGGCCGAAGGCGGTATTGCTGCCGCAACCCTGGCAGAGGACTCTCCCGCGATCCATTACATCGACACCATGGCCGGCGGCAGGTTCAAGAACATCCCGGATGTTGTCGAAGCCCTCGTGAATGATGCTCCATTCATCGTGGATTGGCTGACGAAGCTGGGGGTCGTATTTGACCGAAAGTCCGACGCCAACTATTTTACCCATATGCCGGCCGGTCATTCGCGCAAGAGATCACACTCCATCAAGGACCTGACGGGCCTTGAGATCATGCGCGTCCTGTGCGACGAGGTCCGCAACAAGGAAATCGAGGTCCTCGAATTCAGCCCGGCCGTCGAGCTGATCCTGGACGGGGATGGCCGGTGCGCCGGAGCGGTTCTCGAAGACCTGGACACCGGCAGGAACATCATTGTCGAGGCGGGCGCGGTCGTCATGGCGACCGGCGGCATCGGCCGGCTGCATCCCAATGGCTTTCCCACCTCCAATCACTACGGTGCCACGGCCGATGGGATCGTCATGGCATCCCGGGCCAGCGCCAAGCTGTTGTACATGGAATATATCCAGTACCACCCCACCGGCGTTGCCTGGCCGGAACAGATGCTGGGACTGCTCCTTTCGGAAGCGCTCAGGGCCCAGGGTGCCTATGTGGTCAATTGTGACGGTGAGCAGTTCGTCAACCGGCTTGAGACGAGGGATGCGCTTGCTGCGGCAATTCTCCGCGAGTGCGGTCCGCGCGGGAGAGGGGTGGAGACTCCCACCGGGATGGTTGGTGCCTGGCTGGATACCCCGATGATCGATCTGATCGGCGGCGAAGGCACCTTCCTGCGCAGGTTTGCCGGCATCGATCACCGCTTCAAGAAGTACGGGATCAACCCTGCCGAAGAACCGCTCCTGGTCTATCCGACCCAGCATTATCAGAATGGCGGGGTTGCCATCAATGTCCACGGCGAGACCAACATCCCGTACCTCTACATGGCGGGCGAGGTTGCCGGCGGGGTCCACGGCCATAACCGGCTCGGGGCGAACTCGCTGGTGGATATCTTTGTCTTCGGCCGCCGGTCGGGCAGGCACTCGGCGGAAAATTACCGCAGGAAGCCGGCCGAAAAGCTGTCGCTCGACCACGTATCCGCCCATCAGGAGGAGTTGAAGTCTCTCGGGATCTCCTCCGGCATCACCTCACCCATGATCCTGCCGGATTATCGGTTTGAAAAAGCGTTGACCAGCACCCAGTACGTTAACGAAATTGTCGAGGCCGAATAATGAAAATCAAAAACGTGACCATGATTCCGATTTACGTGATGGGAAAGAAGTTCGAGGTTCCCGAAGACCTGACCATACTCAAGGCGCTGGAGTTCTCCGGTTTCCGGATTACCAGGGGGTGCGGCTGCCGCGGGGGGGTCTGCGGTGCCTGTGCCACGGTCTACCGGAAAAAGGGCGACTACCGCATCATGACCGGCCTGGCATGCCAGACCGTCGTCGAGCCGGATATCAGTCTGGTGCAGCTTCCGTTCATATCTGCGCGCAAGGCCCGGTATGCGGTCCGTGACATCAATACCGAAAGCCTGGATCTGGTGAAGACCTATCCCGAACTGATGCGCTGCATGGGGTGCAATACCTGCACGAAATCCTGTCCGGTGAACATTTCCGTGATGGACTACATCTCGGCGGCAATCCGCGGGAACCTCGAGGAAGTCGTCGAGCTCTCCATCGAGTGCGTCATGTGCGGCCTCTGTGCGGCCCGCTGCCCGGCCGAAATAACACCATACAACGTTGCCCTGTTTGTGCGTCGCCTGTATGGAACGCACAAGCTGAATAAGTCGCCGATGCTGGAGCAACGTCTGAAGGAGATCGAAAATGGTATCTACAAGACTGAGATTACGCGGCTGAAAGAGACTGAAGTCAAGAAACTGCAGGAGACATTCAATGACCTGCAGGCGAACAAGGGTGCTTCGGTATGAGTGAGAACACGGAACAGGTCAGGGTTATCCAGCTCGAAACCCCGCTTTCGGAGGACGTGATCAGGGAACTCGCGGTCGGTGATTTCGTCGAGATCAGTGGTACGGTGTTCTGTGGCCGCGACGCGGTGCTGCCCAAGCTGGAAAAGCTGGTCGAAGCTGAAGATAATGAGGCTATCTGCTCGATGCTGAACGGTGCGGTCATCTTCCATACTGCGGTCAGCCCTGCCGGTATCGGTCCGACGACCAGCAACAAGGTCGAGATCGAGGGGAGCATTCCCGCCCTGTCCAAGGCCGGGGTCAAGATCCACCTGGGCAAGGGCGCCCTGCATCCGGAAACGGTGGCCGCACTGACGGAGCACAACTCGGTCTTTGCCATTACCCCGCCGACCACGGCACTCTTTTCCGAGAAGATCGTCTCCAAGAAGGTGGTCATGTTCCCGGAAGAGGGGATGGAGGCGTTGTACGAGGTCAGGGTGAAAAGGCTGCCCGCGATCATCGCCATCGCCCACGGCAAGTCGATTTTCAGTTGAGGTCACTATGATACAGTATGAGACAATCCGCGAGGGGGTCAGCAGATGCCTCGTGAAGGCCGGTACGACATTCCGGGCAGACCAGATTGCTGCCTATAAGAGTGCCATCGAAAAAGAGACGAACCGGAATGCCCGGTGGGTGCTTGAGCGGTTGGTGGAGAATGCGGCGATAGCGGAAACGAAAGGGTTTCCATTATGCGATGATACCGGCATCCCCCATCTGTACGTCGAGATCGGAAACGACCTGCAGCTTCCGCAAGGGTGGCTCTCGGCCATCCACGAAGGGGTGGCCCAGGGGTTGCGGACCATGCCGGGGCGGCCGATGGCCGTCAAGGGTGATGACATCGAACGGGTGGAACAGTCGCAGGGGCTTTCCGATGACCCGGCCGACGTCCTGCCCGTTCCGGTGATAACAAAGCCGGTTCCCGGCAACCGCCTGGGTGTGACGGTCCTGCTGCTGGGGGGCGGGCCGGAGATCCGGGCGAAAACGTATCGTGTGTTTCACAAACGGAGCATCAAAACAGTGCTGGATGAAGCTGCCTCCTGGATGCTGACCGAGGTGAAAAGCCTGGGGTGCACCCCTTCCATCCTGGCGATCGGGGTTGGCAGGTCGCACACCGAGGCGAGCATGCGGATGCTCGAGGCGATGAAGAGTGGCGACCTGCGAAAGCAGAGTACGTGGGAACGAAAGATCACCGAGCGGGTCAACGAGGAAAAGGCAGGAGCGCTGGGCCTTGGAGGCGACTTCTCGGTTCTGGGGACCTTCCTCAATATCGGTCCGCTCAGGGCCAGCGGCGTCAGGATCGTGAGTGTACGGCCGTGCTGCTGTGTGGAGCCGAGGAGGGCAACGGTCTTCTTTGAATCGGACAACACGGTCATGATGGAATGAGATCCACAACGATTCAGCATGCATAGACATGACTCCCCCTCACCCCCTCTTAACTTAAGAGGGGAAGGGCAACCGGCTGTGAATTCATAATCACTGAACTCCTCCGGTCAGAACGGGTATTTAAGGCGAGGTTCCGCTATGGCAGACAATTCGAAGCTCAATACTATTCAAACAAACTATCTGTTGGATGACGCCTGGAGTCCGGTGGCGAGATTCAGGCTGCTGTCCCGTGGGGTCAATGAGAATTCGCGGCTGGAGAACTACGCACAGGTAGCAGGGGATCGGGCGTGCATTGCCTGCGGCAACTGCATCGACGCCTGCCCGGTGGTCAGACTGAATGTGGGGCTGGTCTTCGATCAGAATCAGCGGACATCCATGGCGTTGGAGAACCATGTTCAGGACGAATGCCGTCGCTGCTACCGCTGTGTCAACTCCTGTCCTCAGGTCGGCAAGGAGCTGAAGGAATACGCCTCCGGCTTCAGAAGGGTGGAGAAGATCGTTCATCTGCTGGCCGCATTCACCATCATTTCCCTTGCCGCGACCGGCGTGATCCATTCCCACTATGCGAATGTCCTGACCGGTTTCGAAGCAAACCTGTTGAAATATGCCCACCGGGCGATCGGCATTATCTCGATTCTGCTTCCGGTCCTGTATTACAAGCTGGATATCAAGCATTTCAGGCGGACGGTGAAAAAGGTATTCAGCTGGGGTGAAGGCGACACGCAATGGCTCAGGAATACCCTGTCGCACGTCTTTTCACCAAAGAGCGACAAGAAGATCGTCAGGTACGAATTCAATCCGGTGCAGAAGATCTGGTACCTGTTCATCATGTCGTTGTTCCCGCTGCTCTATCTATCCGGACTGGGCACCCTGTTCATGGGCAAGGCCACTGAAAGCGCCGGCCTGATCAGTCCCAAGCTGTTCCACATGGTCTTTGCCCTTTCTTTTGACCTGATGCTGTTCATCCATGTGTACATCAAGTTCATCAGGGAATGGATCAAGACCAGTTTCAGGATGTTCAGGACCTATCAGGAGACCGGCTCCCTAGTCTATACGAGGAACAGGCTGTAACCAACTGCAACCAACATCCGTGAGGCATGGGTGCCCGGTGGAGCGAAACGCCCACGATTCCCGCGGCCGGCAGGGAACAAGCCGCATCTGCCGTGTGAGGTCAGCCACCGGGTCAGAATGCCAGGAAAAGGCCAAATCGTGGGCGTTCGAGCGGAAGCGGGCTCCCATGCCTCACGGATTTACTGGTACCATATCCGCATACCTAACCGACACGGGGTACATCATGCTCAATCAACCGGTTTTTGCAGGCAACAAGGGGAAGGATGTCCGCTCCGACTGCCATGTCACGCTGGAGCTCACCGAAACGGGCGGCATCGATCTGCGCATCGACAGCAGGGTAGGGGCGCTCTATGGCAAGGCCATCGAGACGTTGTGCCGGGACATCCTCTCCCACTACAACATTGAACATGCCTCCATGCTGGTGGAGGACAACGGCGCCTTCGACTTTGTCATTGCCGCACGGGTGGAGGCATGCGTCCGTCAGCTGATCCGGACCGATAATGCCTATCTTCCCGATCTCATCCCGGAAAACCGGTACGCATCCTCCGCGGAGAGGATGCGCTTCTCCCGGCTGTACATACCGGGCAACTCCCCAAAGATGATGATCAATGCCTGCATCTACGGGGCGCACGGGGTCATCCTCGACCTGGAGGATGCCGTTGCCCCGCAGAAGAAGGACGAGGCCAGGCTGCTGGTGCGCAATGCCCTGCGCCAGGTCAATTTTTACGGCGCCGAGCGGATGGTGCGGATCAACCAGCTGCCACGGGGGCTGGACGACCTGGAAGAAATCGTCCCCCATAACGTCCACGTGATCCTGCTGCCCAAGTGTGAATCAAGGGACCAGATCGCACAGGTGAACGAAAAGATCCGGTCCGTTCAGGAGCGTAAGAACCTGAGCGGCGACATCTATCTGATGCCGATCATCGAGAGCGCCCTTGGCGTCATCCGGGCCTACGAGATCGCAACCGCTGCGGACAATGTCGTTGCCGTTGCCCTGGGGCTTGAGGACTACTGCGCTGACATGGGGGTGATGAGGACTACCGAGGGCGCCGAGTCACTGTATGCCAAGAGCCATCTGGTCAATGCCTGCCGGGCGGCCGGTGTCCAGGCGATCGATTCGGTGTTCTCCGACTTCCAGGATGAGGGGTCCTTGCGAAGGATCGTCCTTCAAGCCAAGTCGCTCGGGTTTGAAGGGATCGGGTGCATCCACCCGAGCCAGATCCGCCCGGTGCACGAAAGCTTTGCCCCGACGGATGCCGAGATCGGCAAGGCGAAGGAAATCGTTCTCCTGTTCGAACAGGCGGAAGAAAAGGGACTTGGCGTTGTCGCCCTCGGTTCGAAGATGATTGACCCGCCTGTTGTCAAACGGGCAGTTCAATCGATCGATCGGGCCATTGCGTTGGGAAAACTTTCCAGGAACTGGAGGTCAGAGGGTGAGTGAGAACAGCCTGGTAACAAACACAGTCGGCCGGACCGTGCCGACTCTCATCAATAATGTCCCTTCCGTGCCGTTCAAGGGGGTTGGCAAACACCGGCCCACCGGGCGCAAACACAGCATCGTCATCCCCTCCTGTGCCGACTATCCCGAGGATGGGAACAAGCTGGTGCCCTCCCTGAAAGAGGCCCTGATCAAGGCCGGTCTGAAGGATGGGATGACCATTTCGACCCATCATCACTTCCGCAACGGCGACCTGATAGCCAACCAGATTTTCGACATCGCCGCGGAGCTCGGGGTCAAGGGGCTGGTCTGGGCCCCCTCGGCCTCCTTTCCCTGTCACGAACCGATCATCGGGCACCTTGAAAACGGCGTCGTTCACCACATCGAAGGGAGCATGAACGGTGCACTGGGGCGTTACTGCTCGGAAGGGAAGATGGCGGGACTGGGGGTGCTGCGTTCCCATGGCGGACGGTACCAGGCGATCCAGGATGGAGAACTGCATATCGATATTGCGGTCATCGCTGCGCCGGCAGCCGACGCCTTCGGGAATGCGAACGGTCTGTACGGAGAAACTGCCTGCGGGTCGCTGGGGTTTGCCCTGGCCGATTCCGAATATGCCGACAGGGTGATCGTCGTCACGGACAATCTGCAGCCGTTTCCCTGCATCCCCTGGCAGATCCAGGGGAACAACGTCGACTATACCGTGGTGGTGGACAAGGTCGGCATCCCGGAGAAGATCGTTTCCGGCACCACCCAGGTGACCCGCAGTCCGGACCGGCTGTTCCTGGCGGAGATGACGGCCAGGTTCTGTGAAGAGGCCGGCCTCATCCGCGAAGGGTTTTCCTTTCAGGCCGGTGCGGGCGGGACGTCGCTGTCGATCGGCATCTACTTTGCGGAGCTGTTGAAGAAAAAGGGGCTGCGGAGCCGCTTTGCACGAGGCGGGAGCAACAAGTACCTGGTCGAGATGCTGGAGCAGGGGCTGACCGAGTACATCCTCGACGGCCAGACCTTCGACCTGGAGGGGGTGCGGTCGCTGCGGGAGAATCCGAACCATGTGGTGACGTCACCGTTCACCAGTTACAACTACCATGGCAAGGGCAATTTCGCCTCCATGATAGATGCCGTCATCCTGGGGGCAACGGAGGTTGACCTCGATTTCAACGCCAATGTGGTCACGCATTCGGACGGGTATCTGCTGCACGGTATCGGCGGGTGGCAGAACTGCCTGGCTGCCAGGTGCGTCATCCTGCCGCTGCCGTTGTTCAGGGGGCGGGTGCCGGTCATCAGGGATGCGGTAACCACCATCTGCGGCCCTGGCGAAATGATCGATGTCATCGTGACCGAACGGGGGATCGCCATCAATCCGTTGCGGCAGGACCTGCTGGATGCGGTGAGGCATGCGTCCCTGCCGGTGAAGAGCATCGAGGAGCTCAAGGCGGAGGCCGAGCGGATCTGCGGGAAGCCTGCCCAACCGGTCCTGGGGGATGAGATCGTCGCGGCCGTAAAGTGGGTCGATGGCACGGTCATCGACGCGGTCAGAAAGGTGATTGCCTGAGTCAGTCATGAACCGGTAGCGGACACCATAAGGTAA
This sequence comes from uncultured Geobacter sp., assembly GCA_964432205.1. Classification (GTDB taxonomy): domain Bacteria; phylum Desulfobacterota; class Desulfuromonadia; order Geobacterales; family DSM-12255; genus Geomobilibacter. The sequence goes on along the minus strand of CAYSMK010000046.1, from coordinate 20,222 downwards.
AATAGGTGGTAAAATCAAAGTGGTATTGCGGGATAGATGCCCGGATGACCGGTTGTGAGACATTTGCTGGTTGACCTGACGATAATAATTGGTTTATGTATGTTGACACTTACTTGATGCAGGATTACTGATGTTTTTTCAGGAACGCATCCATTGGAGGAAATATGCCACCGCTCCTTCCCATTTATTATCAGATAAAGAACAAGATTCAGGAATGGATCGTTTCAAAGGAGTACAGCCCGGGGGAGCAGATCCCTTCTGAGACCGAAATAGCAAAGATTTTCGGTGTAACCAGGATGACCGTGCGTCAGGCGATTTCCCTCCTGATTCAAGAGGGGCTTCTCTATAGGAAAAGGGGCGCGGGGACTTTTGTGACAGACGACCCCAACCTGTTGGGGCGATTGGGTCTGGACTTTACCGGGTTCATGGATGAACTGTTTTACCAGGTTTCCAAGTCGAAAACCCTGGCAGCAAGAATTGAACGAGTCAAAACTCCGAAAATAGTCAAAGAAAAACTGAATACGCAGGATGATGAGATAATCAAGATTGAAAGGGTCAGGACACTGAACGGGCGCGTTTTTGCCTTTACCGTAAATTTCTTGCCGGAAAGTATCGGCAACAGAATAGATGAAGCTATGTTGTATGAAAAACCACTGTTGAAAATATTGGAAGTAGATCTCGATATAGAGTTTGACGAAGCATTCCAGACAATTGAAGCATCTTTTTCTGATCAGTACGTTTCTGAAAAGCTGCAGATTCCCAGCGGGTCACCGATCCTGTTTGTAGAGAGAATCATGTATGATAAGAAGAAAAAGCCTTTTGAGCTGGTTCAGACTTCTTATCGTGGGGACATTTACAAATATGTTGTCAGGCTCAAGCTGGATAAAGTCAGTAAGGATAAGAGATGGGTTCAGTACGATAAATAAGTGGCGGTGTCATCGCCATGGCTGATACATGGTGTGAGGATTGACCCTGTACAGGCAACCGTGTCGGTCGATAACTCAAATCATATTTCCCGTAATATGTTCTGCAGCCAGATGATATTCATCTGGCTGTTTTTTCATCCCTTTCGCTTCGTTTACTCTCCCTCCCGACAACTCAAGGTTTTCACACCATTTGTGGCCCTTACCGGCTGATCGTGCCTGTTGCCCCCTTGGTCGTGCTGAAAATGTTCGCATTCAAAACATAGCAATTTACATGTTGACAATAAATGTATACTTGTATATACATATGCTACATGGTGCGGTTTGGAACTCCCGAACAACGACAAGGCCCGTGAGGGCTGCCTGGGGGACTGGCTGAAGCCCGCGAGGAGCGGGGGCCGGCTTCCGTTACTCACCCGCGATTAGGCATTGTGCAGGCATGAGAGGGCTGTGGCCGACCTCGGACGGCAGCGGCGTTCCGTTGCCGACCGGCCGCGGGAATCGCGGGTGCTTCACTCCACCCGGCCCCCGCTCCTCGCGGTTGGGTGAATACGATCGAAATGCGAATGGACAATCAATCAACAACTAACCGGAGGAAGTTCTGATGAGTGAAGAAAAGACGGAACAGACGAAACGGGCACGGAATCTGGACCCCGCAAAGGAAGGCAAGGTGGTCATGCGGGGCACGGCCGAGGAGAAGAGCCTGCGGGAGATCGTCCGGATGCTCGATGCGGATATCCTCGAATCGGAACAGTTCATGGGCGGCCTGGCAACCTTTACCACCGGCATAACCGAGCCGATGCATGTGCACCCGGATGCCGAAGAGATCAATATCATCCTGGAAGGGGAGGGGCTGTTGATCACCGACAAGGATGTCATCACCTGCAGGCCCGGCGAGTGGCAGTTCATCCCCAAGGGGGTGCCGCATTCCCATTCCAACAAGAACGAAGCCAATTTCAGGTTTGCCTGGCTCTACTCACCCCCCACCAAATCGGTTCCCAAGGGGTAGGCGTGGCATGACGCGGCAGTCGACCTGGCGACCGACGGTTGACGATCCACTGCGCTGCATGGTACATGGCTATCGTCATTGTCGGATGCACGCTATTGACGGCGGAGTGGCTGGTCACTCCGCCTGTCCCGCTTATTTCGACTTTTCACATGGGAAAAAGGAGAGAGCCATGATCATCGTCCAGGCATCGATACGCGTAAAAGCCGGCAGGCGTGCCGAATTTCTCGAAATCTTCAAGAGCAACGTGCCGAAGGTGAGGGCGGAGGACGGTTGCATCGAGTACGCCCCCACCATTGACTTTGACATGAACATTCCCGCCCAGCAACTGGACGAGGATGTCGTCACGATTGTCGAGAAATGGCAGAGCCCCGAAGCCCTCACGGCCCACTTCGGCGCGCCTCACATGCTGGACTACCGGCAAAAGGTGAAGGATCTGGTGGAGAGCGTTTCCCTGAAGGTGCTGCACGAGGCGTAACCGTAACAGGGGCTCACGATGCCGATCTATGAGTATGAGAATCCGGACCCGGCAAACGCCTGTGCCAGATGCGCCAATCGGTTCGAACTGATCCGCCCGACCGGCGCGGAGGCTCTTTCTGTCTGCCCGGAATGCGGTGCGCCGGTGCAGCGGGTAGTGTCACGCTGCCGTGCGGTCGTGGTTGCCCACGACGCATCACAGGCCAGGGCGGGGTCGGCTGTTGCCGACTATGAACGGCAGGGGCAGTGGAGTCACGCGGCCGAACTGGCAGAGAAACTGTCCGACTCGACGAAAGACCAGTCGCTGCGGGACCGGGCGCTTGATAATTACAAAAAGGCCGGCTACGACGCTGCTTCTTTGGACAGATACGCTGAAAAAACCGACGTCAAAAAGTGATGACCGAACCGGAAAAGTGTAGTTGCGGAGCCCCGGGTCCCGTACGAGAAGCTTGAACCTAAAAACGGCTTTTAGGTCCACGAACGACACGAAAAAACACGAAAAACTAAAGCACTGCAGCAAATCAGCAATTCATTGTTTTGCTGATTTAGTTCGTGTTTTTCGTGCATTTCGTGGACAACTGCTTTTCCTAGGGTGAAATGTCTGGAGAGAGAATGGTCAGCGTGCGGCAGGGCTAGGATTATATGGGTGATGTCGTTGAAAAGGTACTGCCGATCATACTGGTGTTCTTCATCGGCTACTCTCTGAAACGAGCCGATATCCTGTCGAAAAGGGATGGCGACTCGCTTTTGAAAGTATTCTTCCATGTTTCAGTGCCTGCCTTGATCTTCCTCTCCGTAGTACAGATGAAATTTTCCCTCCATCTGTTATGGCTGCCCGTTATTGCAGTCATGGTGATTTTGACCATTTATGCGGTTTCCCATCTGTGCGGCAGGCTGTTGCATCTTGATCAACCGTCCTTCGGTGTTTTCCTGGTCGGCACCCTCATCATGAACACCAGCTTTACCTATCCGTTTCTGATGGCGGCAAGAGGCGAGGAGAGTCTGGCCCAGGCCTCACTGTTTGATTTTGGCAATACGGCACTATGTTTTACCTTCATCTATTACCTTGCCTGTAGATATGGCACCAATTCCAGCAACTTTCCGGTCATGTTCGGCAAGTTCATGCGTTCTCCCCCGCTATTGGCCCTGCTGCTCGCCCTGGGTCTCAACCTGATGAATTTCACCCTGCCGCCCATTGCCACCCGATTTTTCACCATCATCGGCTATATGACCATGCCGCTGGTGATGCTGTCACTCGGTATCTATTTCAGCCCGAAAACTGCCAGAATACTGCCGGTACTTTCAGCGGTCTGTATCAGAACCGGCATGGGTCTCCTGCTCGGCCTGTTCTTTGTGTACCTGTTCGATCTGAACGGGGTAAGCAGGACCGTTGTCCTGGTCTGCTCCTCGGCACCATCAGGACTCAATACCCTGGTATTTTCTTCCATGGAAAAATTGGATAATGAATTCGCTGCAAGTGTTGTATCCTATTCAGTCATTGTCGGAATGATCCTGATACCGTTACTGCTTCAGGTTACACAATGACTGGCACGCAATCCATCAGAGGAGGACGTATGACAAAGGACCGGACCATAACCACTAAGACCAGGCTGTGCGCCATTATCGGCAACCCCGTGGGGCACAGCCTCTCCCCGGCCATTCACAACGCCGCGTTCGACGAGCTGGGCCTCGATTTCGTGTATCTCGGGTTCCGGGTGGAGGACCTGAAAAGTGCGCTGGCCGGGATGCGCGCCCTGGAAAACTTTCGCGGGATGAGCGTGACCATTCCCCACAAGATCGAGGCAATGGACTGCGTTGACGAGGTGGCGGAGGTCGACCGTTCCATCGGTTCGATCAACACGATTCTCAACGAGAACGGCAGGCTGATCGGCCTCGGCACCGACGGGCCGGGAGCCCTGAAGGCCCTCATCGACGGCGGCGCCGAGCTTGACGGAAAGAGTGTGCTGATGCTGGGTGCCGGCGGGGCTGCCCGGGCGATCGCCTTCACCCTGCTGCGGGATACGAAGCTCAAAAGGCTCACCATCCTGGATATCAACGAGGGGCTGCTCCAGGGGCTGACGGCCGATCTGAAAAAGGGGAACAACGAACGGGTCGACTCCGGGCTGATGTCCGACGAGACGCTGGTGAAGGGGATGGGGGATGCGGATCTGATCATCAACTGCACCCCGATCGGCATGCACCCGAACGAGGGCAAATCCCTCGTCCCGGTCGAACTGTTCCGGCCGGGGCAGGTAGTCTTCGATGTTGTCTATACCCCCCTGGAGACGAAGCTCCTGGCCGATGCCAGATCAAAAGGGCTCAAGGTCATCTCCGGGGTGGAGATGTTCGTGAACCAGGCGGTGTTGCAGTTCAGGCATTTCACCGGCGCCGAACCCCCTGTGGAGGTCATGCGGCGGGTCGTGCTGGAGAAACTGGGGTACTGATGCCGGTCCGTATGCGGAAGACAACGTGCTGACAACGGGGACCGCCATGCTTGAACTGTATCCGAACTAACCCGAGGACATGCCATTGACCGAGTATCAACAGGCATTCGCGGACGCCCTGTCCGGCGATTACGCCAAGATCGTCATTCGCTTCTGACCGAACGATAAGACCCCCGAGGTTTCCCGAACCTCGGGGGTCTTACACATCAATGCCATTTTTCACTTGCGCACCCGTGTACTGGTTGTTACTATTTGTGTAACAATAAATATGCGCAAAGGGGTTAGCCATGCTTGCCGCCAACGCCCACGACCAGCAGCCCGTTGACCTTGGATCGAAAGATTCACGAGAAAGCCTCGCAAAGATGGTATCCCGGCTTTTTGACCACTGGGGGATATCGACGGCAGACCAGTGTGCCTTGCTCGGCCTTGCTCCTACGTCCCGAATGACGTTGAGCCGCTACAGGAAAGGTTCCGCCCTGGAAAACAATATCGACCTCCTCGGCAGAGTCGGGCACCTGCTTGGCATCCACAAAGCTCTCCGCATCATGTTGCCCCATAACCGGGATCTTGTTTACCGGTGGGTCACTGTACCCAACGCGACTTTTGCCGGCAAGCCCCCTTTGGAGATCATGCGCAGCGGCTATGAAGGACTTCTGGCAGTCAGGCGCTATCTTGACTTCGAACGTGGCCGTTAAGTGTACAAGGAACTACTCACGGACATCGTTGATTTTGACGGAGACTTGTTGCGCAACATCAAAGGTATCCGCATTTCACAGAACCTGTTTGACGACCTGGGGGACAATGCCGACGATTACACCGTCGCTCACGCCGCCGAAAGCCGGGACACTGCGGCGACCGATCAGGGATTACTCTCTCGACCCTTTGATTATGGTGCTGCCATTACGTTTCCATTTTTGGAAACAAACTGGCAGCGAACCCGGTTTAGTGACGGCACCAGATATGGGGTTTGGTACGGTTCGCTGGATCTCGAAACGACCATTCATGAATCGGCTTATCACTGGCGCCTCTTCGTCCTGGCATCCTTCCCTGATGAACGGGCGGATGTGGTCGCTGATCGCCGCGTCATAACAGTGAAGTGTAGCGGCATCCTCGTTTCGCTGTTTGGCAAGGAGCTCGACTGGCCGGCCTTGGTAGCTCCCGACGACTACACCTTCACCAACGCTCTTGGCGGCTATCTGAAGTCTCAGGGGCAGAATGGAGTGCTTACCAGGTCGGCAAGATGCAACGGTACCAACGGTTCGATTTTCAAACAATCGGTTTTGAGTAACGCCAGGGATACATATTTTCTCACATACATTTTCAACCCGCAGACCAATGGATCAATTCGTGTAGAGCGGGAGCAGGGTCGTCTTCTGATGGCTATTCCCTGACATCCACCCCCCTACTTATCCCTTGACGATAATATCCTTGAGAGATAATGTGTCCGTATGATCAAGTCCTTCTCCTGCAAGGAAACCGAAAAGCTTTTTCATGGACGATTTTCTGCCAAGTTGCCGCAAGTCATTCAGCGAGCGGCGGCGATAAAGCTCAGCATGTTGAACGCTGCAACTGTATTGGAAACGTTGCGTATTCCTCCTTCCAATTATCTTGAAGCGTTACATGGCGACAGGGAAGGGCAGCACAGCATCCGAATTAACAAGCAGTGGCGCATCTGCTTTGTGTGGCAAGGTAATGACGCCTACAACGTCGAGATTGTTGATTACCACTGAGAGGTGACATAATGATTAAACGTGATTTCCCACCGATCCATCCAGGTGAAATCCTGCTGACGGAATTTCTGGAACCGATGGGCGTGACTCAGTACCGATTGGCCAAGGATATTGGCGTCACCCCACGTCGGATAAATGAAATAGTACACGGACGACGCGCAATAACCGCTGACACTGCACTCCGCCTGGGGCGATTCTTCAATATGGAGGCGCAATTCTGGATGAATCTCCAGACGCACTATGACATGGAGGTTGCTCTGGAAGCTCTGGAAGACCGTCTTGACAAGGAAGTCCATCCACTTTCCCGCGCAGCATAGCCTGTACTCAAACTGATCCATTATAGTCACCGTGCGGTTGCGCACGGTGTGGCCTTGTGATATATCAATGGTATATATCCTGGAGGTGACAGATGAGCCAGACAGCCAAAGTCTTCAAGAACGGCCGCAGTCAGGCGGTACGTCTGCCGGCGGAGTTTCGATTTTCGACGCATGAGGTCTTTATCGAGCGCCAGGGGGACGCGGTAATTCTTCGGCCCAAGCCGGAAGGGTGGGATGATTTTTTCTCTCGTCCCTCGAAGGTGCCGGCCGATTTTCTCTCCGACAGAAGCGACCTCCCCCCTGAAGCGCGGGATCTGTTCTGATGCGCTACATGCTCGATACGAACATCTGCAGCTACATACTGAAGCAGCACCCTGTTGAGGTCAGGCAACGGTTTGATGAGGTGGGTTCCCGTAATATCTACCTGTCGGCGATAGTGCTTGCCGAGTTGTATTTCGGTGCTGCCCGCCACCCGAAAGGTGTTGTCATCCGTCGCGAGATCGATGATTTCGTATCCAGGCTGACCGTTCTCCCTTGGGATGAAGGTGCTGCAGATCATTACGGGGCAATCAGGGCCTCCCTGGAAAAGGCCGGCACCCCGGTGGGGGCGATGGATATGTTAATTGCGGCCCACGCCAGAAGCTGCAAGGCAACGCTGGTCACCAACAACCGTCGTGAATTCGACAGGATCAAGGGATTGAGTGTTGTGGACTGGGGGTAGGTAACGTTACAAAGCCATTCGAAGATCCGCCAGAACCGGCCGGCCGTTCGGATCGGACTACTTCCCTGATATGTTGGAATATCGGTTAATCAGTCAATAATGCCTGGAAAACCCGGACGGCCCCGCAGAAAATACGGGAAGTGTCCCTACTTTTCGCCTGAGTGGCAATTTCATGGTTGCACTCCGCTGAGCGGCCAGTACAAGACCGTCGCGTTCAATGATTGCGCAGGTCACGTGAATATGTCGCAACTGGTTATGATCCATCAGACAGTCACCCCGCACCGAATAGAAGGACTCATAGATACTCTTTAAGTTTTTCTTCAGCCTTTACCCACGCAGACCCTGGCATCAATGGAACCAGTGACTCCATCACATACCGTGCTGCAGCTTGGGTATCCCATGTTGCACCAGTTGTCAGAAGTGGGGCCATGTCATCGAGAAAACGCCGGTCCTGGAGTTTTTCAAGCAGGTTCATCTCGAACTCGGCCCGTGAAATCTGGTGCTCTTCGTGTTCAAAGTATCGCAAAAAGCAGGACACAACATTCTCAGAATTGACTTCAAGGGTTGTGGCAGCATGCCACAAATCAAAGAGATCCCGTCCTTTTTTCCGCTGATAGAGGGCACGAAGCTTGGTCCCAAGCAACTCATCAATAGCATAGGTGGAGATAGATGCCGAACCTGTGTGCCAGCGGGAAACCAACTCGAATTGAAACTGCTTATATCCCATCACAGCAAAGTGCTCGCGGGAGTTAATCTCCACTTTGAGCCTTAACGGCAGGCCTTCTTCTGAATCCACCCGCCAGATCAGGGTTACCCTTCCTTCTGACTGCTTCCGCTTTGGTACCCCCAGCCACGGATTGAGCTTTTCCTGGACCGCGTCCATGATCGGACCGATGGGGCCAGCTTGCATCTGCACCAGATCAATATCCTCAGAATATCGTGCCGGCTTGAGATGGAGTTTGAACAGGGCAGTCCCGCCACGAAAAGCCAGGTTCTTGGATAGGAGAGGGTGGCTGTATAGATCGACCAACGCCCGGCAGATGATCAGATCCTGCTCGACCTGGGACATTTGCGGCCAAGGGGCATGTGCCCGCCAGGCAGTGATATAGTCGAGTGGGATCATAGTTCCGGTTCTACCTTTTCATTCGGGATCAAACGCCAACGAGGGTTCTGACGAATCCCTTTATGAAGTTGCGAAGAAGAAAGCGGAATTGTTACCGGATCTTTGATTCTGACGTACTCGGCCAATCTGTCAGCCAAATCAATTTCGCCAATGAGTTCCAGCAGGTATCCCAAGCGCTGGGACCAGGCTACCGGAGACAGGTCGGCAATTTCGGCCAGTTTTTCCGCATCAATGGATTCGGCAAGTTCAGAAAGTACGGTGGCCGAGTTATCCAGCCCTCCGGAATGATTTGGGTAGCCAACCAGATCAAACGCGGTAGCTTCCGGGGTGGAAACCTTTATGTAGCCTCGTGGAGTTTTGAAATCCTGGATAGGTATTGCTTCAGTATTCTTGCGAGCGACGAATTCTATCCTGACTCCGCCACAGGTTATCCCCGCACGTGATCGTGGGACAATAACCTGAAATGCCTGAGGCCTGTGATGAGCTGCACCGTGGTGCTCGGCTGCAGTGAGCAGCCCTGCGTAGTAGGGTTCTTCAAGGTGGGACATTAACGACGGGATAAAGTGGTTTGCGGGTAGACAGCCCATTTTGCGGTATTCCGGGGTAACAATCACATAAAAACCCCGAAACGGCATGGCAATCTCACCCTTATGACGTAAACGCCTTAAGGCTGCACGCATTGCAATGACACTTGAACCTTGCGCCCGGGCGGCCTCAACGCCAGTGAAGCAATAAATTCCCTGGGCCAGAAGGTCGTCAATATAGTGCGAAATTGCCATGTATCTTAAATACAGCAAATACTTTTAAAAAGCAATTATGAGTGTTGCTTTTATAAATCAGTTTACTAAACTCCTTTTGACTCCATAGGGACAAGGGCAGTTTCTATCCCCCACCGATATGATAGTTGTTTTGAGTAAGAACATAACCGGTATATCGGTGAGTCAAGCGATTTCAACTACAATTCCGTTGTCCAACACACCACGTTTGTCAGTAAGTTGGCTACGGTATAGATCGATGACCCTTCCCGGTTGATGAGCTCTCTCAGCTCCTTGATGGGCGGAAGGGAAGGGGATGAGTCCGTGGCATCGATGACCAGATCAGGCTTCAGTTCATCGTGACTGTCAACAGAAACTTTGCAGAGTTCACAAGCAGGATTCTGTATTGACAGGTTTTGGGTATAGGTATATACATCTATACATGACTATTGTGGGTGGATTGGAATATTGTATTTCCGCCCGGAGCAGCCACATTCCAGATCCGGTACATGGAGGATGAGACTATGAAGCCGACTTTCGCAATGGCGTGCCTGACTGCCTTGAACCTTACCCCGCCACAGGCGATCAGCGTCGCAGCAAGGATCGGCTACGCCAGCATCGGCGTTCGTCTCCTGCCGGCGGGTCCGGGTGGTGTTGCCTACCCATTGATGGACAATCCGACGCTGCTGCAAGAAACCTTGTCGTGCATCGCCGATACCGGGGTGACGGTATTCGATCTGGAGATGATCCGGGTCAACGAGACGTTCGACGTCGAACCGTACCGAGGATTCCTGGAGGTGGGGGCGAAGCTCGGTGCAAAGGCGATCCTGGTGGCTGGCGATGATCCGGATCAGTCCCGGCTGATCGACAATTTCGCCCGGCTCTGTCAGGCCTCTGCCCCCTACGGCTTGACGTGCGACCTGGAATTCATGCCCTGGACGCATGTCCCGGATCTGGCCAGCGCCAAGCAGGTGGTAGGAAAGGCCGGCTGTCACAATGGCGGGATACTGGTGGACGCGCTGCACTTCGCCCGCTCCTTCAGCAGGCTGGACGATCTGAACGACATCCCGCGCAGCTGGCTGCACTACGCCCAACTGTGCGATGCACCCGCCGAAGCCCCGACGGACGTGGCCGGCCTGATCCATACGGCCCGTTGCGAACGGCTGCTGCCGGGTGAGGGAGGGATAGACCTGGCCGCACTGTTTCGCCGTCTGCCCGCCGACCTGCCGATCAGTCTCGAGATCCCCAACGACGCCCGCTCCAACGTCATTGGTACAGAGTCCTGGGCACGCGATGTGTTGGCCTCGGGGCGCGGCTTTTTCGCAGGGTTGCGATGAGCGTTTGCGCTTAGGCGGAAGTGGGGGGGGGGGCGCTCTTAGTTAGGTCGCAGCAACCCGAAAAGCATTTGTCCACGAAAAACACGAAAAACACGAACTACATCAGTACGGTGAATTGCTGAGCTGTTGCAACGCTTTATTTTTTCGTGTGTTTTCGTGTCGTTCGTGGACCTAAAAGCCTTTTTTGGGATCAACCTCGCTTGAGACGTCGGGCTTCGCAACCACCACTTATGCCCTTTACTCGGGCAGTTATCCGGAACAGAACAAGTTTAGTTTGACAGTACATATATAAAGGTATAGACAAGTATATAATCGATTTATTGCACTGCTAACCAAAAAGGATGAACGAAAGGGGAGGCAACAGATGGCGAGTGATCTGGCAGGGAAGGTGGCGATCGTTACCGGGGCAGCCATGGGGCTTGGCAGGGCGGTGGCCTTGCGACTGGCCAAGGACGGCAGCGATATCGTGCTGGTCGATCTTGACACCGAGCTCATGCAGGAGGTTGCGGAAGAGATCCACGCCCTGGGCCGGAAAACGCTCGTTCAGTCCGTGGACATCTCGCAATGGAGCCAGGTACAGTCGATGGTGGACAATGCCATCGCCGCCTTCAGGAAGATCGACATCCTGGTGAATTCCGCCGGGATACTGGGACCCACCCTGCCGGTGTGGGAGTATGCCATCGAAGACTGGGATCGCGTGGTGGCCATCGATCTCAAGGGGACATTTCTCATGTGCAAGGGGGTCATCGGGCATATGCGGAGTCAGAAGAGCGGGCGGATCGTCAATTTTGCCTCTATCGCCGGCAAGGACGGCAACCCCAACTCCTGTGCCTACACGGCATCCAAGGCCGGGGTGATCGCGTTCACGCGAGGGCTCGCCCTGGAAGTGGCCCAGGAGAATATCTTCGTCAACTCCATCGCACCCACGATGATAGAAGGCAAAATGTCGGCGAGCATGACCGACGAGCAGATCCGGATGCTGTTCAACAAGATACCGATGCAGAGATTCGGCAAGCCTGACGAGGTCGCTGCCCTGGTCAGGTTCCTGGTCTCCGAGGAGTGCAGCTTCTCCACCGGTGCCTGTTACGATATCAGCGGTGGCCGGGCCGTCTACTGATCTGTACGGATTGAGCCACTACTCAGGGGGTAACGGGTGAAAAGGTATCTGTTGAACATAAACGGCGAATGGGTTGCCCCGGACAGCAACCGCTGGTTCGAAACAACCAACCCCTATGACAACGAACCGTGGGCTCTGATTCCGCAGGGGAATGCCGCTGACGTGGACCGGGCGGTCAGGGCGGCCCATGAGGCGTTCAGTTCCGGGCCATGGCCAGCGCTGACCGCCAGCCAGCGGGGGGCACTTCTGAGACGGCTGGCGGATCTGCTCCTTGAGAAGGCCGACTTCCTGGGTGAGCTGGAATCGCGCGACAACGGCAAGCTGCTGGCCGAGTGCCGGGCGCAGATGCGGTACACCGCCGAATGGTACAACTATTACGGCGGGTTGGCCGACAAGGTCGAGGGGGCGGTCATTCCCACGGACAAGGCGGGGGTCTTCAATTTCACCCGTTTCGAACCGCTCGGGGTGGTTGCGGCCATTACCCCCTGGAACTCGCCGCTGATGCTCGCAACCTGGAAGCTGGCACCGGCCCTGGCTGCCGGCAACACCATCGTGCTCAAACCGTCCGAATTCACCTCCACCACGTCGCTGGAGTTCATGGATCTCGTCATGGAGGCAGGCTTTCCCAAGGGTGTCGTCAATGTCGTCACCGGTTTCGGCAGCGAGGTCGGTGAGCCGCTCGTGTCGCATCCGCTGGTGGCAAAGATAGCCTTCACCGGCGGTGAGATGGCCGGCCAGGCGATCAACGAGCTGGCTGCGAAGAGTTTCAAGAAGGTTATCCTGGAACTGGGGGGGAAATCGCCCAATATCGTGTTCGACGATGCGGACCTGGACCAGGCGGTAAAGGGGGCGATCCGGGGGATCTTTTCCGCAGCAGGGCAGTCGTGTGTGGCCGGTTCCCGTCTCCTTTTGCACGACTCGATCCACGACCGGTTCGTTGAGGAGATGGTGGCCATGGTCAAGGGAGCGCGGATCGGCAACCCGGCAGACCCTGAAACGCACATCGGACCGATCGCCACCAAACTGCAGCTGGGAAAGGTGCTCAGGTATATCGATATCGCCAGGTCGGAAGGCGCCACCTGCGTGACCGGCGGCAACGCCCTGACATCGGGGGAGTTTGCCAAAGGGAATTTCGTCGAGCCGACCATCTTCACCAACGTCACCAACGACATGCGTATCGCCCAGGAGGAAGTCTTCGGGCCGGTGCTGTCGGTAATCCGGTTCAGGGACGTCGAGGAGGCGATCCGGATCGCCAATGACATACATTACGGGCTGGCCGCAGGGATCTGGACAACCAACCTGGAACGGGCGGTGTACGTTTCAGGGCGGGTCAAGGCCGGTACCGTCTGGGTGAATACCTATCGCGACACGAGCTACACCTCTCCATTCGGCGGCTACAAGCGGAGCGGCATCGGCCGGGAGGGTGGGCAGGAGGCGATCAAGGACTATCTCCAGGTAAAAAGCGTCTGGGTCTCGACCGGCATGAACCTCCCCAATCCATTTGTCAGGCAGTAATGTATCCGCCGCTCCTGCCTCACAAGACGAGGCGTAACTCCCCCTGTCCCCCTCTTAACCTAAGAGGGGGAACGTACCGTTCGCTCCTCCCCTTAAGATAAGGGGAGGCGGGAGGGGTTATGAAGGCATCACCGGTGAAGCAACCAATAACTGACTTCTCATACTCTGTGCACGAACAGCATAGTTGTTCATCACCGATACACCAACAGCTTAAGGAGGTTACGATGAAAGAACTGGTTTCCCGTCAATTTGTGAAGTACCTGGAGAACCGGGGTATCAAGCACGTCTTCGGTATCTGCGGCCACACGAATATTGCGGTGCTGGCGGAGATGGAGAAGAGCTCCATCAAGTTCGTCAACGGCCGGCACGAGCAGATACTGGCCCACGCCGCGGATGGTTACGCCCGCGTCACTCGGGAGGCGTCGGTGGTGTTGCTCCATATCGGCCCGGGCATGACCAATGCCGTCACCAGTGTTGCCACGGCCGCCCTGGACTGTACCCCGATGGTGATCGTTGCCGGCGACATCGCCAGCCATTTCTACGGCAAGAACGGCCAGCAGGAAGTGAGCCTGCATGCCGACGGGTCGCAGTACGAGATCTTCCGCCCGATCGTGAAGCGGGCCTGGCGAGTGGAGCGGCCCGAGCATTTTCCGGAGATCATCGAAAAGGCGTTCCAGCTTGCGGTGAGCGGCCAGCCAGGACCGGTGCTGGTGGACGTGCCGATGGACATCTTTTCGCGGGAGTGCGATGTCGCCCTGTTCGAGAAGCTGCAGCACAACGCGAAGACGTTTCACAAGCCGTCCATTGACGATGAAACAGCGGCAAAGATCGTCCGCACCCTGATGCAGGCCAAAAAGCCCCACCTGCACGTGGGTGGTGGGATCGTGCTGGCCGGTGCCGCCGATGAACTGCGCGAGTTCGTGGATCACCTGAGCATTCCGGTCTCCTACAGCGCCATGGGCAAGGGGGCGCTGCCGGACGATCACCCGTTCAGCCTGGGTATGGCCGGGTTCTGGGGGACCACGTTCATCAACGGGCAATGCCTGGCGGCCGACTACATCATGGCGCTCGGCACCCGCTTCGCCGAGGCGGACAGCAGTTCCTGGGAGCCGGGGTACACCTTCAACATCCCGCCTACCAAGTTGATCCATATCGACATCGAGGCGAGCGAGATCGGGCGGAACTTCCCGGTGGAGATCGGTGTCGTTGCCGATCTCAAGCAGGCCCTGACGGTCCTGAACCGGGTGGCGAAGAGCCTGTATCCCGAAGGGCGCAAGGATGAACCCCTCAAGCAGGAGATCGCCGCCAACAAGGAGGCCTACCGCGAGCTCAACCGGGAGAATGCGACGAGCAACGCCTATCCGATGCGCCCCGAGCGGATCCTGGCCGAAGTGCGCGCGGCTCTTCCCAAGGACGCCATCATCACTACCGACGTGGGGTGGAACAAGAACGGCGTGGGCCAGCAGTTCCCGGTCCTGGTGCCCGGAGGCGTACTGACCCCCGGCGGGTTCGCCACCATGGGGTTCGGTGCCCCGGCAGCCCTGGGGGCGAAGATTGCCGCTCCCGATCGCGTGGTCGTCTCACTGGTGGGCGACGGCGGCTTCGGGCAGAATCCGGCTGTACTGGCAACGGCGGTCGAAGACAACGTCGCCACGATCTGGGTAGTGATGAACAACAACGCCTACGGCGTCATTGCCGGCCTGGAAAAGGCCCATTTCGGCACCACCTTCGGCACCATCTTCCCGAAGGGGCTGCCCGATTACGCCGCCATCGCCCGGGCCTATGGGGCCGAAGGGGTGAGCGTCAAGTCGGCTGAGGAGTTCAAGTTGGTAATGGAGCAGGCGGTCAAGTCGAACAAGCCGTTCGTCATCGACGTGCAGATGCAGAACGTCCCGACGCCGACGGCCGGCCACTGGAACATCATGGACATCTACTCGCCCAACAAGCATGTACATCATGTGAGCACCGACTAAGCCGGAGACACAGTGACCCAGGGGAGGCAGCTGCTTCCCCGGGGTTTTTATATGCCGGAGGAATGGAAAACAAGTTGAACGGCTGTAGTAACTGCAGATATCCGCGGTAGATATGCCGATCTGAAGGAGAGATACACATGATGTCGTCATTAGATGGAGCGGGCATGGGCGCTCAGGGTCCCATTCGCATCGCCGTGATAGGTGCCGGTGTCATCGGCCTCACCCACATCAAGATACTTCAGGAAGATCCCCGGTGCGAGGTCGCGGCCATAGCAGACCCGACTCCTGCCGCAGCGGCTTTCGCGGCGGAACAGAAAATCCCCTATTACGCCGACTATGTCCAGATGCTCGACGCAGTGAAGCCCGACGGCGCGATCATCGCCACCCCTAATGCCCTTCATGTTCCGGTCGGGCTCGCCTGCGCCGAACGGGGCGTGCCCATGCTGGTGGAGAAGCCTGTTGCGGACACCGTCGAGGCCTCACAGACCCTGATCGACGCGGCGGAGCGTGCCGGCGTGGCTCTCCTGGTCGGCCATTACCGCCGTTTCAATCCCATAACCCAGAAGGCGCGCGAGGTTGTGCAGAACGGCCGGATCGGCAAACTGACCGCTGTCTCCGGCCTGTATCTCTTGCAAAAGCCCGACTCCTATTTCGACATTGCCTGGCGGCGGGCGACCGGTGGCGGGCCGGTGCTCATCAACCTGATCCACGCCATCGACGATCTCCGCTTTATCTGCGGTGAGGTGGAAAGCGTGCAGGCGGCTGCCGCCAATGCTGTTCGGGGATTCGCGGTCGAAGATACGGCGGCGGCCATCCTGCGTTTCCAAAGCGGCGCGCTGGCAACGCTCACCCTGTCCGATGCCGTCGCCACACCATGGGCGTGGGAGTTCACGGCTTCGGAAAATCCCTTCTTTCCCAAGCAAGACGAGAATAATTACTATTTTGCCGGGACCGAAGGGGGACTTGCGCTGCCCAAAATGGAGCTCTGGAGCTACAAGGGGGAGAAAGGGTGGGGTGCGCCGCTCAGCCGCGACAAGATCGATGTCCGGGCTGCCGATCCCTTCATACGGCAGATGCAGCATTTCTGCCGGGTAATCCGCGGCACGGAAACCCCTTTCATCACCGGCGCGGATGCCACCCGAACCCTGGCGACCACCCTGGCCGTGAAGAAGGCAGCCGAATCCGGCTGTTCAGTGAAGCTTGGATGATCTTGCCGCAAGATGGACAGCCATGAATCTGGGCATCGAATCGTACTACAACCAACGCTGCTTCGGCGAGGGGTCTTCCGGGATACAGTGTCCTGGAAACCGAAGCACTATCAACAATCAAACAGGAGGTGGGTATGAAAAGGCAACGCAGTTCAAGGATGTATGCAGGAATGATGTTGACCGTAATCGCTCTGTTGCTGCTATTTACCTTTCAGCCGGCGCACGCAGCACAACCTATCAACGTGGGCTTTACGGGGGATTTTTCAGGTAGTAACGCATCCAGTGGAATGCAGGAAGCGCCGGTTGTCGAAATGATGGTGAAAGAAATCAACGCCGCCGGCGGCATCAATGGCAGGCCGATCAACCTGGTTGTCCAGGATAATGGCTCTGATCCAGCTCGAGCGCTCGGCAATGCAAAGATGTTCAAGGAACAGTACAAGTGCAAGGTTATTATCGCAAACGTCACTTCCAGTGTCGGGATCGCAGTTAAGGTTTGGGCGGAAAAAAACAAGATTCCAGTGTTTGCAGTCAATCCGCAAAGCGACAAGTTGTGGGACAAGAAAGGGAAATCATGGTTGTTCAGGGCAGAGACTCCCGCTTCTCCGCGTGTAGAGGCCATATTGGCCAGGCTGAAAAGGGCCGGCTATACCAAGGTAGCCTTTGAAGGAAGCACCCTGGCGTGGGGAACCGACACGTTGACAATGTTCAAAGAGAAAGCACCGGCATATGGGATCAAGATTGTCTCCGAAGTCCTGATCGAGCCCAAGACTAAAGATCTCTCCATCCAGGCCAAGAAGCTGAAGGACTCCGGAGCCCAGGCACTAATTTGTGCTGAATATGATGCAGAGACGGCCGGTTTGGCGCGGGCGATGAGCGCCATAGGGTGGAAGCCGTATGTAATTCATACCAGCGCGTCTACCTTTAGTGCCGCAATGGCGCTAATTTCACCGGAAATGTTCAATGGATGGGAGACTATCGTTCAGTTCGATACACAAAATCCCCTTGTTCAAAAAATATGGAATAAAACCAAGGAGCACACCGGCAAGAACCCGATCGAGAACGAGGAAGGTCCCAGGACTTATGATGCCATAAACCTTATCGTAGAAGCCCTTAAACTGAGCGGGAATCCTGATGACTCGACAGCCATCCGTGATGCCTTTTACAAAATAAAGAATTACGAGCGTGCATTGGGGCACAAGGGAGGCAAAGGTGGCTTTGTTGAAGGGAAAAACCACCTCCTGGATGCAAAAGATCTCATTTTCTCGGCCGTCAAGGGGGGGAAGCTGGTAGCGGTGAAATAGGGCAATATTCGAAATGCGGTATGTTCATCAGGTCTGTCAGGCTTTCGTCGGGAGCCTGACAGACCTGATAGCAAAAGTGTGGTGCAAAATCCTGACTGTTTAAACATGGTTATCGCGTGATGCACGCCTCCGCAAGATCCCTTGATTTCCTTGCCCGAACTAAAGATCCCTCCTTTCCGAATTGGAAACTGATAAGGGGAAGAGCCATGAAACTGGGAATAGAATCGTACTGCTACCACCGCTACTTTGGCGAGTGGTATCCAGACATCCAGCAGGACCCCGGCAGGCGGATGACGACCTGGGATTTCCTGCAGCGCGCCCACGAACTCGGTGTGGCCGGTGTTTCGCTGGATGCACACTATATCGAGCAGCTTGACGAGGCGTTCCTTTCCCGGTTACGGGAGACGCTGGACGCATACGGCCTGGAGCTGGTCTGGGGGTGGGGGCACCTGCTGGGGCTCCGTTCGGGTGAGGATCGAGAGGCAGCTAAGGACCTTGTCCGGCACCTCGGGATCGCCCGGCGCCTGGGTGCAAAGGTGATGCGGATCTGTGGTGGTGGCTGGCGCACGCGCCCTGATTCATGGACGGAGCACCGGGAAAAACTGGTGCCGATGCTGAAGGAACTCATCGGGCCGGCAGAAGAGCATGGCGTGGTGATGGCCATGGAGAATCACCTCGATCTCACGACGGAGCAGATGCTGGAGGTGATGACATCGATCGACTCGCCCTGGCTTGGAGTGTGCCTTGACACCGCCAACAACCTGCGCCTGTTCGAGGATCCGGTGGCAGTTGCCGCAGCGCTGGCTCCCTTCACGCGGGCAACGCACATAAAGGACATCATTTCGTATCGTGGCAACCCGAAGACCCCCTACTTCTGGCCGAGCGTGGCGCTTGGCGAGGGGGCGGTGGATATCCCGGAAGTGCTCCGGCTGCTGCGCCAAGCGAATTATACCGGGCTCCTGGCACTTGAGATCGACTACCTGCATCCGAAGTATGACGGCGACGAAGATTCCGCAGTCTCTAAGAGCATTGCGTATTTGCGCTCAGTGATGTCGTAAAACATACGATCACACAGTTCACTATTTCTGGCCTACATAGTGCGACTTTTTTGTGCCTAAAATTACATATCTACGCGTATAGCCACATAAGCAATGTGTTGGGGTGTGCGATGATTACATCGAAATCGAGGAGATTTCGCGAACAAGCATTTCCAAGCGATGAACAAGGCGTGAGCGGGACGTCATGTAATCCAAACAGGCAGATCACCGGCTTCGGTATGGACAGCTATCTCCTGGGCCTCAGGGCGCTGGTAAGTCATTTGACGCGATGAACAGAGCGAAGTTCCCGGGGGAGTTGGAGATCAAAGGAATGAAATCCTTATTTGACCAGACACATCTTGCCGGCCTGCATCTGAAGAACAGATTCTTCCGTTCGGCTACCCGTGACGGTTTGGCAGACGAGCGGGGCCAGGTTACAGAAGAGCTGGTGCAGGTGTATGAGAACCTGGCCAAGGGCGGGGTGGGGACCATTATCACGGGCCACACCTATGTCACCGATGTCGAGCAGTCGAAGCAACCTCGCCAGATGGGGATCTATGATGATTCGTTGATTGATGGCTATAAGCGGCTGACTGAAACGGTGCATCGTCATAAAGCGAACATCGTCCTGCAAATCAGTTGCGTTGGTGCCCAAACCTATGCCGGCAGGGACGAAAGGCTGATCTGGGGGCCAAGCCCGGTTGAAGATCTGGCCACCGGGATCGTTCCGAAGGAAATGTCCAAAGAAGAAATTCTGTACCTGCAGCATGCCTTTGCCGACGCTGCGCTCAGGGCAAAAAAGGCGGGCTTCGACGGTGTCCAGATACATGCAGCGCACGGCTATGTCTTGAACAAGTTCTTGAACCCCTATTACAACAGAAGAACCGATGGATACGGCGGCACCATCGATGACCGGGCGAGAATACTTATTGAGACGTATTCGGCGATCAGGAACATAGTCGGGGCTGAATATCCAATCCTCATAAAGATCAATTGTTCTGACTTCATGGATCAGGGGATGACGTTTGCGGAGAGCAAATACGTCTGCAAAAAGCTGGTCGGTCTGGGGATAGATGCCATCGAGGTCAGCGGGGGCACTCTGTCGTCGCCGCCGAATGAGGGGCCCGTAAGGATAATACGGAAGGAACAGGAACATTATTTCAAGCGTTATGCCGTGGAAATCGGGCCTGTAAATAGTTTTGTGTAAATGGGTTTCGGTTTCAGTTAGCCGGCATCCT
>CAYSMK010000045.1:0-39578 GCA_964432205.1 uncultured Geobacter sp. | reverse complement strand
CGCCAATGGGTAGACCAGGTCTTGCCGGATTAAGGCTTGACTTAAGGTAGCTGGTTCTTTTAGTGAACCTACGTTGTGCACTGCTGAAAACCTACGAGTGGGGAATCACGGCTCATCACGTTTTCAGGCCACGGTTCCCCGTGGCCTTTTTTTTGTTGCTCCATGTCGAACGCGAAGGGTGGTGGTCATCCAAATTGGACAGTCATAGTAGCGAATATCCGTTACCCAGCCCGTTTCTGCGGCGGTAATCCCTTCAAAGTACACCCTCCCCCCTGCCTGCTTTGAATGTTGCCGTTCCGCCGGGAACGGGAAACAGACGAATGCAGGGAGTTCTCTTTTCGCTTACTCCCGTTTTTAGTCGATTATGGCCTCGGCGAACCTGCCGTTGATGCAGAGTTGTCCGTTTTGTCGCAACAAGCGGCGCCGCACGCTGAATCTTGGCATGCAGCACCCGCTGGTTTTCGACAAATGCGATTGCTTTCAATTGGTTCAGGCTTCATGCCCAACCATTGAGTTGCTCTTTCCACCAGTTACATGCCAGGTCGGGGCATTGGTCTGACCTGGCCGGGAGTTTATTATGTCACTGCAAATTGTTCAGGATCTGATTTCGAAACATCGGCGTGAAGAAAGCACGGCCGCCAGGCAGGATGCCTCCCGCCATGATCTGGCGGGAGGAGCCGTGCCCAAGCAGTATCTGGCCGAGTTGCGCTCGTACTTTGCCGGCCTCGGTTCGGAAGAGATCGCGGCAATTTTCGAAGCTCTCTCGCCGGATGAGCTACTGCTCGCCTGGGGGGCAATCGACGAAAGCCGGGTCGATGACCTTCTGGACGAAGTCTCCGATGCGACCCGCGACATCCTCGCGAGCCGCAGCAACTATCTCGGTGCGGCCTGTGTGGTAAACGCCTTCGAGCTGGCACAGGGGCGACTGCGCCAGACGACGATCGAGTCGGTGGAAGACCTGGAAGGTATCAGACCCATCTGGGTCGACCTGGTCGGGACCACCAAGGCTGATCGACGCAAGATCGGCCACTATTTCGGACTCGAACTCCCGGCCCCGGAAGAGCTTACGGACATCGAATCAAGCGCCCGTTTCTATATCGAAGAGAACGGCGAAATACATCTGCATTCCGATTTCCTCCTGGACAAGGAAGGGGAGTCGCGGAACGTGCCGGTGGCATTCATTCTCTTCAGGGATATTCTGTTTTCTCTGCGGGAGGAAGAGTTGCCGGTTTTCCGCCTGCAACGTCTCCGTGCCCGCATCCAGACGGGCTCCGTCTCGGACGGGATGGATATGCTGCTCGACCTTTACGCCGGCGACGTCGAATATTCCGCCGACGCGCTGGAGGAGAGCTACTCCGCCCTCGGCGAGGTGGGGAAGAAGGTTCTCAGCGAAAGCATGAGCGATGAGGATGCGGCCAAGACCCTCGCGGATATTGCCGAAGAGGAGGACCTGAACGGCCGCATCCGCAGGAATGTGCTGGATACCCGCCGGGCGCTCACCTTCCTGATCCGCAGGAGACTTCTTTCGACTGCCCAGCTTGAGGATGCCCAGCAGATATTGCGGGACATAGAGTCACTGGACGGTCATACCGCCTTCCTGTTCGACAAGATCAACTTCCTGATGGACTCCACGGTCGGTTTCATCAACATCAACCAGAACCGGGTCATCTATCGTCTGACGGTCCTCAGCGTCATTTTCATGCCGCTGAACGTTATTGCCGGCATCGGTGGCATGTCGGAATTTTCGATGATGACCAAGAATATCTCCTGGCCCGTTTCATACACCATCTTTATGGCAGGGATGGTTATCATCGCCTGGCTTACCTACGTGATTCTGAAGTTGTATGAAAACCGGAATAGGGTGAGGCGTTAGCCCGTAGTACCATTTTTGCGCAGTTCATCTCGCAATGCCATATCTGAATGAAATCGATTTCGGAGCCTGAGGGCGGAGCACTCCGCCCTCTTTCGGTCCCGTACACCTGCCTCCCATTTCTTCCCTGTCCCGCTGAACCTACCCAAGCCGTTACAGCCTCCTCCCGGTTACGCTCTCCAGTCTTGACGACATCTTGACCTCTTTGCCCGGCAAATTGACCCCGTTTTTACGCGTTGGGCGCTAGAGTGATGATCGAGGCAGGAAAAACAGCAGCATGGTTTGGAGGGGCGACATGAAAATCTACCTGTTTGATACGGAAACCGGTGTCTATCAGGGAGAAGACTTCGCCGATGAAGGAGATCGGCTGGGAAGCTATCGTCTGCCGACAGGCGCCACCAACGTCGCGCCGCCGGAAACGGCGGACGGCATCCTGAGATTCGACCCGGCAAGGCAACGGTGGGAAGTTCTGCCGTCCCCTAACCGGCAGGGCTCTGGTTTGCGTGGTAGACTTGAGGGAAATGCGGCCGGGGAGAACAGTGCATGAACGCGTACGAGTGGCCGGAAATCATTCTCTTCTTTGTTGTTCTGCTTACCCTGGCAAAGCCGCTGGGTACCTTCATGGCAAAGGTTTTCGGGGGAGAGCGGACCTTCCTTTCGCCAATTCTTGCCCCCTTTGAAACCCTTGTCTACCGGATCTGCGGGGTGGACAAGGACCAGGAGATGGACTGGAAAGGGTATGCCGTTGCCATTGCCCTCTTCAACCTGGTCCTTTTCGTGGCGCTCTTCGCCATGCTGATGCTGCAGCACCACCTGCCGCTCAACCTGCAGAAGGTTCCCCCCTTTACCTGGCAGCTGGCGCTGAACACGGCCGTAAGTTTCATCACCAACACCAACTGGCAGGCCTACAGCGGCGAAGTAACGGCCAGTTACTTCACTCAGATGGTGGGGCTCGCGGTCCATAACTTCGTCTCCGCCGCCACCGGCATTGCCGTCGCAATCGCCGTGATCCGCGGCTTCTGTCGACGCAGGACCTCCCTGCTCGGCAACTTCTGGGTCGACATGACCCGCTGTACCCTCTACATCCTGTTGCCGATCTCCCTGATCGCCGCCATATTCCTGGTCTCCCAGGGATCGATCCAGAACTTCTCTCCGTACAAGACCATACCGCTTGTGCAGCCGGTCACCTACGACAAGCCAAAGCTGGACGGCAAGGGAAATGCCATCAGGGATGCCAACGGAAACCCGGTCATTGAGCACGTCACAGTGAAAGAGGTTGCCATTCCCATGGGGCCGGTCGCCTCCCAGGAGGCGATCAAGGAGCTGGGAACCAACGGCGGCGGCTTTTTCAACGCCAACTCGGCCCATCCTTACGAGAACCCTACCCCCCTCTCCCACATGGTGGAGATCCTGCTTATCCTCCTCATCCCCGGCGCATTGACCTGCACCTTCGGCGTCATGGTGGGAAATCCCCGCCAGGGATGGGCGATCCTGGGTGTCATGCTGCTACTGCTGATCGTCGCCTTCGGTGTCCTGCAGTGGGCCGAATCGGGCGGCAACCCGCTGGTGGCCAAGCTCGGCGTGGGCGGGGCAAACATGGAGGGGAAGGATCTTCGCTTCGGTCTGGCAGCAACCAACCTCTTCGAAGTGGCAACCACCGCTACCTCCTGCGGCGCGGTCAGCGCCATGCACGACTCCCTGACCCCGATCGGCGGTATGGTCCCGCTCTCGCTGATCCTCCTTGGGGAGATCGTCTTCGGCGGGGTCGGCTCCGGCCTCTACACCATGCTCGCCTTTGCCGTCATCGCGGTCTTCGTCTCCGGACTGATGATCGGCCGTACCCCGGAATACCTGGGGAAAAAGATCGAGGTGCGGGAGATGTGGATGGCGATCGTCACGATCCTGACCGCCGGGGTCGTGGTGCTGATCCTTTCGGGAGTTGCCATGATCACCCCACAGGCCACGGCGTCCATGGCCAATCCCGGTGCCCACGGCCTCTCCGAGGTACTGTACGCCCTCGCCTCCATGGCCAACAACAACGGGAGCGCCTTTGCGGGCTTAAACGCCAACACCTACTTCTACAACGTCCTCGGCTCCCTGGCGATGCTCCTCGGCCGTTACGTGCCGGCAGTGGCGATGCTGGCCATGGCGGGGTCGCTGGCGGAGAAGAAGTACGTCCCCCCAAGCCTGGGGACCCTCCCCACCGATAAGGTCCCTTTCGCCCTCTGGCTGACGCTGGTCATCCTCATCGTCGGTGCGCTCACCTTTTTCCCGGCCCTGTCGCTCGGGCCGATCGTGGAACAGCTGACCATGGTGGGAGGTATCTGACCATGTCGAAACATACCAGACAGCCGAAATCGGCCTTCGACCCCGAACTCATCCGGGGGGCATTGGCGGAATCCGTCAGGAAGCTTGATCCCCGCGCCCTCTGGCGCAATCCGGTCATGCTCTGCGTGGAGATCGCCAGCCTCATCACCCTCGTGACCTTTGCCCTGTCCCTGACCGGCGCCAACCGGGAACCGGCCTGGTTCACCGGTACCGTTTCCCTCTGGCTCTGGCTGACGGTCATTTTTGCCACGTTTGCCGAGGCACTGGCCGAGGGGCGGGGCAGGGCCCGCGCCGCGTCCTTGCGCAAGAGCCGCACCGACGTGACGGCCAAGCTCCTCGCCAAGCCCGACTTCAGGAGCGACTTCACCACGGTCGGAGCCAGCCAGCTCCGCAAGGGGGACCTGATCCTGGTCGAGGCGAACGATACGATCGCCGGCGACGGCGACGTGGTGGCCGGCGCGGCCCTGGTGAACGAATCTGCCGTCACCGGCGAATCGGCACCGGTGGTCCGCGAATCGGGAGGGGATCGGTCTGCTGTCACCGGCGGCACCACGGTCATCGCCAACGCCATCATCGTCCGGATCACCGCCAATCCGGGGGAGACCTTTCTGGACCGGATGATCTCCCTGATCGAGGGGGCCAAACGGCGCAAGACTCCCAACGAGATCGCCCTGGAGGTGCTTCTCATCGCGCTGACACTGGTCTTCCTGCTGGTCTGCGCCAACATCAGCCCGCTCTCCATTTACAGCGTCAAGGCTGCCGGGCAGGGGACCCCGGTGTCGCTCACCATCCTGGTGGCGCTCTTCGTCTGCCTGGCCCCGACAACCATCGCCGCGCTGCTGCCGGCCATCGGCATCGCCGGCATGGACCGGCTCTTCCAGAAGAACGTGATCGCCCTCTCGGGCCGCGCCATCGAGGCGGCCGGCGACGTGAACGTGCTGCTCCTGGACAAGACCGGCACCATCACCCTCGGCAACCGGGAGGCGGTGGCATTCGTGCCGGTCGGCGGGCACAGCGAACAGGAACTGGCCGAGGCCGCTCTGATGGCGTCGCTCACCGACGAGACCCCGGAAGGACGTAGCGTCGTGGTGCTGGCAAAGCAGAAGTACGGCCTGAAGCTGGAGCGTCCGGCCGATGTCGAAGATATTCCCTTCAGCGCCGACACCCGCCTGTCCGGGATCAACACCGCCGGGAGGAAATACCGTAAAGGTGCTTCCGACTCGACGATCGCCTTCGTCAAGACCCTTGGCGCCGGTACCATCCCCGGCAACCTGGGTGATGTGGTCGACAAGATCGCCCGCGCCGGGGCGACTCCCCTGGTGGTCAGTCGCGATGCCGAGATCCTGGGGGTGATCAACCTCAAGGACATCGTCAAGGGGGGGATCCAGGAGCGGTTCCAGCAACTCCGGAGCATGGGTATCCGGACCGTGATGATCACCGGCGACAACCCTCTCACCGCGGCGGCCATCGCCGCCGAGGCCCAGGTGGACGACTTCCTGGCCCAGGCCAGGCCCGAGGACAAGCTGCGGCTGATCAAGGAGAACCAGGATGCCGGCTACATGGTGGCCATGACCGGCGACGGCACCAACGATGCCCCGGCCCTGGCCCAGGCGGACGTGGCGGTGGCCATGAACACCGGCACCCAGCCGGCCCGCGAGGCGGCCAACATCATCGACCTGGACTCGAACCCGACCAAGCTCCTGGATATCGTGGAGGTGGGGAAGCAGATCCTGATGACCCGGGGCAACCTGACCACCTTCAGCATCTCCAACGACATCGCCAAGTACTTCGCCATCATCCCGGCCATGATGCTCTCCATCTACCCCCAACTGGGGGTGCTGAACGTGATGCGGCTGGCGAGCCCTTACAGCGCGATCCTGTCGGCGGTCATCTTCAACGCGGTCATCATCCCGCTCCTGGTGCCGCTGGCGCTCAAGGGAACCAAGTTCCGCCCCATGCCGGCCGAGAAGCTTCTGATCCACAACCTCCTCCTCTACGGGGTGGGGGGGATCATCGCGCCGTTTGTGGGGATCAAGGCGATCGATATGGTGATCGGGATGATGATGTAAATTAATCATGTAGGGGCGGGGAAACCCCGCCCCTACGGGAGAACCCAATGAAGGATCTGAAATCAGCCATTCTGATGCTCCTCGTCTTCACCGGCATCTGCGGCGGTATCTACCCGGTCGTTGTCACCGGCATCGCCCAGCTGCTCTTCCCGCGGCAGGCAAACGGGAGCTTCATCACCGACAAGAGCGGGAAGGTGGCAGGTTCGACACTGATCGGCCAGCCTTTCTCCGACCCGAAGTACATCTGGCCCCGGCCGTCGGCCACCGGCGAGTTCGGCTACAACCCGCTCGGCTCCGGCGGCTCCAACGCCGGCCCGACCAACCCCGAGTACCTGAAGACGGTCGGGGACAGGGTAACGGCCCTGCGCGACAGCGGTCTGAACAGCCCGCTACCGTCCGAGCTGGTCCAGGCCTCGGCCAGCGGGCTCGACCCGCACATTTCGCCTGCGTCCGCCACGGTGCAGATTCCGCGGGTAGCCATGGCACGCGGCGTGAGCGTGGCTGCCGTGAAGCGTATCGTCGCCGCCCATACGGAAAACCGTCAGCTCGGTCTCCTCGGCGAGCCACGGGTTAATGTGCTTGCGGTAAACCTGGAGTTGGATACACTGGCACCATGACCGGCAACGACGACATCCGTCCCTCTCCCGAGGCGTTCCTCAAGCTTGCCCAGGCCGAAGAGGCCGAGGCGGAGGACGGGAGGGGGAAGCTCAAGATCTTCCTCGGCTATGCCGCCGGCGTGGGGAAGACCTTCGCGATGCTGGAAGCCGCTGAGCAGCGGCGGCTGGACGGCCGCGACGTGGTGGCGGGGTACGTGGAGTCCCACGGCCGGTTCGAGACCGATTCGCTCCTCGCCCTGTCCGGGGTGGAGGTGATCCCCAGGGCCCAGGTCGAGTACCTGGGGGTGCTCCTGCCGGAGATGGACATCGACGCGGTACTGGCCCGCAAGCCGCAGATCGTCCTGGTGGACGAACTGGCCCACACCAACGCACCCGGCTCCCGTCACGAGAAGCGCTGGCAGGATGTTGAAGAGCTGCTGGATGCCGGCATCGATGTCTACACCACGGTCAATGTCCAGCACTTCGAGAGCCTGAACGACGTCGTGGCACAGATCACCGGCGTCGTCGTGCGGGAGACCGTCCCGGACAGCCTGCTGGACCAGGCGGCCGAGATCCGCCTGGTGGACATCTCGCCGGACGACCTGCTCCAGCGGCTGCGGGAGGGAAAGGTCTACATCCCGGAGCAGGCGGCCCGGGCGATGGAGGCCTTTTTCCGGCACGGCAACCTGCTTGCCCTGCGAGAACTCTCCCTGCGCCGCGCCGCTTCCCGGGTGGACGATGAGATGCGGGCGTACATGGAAACCCGCGCCATCTCCGGCCCCTGGCCCGCAGCGGAGCGCCTCTTGGTCTGCGTCAGCGGCAGTCCTTACAGCGAGAAGCTGATCCGCACTACCCGGCGCCTGGCTGACGAACTGAAGGCCCCCTGGCATACGGTCTACATAGAGACCCCCAGCACGTCCAAACATGCCCGCCAGAACCGGGAGCAGATCTGGCATGTCATGCGCCTGGCCGAGAGCCTGGGTGCCCATGTCTCCACCGTGACGGCCACCTCCGTGGCCGAAGCGGCCATTGCCTATGCGGTTCGGCATAACGTGACAAAGATCGTGGTGGGCAAGCCTACCAAGCCGCGCTGGCGAGAACTGCTCATCCCCCCGATCGTCGATCAGATCATCCGCCTGAGCGGGGTGATCGACGTGTTCGTGGTCAGTATCGCCGCCGGTGACGGGGGGAGGCCTGAAGCAACGCCCGCCAGGGGCAGGCAGCCGATCTCCTGGTCCGGCTACTCGGGCAGCCTGGCCCTGGTTGCTGCGGCATCGGCGGTCTGCGCCCTGGTGAGTCCGGTTCTCGCCCCGACCAACATGGTCATGATCTATCTCCTGGCGGTGGTGCTGGCGGCGATCAAGCTCGGCCGGAAGCCGGCCATCCTCACCGCCTTTCTCGGCGTGCTCGCCTTCGACTTTTTTTTCGTTCCCCCCCACCTGACCTTTGCCGTTGCCGACACCCAGTACCTGATCACCTTCATTGCCCTGTTCATTGTCGGGGTGGTCATCAGCACGCTGGTCGCCAAGGCGCGCGAACGTGCCGATGCGGTGCGGGTCCGGGAGGTGCAGACCGCCAGCCTCTACTACCTGAGCCGCGACCTGGCCGCCGCCGCCGATGCCGCTTCCATCCTGCAGGCGGTGGTGAGGAACATCGAGGAGACCCAGAATGCGCGGCTCGTCGTCTTCCTTCCGGAGGGGGAAAGGCTGGAGATCCTCGCCGCCAGCGAGGGGCTGGAGTTCGATCTGAACGAGCGGGCAGTGGCCGACTGGGCCTTCCGAAACCGCCAGCCCGCCGGCCGGGGGACCGAGACCCTGATCTCGGCTGACTTCCTCTATCTGCCGCTGCAGACATCGGCAGATCCGCTGGGGGTGCTGGGGGTAAAGTTGGAACGCGAAGAGGAGTACCGATCCCAGGAGACCCGTCGCCTGTTGGATGCCTTTGCCACTCAGACCGCCATGGCCCTGGAGCGGGTCCGGTTTGCCAATGAGGCGGAACAGGCCCAGATCCTGAAAGCCCGGGAGAACCTGGAGCGGGCACTCCTCAACTCCATTTCCCACGACCTCCGTTCGCCGCTCGCGTCGATCATCGGGGTGCTGAGCAGCCTCAAGGGGGAGGGGGAGGCATTGAGCGACAGAGCTCGACAGAACCTGCTGGAAACGGCCTGGGAGGAGGCGGTCCGCCTGAACCGTTTCGTCGGCAACCTGCTGGACATGACCAGGCTGGAAGCGGGAGCGGTCAGGCTGAAGGATGAGCCGTGCGACGTCCAGGACCTGGTGGGCTGCGCCCTGGCGGCCCTCGAACAGCGGATCGGCACGCGCACCATCGATGTGGATCTGGCGCCGGACCTGCCGCTGGTGACCATGGATCTGGCGCTCATGACCCAGGTGCTGGTCAATCTGCTGGAAAACGCCCTGAAATACGCGCCGGCGGATCGAGCGATCGGGATCTCGGCCCAGATCGACGGCATCTGGCTGATCATCGAGGTCTCCGACCGAGGACCAGGAGTACCCCATCACGATCTGAAGAGGATCTTCGATAAATTCTACCGGATTCCCGTCCCCGAGGGGGCCGGCGGCACCGGCCTGGGACTCTCCATCTGCAAGGGGATCGTCGAGGCCCATGACGGGCGGATCCGGGCCGAAAACCGTCCCGATGGTGGACTCGTCGTCGATATCCGGCTGCCGCTCAGGCGACCGTCCCACGATAGGAACAGAGAACATGGTCAATGATACGCGCGCAACCAATCCGCCCCGCATCCTCGTCGTGGATGACGAGCTTGCCATCCAGCGGTTTCTCCGGACTGCCCTGGACGGGGAAGAGTTTTCCCTGCACCAGGCGGAAACCGGCCGTGCCGGTCTGACAGCGGCTGCCACGGTCAGACCGGACCTGATTCTTCTCGACCTGGGACTCCCGGACCTGGACGGGGTCGAGGTGATCAGAAGGATTCGCGAGTGGTCGGCCGTGCCGATCATCGTCCTGTCGGTGCGGGAGCGGGAGGACGACAAGGTCGCCGCGCTGGACGCCGGTGCCGACGACTACCTGACCAAACCGTTCGGCATCGGCGAACTCCTGGCGCGGATCAGGGTGTCGCTGCGCCGTTCGGTGCAGCAGGTGACCGAGCCGATCTTCAGGGTCGGGGAACTGGAGGTCGACCTGGGGCGACGGCGGGTGACGGCCCGGGGGGAGGAGGTGCAACTGACCCCCACCGAATACGATCTTCTCCGCCTGCTGGTGACCCACGCGGACAAGGTCCTGACCCATGGCCAGATCCTCAGGCAGATATGGGGCGTTGCCTACGTGGAACAGCCCCATGTCCTGCGGGTCAATATCAGTAATCTGCGGCGCAAGATCGAGGCCGATGCCTCACGACCGCGGTATATCGTAACCGAAGTGGGGGTAGGGTATCGTCTGCGGGTCGCGGTGTGAGGTTGTTATTTTCTGAAAGTCCTTTCATAAATGGACTCCCCTGCTATACTTCAACCTTGATCTGCTCGAATCCCTTTGGAGGATTACGTGAATATTGCGCTCGTCTCACGTCAAGGTGAGGCACTGAAGGTCTATACCACCTTTCTTGCCGCCCATGGCGCCGTTGCCATCCATTTCACTTCCATTGCCGAGATGTACCAGAAACTTACGGAGATACCCATCAGCGGTTTCATCCTGGACATCCCGGCGATCATCAAGGCGACTGAGCGGGAGCGGATGCTCCTGCAGACCCTGGAGACGATCTTTGCGAGCATCAGGATCAACTGGAACCACAAGGCCGGCTTCCGGGCGCTCTTTTCCGACAGCACCAGGAGCGGCGAGGAGAATCTGCTCGCGTTCCTCGTCCGCTGCGAGGTTTTCAAACCCCGCTCCCTGCGCAAGGACGATCGTAAGTCGAAGAACTTCAACCTCCTGGTCTGGGGTGAGTCCGAATCGGATGCCCAGGCACGGCGGGCCTTTACCATTGATATGTCGCGCAGCGGCATGTTCGTCTGCACCTGCGATCCGTATCCGGTCGGGCGGATGCTGAACGTGAAGATCCTCGAACTGGACGATCGCCCGTTCCGCGTCGAAGTTCGCTGGGAGCAGCCGTGGGGGGTGGCCATGCGGGTCCCCGGCATCGGCTGCAGGTTTGACGGACTCAAGGGGGAGCGGCTGAAACTCCTCGAAGCGGCGCTTTTTTGACGTGATCTGGTTCCTCCCGATGAGTGCGCGCTGACGGCATTCCCGCCGTTGGCCGGTACCCGCTCCTGGCCTTTGAACGTTCTCGACGATCTTTCTTTGCCTGTTGTTGCATTTATCCGATGACCGAGTAACATTGATGCAGTTTAATGTTTCGCACTCGGAACAGTCCTGCGCATTGCGGTGTGTCCGTGCAGGTACCGGCATTGGTATGGTAAGGAGATGATATGGGATACTGTTTTTCCAACGAAGACCAGGTCGCGGCACAGGGCAAAACGATCCTTCTCGTCGAGGACAGCCCGGACGACGCGTTGTTGACCCAGCGGTCCCTGAAAAAGGCCAATGTACTTAACGAGGTGGTCTGGTTGAAGGACGGGAAAGAGGCGCTCGATTACCTGTTCAAGGAGTGTCTCGAAGGCGGTAAGCACCTGCCGGAGGTCCTGCTGCTGGATATTCACATGCCGCGGGTGGACGGAATAGAGGTGCTGCGGGAGATCCGGGCCGACAACCGGCTGCAGGGGCTGCCGGTCATCATCTTCACCTCCTCGAAAGAGGAGCGGGATCTGGTGCAGAGCTACCGGCTCGGGGTGAACAGCTTCATCCGCAAGCCGGTCGATTTCGGTGAGTTCGCCACCATTGTCAGCACCCTGGGCTGTTACTGGCTCCTGGTCAACCAGTGCCCGTCGGAAAAGGGGCACTGACCAGCGGTGGCGATGACCGTCGCCCTTACTTTACCAGGTCCGACAGCACCAGGACCGTCCAGTAGGGCGAGGCCATCAGCAGGACGATGGAGACGATGTAGGAGGGGAAATAGTACAGGCCGCTCCTGAAGACCGTGCCGAGCGGGATGCCGGACATGCCCGACACCACGTAGCAGCAGATGCCGATGGGGGGCATGATGGAACCCATGGTGGTGACGATGGTGATGACCTGGCCGAACCAGACCGGATCGTACCCCAGTTGGGTGACCAGTGGATAGAAGATCGGGAGCGACACCAGGAGGAAGGCCAGGGCATCCATGATGCAGCCGCCGATGATGTAGCAGATCAGGATGATCCAGAGGACCATCCACCTGGGAAGGGCGAGCGTACTGATCCACTCGGCGGTCTCGGCCGGCAGCCGGGTGACGGTGAGGAACTTGGCAAAGACCAGGGCGCCGGCCACGATCATGAAGACCATGCAGGAGATCCGGAGGGTGTCGACAAAGGCGCCCCCCAGTTTTTTCCAGGTGAGCTTCCTGCGCAGGCCGCAGATCACCAGGGCCAGGAAGCAGCTCACCGCGGCCGCCTCGGTGGCGGTCACCACGCCGGTGAACAGGGCGTACATGATGATGCCGAACAGCACCAGGATGTCGAGTGCCTCGGGGAGGGCGGCAAACCGCTCTTTCCAGGAGCTCTTAGGCCCGGCCGGCCCCCAGTCCGGGTGCCGGCGGCAGATGACCACGACCGTCCCCAGGATGAGGGTGGTCAGGATGGCGCTGGGGATGACGTTGCCGAAAAAGAGCTTGCCGATGGACTGGCCGGTATAGAGGCCGTACACCACCAGGACGATGCTCGGCGGGATCAGGACCCCCAGCGTGGCGCCGGCTGCCACGGAGCCGGCACTGAGGAGCGGGTGGTACTTGTACTCCTTCATGGCCGGAATCGCCACGGCGCTCATGGTGGCGGCGGTGGCGGTGTTCGAGCCGCTGATGGCCGAAAAGGCGGCCGAGGCCATGATGGTGGTCATGGCGAGCCCGCCGCGGCGGTGGCCGAACCATTTGTAGGTGGCAAAGTAGAGGCTGTTGTTGTAGCCGGCGAAGTGGACGATCTCCCCTACCAGGATGAAGAGCGGGATCACGGTCAGGCCGTAGTTGGAGAAGCTCGACCAGAGTTCCGAGCCGAGCATGGTGCAGGCCGCGTCGAACGAGGTGGCGCTGGCAAAGCCGAAGAAGCCGACCAGCAGCATGACGAACGCTGCCGGAATCCGCAGGGAAAAGAGCATCAGGAGCATCACGGCAATGCCGGTGACCCCCAGCATCGGTCCGGTCATGCCTCTCCCTCCGCTTTG
Organism: uncultured Geobacter sp.; assembly: GCA_964432205.1. Lineage (GTDB taxonomy): Bacteria > Desulfobacterota > Desulfuromonadia > Geobacterales > DSM-12255 > Geomobilibacter. The sequence continues at coordinate 26,496 of CAYSMK010000045.1, read as the reverse complement.
CGTAACATGGCCCGAAACATCTGTAAGATCAGCACCAGGGTCAGCAGGGCAAAGCCGGCTGCCACCCCGTAGACGAACGGGTGGAACCTGAGCTGCAGGGTCTCGGACAGCTCGCCGCTGATCCTGATCTTTTCTCCCCAGGCGTAGAGTTGCCAGGAGGCGATGCCGAACAGCACCGCCGCCACCCCGTCGCTGACCGCGTCCAGCAACCGCTTCGCCAGAGGAGGGAGACGGTCGGTCAGGATGTCGACCATGATGTGGTCCCGCCGCCGCTGGGTGTGGGCCAGGGCGCCGGCGGTCACCAGGGCGCCGAGAAACGAGACGACCTCGTAGGTGCCGGCAAAAGGGATCTGGAAGAGCCGCAAGGCCACGTTGCCGGTGGCGAGCAGCACCAGAAGCAGCAGGGCTCCGCCGGCGACGATCATGAAGAAGCGGGAAAGGTAGCTGACGAGTAGTTCCATGGAAAATCCGTTTTGCGTGCTGCGTTCAACGTTCAGAGTGCCGGTATTTTCGCAGCACGCAGCACGCTGAACGCAGCAGTCTCATTTTTTCTTCTTCCCCTGCTTCGCCCCCTTTGGGGCCGGCTTCTCGTACTTCGCCTTCATCGCCTGCACGTCGGCGACGATCTGCTTGCCGTTCAGCCCCTGGGCACTCACCTTCTTGATGTACTCGTCGGTCATGGGTGCCAGCAGTTTGCCGATTTGCTGCTGGTCCGCCGGCGGCAGGGTGAACTGCTGCAGTTTGTACTCCTTGGCCGACCAGACCAGGGCGTCCCTGACGTGCTGGTCCACGTACCCGCCGGTCCAGACCGCCTGCTCGCGGGCCAGTCCGTCGATTACCGTCTTCACGTCGGCCGGCAGACTGTCCCACTTGGCCCTGTTCATCACCACCGCAAAGGAAACCACCGGCAGGTTGGCCACCGTGACGTTGGGGGTGTAGGCGGCGAATTTGAAGTCCTGGAGGATCTCCAGGGAGGAGATCATCCCCTTCACCACCCCCTTCTGGATCGCCTCCGGGGTTTCGGACTGGGGCATGGCGACCGGCACCCCGCCCAGCCGCTTCAGGACCTCGGCGCTGGTTCCTGCTACCCGCAGCTCCGTTCCCTTCAGGTCCTTCAGGGACCTGACCGGCTTGCTGGTCATGAAGTTGGTGGGGGGGCAGGTGAAGAGGGTGATGATCTTTACCTTCTCGAATTCCTTGGGTTTGTACTTTTCCACCAGGTCGAACAGCACCTGGCTTGCCACGGTGGCGGAGGTGAAGCCGTGGTAGAGGTCGACCGCCTCGGAGACCGGGAAGCGTCCGGGCTGGTAGCTCATGGCGAAGTTGCCGATATCGGCACTGCCGGAGGTGACCCCCTCCAGCATGTTCTTGGCGTTCAAGAGGGTGCCGCCGGGAAAGGTCTTGACCTTGACCTTGCCGCCCGTTCGCTTGTCCACCTCCATGGCCCAGCGCTCCATCTGGACGCTCGGGAAGGTGGCGGCCGGCGGGAAGTTGGCGTAGGTGAGGGTGATCTCGGCGCCGGCGGCGCCGACCAGGGCTACCAGCAGGGTGGCGAGGGCGAGGAACAGGGTGTGCAGTTTCATCATTCAACCTCCTGAAGTAAAATTGCAAGCTGCCGGATGTAGGGTTAAACGCTGCTGAGCTATGCTTTCTTGACGAATTCCGATTTCAACTGCATGGCGCCAACGCCATCAATCTTGCAATCGATATCATGGTCCCCGTCGACGAGACGAATGTTTCTGACTTTGGTCCCCACCTTGACTACTGCTGACGACCCCTTGATCTTCAGATCCTTGACCACCGTCACAGAATCGCCGTCCTGCAGCAGATTCCCGAAGGCGTCGCGCACGACCAGCCCCTGTTCTCCCCCCTCTTCGGCTGCAACGATGGCCCATTCATGGGCGCACTCCGGGCAGACATACAGGTTTCCGTCTTCGTAGGTGTATTCCGAACTGCATGTCGGACATCTGGGCAAGCTGCTCATTCTCTCTCCTATCTTTGATCTTTGCGCCGGTTACCGGTAGCCGGGCAGTTCGTGCCCGGACGTACGCCCTATTCGAACCGCCGGTTGTCGAAGATCCGCCTGGTTTTCCTCTCCGACCGCGGCAGACTGCCGTAGTCGAGCAGTTCCACCACCGGCGATACCAGCAGGGTGTGCTTGATGCCGGCAGCGATCTGCTTTGCCACCCTGTCGTCCGGCAGAGCCTCGCCGTTTCCGGCCCGCTCCACCCTGATCTGCATGAAGTCGCGGCCGTCCGGTCCGTGATCGAACAGCACCTGGTATTCGCTGCCGATCCCCTGGACCCGGTGCAGCACCTCGTCCAACTGGCCGGGGTAGATGTTCACCCCCCGGAAGATGACCACGTCGTCGGAGCGGCCGAGTATCCGGTCGTGGCGGGGGAGCCAGCAGCCGCAGGGGCAGTCCCCTTCGATGAGGCGGGTGAGGTCGCGGGAGCGGTAGCGGAGCAGCGGTGCACCTTCCTTGGCGAGGGTTGTGTAGACCATTTCGCCGATCTCGCCCGGCATGACCGGTTCCAGGGTCTCGGGATCGATTACCTCCAGGATGTAGTGGTCGGCCCAGTAGTGGATGCCGTCGTTGGCGCGGCAGGAGACACCGGTCCCGGGTCCGTAGACTTCGGTCAGCCCGGTGATGTCGTAGATCTCCTCCACCCCGAGGCATTCGCGCATGGTGGCGAGCATGGCGCTGCTGGCGCGCTCCGCCCCCATGATGATCTTTTTCAGGTTGAGGGTATGCTTCAGCCCCTTGCGCTGTACCTCTTCGGCCAGGAGGAGCCCCATGGAGGCGGTGCAGCAGAAGACCGTGGACTGCAGGTCCTGGAGGAAGGTGATATGGATCTCCAGGTTTCCCGGTCCGACCGGGATGGCCAGGGCGCCGAACCGCTCGCAGGCCTGCTGGAAGCCGACCCCTGCAGTCCAGAGCCCGTAGCCGACGGCGATCTGAACCCGATCTTCCCGCGTCAGGCCGGCCAGCTCATAGCAGCGGGCGAACATCTCCTGCCAGTCGTCCAGGTCCTTCCGGGTATAGCAGAGGATCTTCCGCTTGCCGGTGGTGCCGCTGGAGGCGTGTATCCGGACGAGGTCCGCGAACGGTGCGGCCCTGAGGGCAAACGGATAGCCGGCGGCCAGGTCGTCGGCGGTGATGAACGGCAGGCGCCTGAGGTCGTCCAGGGAGCGGATATCGTCCGGCGTGATCCCGGCCTTCGTCAGATGGTCGCGGTAGAAGGGGGAGTTGTCGAAGGCGTGCCTGACACTCCACTGGAGCCCGGCCAGTTGAAGGGCAGGCAGCTCGGCCGGGGAGGAAACCTTGGGGGGAAAGCGTTTCAGCATGAAGCAAACTCCTGACAGCATTGGGAACAGAACAGTTTTGTTAGCCGGACACGGTTAATTCCCTCTCCCTGTGGGAGAGGGCTAGGGTGAGGGGGAAGACGGATGCATCGAGCTAATTCCCCCCTCATCCGGCCTCCGGCCACCTTCTCCTTTAGGCCCTATGGGTCCCAAGGGAGAGGGATGGATTTGTTACGCTTCCAACCCGGCACGGAAGGCGGTCAGCGCCCCTTCCAGCAGAGCCGGCTTGGCAACAAGCTTGCGGCGGATCGTTTCCTCGATCTCGGCGGCCGTGCAGAAGAGCTGTCCCGGCACGGCCAGGGCCAGGCCCAGCACGATCAGGTTGACCGCCTGGGGGTTACCGAGGTTGAGGGCGATGGGATCGGCATCGATGGTGGCAATCGGGTGGTCCGCTTCCACTACGGCCAGGGGGGCGGCGTTGGCCACGATCCAGCCGGCTCCCTTCAGGAAGTGGCGGTGCAGGGCCACGGTTTCCGCCTTGAGGGCCAGGAGGCCGTCGGCCTGTCCCGGTCGCACCAGCGGGCTGGAGAACTCCCCCACCTTCAGGTGGGAAACGACGATCCCGCCCCGCTGGGCCATGCCGTGGGTCTCGGAGGTGAGGACCGGCAGACCCTTGGCAATGGCGGTCTCGGCCAGGAGCCGGGTGATGAAGAGTATCCCCTGGCCGCCGACGCCGGCGATGATCAGCTGCTGTCCGTTCATGGCCGTTCCTCCCGGCGTGAGATCGCCTGCTGCGGGCAGACGTCGAGGCAGACCCCGCAGCCGCTGCAGATCATCAGGTCCACGGTGACCTTCTTCGTTGCCTCGTCGTAGACCAGGGCCGGGCACTCGAACTGGCTGGTGCATACCTTGCAGCCGGTGCAGGTGGCGTCCACGGCGGCCTGGGGCCGCTTTGACGTGGGCCGGTTCCGGTCCACCAGGCAGGGGCTCTTGGCGATGACGACCGCCACCCCTTCTTCCCGGGCGAACAGCACCGCCTCCTTGACCAGCCTGGTGAAGCCGGGGAGGTCGAGCGGGTCGCCGGTGGTGCAGAACCGGACGCCGCAGCCGCGGACGATATCCTCGATGACCACCGGTTGGCCGGCCGGAGTGCCGTGGGCCGGGGTTGGCTGGTTGCCGGTCATGGCCGTGGTGGCGTTGTCCAGAATGACCAGGACGAACCTGGCTCCCTGGGCCACGGCGTCGATGAGCGGCGGGATGCCGGCATGGAAGAAGGTGGAGTCGCCGATGGTGGCCACGACATCCTTTTCCTGGCCGGTGATCCGGTAGGCCTGGTGGAAGCCGGCCGCCTGGCTGACCGCGGCCCCCATGCAGAGGACCGTGTCGACCCCGCCCAGGTTAAGGCCGAGGGTGTAGCAGCCGATGTCGCTGGGGTAGATCCCCTTGGGCGCGGCCCGCTTGATGGCGTAGAAGCTGGCCCGGTGGGGACAGCCGGGGCAGAGGGTGGGGCGCCGCCCGCCCCCGGTCGGCGGTTCCGGCAGGACCGGGGCCGGGCAGCCGGCAAAACCGGCGATGAGCCGTTCCACAATCTCGGGGAGCAGTTCCCCGGCCTCGGGGACAGTGCCGGAGAGTTTGCCCCGTACCTTGTAGCGGTCGCGGAACTGCATCTCGATGACGCCGGTGGTCTCTTCCAGCACCAGGACCTCGTCGAACCGTGCCAGTACCTCGTCAACAAAGGCGGCGTGCAGCGGGTAGGGCTGGATGACCTGATAGAAGGCCAGTTCATCCGACAGGCCGAGGCTGGTCAGGGCTTCCCTGGCGTAGCCGGCCGCAGCGCCGGAGGCCACCAGTGCCCGGCGGCTCTTGGCCTGCGGGTTGATGAGCCGGGGGGCGGTCGGCCCGTAGGCGGCGATCCGGTCCAGCTTTTCGTTCAGTTGCACGTGGAGCCGGTAGCGGAAATTGGGGGTGGCTGCCCAGCGGCTCGGATCCTTGGTGAAGGCGGCCTGTCGACTGAGGTTTTCGACCGGGGCCGGGGCGATGTCCTGACATGCGTGGCAGACCCGGGTGGTGGGGCGGAGCATGACCGGGATGCTGAACGCTTCGGAGAGCTCGAAGGCGATGCCGGCGAACTCGCGGGCCTCGGCGGGCGAGGCGGGGTCGAGTACCGGGATCTTGGCCAGCATGGCTGTGAGCCGGCTGTCCTGCTCGGTCTGGGAAGAGTGGGGGCCGGGATCGTCGGCGCTGACCACGACAAACCCGCCCACCACTCCGAGGTAGGCGGCGCTCATGAGCGGGTCGGAGGCGACGTTCAGCCCCACCTGCTTCATGGCGGTGGCGGCGCGCAGACCGGCCTGGCTGGCGGCATAGGCGATCTCCAGGGCCACCTTCTCGTTGACCGACCACTCCAGGTGCATGGTGAGCCCTTCGGCCTTCTGCCAGGCCTGGATGGCGGTCAGGATCTCGGAGGCCGGCGTGCCCGGGTAGGAAGCTGCCACAACACAGCCATGCTCCACCAGCCCGCGGGCCAGCGCCTCATTTCCCTGCATCAGGATCTTTTGTGGTTCTGTCAACGCTGCCTCCTCGCTCTTCGCTTCCGGCAAAGAGGCCCATTCTCGTTTTGCATCGCGGGTTTGTCAACCCCAAATCCGGTCATCGGAACGGAAAAGGGCCGACCACTCGCTGGTCAGCCCTTTTCTCCACGTTGAGATGCCCTTGAATCCATGCGGCGGGTGGAGCAGCCGTAGCGACTGGGGGCTCTTTCGTTGCACCACCTGGCGAAATGAAGCGTTAGCAGCCGCTGTTGTCTGAGCCCGTCAGGGCGAGTTCAGCGGCTGTAGCGAAATGAGCCGTAGTGGTGCAGAAAGTGCCCTTCCGGAGCAAAGGCTGCTTCGTACGCCGCATGGATTCAATTGATCAGCCGGTTGAAATCGGCGATCAGGTCGTCCGGGTCCTCCAGGCCGACCGACAGGCGCATCAGGGTGTCGCTGATCCCGCGGGCGGCCCGCTCTTCGGGCGGCATGGCGGCGTGGGACATCCTGGCCGGGTAGGAGAGGATGCTCTCCACCCCGCCGAGGCTGACGGCAAAGGCGGCCAGTTCGACTCCTTCCAGTAGCTTCCGGGTCAGGTCGAACGAGTCCAGTTCGAAGGAGAGGACCGCGCCGGGGCCGTCGCTCTGCCCCAGGTGGACGGCAGAGCCGGGATGCACGGCCAGTCCGGGATAGTAGACCCTGGTGACCCGCGGCTGGTCGGACAGCCAGGCTGCCAGTTTCAGTGCGTTTCGCTGGCTCTCTTCCATCCGGATCTTGAGGGTCCTGAGGCCCCGGAGCACCAGCCAGCAGTCCTGCGGACCCAGGATGGCGCCGAAGGCGTTCTGGATGAAGCCGAGCCGGCTCGCCAGGTCGCTGTCCTTCACCACGGCAAAGCCGCAGATCACGTCGCTGTGGCCGTTCAGGAACTTGGTGCCGCTGTGGAGGACGATGTCGCAGCCGAGCTCCAGCGGCCGTTGCAGGTAGGGGGTCATGAAGGTGTTGTCCACCAGGGTGAGGAGTCCCTTCGCCTTGGCGATGGCCACGGCGCCGCGCAGGTCGGTGATCTTCAGGAGCGGATTGGACGGGGTCTCCAGGTAGAGTGCCTTCGTTTCCGGCCGTACCGCGGCCTCGATGGCCGCGTTGTCCGTGGCGTCCACAAAGGTGACGGTCAGTCCCCACTGGCCGAAGAGGCGGGTCAGCGCCCGGAAGGTGCCGCCGTAGACATCCTCGCAGACCACCAGGTGGTCGCCGGGGGCGAAGAGGAGGAAGGTGGAGCAGATGGCAGCCATGCCCGAGGCAAAGGCAAAGGCGAGGGTTCCTCCCTCCAGGCGGGCGATGGCCTCTTCCAGGGCGTCACGGGTCGGGTTGCCGGAGCGGGCATAGTCGTACTTGCCGAAACTGTCCACGGAGTGCTGGGCAAAGGTGGAGGTCTGGTAGACCGGGACTCCCAGGGCGCCGGTGGCCGGGTCGAAGGTATGGCTGCCATGGATAAGCTGGGTGGCGAATTTCATGCTGGTTCTCCTTGGAGTTGATCGTTTATCCGTTGCTGCTGCGTGTAGCCGTGAGGCGCGGAGGACCGCCTCCGTTACTCTCCCGCGATTTGGCATTTCAGGTACATGAACCGTCGGTGGCCGACCTCGCACGGCGTACGCGGTTGTTGCCCATCGGCCGCGGGAATCGCGTGCGCTGCACTCCACCGGCCCCCCGTCCCTCACGGCGTGGTATTGGTTTATAAATGTTTAGCAGGCTGCTGCAGAGCTCAGGTTGCTCAAAAATAGTCAGATCGTTGCACCCGCAGAAAGCCCCGCGGAGGCGTAGCAACGCTACGCCGCACAAGGCGGCTTTCGAGGACGGCGGCGAGATGGCTGTTTTTCAGCAACCTGTTACTCGTTCAGCGCCTGGTTCAGGTCGGCGATCAGGTCATTCACGTCCTCGATCCCCACCGACAGTCGGAGCAGGACGTTGCTGATGCCGAAGCGGGCCCGCTTTTCCGGCTCGATGTCGGCATGGGTCTGCACCTCCGGGAAGGTGATGAGTGACTCCACCCCGCCGAGGCTCTCGGCAAAGGAGATCAGCTGCGTCTTCAGGAGCAGCCGCTCCACCAGGGCCGGATCGGTCACCTCGAAGGCGATCATGCCGCCGAACCCCTTTGCCTGGCGCTTCAGGAGCTCGTGTCCCGGATGGTCCGGGAGTCCCGGGTAGTGGACGGTGCGGACCAGCGGCTGTGTCCGGAGCCACTCGGCAATGGCCTGGGCGTTTTGCTGCTGCCGGTCGAGCCGCACGGCCAGGGTCTTGAGCCCACGGATGGTGAGCCAGGAGTCCTGGGGGGCCAGGACCGCGCCGGCCGCATTCTGGTGGAAATAGATCCGCTCGGCCAGGGCCGGGTCCTTTACCGTCACCAGGCCGCAGATGGTGTCGTTGTGGCCGGCCAGGTACTTGCTGCCGCTGTAGATGGCTATGTCCGCCCCCAGGTCCAGCGGCCGGAGCAGATAGGGGGTGAGGAAGGTGTTGTCGACGATGCACAGGATCTGCCGCTCCTTGCAGAGCGCGGCCAGGGCGCCGATGTCGGCCACCTTGAGGAGCGGGTTGGTCAGCGACTCGACGAACAGTGCGCGGGTGTTGGGGCGGAGCGCCGCCCGGACTTCCTCCTCGCTGCTGGTGTCCACGTAGGTGAACTCCAGGCCGTACTGCTGAAAGATCTTTTCGAACAGGCGGTAGGTGCCGCCGTACAGGTCCTCGGTGACAATCAGGTGGTCGCCGTGCCGGAACAGGAGGAGCAGGCTGGTGATGGCGGCCATGCCGGTCGAGTAGGCGAAGCCGCGACAACCGTTGTCCAGGCGGGCCATCCCCTCCTCCAGGGACTGCCGGGTCGGGTTGCCGGAGCGGGTGTAGTCGTAGCCGGTACTCTGGCCCAGGCCCGGGTGGCGGAAGGTGGCGGTCTGGTAGATCGGGACGGTCACCGCGCCGGTGCGGGTGTCCCAGTCGAGGCCGATCTGTACGGTTTGGGTGGCGATGCTTGTGGTCATGATTTTCTCCTCAAATGAAAAAATCCCCTTCCGGGGTGCGGAAGGGGACGTCTCATGCGATTGGTCCGCGCTTCCTTATCTCCCGAAACCGATGGTTTCGCAGGAATTGGCACCTTCCCATGGGGGGGTTGCCGCGACGTCAAAGGGCCTGTCCCTCAGTCGCTCTGGATAAGAATGCTGCTATTCAGTTGTCTGTCAACTACCGGCTTAGTCTATTAAACCGGCAGGTTTCTGCGTGTGTATTCTTTACCATTTAACTTTGGCACATGTCAAAATGTTTTTCTGCGCGAGGTCAGCGCCCCGGCTGTGCCGCTGGTGTCGTGACGCCTGGAGGGTCGGTGGAGCGAAACACCAGCGATTCCCGCGGCCGGTGGGCAACAAGCCGCTTCTTCCGTGTGAGGTCGGCCACCAAACTCGAATGCCGGGAAAGAGCCAAATCGCTGGTGATTGAGCGGAAGTGGCCCTCCAGGCGTCACGGACTCAGGCCGTGCTCCCGAAGGTAGGCCTTTGGTTTCATCATCTGCTGGGTGCGCAAGAGCACCCGGATGATGTACGGGATCTGGGCCGGGCGGACCTGACGCACCCAGTCCAGGAGGCTCTTTTCGCCCGAGGTATTGAGGATGGAGCGGCGCCAGGTCTCGGCGTAGAGCTCGAAGAACCGCCTGGCACCGAGACGCGGCTCCCAGAGGAGGTGGTGCATATCGAAGTTGGCCCAGGGCTGATTGACGATCCGCCCCTTGACGCTCTCGTAGAACTCGGTGCCCGGCAGCGGGGTGAGGATGGTGAAGCCGGCCCGCTGCAGGCCGTAACGGGCGACGAATTCCCACAGCTCGGTGAAGTCCTCCTCGTTCCAGTCAGGGTCGATGAGGAAGTTGCCGTTAATGCCGTACCGAAGCGAGCGGGCGACCCGGACCGCTTCGATGCTTTCGGCAACGCCGCTATCCTTGGTCAGCCCGGTCAGGCCGCGGTCGCTCGCCGCCTCCAGGCCGAGAAAGATGTCGAAATCCTTGGCCAGGGGGCGCCAGGCAGCCATGATCTCGCTGCTGCGGCAGATGAGGTCGGTGCGGGTCTGGACGAGAATCCACCGCTTGAAGATTCCCCGCTTCTTCAGGGCCGCGGCCAGTTCCAGGCTCCGTTCCGGGTTGTACCAGAAGAGGTCGTCGGCGACGAAGATCGCGTCGCCGGTAGTGGCGAAATCCTCCACCACCGCGTCCAGGCTCCGCTCCCGGCAGGAACGGCCGTACAGCTGCCAGACCGAACAGAACGAGCAGCGGTGCGGACAGCCGCGGGCGGTTTCGATCAGCCAGACCGGCTTGAACAGGAGGCAGTGGTAGCCGCTGCGATGGCGGTCGACCAGTTGCCGTGCCGGCAGGGGGACCAGGTCGAGGCAGGTCCGCTCAGGAAGCGGCGGGGTGGAGAGCCAGCCGTCCCGGGTCCGCAGGCGGAGCGCCGGCACCGTTTCGAGGCTTCTCCCGGCCGCGAGCGCCTCGGCCAGGGTCGGCATCACCTCTTCGCCGTCGTCCAGGCAGATGGCGTCGATCTCGTCCCGCTCCAGCGGCCCGGAAAAGGCTGCGGCCGCATGGCCGCCGACGACGATGAACGCCTCGGGACTGGCCCGCCGGATCTCCCGGGCGGTTTCCAGTATCCGGTCGTACTCCAGGGCATGGAGGCAGGAGATGCCGACCAGGCGCGGCCGGCTGCGCCTGACCCAGGTTGCGGGGCCGGGACGGAAGCGGAGATCGGCGACGGTTACCGTATGGCCCCCGGCCAGGAGGGCGGCGCCGAGGTATTCGAGGCCGAGCGGCTCGACCCGGAAGAACGGGCCGAGGCCGAACCGGTCATCGCCGGGATGGGGACGTAGGAGAAGTATGTTCATGGATTCAGGAGATAGGTGCGCAGTTACGTGCAATCAGGGGCGACTATACCAATTCGGCCGGCCTTTGGCCACTGTTTTGGGGTGTTACCGGCACTGCAGGCCGGTCCGGAGGCTTTCGAGATTCCTTTTCATCAACGCGATGAAGGTGGCACCGCTGGCCAGTTCGTCCCTGCTGATGTTGTGGGCGCCATGAAGCATCAGGATCTTGGCCCCTGATTCCTTGGCGATCATCTCCGCATTGCGCGGTGACAGCAGTTCTTCGCTGTAAACGTAGTTGAGCTTATGCTCCCGCATGAGTTTGATGAGGCCGGCAATCGTGGCCGGCGTCGGCTCGGCGTCGGGGTTCACCGCCTGTGCGGAGCGATACATGAGCCCGTAACGGTTGGCCAGATAGCCGAAGGCGTAGTGGCCGCCGTGCAGGAATTCCCGTGTGCCGCAGGTTGCCAGCCCGGCCTTGAATTCGTCGTCCAGTTTCTGCAGTTCGGCCTTGTAGGCCGCAGCCCTGGCTGCATAGTACTCCCTGTTGGCCGGGTCCCTGGTCGCCATCCCTGTTGCCATGTTGTCCACCATGATCTGGGCGTTGCCGAAATCGAGCCAGATATGCGGGTCCATCCTTTCACCATGACGGTGCCCATCGTTACCGGCGGCCATGCCGGCACTCCGTTCCCCTTCGTGCTCTTTTGCTGCGCCAGCCTTGAGGAGCCTGGCTCCCTTGCTCGAATCGACCACCAGCAGCGATTCCGCAGCCACCCCCCTGATGAGCTTCATCGCCCACGGTTCCATCTGCTCGCTGGTAAAGATGAACAGGTCGGCCTTGCTGATCCTCACCAGATCGTCCGGTCTGGGCTCAAAGCTGTGGGGCTCGATTCCGGGAGGCAGGAGCAGGGTAACGTCGACCTTGTCGCCGCCGACGTTCCTGGCAAAATCGTACAGGGGGAAGAGGGTGGTGACCACCCGCAGCTTCTGTGGCTGCGAGCGGGGGGCTTCTTTCTTCTGGCAGGCGCACACGATGCACAGTGCGGCAAAAAGGAGGGCGCCGAGGAACAGTCGTTTCATGGTGTATCCTTACGGGTGGCGTAACAGACGCCACCGGCCCGAACTGCGGGCCGGTGGGTGATTGAACCTAGAAAAGCAGTTGTCCACGAAACGCACGAAAAACACGAACTAAATCAGTAAACTATGCAAGCTCATAGTACAATTTGTTCCATGAATTGCTGTTCTGCTCCAATGCTCTATTTTTTCGTGTTTTTTCGTGTCGTTCGTGGACGTAAAAGCCGTTTTTAGGTTAAACGGGCGTGAGCGGCAGCCTACTTGTGGTGACACTCGGTGCACTTGGTGGGGCCGGCCCCTTTCGCATGGCACCCTTTGCAGATGTCATGGGCCATCTCCTTGCCGAACCCCTCGATCTTGCCGCCCGCCTCGGTTGCATGACAGGGGGCGCAGGTCTGTTTCATGTCGATATGTTTCTGGTGTTCGAAGGTGACGTTGCCGCTCTTGGCCGGTAGCTCGATGGTTTTGGGCTGCTCGGCCAGGGCCAGACCGGTGCAGAACAGGACTGCTGCTGTGATGGCAATGATCCGTTTCATGGTGCCGCTCCTTTCACGATAAGAGTCTATTGCGCACAAGTATAGACGGTTGGCAGCCGGCTGCAAGCTCTCCGATTAATCGGCGGCGGCCGGGAAGCGAACGGGGTGCGAGGGCGCATCCGGGTTCCGGCGCGCCGCAGGCGGCGCCTGCCGGTACCAACAGGGGCAAACTTTGTTTGCCGTCGGTGCAGAAACGCGCTATCTTCATCCGGCTGTATATTCCCCCGGCAGGTGCTGCCCGGGTCACGAGGTGCCAGATGCACAACATTCGCGTAACCCTTTTGAGTGTACTTGTTCTTGCCCTGCTTGTCGTCATGCCACTGCATGCCCGCGCTGCGGACCCGATCCCGGCAGCCGTACCAGCTCCTTCCGCGGTACCGGCGCCGGCCCCGACCGTACGGATCGGCTATGCCGATATCACCCGGATCGGCAGCGAATCAGCACCCGGCAAGGCCGCCCAGGCGCGCTTCAAGGCAAAGGCCGACAAGTATCAGGCGCAGATCACCGCCAAACAGAAGCAGCTGGAAAAGCAGAAGTCCGCCATTGAGGCGAAGCTGCCGTCGCTTCTGCCGGAGCAGCGGGCCGCCAAGGCCAAGGAGTTCGAAAAGAAGGTGGACGAGTACCGCCGGTTCGTGCTGAACGCTGAAAAAGAGCTCAAGCCGCTGGAAGAGGAGTTGACCCGCTCTCTGTTCGGGGCGATCGAGAAGGTGGTCACCGATTACGCCAAGGCCAACGGTTTTGCCGCCATCGTGGCGAAGAAGGAGCTGCTCTACCAGGGGAGCAGCGTCACGGTGCAGGACGTGACCGAAGATATCCTCAAGCTGGTGAACGAGAAGGGGGAGAAGAAGTAACTCGTTTCAGGAAAACCGGCTGAACAGCAGTAGGAATGCAGAGTCGCCAGATACGTATATGAACCTGAAAACGGCTTTTAGGTCCACGAACGACACGAAAACACACGAAAAAATAAAGCATTGCAACAGATCAGCTACTCACCGAAAAGGTTGTACTACGATGTTGCACATTTTACTGATTTAGTTCGTGTTTTTCGTGCGTTTCGTGGACAACTGCCTTTTCTAGAATTAAAAGCGCCCGGCTTATATCTTTGTGTCCGGCCCATACCCCCGGGTCTGCTCCAGCAGGAAGTCGACGAAGGCCCGGTTCGGCCGGGAAAGATAGGCATGCTGTTTCCAGGCGATCATCAGGTCGAGATAGAGCGGCGGATCGAAGGAGACAGCGATGAGGTCGTCATCGTTCGCCACCACCATTCTGAGGAAGGTGGTGATCCCCAGGCCGTCCCTGACCAGCGGTTTGATGAGCGAATACAGGTTCGTCTCGAAGACGATGCCGGGCGTTCCGCCTTTCTCCCGCAGTTCCTCGAAGAACAGTTCCCGCAGGTAGTACCCCTCCTTGAAAAATACCAGCGGCTCTTTGGTGAACTCCGTAAACGGCACTGAGCGGCGTTTCGCGAACGGATGGCCGGGAGGGACGCAGATTACCACTTCCTCCCGCAGGAAGTGGCGGCACTCCAGGGTATCGGGAACCGAACGCCCGGCAATGACTCCCATGTCCAGTTCTCCCTGGCTGATCATCTTCTGGAGCCGCCAGGTCCCTTCGCCATGAACCGAAAGATGCAGGTCAGGATAGCGCCTGGTGAAGTCGCGGATGATGGCCGGGAAGAAGTAGGCGCTCAGCATCGGGGGGATGCCGACCCTTACCTCCCCTTTGCCGAGGCCCCGCAGTTCGGCCATCTCCTGCTCCGCCGACTCCAGGTCGCCCAGAATCCTCCGGGCATGTTCCTGAAAAATCTCTCCTTCGGCCGTGAGTGAAACTTTGCGGTCCTGCCGGTTGAACAGGACCAGCTCCAGGGTCTCTTCCAGCTTCCTGATCGCCATGCTGACGGCGGGCTGGGCGACGCGGAGCTGCTCCGCCGCCCTGGTGAAGCTGCCGAGCCGGGCGATTTCGAGAAAATAGCGAAGCTGCCGTATCTCCATGTCCCAAACCTCATGAATCAAAAATATTTATCGTATTCATAATTATAATATATTTTTCTTATTCATTGACAACTGCTACGTTCAATTCATGAGAAGCGATTCCGCGGCAGCGTGAGTCGACGTACTGCTTGTTCAGACGATGGGACAGGCTGGGAGTGGGGCGTTCAAGCGAACGTTCGGCGATCCGGCCATAGCGGCAGGGAGTGGGGAATGCCATGACTGGTGACTGTGCAGCAACATTCGAGAGCGGACTGATCCGCAGCGGTACGAAAACCTTCCGGCATGTCAACCTGGCCCTCTTTGCCTCCGGTTTTGTCACCTTTGTCTCCCTCTATGCGGTCCAGCCGCTCCTGCCGGTGTTCGCCCGTGAATTCGGGGTTTCGCCGGCGCACGCCAGCCTGCCGCTTTCCATCGCCACCGGCGCCATGGCGGTCTGCATGCTGGTTGCCGGCACGGTCTCGGAAACGTGGGGCCGCAAGCCGATGATGACCGTTTCCCTGGTGCTCACGTCGCTGTTGGCGATCCTGACCGCGTTCAGCCAGACCTTCACTGCCCTGGTCATCGTGCGGCTGCTCCAGGGAATCGTGCTGAGCGGTCTGCCGTCGGTGGCGCTGGCCTATCTGAACGAGGAAATAGATCAGTCTTCGGTCGGTGCGGCCGTGGGGTTGTACATCAGCGGCAATGCCGTCGGCGGCGTGACCGGGCGCATCCTCACGGCCGTTCTGACCGACCTCTTTTCCTGGCGCGTTGCCCTCGCCACCATCGGGGTCATCTGCCTGGGACTCACCCTGGTGTTCATCTGCACCCTGCCTCCTCCCACCAGGCTCAAACGGCGACCGTTCGAGCCTGGGTACCTGGTTACCTCGCTGGTGCAGCATCTGCGGGAACCGGGCCTCGCCAGCCTGTTCGGCCTCGCCTTTGTGGCCATGGGCTGTTTCGTTACCCTCTACAACTACCTGACCTTCAGGCTGATCGCGCCCCCCTACAGCCTGAGCCAGACCATCGTCAGCCTGGTCTTTGTCGTCTATTTCGTCGGTTCGGGGAGTGCCACGACGGCAGGCCGGCTGGTCAACCGGTTCGGCCGCAGCGCCATCATCCGGTTCTCCCTGGTGGTGATGCTCGCCGGCGCCCTGCTTACGCTGGCACAGCCGCTCTTTTGGGTGATCGCCGGCGTTGCGCTCTTTACCGTCGGCTTCTTCGGTGCCCATGTCGTTGCCTCGGGCTGGGTGGGGAGACGGGCGAAGACGGCCCTGGCTCAGGCCTCGTCGCTCTATTTCTTTTTCTACTACCTGGGCTCAAGCGTCTCCGGTACGATGGGGGGGTACTTCTGGGTTCACGGGGGGTGGTACGGGGTGGCGGGTCTCATCGGCGTGCTGCTTGCGGTGGCCCTGGCCATCACGGCACGGCTGTCGCGCCTGGCAACGGAGTAAGGATCACTGCCCTGACTGTTCCCTGATCCCCTCCAGTTCTTCCCACCGTTGGTAGGCCGCTGCCAGTTCCTGTTCGAGGAGTTCCAGCCGGGCATTGATCGTCGCCACCTCGGCGCCGGCGGTCCGGTAGAACTCCGGATCGGCCAGGTTTTGGTGCAGGGTTTCCTGTTCTTCCTCCAGGCCGGCGATCCGCTCCGGCAGTCCCTCCAGTTCCCGCTCCTCCTTGAAGGTGAGCTTGCGGGGGCGTTCGGCCGCCTTGCGCGGCTTTTCCGGCACCGGCTTCGCCGCCGCCTGCACGGCCGGGGCCTCGGCTGCCGCCTGCCGCAGCCAGTCGGCATATCCCCCCACGTATTCCCGCACGGAACCGTCCCCGCCCAGGACCAGGGTGCTGGTGACCACATTGTCCAGGAACTCCCGGTCATGGCTCACCAGGAGCAGGGTGCCGGAGTATTCGGCGAGCAGTTCCTCCAGCAGGTCCAGGGTCTCGGCGTCCAGGTCGTTGGTCGGCTCGTCCATTACCAGCAGGTTGGACGGCTTGCTGAAGAGCTTGGCCAGGAGGAGCCGGTTGCGCTCGCCTCCGGAGAGTATCCGCACCGGGGTCCGGGCCCGGTCCGGGGAGAAGAGGAAATCCTGCAGGTAGCCGATGACGTGGCGGGGCTTGCCGTTGATCATCAGGGTGTCGTTGCCCTCGCCCACGTTGTCCTGGACGCTCTTGTCCAGGTCGAGCTGCTCCCGCAGCTGGTCGAAGTAGAGGACCTCCCGCCGGCTGCCGAGCTGAATGGTCCCTTCCCGGGGCTCCAGCTGCCCCAGCAGCAGCCGGAGCAGGGTGGTCTTGCCCGAGCCGTTCGGGCCGATGATCCCCACCCGGTCGCCCCGCATGATGGTGGTGGTCAGGTCCCGGATGACCGGCTGGCCGTCGAAGGCAAACGTGGCCCCTTCCGCTTCGACCACCAGGGCGCCGGACCGGTCGGCCTCCTGGGCCCGCAGCTTCACCTGGCCGGACCGTTCCCGCCGCTGCCGCCGTTCCTCCCGCATCTTCTTCAGCGCCCTTACCCGTCCTTCGTTGCGGGTCCGGCGGGCCTTGATCCCCTGCCGCACCCACGCCTCCTCCTGGGCCAGTTTCTTGTCGAACAGGGCCTGACGGGTGACCTCGGCCGCAAGCAGCTCTTCCCGCCGCTCCACGAATGCTTCGTAGCCGCAGGAAAAGGCGTAGAGCTTGCCCCGGTCCAGTTCGGCGATCCGGTTGGCGAGCCGCCGGGCAAAGGCCCGGTCGTGGGTGACGAACAGGAAGGTCTTGACCTGCTTGAGGAGGAACTCCTCCAGCCAGACGATGGTATCGATGTCCAGGTGGTTGGTCGGCTCGTCCAGGAGCAGGATGTCGGGTGCCCCCACCAGCGCCCGGGCCAGCAGGGCGCGGCGCTTGGTGCCCCCGGAGAGGGTGGCGAACTGGGCATCGGGGTCGAGGGAGAGGCGGCCGAGGATACGCTCCACCTCCTGGTGCAGGTGCCAGCCGCCGGTCTCTTCCAGCGCCTTCTGCAGCTGCTCCAGGCGGGTGAGGAGTTCCGGGCTCGCACCGGCCGACAGCTGGTGGCTTACCTGGTGGTACGCGGCCAGGAGATCCGTGGCTGCACCCATGCCGCCGGCCACCACATCAAAGACGGTACCTTCGAGCCCCTGGGGAATCTCCTGGGAGACCAGGGCGACCTTGAGCCCCTGTTGCCGGTCGATGTCGCCCGATTCAGGCGGCAGTTCGCCGCTGATGACCTTCAGCAGGGTCGACTTGCCGGTACCGTTGCGCCCTAAGAGGCAGAGCCGGTCGCCCGGTTCCAGTTGCAGCGAGACGCCGTCGAAGAGCGGCGGCCCGCCAAAGGCGAGGGTGATGGCGCGAAGGGAAATGAGTGCCACGGGAACTCCAATACGTACGGGTTGATAGAGGGCACATCATCACCTTTTTCACGGGGCGCGTCAACCATCAGTAAGGCTCAAAACGAAAGGGGAGAGGCGTAGTGCCTCTCCCCTTCGTGTGCCGCATGAGGTTGACCGATACCGGCTAGTTGGCGTTCACGAACGCCTTGATGTCGGTCAGGTTGGTGGCGGAGAGTGAGATCCCCATATGACCGGCAACCCCTGCCGTCGGGAATTTGCCGTCGACTGCGGTCCCCTTGCCGGACAGGTTGGGTGCGGACCCGGTCGCGTCGTAGGTCCCGAGCTTGTGGCAACCGGCACAATTGGCATCGTACACGGCCTTGCCCGGTAGCGGGGCAGGTGTCGGCGCCGGCGTCGGAACCGGAGTGGGGGCCGGCGGTGTGGTGGCAGCCAGGGCCGTGGCAATGGCCTGCACTTCCGCAGTGGTCAGGGTGCGACTGGCGTAGGGTGGTGCCGCCATCCGGCTCTGGATCTGGGCCGCGGTCGCCCCTTTCTTGACCGAGGTTGCCAAAGGATTGTGGCAGGAGGCGCAGTTGGCAGCATAGAGTGCCGCCCCATCGGGAGCCGGCGCCGGTGTAGGAGTGGGCGTTGGTGTAGGGGTAGGGGTAGGAGTCGGAGATGTGGCAGCCAGGGCTGTGGCGATGGCCTGAACCTCTGCAGCGGTCAGGATGCGACTGGCAAACGGCGGCGCCGCCATGCGGGACTGGATCTGGGCCGCTGTTGCCCCTTTCTTGGCAGATGACGCCAGGGGGTTGTGACAGGAAGCGCAGTTGGCTGCGTACAGGGCGGCTCCGTCGGCCGCCGGGACAGGTGTGGGCGCAGGGGGCGGCGTCGAACTGGAGAGTATGGTCACGTTGGTTGCCACAACGGCGCCGTTGGCGATGAACCCTTCCACCAGCACCTTGACGTTGTTCGCCAGGCCGGACAGGTTGAGAGCGGAGGCGTCGACGGTGATGCCGTTGACCATGAAGCTGGACTGCGATGCGAAGCTGGTCACCATCCCTTCCAGGCGGACGCTTTGGCCTTCTTCAGGCTCGATCTCGGCCTTCTTTACTTCGATTTCGGACGCGGCCAGCGTTCCGGTCAGGCCGGAGATGGTCCCCTCGACCTTCACAAAGGAACCGACCGAGAGCAGCGACGGCAGTTTCTTGCCGGAGGTCACCTGCAAGGAGCCGATGGCGAACGACTGGTCAGCGACGCCGGTCACCGTCCCCCGGATCTTCACCGGCGTGCTGTTGGCGACAAACGGGGCGGACCTCTTGTGGATGCGGGTCGCCTGGATGATCCCACCCTCGCCGGGGAGGCCGTCGATCTTCACCATGTCGCCTGCGGCGAGAGCGGCCAGGCCGGAGATGCCGCTGAAGCGGGTGGAGGAGTCCACGAGTACGGTCTGGCCGAGGATTGTCAATGTTCCCCCGGCAGCGTCGACAACGGCAACCGGTCCCTTCAGCAGGTTCTCGTGATGGATTTCCCGCGCATCCCCCTTCTTCCCGTCGTGGTCGCCGTGGATTTCGACCACCATCCCCACCTGGAGTTGGTCGTCGGAGGGGTCGTCCTCGTTGTCCAGGACAATCGACGCGCCGGCCACCTCGAACTGTACGCCGTTGATGGCCAGAGTTCCGGCGGGCGCTTTGGCAACGATGCCGGTTGCCCGGGTGCTGCCGGAGATGTCGGTTATCACGCCGCTGGTAAGCTTGGCGGGAACGGCGCCGCTGCCGGTGGAACCGCCGCCGCCACACCCCGCGAAGGAGAGGGCGCTCATTGCCAGTATCGCTGCCGTGATGATGCGTTTGTAGTTCATACATCCTCCTCTAATACGTGAATCGTGATTGCTGTTGCTGCTTCGTGTCGTCTCATGTCCGATGCGAATTGGCCAGATTCCCATCGGCGACATGCCCGGAACGCGAGATTTTCGTACGGTGGGTCCTCTCACCTCCCTCGCGGCGACCGGCTCCCGGCAACAAAAAAGCCGGATTGCCGGAATATCGTGGATATTTCGGCAACCCGGCTGTCTCGGTGAGACCCTGTAGGCTTTCCGCCCCATCCTCGCGGATGGTTTAGTATTATCGTCTATCGCCTATGTTTTGTGTCGCCCCCTCCATTGCGGGGCCGGCACAAAATGTTTGCTAAGCGGTACTGAAGGTGGCGTGTCTCCTGTTTCGTATTTCGGGCAATAAAAAAGCCGGGACCGATATCTGTGCGATATTTCGGCGACCCGGCTGTCTCGATGAGACCCTGTAGGCTTTCCGTCCCATCCTCGCGGATGGTTTAGTATTATCGTCTACCCACTAACTGTCCTTCTCTGTGCAGGCGGATCGTAAATTAATTGAGCTGTCGGAGTCAACAAAAAAAATCCCATGGTGCAATTTGGTTAATTAAATAAATGGCTTGGCTCGTTTTGCTTAAGGTCGCCGGCGCTGCAGGCACTCTGACGCCTAGCCGCCGGCGCGCTTGACCGTCATCCCCCTCTGTGTCAGTTCGGCTACGAGGAGATCGCAGTGGTCGCCCTGGATCTCGATAATCCCGTCCTTGACCGTGCCGCCGGTTCCGCAGCGGCGCTTCAAGGCGCCGGCCAGTTCCCTGACCGCCTCATCCGTGCCGGGGATGCCGGTCACCACGGTCACGGTCTTGCCGCCGCGCCCCTTGGTCTCCCGCCGGACCCGGACGATGCCGTCCCCTGCCGGCCGTGCCGCCTGCTTCCGGCAGCTGCAGGCAGCAGCGGCCTTGCCGCAGCCGGGGCAGACACGGCCCAGCTCGGACGACCAGACCAGCGAAGAGCCGATGGATTTCTTGCTCATGACAATCTTCTCCGAATACTCTTACCGCGTGCCCTTCACGCAGATGGCGTATTTGAGATAGCGCCCTTCCGGGAAGGTGACCGGGTAGGGGAAGTCCTCAGGCTGGCCGGCCAGGGTGATGACCCGCAGCTCGCTGCCGGCCTGCAGGGCACCGCGGCGCAACTCCTTCAGATAGTCGGCCGTGTCGACCTTCTGGTGGTTGGACGAGGCGATCAGAAGTCCTCCATCGGTCAGCAGGGGGAGGGCGGCGGCCACCAGGTCGGCGGTGCCGCCACGGGTGGTGAAACGGCTCCTGGTCGTGGTGGAAAAGGAAGGGGGGTCCATGAGGATGACGTCGTAGCGCTTCTGGTTGTGGGCCAGATCGGCCAGTACGGCCAGGCAGTCGCCGACGATGAACTCGTGGCGCTTCGGGTTGAGCCGGTTGACGCCGAAGTTGGCCCGCCCCCAGTCGGTGTAGCCGGGAGAGGCGTCCACGCTGGTAACCAGGGTGGCCCCGGCCGCTGCCGCTGCCACCGAGAAGGCGGCGGTGTAGGCGAAGAGGTTGAGCACCCGCTTGCCGCGGACCCTTGTCATCAGGTCCCGGCGGTTACGGCGCTGGTCGAGGAACAGCCCCGTGTTCAGCCCCCGTTCCATGCTCACCAGGAACTGCAGGCCGTTTTCCCGCACCGTGAGCGGGTCCGGCGCCGGCGTGCCGGCCAGGAGCCGTCCGTAGCGCTTGCTTTCGCTCACTGCCTCCAGTTCGCGGGTCTTCTGGGGCCTGGTTTTTTCATAGATCCCGGCCGGTGCCAGCAGTTCCTGCAGCGCCCTCGTCACGGTCTGCAGGTGCGGCTGCCAGCCGGCGCAGTAGAGCTGGGCCAGGAGATAGTCTCCGTACCGGTCGACGGTAAGACCTGGCAGGCCATCACCTTCGCCGTTCACCAGCCGGTAGGCGTCCGTATCCCCCAGGTCGGCATGGCTGCTACGGAGTTCGATGGCCGGCTTCAGTCTCTTTCTTAGCCAAGCTGAATCCAGGCGAAGTCGTTCCCGACCGAGGACCCGGGCGACGATCCGGTCCGCCGGATCGAGCAGGGCCGTGGCGAGAAAACGGCCGCCTCCGTCGGTCAGTTCGATCAGCTGACCGGCCGTCCCTGCCGGCCATTTTTTCGTAAAGGAGTCGGCGATGATCCATGGATGCCCCAGCTCCAGCATCCGTACCGTTTCCGGCCCGACGATCCAGACACTACCTTGTTTCATGGTAACCTCTCGGCTGCGAAGGGCGGTACTCAACCCTGATTGCAGAATACAGTAGACGCGTTTTTATACAATGAAAGACCTTTGCGCACAATCAGACGTTTATCCCGTACACCCAAAAACGGTAATTCAACGCAGATGGAGGCGGATCACCAAGGATTAACGCAGATACATCGATCGAATCGAGAAAAAAGCAGTTGTCCACGAAATGCACGAAAAACACGAACTAAATCAGTAAAATACGCCTCCTGATAGGACAACCTGCTCGGTGTTGTTTTCGTGTGTTTTCGTGTCGTTCGTGGACCTAATAGCCGTTTAAAAACCGATTAAATTAGATCTGATCCGCGTTGAATTGCTTTTTTCAGGTTGATCAGCAGTTTCCCGGGCTATACTTCCTCTAAATCCCACGTGGAGGTGCACCATGTCCGTAACCGTTCGCCGTTCCGTCTGCCCCTATGACTGCCCCGATACCTGCGGCATGCTGGTGACCGTGGAGAACGGCCGGGCCGTGAGTGTGGCCGGCGATCCTGACCACCCTTACACCCGGGGGCTCCTCTGTCCGAAGATGAACCGGTATGAAAGGACCGTCCATTCGCCGCGGCGGCTGACCACCCCGCTCCTGCGCCAAGGGGCGAAGGGGGAGGGGGAGTTCACCCCCATCTCCTGGGACGAGGCGATTCAGAGGATCTGCAGCCGCTGGCAGGAGCTGATCGCGGCCTTTGGTGCCGAATGCATCCTCCCCTATTCCTATGCCGGTACCATGGGGCTGGTGCAGCGCAATGCCGGCCACCCCTTCTTCCACCATCTCGGGGCCTCGCGGCTGGACCGGACCATCTGCTCGCCGGCCAAGGACGCGGGGTGGAAGGCGGTCATGGGGGATACGCCCGGGTTGGACCCCGGCGAGATGGCAGAGAGCGACCTGATCATCCTCTGGGGGATCAACGCCGTTGCCACCAGCATCCATTGCCAGCGGGACACACGGGAGGCGCGGCGGCGCGGCGCCAGGGTCTGGGCGATCGACACCTGGCGCACGCAGACGCTTGAGGCCGCCGACGAGGCGTTCCTGGTCCGGCCCGGAGGCGACGGCGCCCTGGCCCTGGGGATGATGCATGTCCTGGTGCGCGAAGGGCTGGTGGATCGCCGGTTCATCCGGGACAACGTGCACGGCTTCGACGAGTTTGCCGCCACCATCCTGCCCGATTGCTCCCCGGCCAGGATGGCGCCGGTCTGCGGACTTCCCGAGGGGGATATCGAGCGCCTGGCCAGGGCCTATGCGGCGGCCCGGGCGCCGTTCATCCGCCTTGGGAGCGGCCTTACCCGCTACGGCAACGGCGCCATGACCGTGCGGACCATCACCTGCCTGCCGGCTCTGATCGGTGCCTGGCAGCGTCCCGGCGGCGGCCTCCTCTGCGGGACCTCAAGCGGGCCGGCCTTCCCGCTTGCGCAGCTGCTACGCGAGGATTTCAGCTCCCGGCCGACCCGGCTGGTCAACATGAACCGGCTGGGGGACGCCCTCAACCGGCTGAGCGATCCGCCGGTCATGTCCCTGTACGTCTATCATTCCAATCCCGCGTCGGTCACGCCGGACCAGAGCGCGGTGATCAAGGGCCTATCCCGGCCCGAGCTCTTCACCGTGGTCCACGAACGGTTCCTGACCGATACCGCCCGCTACGCCGACATCGTGTTGCCGGCAACGTCATCCCTGGAACATCCGGATCTGTACCGCAGCTACGGCACCTATATCGCCCAGCGCTGCAGTGCGGTCATCCCGCCGGTGGGGGAGTCGAAACCGAACTGGGAGGTGTTCAGCCTGCTGGCTGAGGGGATGAGGTGGGACGAGCCATTTTTCCGCCGGACGACCGACGGACTGATCGATCTCCTGATCGACCGGGAGAGTGCCTGGCGCGGAGAGGCCGAGAACGAGCGGCTGCGGCGGGGCGAACCGGTGCCGCTGACCGTACCGACGAGCGGCCGGAGCGGATGGCAGACCCCTTCCGGGAGGATCGAGATCATGAACGAGCGCGAGCCGGAACCGTTGCCCCGCCTGCTCCCCACCCATGCCGCCGGTGACGGCCTGCCGCTTCGCCTGCAATCTGCCCCGACCGTGTACGCCCTGAACGCCTCCTTTTACGAGCGGGACGATCTGCGAGAGAAACAGGGATGCATGACGCTCCTGATGCATCCGGCAGACGCTGAACTGCGCGGCCTGGGTGACGGGGAGCGGGTGGTGGCGGGCAATCGGGAGGGCGAGGCGCTCTTTACCCTGCAGGTGACCGAGCGGGTACCGGCCGGAACGGTGGTGACCGAGGGGGTCTGGTGGGGGGAGTTCATTGCCGATCGGCACGGAGTGAACACCCTGACTTCCCAGCGGCTGACCGACCGCGGGAACGGCAGCACCCTCTACGACGTGGCGGTCGAGGTGAGGCGGTGGGGCGGTAGTGACGAATAGTCCGATCTCTCGCTGACTATCAGGAACGTGAAGCTGATCTGAGAACCGTACCCTTTTTCACGCAACGCCGCCACGACGCAACGAAAAACCAAACAAGGAAAAAGGATCGGGTTATGACGGAAATTAACCGGATGCCACCTTGGATTGTTGATAAACTTTGGCGAAAACCTGCTGAAGGATGGTTTCAAACGGGTTGTAAGCGGACTGGAAGTCTCTTAGGTTTCCGTCGCGCCGTTGCGTCGTTGCGTGAGGAGCTGGGATTGTAGTTTGCTGCAGGCGGTTTTTTTATGCCTGCACGCTTTTTTCCGGGGGGCTGGCATCGTATTTTCGTACGAATCTCTCTATTCTTCACTACTGTAACATTTTGTTGCAGTCAGCTGCGAAGCGGCTCTGGTCGTGCGATTGACGGTCGAAGTGTAACATTATGTGACGTCACATTTTGTTACACCTGATGACCTGCTCGTAGTTAACTCACTGAAATTGTTGAGTGATAGTTTTGGCACGAAAAGTGGTATATAGAGGGTTTTATTGTCCGTGTGCGCTGAACCGAAGCGGCAAACGTGACCATGCCACGTTCAATTTCCCAGGAGGAGTCCATGCACGATGCAGTAACCCTGTTCAGTTGGATCGCCAACCATTACTACTATCTGCTTGCCCTGGCCGTCATCATCGTCCTGCTCTGGAACTCGGTGGTGATCGTCGGTGGCAACGAGATCGCCCTGATCGAGCGGCGCTGGTTCGGCAGCAAGATGCCCCAGGGGCGCGTCGTGGCGCTGGGGAACGAGGTCGGTATCCAGGCCCGCACGCTGGGCCCCGGACTCCATTTCCTGATCCCCTTCATCTACAAGGCCACCAAGAGCGTCTTCACCGAGATCCTGGAGAACGGTCGCCACCCAGAAGAAGACCGAGATGATCACCCTGGCCGAGGGTACGGCCGAGGCCAAGGCGCTGGAGGGGATCGGCGAAGGGAAGCGTTTGAAGGCGATCGGCGACGGCGAGGCCTCCAAGATCGCGGCCATCGGCGAGGCAACGGCCCAGGCCTACAACAAGCAGCAGGAGGCGATCGGCGAGGAGGCAATCAAGCAGATCAAGATCGTGGAGCTGATCGCCGCTGCCATCGAAAACGGCAAGATAAAGATTGTGCCTGATGTGCTGGTGTCGGGGGGCGGAACAGCCGGAGACGGGCTGATGGGGCAGCTGGCGCGGCTGCTGCCGGGGGTGAATCTGAACGGGCTGGTGCGTAACGTGAACGGCAGCGCGGGACGGGCAGTCACACCGATGCCACCGGCCGGCGCATGATACCACACGACGCATGAAACGGGACGAGAGGGTATCCATGCTGAAGGAAATGAAAGCATACGCCCATCTGAAGCCGGGCCAGAACGGGACGAAGCGGCTGGTGGCACAATACGGGGACGCTCTGCTCTGTGTCCGCTACCGCTTTGATGAAATACGCGGGGTGAAGCTGAAGACGGTGGAGATTGTGGTGGATGAAAGGCCGCTCCTGAAGCCGCGTTTCAAAGACGACGACCTGGTGCCGGTGCATGTTGCCTTCGACGAGCAGGAGTATCGCCAGCAACTGCGGGCCATGAAGGCGCGATGGGACGGGGAAAGGAAATTGTGGTACGTACGGTATGGTTTGATCCGCGGTACCCCGCTAGAGGAACGTCTGGCGGAGCTGTACGCGTAAAAAAGTTGCCGATATGGGTAAGCAGGCGAGGCTTCCTATATCGGCAATAAATTACTTATATAACAAATAAACTACTTATATACGGAAACTCGCCAATAAGTGGTTGGACACATAGAAAAGGATGTAAAAACATGAAAACATCAGATTTAAAACCTCATCTTCTTGCTGGAACATGGATAACTGCTGATGAGTATGGCTCTGATGTGGAATACATCGTTACGCAAATTGGAAAAGATATGATGGTTGAAGCAGTTGATACGAACGATGGTGAGCATGCTGAGATACGAGATATTGAGTGGGACGGAGACATTACTCTTTCATTTTCTGCTTTTTGGTCATCGACTGGACGATTTGCGAAATGCAAATTTTCTTTAAGCTCAGAGAATAGAGTGCATTTCACTTTTACCTACACTGATCATGAGACACTTCATAGGAAATAACTCCAACATGCCACTTCACCTTGTTCGCTTCGCGCCAGGTGAGTGGCTGTGCCGTTATGCGAGGAATACAAATGAAAGCAATAATAGGTTGCATCCTAATTTTGATTCCCACATTTTCTATGGCTAACTCATCTGTATCGAATGACGCGACAGGAGAGTATGTCTTTGACAGGAGTTTAAGGATAAGCCCCTCAGTCTCGCCAAATAGTCAAGAATATCA
>CAYSMK010000044.1:0-40618 GCA_964432205.1 uncultured Geobacter sp. | reverse complement strand
GCCTGGGAGGGGGGGGGCGGCGGAGTGTTGCCGTTGTTCATGGTGCCCTGGGCAAAGTTGGTGATCGGCGACGTAAATATCATGGTGCCGGATGCCGAGCTGGCGACCGTTACGGTCCCGCCGGAGAGACCGATCTTCACGGCGTCCAGCATGGCGTCAAGACCGGTATGGTTGGCGGCGAACGCGCCCTTGATCGGGTCGATGTTTGCCCCGGCGTATTGTTTGATCAGCGGGTCCAGCTTGCTCTGGAACTCTGCCGTCGCTGCAGCGATGGAAGCGACGATCTTGGCCCGCACATCGGCAGTCGGGTTCTCGAATAGCGCGACCGGATCGCTTACCCCTGCCGCATTGGCCACGATGATGTTGGAGATCGGGTTGATGTTCGCGGTTCCGGGGGCTGCCGCAAACGAGACCAGTGACTGTGTCCCTTCTGCGGTGGTCCAATCCGCTCTTACAAGGAAGGGAGGGGTGAGTCCCGCGACGTTGACGACGTAGGAGCCGTCGGTTCCGGTCGCCGCAGTGAGTTCACGGCTGGGAGTTGACGAGTCCTTGAGCCGTACGTTGCCGACGATTGCCTTGCCTGTAGCGGCAATGCCGGAAACGGTTGGCGATGCCGACCCTCCGGAGCCACCACATCCTGCCAGCATGAGAACTGCGGCCGAGAGTGCGATAGCCAACACGGTCGAGAAGGTTTTTTTCTGCATTGAGTCTCTCCTTTTCAGGGTAAGGTTGCGGCCGAACTGTTCGGCCTTTCCTTGGCGGGGACACCGGGTCTGTGTGATCCCTTGTTCCCTGCTCGTTTAACGGCCCGAAAATGCGACAGCCGGGGCCGTATATCGGTTAGATATTTCGGCGACCCGGCTGTCTCAGAGAGACCCTTTAGGCTTTCCGTCCCATCCTCGCGGATGGTTTAGTATTGTCGTGTATCCATTGTTGACTGCTGTTAACTGAATTAGACGTTACAGCAATTGGTCGATTAATGTCAACGCTAAATGCAAATAAATACCGTTAGGGATAGGTTATTGTTTGCCAATCTTGGCACAAGTGGTCGCGTCCTGCACGGATCTGAGCCGGCGGCATGAAGACAGATTGATTCACCGTGCAGTACGGTCATTTCACGATGCCAGCTTGTGGAGTTCCGAGGCGAGATATACACGCTCGTCAATCAGGCTGACGGCCTGAGCGCTGTGCTCGACCAGCTCGAAGAGCCGCCGGTAACGATCCACCTCGGTCGGCTGCGTGGTCTTGCGGCCGTAGTACCTGCCGGTCTGGGGAAAGACCTCGGTCGCTATCTGGTCGTCGTAGATGGCAAAGTCGATGGGGCTGTTGGTGTCGCGGCCGCTGATCTCGCTCGCTTGTGGCAGTTCGCCGCGGAAGGCGACGCGCACATCGATACCGTGTCCCAGATGGGTTGCCAGCACCTTCTGTACCTCCGGGTCGGCCAACTCCTCGGGGGTGACCACGAAGACACGGGTGATGGCCACTCCCCGCTCAAGCGCCCTGAGGTTGGCCTGGAAAAAGTTGACCATGGCGCCCCGGGAACTCCAGCCGGCCGTCAGGGGGTCGACGGCCTTGATCCTGTGGGTCGCACAGTCGGCGCACCGTGCCCCTTCCAGGTAGAATTCCGTTTCGTCCAGCGGGATGAACCCCTGCTGGAGGAGGGTCAGTGTCCGCTTGGCCCCGGCAAGGAGTTCCTGGGCACGCACCCGGCACTCCGGGTCGACGATGCCGGCCAGGGCGAAGGTGATCTCGTGGGCCTGGCGGTACTCGGTTGTCAGTTCAACGCGGGTCGTGGCCAGATCCTCCCGGAGCAGGTAGGTGGCCAGGGAGAGCAGGCTGCCGATGCCGAAGATGACATAGGCTGCCATCGGGTTGTCGAGTACCAGGTGGAAGAAGATGGCAAGGCCCGAGCCGGCGAGAAATTCGATGAATACCGCCATCTCCTTGATCTTATCGTTCAGTTTCATGGTGATTCCTCCTGATGGTTCATTCTTTCAGCGGTCCCGGAAAACAAAAAAGCCGGGTCGCAGTACTATCGATCAAGATAGTTCGGCGACCCGGCTGTCTCGGTGAGACCCTATGGGCTTTCCGCCCCATCCTCGCGGATGGTTTAGTAGTATCGTCTATCAAAACGGTGCGCGGTTGGACTGCTGCCTGTCACGCACTATTTGTGTTTAATGAGGACGTACTGTAGCCCCTCCGGTCGTCAAAGTCAAGTTTTTGCTCTGTTACGATTTGATAACAACCTAATTTTGCTGGTCCCTTACGACATCTACGCTGTTTTCCCCGTGCCGGCGCTGACCATCAGCTCGCTCACCAGTTTCGTGAACCGGAGCGGGTCGGCGATGGGCGACCCTTCGGTGAGGAGCGCCTGGTCCAGCAACAGTTCGCAGTAGTCGGCAAGGCGCGGATTGGCCTTGTCCTGCTCGTACATGCTCCCCAGGACCTGCAGCAGGGGGTGGTCCGGGTTCAGCTCCAGAACCCGCTTGCTTTCCGGGACATCCTGACCCATGGCCTTCATGATCCGCTCCATGTTGGCGTTCAGGCCATACTCGTCGGCCACCAGACAGCAGGCGCTGTCGGTCAGGCGGCTGGAGAAGCGGACCTCCTTGACCCGCTCCTTCAGGTTCTCGGTGATGCAGTCCAGGAGCCCCTGGTACTGTTTCTTCGCTTCTTCCCTGCGGGACTCCTCTTCCTTCTTCTCGTCCTCGCCGGCCAGCTCCAGGTCGCCCCGGTCGACCGCGTGCAGCTTTTTCCCGTCATATTCCGTCAGCGTCTGGACTACCCACTCGTCCACCGGATCGGTCAGGAACAGGACCTCGTACCCCTTCTTGCGGAAGATTTCCAGGTGCGGCGAGTGCTCCACCAGCGCCCGGCTGGTGCCGGTGATGAAGTAGATGTCCTTCTGCCCCTCCGGCATCCGCCCGACGTACTCCTTGAGGGAGACCAGCGTTCCGGCCCCGGCGGTCGAACTCTCGAACAGGACCAGGTCCTGGAGCTTATCCTTGTTGGCAAAGTCGAAATGGAGCCCTTCCTTCAGGACCGGGCCGAACTCCCGGTAAAACTGCCGGTACTCGTCGGCCTCCTTTTCCTTGACCTCGGCCAGGGTGGACAGGACCTTTCCCACCAGGTTTTTCTGGATCCGCTTGATCTGCACGTCCTCCTGCAGGATCTCGCGGGAGACGTTGAGCGGCAGGTCGCTGGAATCGACCACTCCGCGGACGAAGCGGAGGTAATCGGGCAGCAGGGCATCGCAGTGGTCGGTGATGAAGACCCGCTTCACGTAGAGATGGACCCCCTTTTTCCGCTCCGGCATGAACAGGTCGAACGGTTTTTTCGCCGGGAGGAAGAGGATGGCCTTGAACTCGCTGGTCCCTTCGGCGGAGTAGTGGATGGTCCGGAACGGTTTTTCGAAGTCGTGGGAGATATGCTTGTAGAACTCGGTGTACTCCTCTTCGGTGACCTCGCTCTTGGGACGGGTCCAGATCGCTTTCATGGAGTTGAGGGTTTCTTCGGTGATCTTCTCGATCTCGCCCCCACCCTCGATGACGTTGCCGTCGAGCCCGGTGGCCGGCTCCTTCCGGGTGATGTCCATGACGATGGGATACTGGACGTAGTCGGAGTATTTCTTGATGATGCCGCGGATCTTCCACTCATCCAGGTAATCCCGGGTCTCTTCTTTCAGATGCAGGACGATCTCGGTGCCGCGGCTCTCTTTTTCGCAATCCTCGACGGTATAGGTGCCGTCGCCGGTCGACTCCCAGCGGCAGCCGGCCTTGGGGTCGCCGGCCCGGCGGGTGGTGAGGGTAACCTTGTCGGCAACCATGAAGGAGGAGTAGAAGCCGACCCCGAACTGGCCGATCAGTTCCGGGTTGTCCGTAGCCCTGGCTTCCTTCAGTGCCTCCATGAAGGCCTTGGTGCCGGAGCGGGCGATGGTGCCGATGTTCTCCTCGACCTCGGCCGGCGCCATGCCGATGCCGTTGTCCCTGATGGTGAGGGTGCCGGCGGCCTTGTCGGGGATGATCTTGATCTGCCAGTCGCTGTTGCCTTCCAGGATGGCCTCATTGGAGTGGGCCTCGAAGCGGGCCTTGTCGATGGCGTCGGATGCGTTGGAGACCAGTTCCCTGAGGAAGATGTCCTTGTTGGAGTAGAGGGAGTGGATGACCAGGTCGAGAAGCTGCTGGACCTCGGTCTGGAACTGCTTGGTGGTTTTGGACATGGTGTATCGACTCTCCTTTGGTTTATTTCAGGAACGAAACTAATCATTACTGACGGGAAAAGCAAGGGACCGGATCATTTTTCTGCGGCAGGATTGGGGGCTGGAGATGGTCTCTTTCGGTAACATGCTGAAAACATGGCTCTTGATGGGGCCTGTTACCCAATTGAGGCTACTGTCCTGATTGATGCGGAAAAAAACCGGATCGTTTCAACTTTTGTACACATTTTGCCGAAATGAGTCATAATGCCACGCTGCGGGCAGATACTTGTTGTTGAGGCCGTTGCAAAGCGGCTTAACCAGTCGGGATCACCTTCATGACGACCAAAATACATATCCGCACCACTTCAATACGCGCCCACCTGATGATCATGGTGCTGGTGGCAGTGCTGCCGGCCCTTGGGATCATCCTCTATACCGGCGTGGAAATGCAGCGCGATGCGCTTCGGGATGCGAAGCGTAACGCCCTCGCCACCGTCCACCAGGAAGCGCTTTCTCTGGAAAGCTCCGTCAAGGGGACCCGCAGCATGCTGACCACCCTTGTCGAAATCCCGGAAGTGCAGACACGAAATGTACAGCTCTGCAACCGTATTTTCAGGAGCATCGTCGAAAGGAATCCCAACTATACGTCGTTGCTGGCCTTTGGTACGGACGGGTTAGCGTTTGCAGCGTCCAGGCCGTCTCCCACCACGATTTCGGCTGTTGATCGCAAATACTTTCGCGATGCCATGGCAAGCAAGAGCTTTTCCGTCGGCGAATACAACGTCAGCCGGGCAACCGGAAAACCGATCATAAATTACGCCCTTCCGGTACTCACGTCGTCCGGGGAGGTGTCTGCGATACTGCAGGCCGGCTATGAACTCGACCGCTTTTCAGAGCTGTTGAGAAAACAGGAGTGGGCGAAAGGGGTGCACCTGGTCGTTACCGATCACCAGGGAACAGTCCTGTTCCAGTCAGGTTCGGGGGGCAATGCCGTGGGCAGGCCCGACGCCCCGCAACTGTTCGGGAAGATGAAAGAATCGCCACAGGATGAGGATACGTTTTTCAGTACTGACGAGACCGGGGCAAAGGGGTTCCATGCCTTCAAACGTCTGAGGCTCTCTCCCCGTTCCGAGCCATATTTTTACGTGCGGGCCGGATTCTCGGAAGAGCTCATCGTGGCGGAGTCCAACAGACTGCTCCTGCGCAACTTCCTCCTGATGGTAGCGGCCGGAACTGTTGCCATGCTCCTTGGCGCAAAGTTTGTTCATCGCGTAACGAGGCCGGTGCAGCTCCTGGTGGAGACCAGTAGTCGGCTGGCGGCTGGCAGCTACGATATCGAACTGCCGAAGTCAACGTATCGGGAGATCGGTCGCTTGAACGACCATTTCCAGGCAATGGCCCTTGCTGTCCGAGACCGGGAACGGCAGCTTCAGGATCGTAACGAGGAAATGGCGGCCGTTGAGGAGGAGTTGCGGCAGCAGGTGGATGAATATGTGAACTCTCAGGACCAGCTGCTGGCAGAGAAGAACAAGCTGGAGACGATATTTGCCTGTATGGGGGACGGCCTCTCCATCCAGGACCTGGAGTACCATGTCCTCTTCCAGAACGATACCCACCGCCGAATGGTCGGCGATGCCGATGGCGGGCTGTGCTATCAGGTGTACGAGAAGCGAGGCACCATTTGCGACGGCTGTCCGGTACGGCTTGCCTATGGGGACGGCCAGGTCCACCAGGTGCTGCGGACGGTGCCAATGGCGGACGGCGACCGCTATTTCGAGATCACGGCATCACCACTGCGGGACGGGAACGGAACGGTCGTGGCAGGCATCGAACTGGTGAGGGATATCACCGACCGGAAGCGGGTGGAGGCAGAGATCAGCCGTCTGAACAGCGAACTGGAGAAACGGGTGGGAGAACGGACACTGCAGTTGGAGACCGCCAACCGCGAACTGGAGTCGTTCTGTTACTCTGTTTCCCACGATCTTCGGGCGCCGCTGCGCCATATGAGCGGCTTCAGTAAGATCCTGGCGGAGGATTTCGGCGACCAGGTCCCCCTGGAGGCGCAACAGTATCTGACAAGAATCTATGACGCCTCTGACCGGATGGGAATTCTGATTGACGATCTTCTGGAGCTTTCCCGCTTTTCCCGCCAGGAGATGCACTGGGAGGCAGTCAACCTGAGTGCCCTGGCGGAGGCTATCTGCCAGGAGTTGCGGGAATCCTCACCCGAGCGGCAGGTGCACTGTACGATTGCAGAGGACGTTACCGTGACCGGTGATCCCCGTCTGCTCCGGCTGGTGCTCCAGAACCTGATGGGGAATGCCTGGAAGTACAGTTCCGGCAAAGAGTGTGCCGAGATCGTGTTTGGCACCGAGGCGCGGGATGGCGAGACGGTCATTTTCGTCCGGGACAACGGCGTGGGGTTTGACATGACCTATATGCACAAGCTGTTCACGCCATTCCAGAGGCTCCACGGTGTTGAGTTCGAGGGGACCGGTGTCGGCCTGGCATCGGTCAAGCGGATCATTCTGCGGCACGGTGGCCGGATATGGGCCGAAGGGGCCGTCGGGGAGGGCGCGAAGTTTTCGTTCACTCTTTCCGGGGGCTCGAAGTCAGAATCCTGAGTACGGCCGGGCCGGAGAGGGGACGTCAGCCTGCCCGTACCCGGTATTTCCGGACAAAGCCGACCGGATGGTAGGAGAGTTTTGCCGCCCGTAGCCCCGGTTCGCCCAGGTCCTGCTCCCGGTTGATGAAGCGGCAGTCAGAGAAGAGGAGACGGCTGAATTCACGGTTGACCAGTTGGGACAGCCCTTCCATGAACGGGTCCGCCTTCTCGAAGTGACAGACAGCGGTTTGAGCGTTCAAGCGCTCCCCCAGGGCAAAGGCCTTTACCTCGCCGTTTACCAGTACCACCACCCCCTGCAGATCCAATTCTTCGAAGAGTTCCAATGCCTCGGCGGTTGCCGCGGTTTCCGGCACCAGGGTCCGTTGCTCTTCGTCTGATCGAGATGCCAGCCAGACGTCAAGCAGGAGCCGGCTCTCTTCCCGGTGGGCCGGCGCGAACCGTTCGACCGCATGACTGTGCCGACTCGTGAAGTAATTGATCCGGTTTTTCTTTTTGTGATACCGGTTGCCCGGGAGCTCGGCCAGTTCCTGTCGCTGGTAGAGATAATCGAAGTTGTCGCGGTCTTCGCTGATCCGTACGGTGACATCGGCCAAGTAACGCTTCACGAACTGTTCGTCGGCGCCATACAGGGTTTTCCCGCGGGCCAGCAGGGTCCGGGTGGCATCGGTAATGCCGCCCGAGAGCGGGGGGAGGAAGTACGGTTCGCCGTCATATCCCCGGCCCAGCACCACCAGGGCATTGCCAACGAGGGTGAGATGGTAGTCGTGGGGCTGCCGGAAAAGGTAGAGTCCGGCAAAGGTGCATTCGGAGACCTGTGGCTGAAGCCGGGCGAAGAGCCCGTCCAGAAGCGGCTTGTCGGTCAGCGTCAGGGGGCGGCGCTCCGGGTAGGAGGGAATCGTCATGGTCTGGCCCTTTCACGTCAAAGTATAATGACAAGGAGATCATAGTGCCACCCGTAAACATGATTCACCCTAGATTCGGCAGTTGAAGGCGTCCACGTTCGCTCCGATTCCCCTTCAGCTGTGGCTCTATGGCTCGTTACGCTACAGCCGGAAACTCACCCTTCGGGTTCAGACAATCCGGCTGCTTAACGCTCCATTTCGCCTAGAGCCACAACGCTTCGGGGAAAGTCGCTCTCTCTGGACACCTTCAACTGCCGTTTTCAGGTTCACTATCCTGGGAAAAGCAGTTGTCCACGAAACGCACGAAAAACACGAATAAAATCAGTGAAATATGAAACTTCATGGTACAACCTGTTCGGTGAATTGCTGATCTGCTGTAATGCTTTATGTTTTCGTGTCTTTTCGTGTCGTTCGTGGACCTAAAAGCCGTTTTTTGATTCACTATATGCTTCTGCGTCGCAACAGCAGTCTGTTCTTTGTCGTGCAGGGATGAAATAGGTTTGCAGAAGCCGGGCTCCCTGTGATAGTTACTAGTTACCTTAGTTCACGAGAGCGGAGTTACGATGTATTTCCCCGACCTGAACAGTTTTACGACCTTGGCCGGCCAGGGGAACCTGATCCCGGTCTGCCGCGAAATCATGGCCGACATGGATACCCCGGTCACCGCCTTTCGCAAGATCGATGACGGCCGTTACGCCTTCCTGCTGGAAAGTATCGAGGGTGGAGAAAAATGGGGCCGCTACACCTTTCTGGGTGCCGGACCGGCAACGGTCATCCGGTCCAGGGGGCGCCTCGTTGAGCTCCTCGAAGCCGGCCAGGAACCGCGCCGGGTCGAGACCGACGACCCGCTCGGCTATATCCGGGATCATATGGCCCGTTTCCAGCCGGTGGAGATTGCCGGCATCCCCCGCTTCTTCGGCGGGGCCGTCGGCTACCTGGGCTACGACATGGTCCGCTTCTTCGAGCGGCTGGAGAACGACAAGCCTGCCTTCATCGGCGCCTGGGACAGCTATTTCCTCATTACCGATACCATTGTCATCTTCGACAACGTCCGCCAGAAGATCCAGGTGGTATCCAACGCCCATCTGGACGGCAGTCAGACCCCGGCCGAGGCCTACGCCGCCGCGACAACGGCCATTGACGCCCTGATCGCCAAGCTGAAGGGGCCGCTGCCGCCGCTGCCCGCCGGGCCGAAGCCGCAGGGTCTCTCATGGCAGGCCAACATGGCGCCGGAAGAGTACGAGGCGGCCGTGGAGCGGGCCAAGGAATACGTGCGAAGCGGCGACGTCATCCAGGTGGTGCTCTCCCAGCGCTTCTCCGGCGATCTTACCGTCGATCCGTTCGACATCTACCGGATGCTCCGCACCATGAACCCCTCGCCGTACATGTTTTTCCTCCGCCTTGACGACACCATCGTGGTGGGGGCATCCCCGGAGGTCATGGTCCGGAAGGAGGGGACAAAGGTGGAACTCCGACCCATCGCCGGCACCCGTCCCCGCGGCCGCACGCCGGATGAGGACCTGCAGCTGGAGGAAGAGCTCCTGGCCGACCCGAAAGAGCGGGCCGAGCATGTCATGCTCGTGGACCTGGGGCGAAACGATCTGGGAAGGGTCTGTCAGACCGGCTCGGTCAGGGTTTCTGAGCTGATGACGGTGGAGCGGTATTCCCACGTCATGCATATCGTCTCCAACGTGCAGGGTGAGCTTGCCGCCGGCCAGGACGCCTACTCCCTGGTCCGGGCGACGTTTCCGGCCGGCACCCTTTCCGGCGCACCCAAGGTCCGGGCCATGGAGATCATCGATGAACTGGAGCCGTGCCGGCGGGAGATATACGGCGGCGCGGTCGGCTACTTCTCCTTTTCCGGCAACATGGATCTGGCCATCGTCATCCGCACCCTGGTGGTACGTGACGGCAAGGTCCATCTTCAGGCCGGCGCCGGCATCGTGGCCGACTCGGTGCCCGCGGCCGAATATCAGGAGACCAGGAACAAGGCGATGGGTGTGGTGAAGGCGATAGAAGCCGTTGAAAAGGGGCTCGACTGAAAAAGAAGGTTTGAGGACCGAGGGACGAGGCGCGAGGTTTTTGTCCCCGCTAACCTTTATCCCTGTTCCTCGTTCCTGGAAATGCGGAGCATTGACACATGCTTTTGATGATCGACAACTACGATTCCTTCACCTACAACATTGTCCAGTATTTCGGCGAACTGGGTGAAGAGGTCCAGGTGTACCGCAACGACCGGATCTCGCTGGAGGAGATCGAACGGCTGGCGCCCCAGCGCCTCGTTATTTCGCCCGGCCCCTGTTCGCCCGAAGAGGCGGGGATTTCGGTGGCCGCCATCCGGCACTTTGCCGGGAAGATTCCGTTGCTCGGCGTCTGCCTGGGGCACCAGTCCATCGGCGCCGCCTTTGGTGGCAAGGTCGTCAGGAGTTCCACCCTCATGCACGGCAAGACGTCGCCGATCCATCACGATGGCCGCGAACTGTTTGCCGGCCTCCCCAATCCGTTTGACGCCACCCGTTACCACTCGCTGGTGGTGGAGCGGGCATCCCTCCCGTCCTGTCTGGAGGTCACGGCCTGGGTCGAGGAGGGGGAGGTCATGGGGCTCCGTCATACGGAACTGCCGCTCTGGGGGGTCCAGTTCCATCCGGAATCGATCCTGACGGAAGGCGGGATGGAGATCCTGCGTAACTTCCTGGAAATGACGAAATAATCGTAGGGGCGGGGTCTCCCCGCCCGGGGCGCGACAACCGCGCCCCTACAGGGGACAGACGATGATCAGGAAAGCAATTGCAAAGGTTGTCGAGCGGCAGGACCTGACCGAGGGGGAGATGATCGAGGTCATGGACCAGATCATGTCCGGCGGGGCCACACAGGCCCAGATCGGCTCCTTCATTACGGCGCTCAGGATGAAGGGGGAAACGGTTGCCGAGATCACCGGCGCGGCCAGGGTCATGCGGGAGCGGGCCACCCCCATCCGGGTCGGCCGGGACGTGCTGGACATCGACCGGGACGACATCAATATCGACCTGGAGACCATTCTGGACGTGGTCGGTACCGGCGGCGACGGCACCAACACCTTCAATGTCTCCACCACGGTCACCTTCGTGGTGGCCGCCTGCGGGGTGAAGGTGGCCAAGCATGGCAACCGCGCGGTCTCGTCGGCCTGCGGCAGCGCCGATGTCCTGGAGGCGCTGGGGGTCAGCCTGGATGTGACCCCGGAGACGGTGGAGCGCTGCATTGCCGAGGCCGGTATCGGCTTTCTCTTCGCCCCGGCCCTGCACGGCGCCATGAAACATGCCATCGGGCCGCGCCGGGAGATCGGCATCCGGACCATCTTCAACATCCTCGGCCCCCTGACCAACCCGGCCGGCGCCGACTGCCAGGTGATGGGGGTCTACCGGGAGGAGTTGGTGGAATCCCTGGCCCATGTGCTCCGCAACCTGGGGTGCCGGCGCGGCTTCGTCGTCCACGGGCTCGACGGGATGGACGAAGTCACCATGACCGGCCCGACCCGTATCGCCGAGGTGACGCAGCAAGGGGTTACGGTCACCACGATCCGGCCCGAGGATTTCGGCTTTGCCTCCTGCACCATGGACGATCTGCGCGGCGGCGATGCCAAGGGAAATGCGGTCATCGTCCGCAACGTCCTGCAGGGAGAAAAGGGGCCGCGGCGCAATATCGTGCTGCTGAACGCCGCGTACGGCCTGGTAGCCGCCGGCAGGGCCGCTGACCTGGCGGAAGGGCTCAGGCTGGCCGCCGAGGCGATCGATTCCGGCGCAGCGCTTCGTAAGCTGGAGCAGTTGGTGCAGATCGCCAAGGGGTGACCGGGAGGGGCCATGACGCCGACAGCGGAGAAGCTGGAGAAGCGATTCACCTATGCCGAATATCTCACCTGGGACGACAATCAGCGCTGGGAACTGATCGATGGCGTCCCGTACAACATGACTCCGGCGCCCCGGATAATTCACCAGAGGATACTTGGCAACTTGCACCTGAAAGTTGCTTTACATCTGGCCGGTAAGTCGTGCGTTTCTTTCATGGCGCCGACTGACGTGGTCTTCGACGAGCATAACGTGGTCCAGCCCGACCTCCTTGTCGTCTGCAATCGGAACAAGATAACGGAACTGAATATCCGGGGGGCGCCCGACCTGGTCGTGGAGATCCTCTCGCCGTCGACGAGCCTGAAGGACCGGCGGGAGAAGAGGGGGCTGTACGAGCGGTTCGGGGTGCGGGAATATATTCTGGTTGATCCCCTGAACGAGGTGATTGAGCGCTATTCCCTGCTTGATGTCCGGTATGGCGCCGAAGAGGTGTTCGGCTGGCAGGAGACCATGTCCCTGCTGGTGCTGCCGGAATTGAGCCTGAACTGGTGGGAGATTTTCGAAAAGGAAAGGGTTGAATCAGTCAATGAGCCAGGTCCCGGATATTCTGCACAAGATCGTTGAACACAAGCGGCAGGAGGTGGCTGCCGCCCGTGCGGCCCGGCCGCTCTCGGAACTGAAGTCGCGGCTCGCCGACCGTGAGGACCAGCCACGCGGCTTTGCCCGGGCACTTCGCGATGCCGCCGATTCCGACTGGACCGCCGTCATTGCCGAGGTTAAGAAGGGGTCCCCCAGCAAAGGGTTGATCCGGCCGGACTTCGATCCGCTGGAGATTGCCGCCACCTATCAGGCACACGGCGCCACCTGCCTGTCGGTCCTGACCGACGAGCGGTTCTTCCTGGGGCATCTCCGCTACCTCGACCTGATCCGGGAACAGGTGGGACTGCCGCTCCTGCGCAAGGACTTCCTGTTCGATCCCTACCAGGTCTTCGAGGCTGCTGCCGGCGGGGCGGATGCGATCCTGCTCATTGCCGCCATGCTGGAGCTGTCGCAGCTGCGGGACCTGGCGGCCCAGGCCCGTGAGCTGCACCTTGACGTCCTCCTGGAGGTCCACGACGAGCGGGAACTGGAGATGGCCCTTGAGACCGACTGCGGGCTGATCGGCATCAACAACCGGAGCCTGCACACCTTTGTCACCGACCTTTCCACCACCGAACGGCTGGCGCCGCAGGTCCCGGCCGACCGGTTCATCGTGGCCGAAAGCGGCATCAACTGCCGGGCAGACGTGGAGCGGCTGCAAGACGCCGGGGCCAGGGCGTTTCTGGTGGGCGAGTCGCTGATGCGCGAAGCGGACATCGGCGCCAAGCTGCGGGAACTCTTGGGGTAGTCTTTATTTACCACTAAGGGCACAAAGGACACGAAGAACTGCAAAAGCTGGTTCCGGGTAAGTTCATTCCGGTACTTATGTTCTGTCTTTCTTTGTGCCCTTCGTGTCTTCGTGGTGATCGGGTTTCTATCAACGCAAGGAGTGGCCATGAACACCAAGATTCTGCTCAATGAGGACCAGATTCCCCGGCAGTGGTACAACATCATCCCTGACATGCCCGGGCCGCTGGCGCCGGTCATCAACCCCCGGACCCTGCAGCCGGTGACGCCGGACGACATGCTGGCCATCTTCCCCATGGCCCTGATCGAGCAGGAGATGTCGAACCAGCGCTGGATCGACATTCCCGATGCCGTCCGGGAGATCTACCGCCTCTGGCGGCCGTCGCCCCTCTACCGGGCGCGCCGGCTGGAGCAGGCGTTAGGGACCCCGGCCAAGATTTACTACAAGTACGAGGGGGTATCGCCGGCCGGTTCCCACAAGCCCAACTCTGCCATCCCCCAGGCCTGGTACAACAAGCAGGCCGGCATCCGGCGCCTGGCCACCGAGACCGGCGCCGGCCAGTGGGGGAGCTCCCTGGCCCTGGCCTGCTCCATGTTCGGTCTGGAGTGCACCATCTACATGGTCAAGGTCTCCTGCCAGCAGAAGCCGTACCGAAAGAGCATGATGCAGCTCTGGGGGGCGAACGTCATCCCGTCGCCGTCCGAGTTCACCAACTCCGGCCGGTCGATCCTGGCCCATGACCCGGACTGCCCCGGTTCTCTCGGGATCGCCATCTCCGAGGCGGTGGAGGACGCTGCCACCCATGACGACACCAACTACGCCCTGGGGAGCGTCCTGAACCATGTCTGCCTGCACCAGACCGTCATCGGCCTGGAGGCGAAGGAGCAGTTGAAGATTGCCGGCGACGAGCCGGACGTGGTGATCGCCTGCTGCGGCGGCGGCTCCAACTTTGCCGGCCTGGCCTTCCCGTTCCTGGCCGAGCGGGCAAACGGCCGGCAGGTCCGCTGTCTGGCCGTGGAGCCGGCCTCCTGCCCGACCCTGACCAAGGGGGTCTACGCCTTCGACTATGGTGACACGGCCCAGGTGGCCCCTATCGCCATGATGTACACCCTTGGCCATGACTTCATGCCGCCCGGCATCCACGCCGGGGGCCTGCGCTACCACGGCGAGTCGCCGCTGGTATCCCAGCTCTACCACGCCGGCCAGATCGAGGCCAAGGCCTACAAGCAGAACGCCTGTTTCGAGGGGGCGGTACTGTTTGCCCGCTCGGAAGGGATCGTGCCTGCTCCCGAGTCGTCCCACGCGGTACGGGCCGCCATTGACGAGGCGGTGCTGGCCAAGGAGGAGGGGAAGGAGCGGACCATCCTCTTCGGCCTGTCCGGCCACGGCCAGTTGGACATGGCGGCCTACGACGCCTATCTCTCCGGCAACCTGGAAGATTACGAGTATCCGGACGAGATGGTGAAGAAGGCGCTGGAGCGGCTACCGAAGATCAATCTGTAGGGGCAGGGCTTCCCTGCCCGGGCGGGGTGACCCCACCCCTACGAGATTCCCATGACAAGAGTCAAGATCTGCGGCATAACGAACCTGGACGATGCTTTGGCGGCGGTTGACGCCGGCGCCGATGCCCTCGGCTTCGTTTTTTTTGAACAGTCCCCCCGCAACGTGAACCCGATGCAGGCGTCGGCGATCATCGCCAAGCTCCCGCCGTTCGTCCAGACCGTAGGCCTGTTCGTGAACGAAGAGGCCGAGCGGGTCAACTGGACCGCCGACTTCTGCGGTCTGGATGTCATTCAGCTCCACGGTGACGAGGAGCCGGATTACTGTCCGGAGATCCGGCGCCGGGTGATCAAGGCATTCCGGGTGAAGGACGCCGCGAGTCTCGTCTCCCTGCAACGGTACCGCGTGGCCGGCATTCTCTTGGACGCCTGGTCGCCCGCAGCACCGGGCGGCACTGGCGAGACGTTCAACTGGGGACTGGCCAAAGATGCTGCGGAGTGTGGCCGGCTGATCCTGGCCGGCGGGCTCACCCCGGACAATGTCCGCGGCGCGGTGGAACAGGTGAAACCGTATGCCGTGGATGTCTCCAGCGGCGTGGAAGCGGCGCCGGGGAAGAAGGACCGCGACAAGGTGCGGGAGTTCATCAGCCGGGCGAAGGGGTTGTAGGCACGCAGGACTGAAGCGATGAATCGGGGAAGGGGACGGAATGATTTCCATCCCCTTTTTTTGCATGTGAGTGGAGGTGCTCACCAATCTGCTCTCCGGGTTCGGGCAGTTGCTGGCGGGGGTCATGACGGGGCGGAAAGGGTCGTAGAAGCCGTCGGGATGTCCCTGCCGGGGATTCAGGATGTGGGATTTATTATGGGCGGTTCTTGGATGAATATAAATTTTCTCGGTTCGTTGAAGCGCTGACCATACCTTGACGACCAGTTGGGGCATCTCAGAGAGCTGTGGAGTAACCTCAACCAGCAAATCTCTACCCTCCTCGCCTACCGCAAATCCCTCATCCACGAGTGCGTTGCCGGCCAGCGGCGGGTGACGGAGCACGGCCTGCAACGGCTGAGAAATGAATGACATTTCACTGTAAATAGGGTATGTTGCCTACCATGAGCGCACCGGAACTTGATTACATAACCGTCAAGGGTTTCAAGAGTATTGCCTCGATAGAAAAACTCGTGCTGCGCCCGATAAATGTGATTATCGGGCCGAACGGCTCGGGAAAGTCCAACTTCATCGGCGTGTTTTCCTTTCTACACGAAATCAAGGAAGGCCGGTTAAATGAGTATGTACGCAAAGCCAGCGGTGCAGAAAACATCCTGCACTTCGGCTCAAAGGTAACGCCACAATTACAGATTCTCGTTTCATTCCGTGAAGAGGTTAATCAGTATCAGTTGATTCTTCAACCAACGTCAGATGACAGCCTTTATCCTGCCATCGAACTCGTTTACTTCTGGGACAAACGATGTCCCCGTCCTTATAGCGAAGGACTCGCGTCGCGTGAAAGCGGTCGTGAAGCCGGCATAAGCGACTCCAATCTAAAAAAGACAGCCGATTGGGTTCGTGCCAGATTAGGTAGATGGCGTCTGTATCATGTTCATGACACTAGCGCCACATCTCCACTGCGTAAGACTGCCAAGTTAAACGACAATGCTTACCTGCGAGCAGATGGTTCGAATCTGCCAGCTTTTCTCTATCTGCTCCAGCAAAAATATCCGGAATCCTACAGCCTGATCCGCCGCACAGTACAGCGGGTTACGCCGTTCTTCGATGACTTCCAGCTTCGACCCGATCCATTGAACGAGGAGTCGATCCGTCTGGAATGGCGACATAAGAACTCCGACCAATATTTTGGCGCTTCCAGTCTGTCGGATGGGACGATCCGTTTCATTGCCTTGGCGACCCTCTTCTTGCAGCCCGAAAATCTTCGCCCTTCCATCATTCTGGTGGATGAGCCCGAATTGGGGCTTCATCCCGCTGCCATCACGAAGCTGGCATCTCTGGTCAAACAGGCGTCGGTGACAACCCAGGTAATCCTTTCGACCCAGTCGCCTCTTCTCCTCGATCATTTTCAGCCTGAAGACGTACTGGTTGCCGACCGTGTGGATGGAAGCACCCAGTTTACCCGCCTCGATTCGGGAACACTTTCCGGTTGGTTGGAGGATTACAGCCTCGGGCAGCTCTGGGAAAAGAACGAATTCGGCGGACGACCGGGGGGCGGCTAACAATGTCCAGGCTGCTCATCCATGTCGAGGGCGAGACCGAAGAAGAGTTTGTCAATGAGGTGTTGGCACCTCATCTGT
Organism: uncultured Geobacter sp.; assembly: GCA_964432205.1. GTDB lineage: Bacteria > Desulfobacterota > Desulfuromonadia > Geobacterales > DSM-12255 > Geomobilibacter. The sequence goes on along the minus strand of CAYSMK010000044.1, from coordinate 23,884 downwards.
ACCGGCACGGCTACACCAGGGTAAGCGCTCGCTTGGTTGGCAATGCCCGCCAGCGGGACCGACGCGGCGGCATCAGGGCATGGGGCTCTGTACGCAAAGATATTATCAAGCACCTGAAAGAAGATGCTGAAAGCCTTTCGACAACAATGGTAGATTACTATGCGTTGCCCCAGACCGGCGACAGAGCATGGCCAGGACGGGCGCTGACCGGTGCCCTGGCGTTTGAGCAAAAAGCCGCGACAGTTGAAAACGCCCTCACTGCAGACTTGTCTCAAGAGATTGGCGACAGTTTCTATCCCGTCCGATTCATTCCATTTGTCATGATGCACGAGTTCGAAGGCCTGCTATTCAGCAATTGCGAACGCTTTGGCAGGGGAATCGGCAGACCGGATCTTGCTACGCAGTTTCAGGCGATCCGTGATCAGTTTGCCACTCCGGAAGAGATCAACGACTCCCCAGAAACAGCGCCGTCCAAGAGGGTTGAAGGCCTTGTTCCCGGCTATGAAAAACCTCTTCTCGGCGCGTTGGCGGCTATCGAAATTGGTGTCGATTCTATTCGCGCCGAATGTCCCCACTTCAACGACTGGCTGACCCGTCTGGAAACCTGGCCCCACTGAGGAAACGCCTTGGCGAAACGGAAAGCTCCGGAAGAGGACAAAAGGGTCAGATCCCCTCATTTGACAGCGCGAATTGTTGAGCTTTGTCCCCCTGAGCTTCCTTTCATCTCAGTGAAAAATTATGGAACAGATTGACATGTGCATATGGCTTATGCATATTAAGGCATATAGTATATGCATACAAGGGGGTCTCCGTGAGAACTACACTCAATATCGAAGATAACTTGATTGAAAAAGCTGCTAAATTGACTGGCATAACGGAAAAGACATCCCTTGTCAGGCTCGGGCTGCAAGCACTTATTGCCAGGGAAAGCTCGAAGCGACTTGCCGGATTGGGAGGGACTGAAAAGAATTTGGAAATGATTCCCCGAAGAAGAACAGAGGGCCTGTAGCATGATTCTTGTCGATACGTCGGTCTGGGTAGAGCATTTTCGTTCCGGGACCATCGGACTCGACGCACTCTTGATTGATGGCCAGGTAGTTTGTCACCCATTTATTATTGGTGAACTGGCATGCGGAAACCTCAGGAATAGAACGGAAATACTTTCTCTCCTTCAGGACCTTCCTATGGCATCCTGCGCAGATGATGATGAGGTAATTCAATTCATTGACGAGCACAGGCTCATGGGGAAAGGGCTCGGTTATATAGACATTCATTTGCTCATGTCTTCCCTGCTGACCAGAATACCCCTATGGACAACGGACAAACGCCTGCACGAGGCTTCACTGACACTAAGTTGACTCTGTGGCGGATAACCAGAGGGTAAACACCGACTACGCATTGCGACGCGGGTATCCGCAAAGCCGTGAACAGCAGCACTACCCCACATATCTCATGGGACGGCCTCCCAAGCAAAGGGGAGATCCATTGATTTCCCGACTCGTTCTTGAGGCGCCGAACTGGACGTGGGCCTGCCGCACTTGATTTGGGCGGGTAATGTTGTTACTATGCGTCATTTTTCAGACAGAGACCCGCGTGCTGAAGAAATGGCCGGCAAGTGGCCAAGCCGCTCTTGTCTGCATCCATGTGAGAATTACCTGGGAGCATTATGAAATTACCTGACAAACAAGGACATTTCGGCCAGTTCGGTGGCCGCTACGTATCCGAAACCCTGATGCCGGCCCTGCTGGAGCTGGAAGCGGCCTACCGCACGTACCGGAACGACCGGGAGTTCAAGGCCGAGTTCGATTACTACCTGAAACAGTACGTGGGGCGCCCCAATCCCCTCTATTTTGCCGAAAAGCTGACGAAAAAGCTCGGCGGGGCGAAGATCTATCTGAAGCGGGAGGACCTGAACCACACCGGCGCCCACAAGGTGAACAACACCATCGGCCAGGGGCTCCTGGCAAAAAGGATGGGGAAGCGGCGGGTGATCGCCGAGACCGGTGCCGGCCAGCACGGCGTGGCGACCGCCACCATTGCCGCCCTGTTCGGCATGGAGTGCGAGGTCTTCATGGGGGAGGAGGATATCCACCGCCAGTCCCTCAACGTCTTCCGGATGAAGCTCCTGGGTGCCACGGTGACCCCGGTCAACTCCGGCACCGCCACCCTCAAGGATGCCATGAACGAGGCGATGCGCAACTGGACCACCTATGTCGCTGACACCTTCTACGTCATCGGCACCGTGGCCGGGCCCCATCCCTATCCGATGATGGTGCGGGACTTCCAGTCAATCATCGGCCGTGAGGCGCGGTCCCAGCATCTGAAGGCAGAGGGGCGGCTTCCCGATGTCCTGGTGGCGGCGGTCGGCGGCGGGAGCAATGCCATGGGACTGTTCTATCCGTTCCTCAACGATCGGGAGGTGCGGATGGTCGGCGTGGAGGCGTCAGGTTACGGCATCGGCAGCGGTAAGCACGCGGCCCCTCTCTGTGCAGGGAATGTCGGCGTCCTCCACGGCAACCGGACCTATCTGCTGCAGGACGACGACGGCCAGATCAGCCATGCCCACTCCATTTCGGCCGGGCTGGATTATCCCGGGGTCGGCCCCGAGCATGCCTGGCTCAAGGAGAGCGGGCGGGCCGACTATGTCCCGATCTCCGACGACGAGGCAATGGAGGGATTCCAGACCCTGACCCGGGAAGAGGGGATTCTTCCGGCCCTGGAGTCGGCCCATGCCATTGCCCATGTCCTGAAGCTGGCCCCGACCTTGGGCAAAGAGCAGAGCATCGTGGTCTGCCTTTCCGGACGGGGCGACAAGGACATCCATACGGTTGCCGAGGCCATGGGGGTAACTCTGTAATTCATGAATAATAATTAATTAGACTAGTCTCTATTGCTGTGTAAGTAGCTGTAATTTAAATATAAACACATTTTTTCTGTTGACAAACAGTGTTTTTTAAAGTATAGAACGTCACCATCTGGCGGCAGACGCCATGAGGAAAAAGGCCCTTTCGAGGGCCTTTTGGTGTTTTACGACCAATTTTAGTTAACCATTTAAATTCACTGAGAAAGGAGTTTCCCGCCGGAGCCTCCGGAGTCATGGAGCGGGCGCTTATACCCATCCGGCAAAGCCGATACCACTTCCCCTTTATTACTTATGCGAATAGCTCTCATTATTGCAGGATTGCTCTCCCTGATCGTTGTTTCCACCAATCAGGCCTATGTGCGTCAGGATTCGAGACCGACGGACGGCGCAGGCGTCGAATTGGACCGGGGTGAGCTGCACAACATGGAAAAAGGAACCTCCCTGGAAGAACGTTGGCGGCAGGTCCCGGCCATCGCCGCCGCCTTTGCCCGCAGGACCGACGAAAAACGAGCGTGGCACCTGGCGAAACTCTGCTACCTGAAGACCCTCGGCACTACCTTCATTCCCCTTGACCTGGCGGAGATCGCCCTGGCCGAGACCGGCGGTCACGGTCTGGCGGGAAAATCGGTTTCCCCGCGCGGTGCCCTCGGTGTCTGGCAACTGATGCCGCACCGGGCAAAAAGCCACGGCTATGCACCCGAAGAGATGGCCGACGACGCGAAATGCGCCGATGCCGCGGTTCGGGAACTGTCGTGCAAGATGGCGATGGCGGGCGGCAATCTGGCCCTTGCCAAACGGTATTACTGCGGTACCGGCGCCGAGGCGCGGATGTATGCCGTCCGCATCCGCCAGTACCACCGCGAACTGATGAGCGAGATGCGGTCGCTGACGCCCCGGCAGGCGGTGATCGGGATCAGTCAGTTCCCGTCGTGACGGTACGGTCAGCCACGAGCGGCTGATTGCACGGAGCAATGACGTGAAGAGAATCCTGGCCCTTGTCTCTCTGTTTCTCAGCAGTTGTACCCTGTTCGTTGCCGAACCGACGGTGACGGTACAGCGTGCCAATATTATCAACCTGGATACCCGCGGGGTCGATCTGGAGTTCCTGCTGGCGGTCCAGAACCCCAATTCCTACGGTATCACCCTGAACGGCTACCACTGCGATCTCCAGGTCGTCACCCTCCCCGATGCCCGGAAACGAGGATCGAGGATTTGTTCTTCCTCGTTTTAACCTCGTTCCTCGTTTGTAGGCCTGTACAAAGGTGCGCCCATCTGCTATAAACGGTCGAATTCCCACCTTCAGGAGCTGCATATGAGCAGGATCGGCGACACCTTTGCCCGCTTGGGCAAATCCGGGGACAAGGCCCTGATCACCTTCATTACTGCCGGTGACCCGGACCTGGCGGCAACCGCCAGGCTCATTCCCCGCATGGCCGCGGCCGGGGCCGATCTCATCGAACTCGGGGTGCCGTTTTCCGATCCGATGGCCGACGGTCCCACGATCCAGAAGGCGTCCGAGCGGGCGCTGGCGGCCGGCACCACCCTGGCGGGAATTTTAGCCATGGTAAAGGAAGTGCGCGGTTCCTGCCAGGTGCCGCTCCTCCTCATGGGGTACTATAACCCGATCTACATCTACGGGGTCGAGCGGTTCTGCCGCGACGCGGTTGCCGCCGGTGTGGACGGCGTGCTGGTGGTGGACCTTCCGCCTGAGGAATCCGCCGAGCTGAAGACGGTTGCCGATCAGGCCGGCCTCGACGTGATCTTTCTCCTGACCCCGACCTCGGACGCCTCCCGGATCAAGACGGTGAACCGCCTGGGGCGCGGGTTCATCTACTACGTTTCGGTCACCGGGGTGACCGGTGCCCGTACCTCCCTTGCCGACTCCCTGTCGACGTCGGTAACGGCGATACGGCGCCAGGTACGTCTGCCGCTGGCGGTGGGGTTCGGGATCTCCACCCCGGAGCAGGCTGCGGGTGTTGCTGCTGTCGCCGACGGCGTGGTCGTGGGAAGCGCCATTGTCAAACTGTTCGAAGAGCATCGGGACAAGGAGTTGGTCGAGCGGGTCGCCGACATGGTGCGGGGGTTGAAGGACGGGGTCCGTTCCGGGCAAACTAATTGACTTTCAGCCAGGTTTCTGGTACCAGACGTTTTTACTTTTGCTAAAACCTATCCGCGCTGCACATTTCACACGAACTGCCAGGACGAACATCCTGGCACCGGTTCGACCCGAAGAGGTACCTATATGGCTTGGTTCAAGCGTGACAGAGCCCCATTCAAGGCAAGCGAAGACGACAAGAAGGTCAAGGTTCCCGAAGGGCTCTGGACCAAGTGTCAGAACTGCAGTGAGGTGATTCTTTCCAAGGATATCGAGGAGAACCTGAACGTCTGCCCCAGCTGCTCCTTCCATTTCCGGGTGTCGGCCAGGAAGCGGCTGGCGATCCTGCTGGACGAGGGGACGTTTGTCGAGCACGACGCCAACATGGTCTCGGTCGATTTCCTGGATTTCAAGGACTCCAAGAGCTATCAGTCCAGGATCGACGCGGCCGTGGCCAAGGGGGGCTCCAAGGACGCCATCATCTGCGGCAACGGCAAGCTGGGCGGCATTCCGGTCCAGATCGGCGTCTTCGACTTCTCCTTCATGGGGGGGAGCATGGGGAGCGTGGTGGGGGAAAAGATTACCCGGGCCATCGAGCGCGGGGTCGAGCAGCACACGCCGGTCATCGTCGTCTCGGCCTCGGGCGGGGCGCGCATGCAGGAGAGCATCCTTTCCCTCATGCAGATGGCCAAGACCTCGGCTGCCCTGGCCAAGCTGAAGGCCAAGGGGCTGCCGTTCGTCTCCATCCTGACCGATCCGACCACCGGCGGGGTCACGGCCAGCTTTGCCATGCTGGGGGACATCAATATGGCCGAACCGCGGGCGCTGATCGGCTTTGCCGGGCCGCGGGTCATCGAGCAGACGATACGCCAGAAGCTCCCCGAGGGGTTCCAGCGTGCCGAGTACCTCCTGGACCACGGCATGGTCGACCTGATCGTGGAGCGCAAGGATATGAAAAAGACCCTGGGCAACATCCTTTCCATGCTCTACCGCAGCTGATCGAGCTCTCGCCTGCTGCTATTACGGGCCGGGCGAAAATTTCCCCGACGGTGCGAAAAGCCGCCATTGTCAGCAGTGCTGACCTGGCGGCTTTTCTATTTGATGAAAAGAGATACAATTACGAGCGCATTGAGTTCTGGACCACGAGCTCGCCAAGGAAGAAACGCGGACTTGAGGTGCTGAAAAAGGCGGGGGGACGTTAACCGCAATTGCATCGATTGTGTCAGTGTGTTGATTACCATGACCAGGAAAAGGAGAAGCCGATGCCCAACGATCTGAGACGGTACCGCTGCTACGAGATATATTCCCAGTCGACCGGGTTGGAGATCCGGATGACGGTCAAGACCGGTGAGGAGAACGGGCAGGTGGTGGAGCGGGCCGGACGGGTCCAACTCCGCTTCTTCAAGCTGACCCCGAAGGCTAAACCGGGCGACGTGACCCAGATCCGTTTCATCTGTGCGCCGGACGAGGCCTTCGAGCTTTTCCTCAAGATCGGCCAGGTGGCGGGCTCGGCCGTTCCGTGCAAGGAAAAGCTCAACCCCCACAAGTTCACGGGCGGCGAGCAGGGAGGGGAGACCGTTACCACCCTCACGGTGGAGAAGTGGGAACGGGGCGGCAAGAGCGGCTACGCACTCACGGTCGGCCGCGACAAGGAATTTATCAGCGTGCCGACGCCGCTGGCGAAGCTTCTGTTTGCGGGCGAGTTCCTGAAGGCCCTCTCCGTTGAGCAGTGCTGGGTGGAGCGGGCCGGCAGGACGATGGGGGCCTGAGAGATGGCCGGGGATGAACACAACTGTCCGTGCGGCGGTGGGACGGCGACCGGAACCTGCCCGGGCTGCGACGTAGAAGAGCCACTGCAGTATTGGTGCGAGATCTGCCAGCAGTTCGTAGCCGAGAAACGCTGTCCCCTGTGCGGACTGAAGGCGCGCAAGGTGAGGAACGGCCGGGAGCGTTCGAGGTAGAACGCCCTGATCTGTGGAGGTTTCATGAAGGGGATATTTCTGGCCATAGCCTTTGTTGCCTGCCTCGCGACTACCTGCGCCCAGGGTGCTCCAGTGGGCGAGTCCCGGGCGGATGGCGGGAAGCCGGTGGTCCTCATGGAGACCAGCATGGGGGAGATCAGTATCCAACTGGAGCCGGAGCTGGCACCCGTCACCGTGAAAAACTTTCTTGAGTATGTGAACAGCGGTTTCTACGACAACACCATCTTCCATCGGGTCGTGAAGAACTTCGTGATCCAGGGGGGAGCGTACCGTGCCGACCTGGAGCGCAAACCGACCGGCCCCCCGATCAGCAACGAGGCGGCCAACGGGCTGAAGAACAGAAGGGGTACCATCGCCATGGCCAGGGGGGTGGCGGTGGATTCGGCCACGGCCGAGTTCTTCATCAATGTCGCTGACAACCCCATTCTCAACCATCAGGACGACTCCATCCAGGGGTACGGCTACGTCGTGTTCGGCAGGGTGATCGCGGGGATGAAGGTGGTGGACCGGATCCGGGGGGTGGAGACCGGAAAAAGGAAGGGGCTGCGGAAGGTGCCGAAACTGCCGGTGGTGATCAGGTCGGTGCGGATTGTCCGGTAGCTTACTTTGGCGGGGTGCCTTTGATCAGCAGTCTGGGGCCGTTCTTGATCTTCTGGAACCTTCCCGTGTCGTGGCGGGTTCCCACCACCCATTCGTAGAGTCTTCTGGCGTCCTTGAGGACCGGGGTTCGGGGCGTCTCGTAATACTGTTTCTGCATCTCCTCGTCGTAGAGGCCGATGCAGCCGTGGGATGCCGGGACTCCGGGCAGGTCGCGGCCGTGGAGCCAGTAGGTCACCCACATCAGCTTGTCGACATGGAACCTCAGGGCGTAGTGCATCGGATAGGGGGTGTCGGTGGTCTCGATCGGGTACTGGTCGGATTCGTGCCGCCGGTCGATGGCGTCGATCCTGAACTCCCCGTTCGGGACCCGGTTGCCCTCGACACCGACCGCGACGGGTGAGGAAAAGACCAGCCTGCCGAATTCGTATGCCCCGAGGAACATCTCGGCCTGGTCCACCAGGATGAATTTCTCCTCGTTGGCTGCCGGCGGGTAGGTAGCCGGCAGCGGCGTGAATCCCCTGATCGTTTCGAGCCGTTTCGGCACCTTAATCGATTTGCCGCGGACGAAGTGGCGCCGGTCCATCCGGTTGAAGCGGAGCACGTCTTGCCACTGCTCGCCGAACAGGCTGGTCAGGGTGTCTTTTTTCCCTATTGTCCGGCATTCCCAATCGATGCGGTCATCGCTGGGAAAGTGGATGTCACAGAGCGGTTCCATACCGAACGGCGCAGCTACGGCCACCGCCGTGCGGAGCAGGCAAAAAAAGATAATATGGCCGGTGAAGGCGAGCGGTTTCATCATGTCATTCATTAACCAGGCAGTAGGCTGAGCACGATAACCGTAACAACTGTTCTGCCAATGTCAAATCGGCCGGGAACTTCAGCAGGATTCCCCCTCGCCTGAGTGTCCTTATTCCAGGGATAACGCCTGGACTTTCCCTTGCCGATTGCCTATAATCCCGGCCTGCCATGACCTACCGGGAAACCCTGACATACCTGTACTCCTTAGGCCGTTTCGGCATGAAGCCGGGGTTGGAACGGATCACCGCCATTCTGTCGGCGCTAGGTCGGCCCCAGGAGCGGATTCCCATCGTGCAGGTAGCCGGCACCAACGGCAAGGGTTCTACGTCCGCCTTCCTCGCTGCCATCGGCACGGCTGCCGGACTGCGGACCGGGTTTTTCTCCTCTCCCCACCTGACCAGCTTTACCGAGCGGTTCCGGATCAACAGCGAGGAGATTGCGCCGGAACGGGTGGTGGGACTGGCTGCCCACGTCATGGCCGTGGCCCCGCCGGAAGCCACCTTCTTCGAGATCGTCACCGCCATGGCCTTTCAGTACTTTGCCGAGGAGCGGGTCGATCTGGCAATCGTGGAAACCGGCATGGGCGGGCGCTGGGACGCCACCAACGCAGCCTGCGGTATCCTCTCGATCATCACCCCCATCGGCCTGGACCATTGCCAGTACCTGGGCGATACCATTGCGGCCATTGCCGGCGAGAAGGCGGGCATCATCAAGCCGGGGAGGCCGGTGGTGGCGGCCCGTCAGGAACCGGAGGCCGGGCAGGTCATCGAGAACCGCTGCCGGGATCTGGCCAGCCCGCTCTATTGCAGCGGCGAGCGTTTCTCCGCTGCCTGGGAGGTCGAAGGGCTTGCGTACCATGGGCTCGGGGGCAACATGACCGGGCTTCGTCCCGGCATCGGTGGTCGCTACCAGGCGGAAAACGCCGGTTGTGCCCTGGCTGCTGCCGAACTCTTGCAGAAGAGCGGCTTTCCCATCACCGGTGAAGCGATGCAGGGCGGCATGGCAGATGCCCGTTGGCCCGGCCGGATGGAGTTCTTTCCCGGCAGGCCGCCGATACTGCTGGACGGTGCCCACAACCCGGCAGGGGCCAGGGCACTGGCCGAGTCGCTTGCCGATTTCCGCCGGCAGCGGCTCATTATGGTGCTCGGGGTCATGTGCGACAAGGAGTTGTCCGGCATGCTGGCATCACTCTTACCCCTTGCCGATCTGGTCATTGCGGTTACCCCGGCCCTGGAGCGTGCCATGCCGGCTGCGGAGTTGGCCGATGCCTGCATGGCAGGGGGGGCGGCGGCAACGGGTGCCGGGTCGGTGGGCGAGGGGCTGGCGCAGGCCCGGGCCGTAGCCGGACCGGCCGACCTGATCCTGGTTTGCGGTTCCCTGTTCACCGTCGGCGAGGCCCGGTCTCTGCTCACCGGGAGCATGTATGAGCCGTTTCGGGGATGAAAGGCGCTAAAAAATCGCTCGGGGCTCGGGGTTCGGGGCTCGGAAAACCTTTGAGAAGATCGCTCGGGGCTCAGGGCTCGGGGCTCGGAAAAACTTTGTGAATATTCAATTGACCACCATAGCATGCTGCCTTTTCATTCTGGCAGGAAGTCCGGTCAGGCCTTCTGTTGCGGCTGAACTGCCCGCTGTGGACAAGGTGACCATCCAGGCCGATACCATGTCGTTCGACGAAAAGAGCGATACGGTATCGGCCGTGGGGATGGTTAAGGCCTATTGGCAGGAGACGACGCTCAAGGCCGACAAAGCCACCATCGATCGGAGCGGCACCGAGGCGACCGCTAGTGGAAATGTGGAGCTCAGGCGCGACGGCGACCGGCTGACCGCCGACCGGCTCAGGATCGCCATCGATACCGAACAGGGCGAGGTGGAGAACGGTTACCTCTTTCTGAAACAGCCCAATTTCCACCTCCGCGGGGCGAGGTTCGCCAAGACCGGCAAGGCCGACTATCACCTGGCACAAGGATACTTCACCACCTGCGATGGCGACTCACCCAGCTGGCACTTCACGGCCGACGACCTCGACCTCACCATGGAGGAGTACGCCACCGGCCGCAACGCGATCTTTTCCATCGGCAGCGTTCCCGTATTCTACCTTCCCTATGTGGTCTTTCCGGTCAAGACCGAGCGCCAGTCCGGTCTGCTGTTTCCCCGCCTGGGGAGTTCGGGCAAGAAGGGGTTCTATCTCGATATCCCCTGGTACTGGGCCATCTCTCCCAGCCGTGACGCCACCATCAACCTTGATCTGCAGAGCAAGCGCGGCGCCGGGGTAGGGGTCGACTACCGCTACCTGGGCGGTTCGGACAGCGATGGGAGGATGAAGGGGTACCTCATTTACGATACCCGCCAGGACCGCGCCCGGGGCGACCTGAATCTGCAACTGCGGGAAAACCGCCTGCCGGTCCGGTTCAAGGCCGACGTCCAGCAGGCCCTGGACCGGGACTTTTACCGGGACTACGGGATAGAGAACGGCGAGTACAACCGGCAGTACCTGGATACCACGGTATCTCTGTCGCGTTCCTGGCGCGATTACGGCGCTGCCCTGGAATTCCGCGTCCTCGACAACCTGGAGACCGCAAGCAACGATGCCACGCTCCAGCGGCTCCCCCGGTTGACCATCGACAATGCGGGAGAGCGGCTCGGCGGGCTGCCGCTCTTCTTCACCCTGGAATCGGCGGCTACCAACTTCTACCGGGAGGGGGGGAGCATCGGCCAGCGGCTGGAGGTTGTACCCCGGCTCGCCTGGCACCAGCCGCTCCTGCCCGGGATTGGTCTGGAGGCCTGGGGCGGGTTCCGGCAGAGGCTCTACCATGCGGACCGGAGCGATAGTGGCGAAGGGTGGCGCGGGGCCGGGCTGGCGGAGGGGGGGGCGGCGCTCCACGGACGCTTTGCCCGGATTTTTCCGGTTGCCTGGGGCGAGACGGTGCGGCTCCGGCACGAACTGCAGCCGGAGGTCGGCTATCGGGTGACCGAGGCGAGAGATCGGTCCGATCTGCCGTTCTTTGATCACGACGACCGCCCCGTCGGGGGAGAGCAGCTCTACTGGTCGATCGCCAGCGCCGTTACCGGCCGGAGCGGCACGGGTGATGCGGTACGGTACCGGGACCTTCTTTTTTTGCGGTTCAGCCAGGCGTACCAGCTTTCCGGCGGGCGGCGTGATCTCCTGACCCTGGTGGATGCTGGGCGCCGTCTTACCGACCTGCGCCTGGAGGCCCGCATCACCCCGGTCGAACATTTCGCGGTCACCACCGACACCCGCTTCACCACCCAGCGGGGTGACGTTGCCACCGCCGCGGTCGGCTTGGAGGCGGACGACAAGCAGGGGAACCGGGCCGGACTCATCTACCGCAATGGCCGGGACCAACTGGAGTACCTGGAGGGGAAGCTGGCCGTGGCCGGTTTCAAGCCGTTTGCCGCCAGTTACGCGGCCAGATACTCGCTCGACCGTCCCGGCTTCCTGGAGTCGCTCTATACCGTTGAATACCGCCACCAGTGCTGGAGTGTGATGTTCTCCTTCCGGGACCGTCCGGACAACCGGGAATTCATGGTTACCTTCAACCTGGCCGGCATCGGGGCGCTGGGGCCGGTCAAGGCCTTCTAGGGCTGGTTTTTCAACATACCATATGTTAATGTGGCTAATCTTATTTAGGTGAAGATTCGGAGATCCTCCATGGCACAGACATTCAATCCCCGTTCCCTGCTCGTTACCGGCGGTGCCGGTTTCATCGGTTCCAATTTCATTCATCACTACCTGTATGCAAACGCGGACTGCCGGCTGGTCAACCTGGACTGCCTCACCTATGCCGGTAACCTGCGAAACCTGGCAGGGGTGGAGCAGAACCCCAATTACCGATTCGTAAAGGGGGACATCGGCGATGCTTTGCTGGTGGCCGGACTGTTGGCAGAGGAGAAGGTCGATGCCGTGATCCACTTCGCGGCCGAGTCCCATGTCGACCGCTCCATTTCCGGACCGGAGATCTTTGTCCGGACCAACGTTCTCGGTACCCAGGTCCTGCTGGAGGAGAGCCGCAAACACTGGGCGTCAGGGGCGGTCAATGAGTTCCGGTTCTTCCAGATCTCCACGGACGAGGTCTACGGAAGCCTCGGCGCTACCGGGTACTTCACCGAGGAGACCCCTCTGGCGGCCAACTCCCCCTATTCGGCGAGCAAGGCCGGGGCCGACCTGTTGGTGCGGGCCTACCATGAGACCTTCGGTTTCCCGACCCTGAACACCCGCTGCTCCAACAACTACGGTCCGTATCACTTTCCGGAAAAGCTTATTCCGCTCATGATCCACAACATCATGCAGAAGAAACCACTGCCGGTGTACGGCGACGGCAGGAATGTCCGGGACTGGCTCCACGTGCGCGACCATGCCCGGGGTGTGGAAGCGGTCCTGAAGGGGGCCACGCCCGGTTCGGTCTACAATATTGGCGGCAATAACGAATGGCAGAACATCGACATAGTGCACCTGGTCTGCGATCTGCTGGACGAGCGGCTGGGGAGATCGGTCGGCGAGAGCCGCGGCCTCATCACCTTTGTCAAGGACCGTCCGGGGCATGACCGGCGCTATGCCATCGATGCCGGCAAGATTCGCCGGGACCTGGGGTGGGAACCCGCCTATACCTTCGAGTCCGGCATCCGGGAAACCATCGACTGGTACCTGGCCAATCAGGAGTGGGTGGCCAAGGTGACGTCGGGCGAGTACCAGCAGTACTACGCGGAGCAATACGGAAAAACCGAGGACCGAGGATAAAGGTACGAGGATAAAGGAAAGTCTTTTTCCTCGGTCCCCGTTCCTTTAACCTCGAACCTGGCATTTTACGGAGGTTTTCATGATACTGGTAGTCGGCGCGGGCGGCATGCTGGGCCACGATTTGATGAAGGTACTGGATGGCGATGTGCGGGGGCTGGATCTGCCGGACATTGATATCACCTCCCTGGAGTCGACCTTGCGGGTGGTCAGGACCCTGAAGCCGCGGGTGATCGTCAATGCCGCCGCCTACACCGACGTGGACGGGTGCGAAACGAACCGTGAGCTGGCCATGCAGGTCAATGGCGAAGGCGTCGCCCACCTGGCCATGGCCGCCCGGGAAATCGACGCGCTATTGGTGCATGTCAGTACCGACTACGTGTTCGATGGCAACAAGGGAACTCCCTACGAGGAGGACGACCTGACCGGACCGGTCAGCGTCTATGGCGATTCCAAGCTGGCCGGGGAGTTGAACGCGGTGTTTGCCGGCGAGTACCTCATCGTCAGGACCCAGTGGTTGTACGGCCTGCACGGCAAGAACTTCGTGGAGACCATGCTCCGTCTGGCCGGTGAGAAGACGGAGTTGGCGGTGGTGGATGACCAGATCGGCTCCCCCACCTGGAGCCATGACCTGGCCAGGGCGATCAAGGCGCTCATCGATAACGGCTGCCGAGGCATCTACCATGCGGCCAACAGCGGCTACTGCTCCTGGAACGAGTTTGCCCGGGCCATCTTTACGGAAACGGGAACGAATGTTGCTGTCAAGCCGATGACCACGGCCGAACTGAACCGTCCGGCGCGCCGACCGCTCTACTCCACCCTGGATTGCAGCAAGCTGGTGCGGGACACCGGTTTCCGGCCACAGCCGTGGCGTGAGGCGCTGAAGGGGTACCTGAAGCTGAGAGGGTGAGCGGTTGCGTGGGGGTGATCCTTGTGATCGCCCAGATTGGGCAGTCACAAGGTCTGCCCCTACCTGATGACGGAGTCGACTATGGAGCGCGGTGAACGTCCCTGGGGTACCTATACGGTCCTGGACGAGAAGAACGGGTACAAGATCAAACGGATCGAGGTCAAGCCGCGCGAGCGACTCTCCCTCCAGAAGCACCACCACCGGAGCGAACACTGGATCGTCGTCTCCGGAACCGCCCAGGTGACCTGCGGCGACCGTGAGTTTACGGTCAATGTCAACGAGTCGACCTTCATCCCCATCGGCATGACCCATCGCTTGGAGAATCCCGGGGTGATCCCGCTGGTGATCATCGAGGTGCAGAGCGGCGAGTACCTTGGCGAGGACGATATCGTCCGGTTCCAGGACGACTACGACCGCTGCCCGGCTGATGAACCCGCTGCCGAGTAGGGAGGTTGCCATGACTGCGTTTGCCGAACAGCATCCCGCCCGTTCTGCAGGCGGAAACGGCGGGGTGCGGAGCTGCCGTGAAACGCTTCTCGACCAGGAGTTGCTGTTCACCATTCTCGACGCCATCCCCTATTTTGCCATGGTGCTCAACAGCGAGCGCCAGATCCTCGCTGCCAATACCCGCACCCTCAGCACCTTTTCCCGGGAGGACCTCGGCTCCCTGATCGGCAAGCGGACCGGCGAGGCAATCGGCTGCCTGTTCGATCGGGAGGGCACGGACGGCTGCGGCAGCGGCCCCCACTGCGGCACCTGTGGGGCACTTCGCTCCATTCTGGAGAGCCAGCAGTTGATGCGGCCGGTGACCAGGGAGTGCTCCATCCTGCTCCGGGATGACATCGGGACAGCCATGGATCTTGAGGTGGTCTCCACCCCGACGGTCATCGAGGGGATTCCGGTGGTCATCTGCATCTTCAAGGATATCAGCGCCGAGAAGCGGCGGGACGTCCTTGAGCGGGTCTTTTTCCACGACGTGATCAATACCGCCGGCGGTATCAAGGGGATTTCCAGTCTGTTGGCGGAGGGGAAGAATCTCGATGGGGAGAAGGAGGAGGAGTACAAGCAGTGGCTCCTTGATCTTTCCGACCGGCTGATCGACGAGATCCTGCTGCAGCGCAAACTGGTGGCTGCCGAGAGCGGGGCATTCAAGCCGGAGATGATGCTGGTTTCCGTCCCCAGGCTGCTGGAGGATGTGTGGTGTCTCTACACCGGCCACGAGGTTGCAGAGGAGCGCACCCTGCGTCTGGGCGAAGTTGCCGGTTGCCATATTGTCAGCGACGGCGCCATCCTGCGGCGCATTCTGGGAAACCTGGTGAAAAACGCCCTGGAGGCGACCCCGCCGGGCGGCACCGTGACCCTTTCGGCCCGGGAGGCAGACGGCGAGGTGCGTTTCAGCGTCCACAACCCCGGGGTCATCCCCCAGGAAGTCGCCATGCAACTGTTCCGGCGCTCGTTCAGCACCAAGGCGGGCACCGGCCGCGGCATCGGCACCTACAGCATCAAGCTGTTCGGTGAGCGCTACCTGGGGGGGAAGGTCTCCTTCGAGAGCGGTACGGAAGCCGGGACTACCTTCCGCTTTACCCTTCCTGTAACAAATTCCTGAGAAATCCTTTTCTACGGCGCCCGGAGCGGAATTTCGGGCGCCCTTTTCCTGTTGAGCGCTCGCCCCCTTTGTGGTACATTAACCCGTTTTTAAATCGCCATCGTGCCAGGAGACTGACTTCATGTTGGGTAACATCATAAAGAAGATCATCGGGAGCAAGAATGAACGGGAACTGAAGCGGATGTGGCCGGTCGTGGAGAAGATCAACGGCCTGGAAGCACAGATCGCCAAGCTCACCGACGATCAGCTCAGAGATAAGACCGTCGAATTCAGGGAGCGGTATCAGCGGGGTGAAAGTCTGGACGCGCTCCTTCCGGAAGCCTTTGCCGTCTGCCGGGAGGGGGGGAAGCGGGCGCTGGGGATGCGCCACTTCGATGTCCAGCTGATCGGCGGCATGGTCCTCAATAGCGGCCGGATCGCCGAGATGAAGACCGGCGAAGGAAAGACCCTGGTGGCCACCCTGCCTGCCTACCTGAACGGCATCTCCGGCCGCGGGGTGCATGTGGTTACGGTCAACGACTATCTGGCCAAGCGGGACTCGGAGTGGATGGGGCGTCTCTACACCTTCCTGGGACTGTCCGTCGGGGTCATCGTCCACGGCCTGGACGACGACGAGCGGCGCGAGGCCTACGCGGCCGACATCACCTACGGCACCAACAACGAGTTCGGCTTCGACTACCTGCGGGACAACATGAAGTTCGCCCTGGAGGATTACGTCCAGCGGCCGTTTTACTATGCCATCGTCGACGAGGTGGACTCCATCCTGATCGACGAGGCCAGGACCCCGCTCATCATCTCCGGCCCCACGGAAGACTCCACCGACAAGTACTACATCATCGACCGGATCATCCCCAGTCTCAAGAAGGGGGAGGTGAAGGAGGTGGAGGCCAACACCCTGTCGGGCAAACGGAAGACCTACACCGGCGACTTCACCGTGGACGAGAAGGGGAAGACTGCCACCCTGACCGAAGACGGGGTCCGCAAGGTGGAGAAGCTGCTCAAGATCGACAACCTCTACGACCCGCGCAACATGGTCATCCTGCACCATGTGAACCAGGCCTTGCGGGCCCACGCCATGTACCGGCGGGACGTGGACTATGTGGTGAAGGACGGCGAGGTGATGATCGTCGACGAGTTCACCGGCCGGCTGATGCCGGGCCGCCGCTGGTCCGACGGCCTCCACCAGGCCATCGAGGCCAAGGAGGGGGTGAAGATCGAGAACGAGAACCAGACCCTGGCCACCATCACCTTCCAGAACTACTTCCGGATGTACGAGAAGCTCTCCGGCATGACCGGTACCGCCGACACCGAGGCCGAGGAGTTCCACAAGATCTACAACCTGGACGTTGCCGTTATCCCCACCAACCGGCCGCTCCTGCGCCCCGACTTCCCGGATGTGGTCTACAAGACGGAAAGCGAGAAGTTCACGGCGGTCATCGAGGAGATCAAGGAGTGCCACACCAAGGGGCAGCCGGTCCTGGTCGGCACCATCTCCATCGAGAAGTCCGAGGTCCTGGCCGAGATACTGAAACGGGACGGGATTCCCCACAATGTCCTGAACGCCAAGCAGCACGAGCGTGAAGCGGAGATCGTGGCCCAGGCCGGACGCAAGGGGGCGGTGACCATCGCCACCAACATGGCCGGCCGGGGTACCGACATCGTCCTCGGCGGGAACCCGGAGGCCATGGCCAAGCAGTGGCGGCGGGACAACCCCGAAGCGACCGACGAGGAGTACGCCGCGGTCCTGGCCAGATGCAAGGAGCAGTGCGCCGCGGAGCACGACGAGGTGGTTAAGCTGGGCGGTCTCCATATCCTCGGCACCGAGCGCCACGAGAGCCGCCGGATCGACAATCAGCTGCGCGGCCGGTCCGGCCGCCAGGGAGACCCGGGCTCATCGCGCTTCTACCTCTCCCTGGAAGACGACCTGCTGAGGATCTTCGGCTCCGAGCGGGTGGCCAAGATCATGGACATGCTCAAGATCGAGGAGGGGGAGGCGATCACCCACGGCCTCATCAGTAAGGCGATCGAGAACGCCCAGAAAAAGGTGGAGGCCCACAACTTCGATATCCGCAAGCACCTCATCGAGTATGACGACGTCATGAACAAGCAGCGCGAGGTGATCTACACCCAGCGCAAGGAGATCCTGGCCGGGGAGGAGATCCGCGCCAGCTTCCTGGATATGCTGGATGAAACCATCGGTGACGTCGTGGCCGAATACGCCATTGACAAGGTTCCTGCCCACGAGTGGGACTGGCAGGGGCTCACCGAAACGGTCTACAAGACCTTCGGCATCGAACTGGACCTGCCGGCCGAGACCATCGCCCGCCTCGTTCCCAGCAACTTCGGGGAGATGCTCAAGGCGGAGACCAAGGAGCGGTTTGACGCCAAGCTCGCCCAGTTCGGCGACGAGCTGATGGATCACCTGATCAAGGTCATCATGCTCCAGTCCATCGACCAGCACTGGAAGGACCACCTCCTCTCCATCGATCACCTGAAGGAGGGGATCGGCCTGCGGGGCTATGGCCAGAAAGACCCGAAGCAGGAGTACAAGAAAGAGGCCTTCAACCTCTTCATGGCCATGATCACCCGCATCCGCGCCGAGGTGGTGGAAAAGATCTTCTGGGTCCAGCTCTCCCGGGACAATGACTTTGAAGAGCTGGAGGATCATATCGAGGAGCTGGAAGAACAGCAGCAGAAGCGGCAGAAGCTGGTGTTCAACCGCGAGGACGAGGAGGCCGCCCGGCCGGCCAAGAGTGCCAAGACCGCCGGCCGCAACGATCCCTGTCCCTGCGGGAGCGGGAAGAAGTTCAAGAAGTGCTGCGGCGCGTAGCCGTCGGGAATCATCGCTTCAGTGGGCGGCCGCCTACGGTTCCGGGCAAACTGATGCCGATTCTCGCACCTGATCCAGATAAAGCATTTACCGGAGGTATGGCATGAAGCATCTCCTTGTCCTTGCATCTGCGCTGTTCATGCTATTGGCACAGATGAGCCACCCCGTTCTGGCGGCAGAGCCCAACCTGAAAATCACCGAACTGGCGGTGACCACCAAGATCGTCCGGAATAAGCCGATCGATTCGGTCCACCGCATTTCGTCGGCGTCGGTCAAGGCCCTCTACTGTTTCACCCGGATCACCGCGTCCGAGGATACGGATACCACCATCAAGCATGTCTGGTACCGGGGAGACGAAAAGGCGGGAGAGTACGAACTCCCGGTGAAGGGGGAGCGCTGGCGTACGTACAGCAAAAAGGAGATCCAGCGTGGCTGGGCCGGCGATTGGCGGGTGGAGATTCTGGACAGTGACGGCAATCTGCTGAAGACGGTCAAGTTCCGGATGAACTGAACCAAGCTGAGGGGGGAGACGATCCCCCCTTTTTTCATAGGGACTCGGAACCATTGATATCCGCTTATCCCGAGTCCCTACTGGAGGGATGACCGAGTAATGCGCTGGCTGTGTGTAGTGGTTCTGGTTGCGATGACCTTCCTGTTCAACGGTCTTGCGGCTGCCGGCAACGGCCCGCAGGCGGCAAGGCCCGCCAGCGAGCGTATAGATCAGCTCATGGCAGGGGCGATGGGCAAAGGTCTGATCGCCGGCGGGGTCGTGCTGATCGGCAATCGCGACCGGATACTGTTCGAACAACCCTATGGCCGGGTTTCTGCCGACCCTCACTCACCTTTGGTCACCAACGACACCATCTTCGATCTTGCCTCGCTCACCAAGGTGGTGGCAACGACCCCGGCGATCATGAAACTGGCCGAAGAGCGAAAGCTCTCCCTGGTCGACCCGCTCTACCGCTGGTTTCCCGAATTGGCTGGCAAAGGAAAGGACGAGGTGCTGGTGGTGAATCTGCTCACCCATACCTCGGGACTGGACGATTTTGGCCTGAGCCCTCTAGGGCCGATGCAGAGCGCCCTGGATGGAGCGGCCGGGCAGAAGCTGAAGGGCGAGGTGGGAAGCCGTTTCCGTTACGCAGACATCAATTTCATTCTCCTGGCCGAGCTGGTCCGGAGGGTGAGCGGTGATCCGCTGGATGTTTATACCCGCAGGCAGTTCTATGGCCAGTTGGGGATGAATGACACCATGTTTACCCCCGGCGTCGCCCTGTACCCGAGGATTGCCGCCAGCCCCGCCTCGGAACGGAGCCAGTTGGTCGGTCAGCCTCAGGATTCCCTTGCCCGGCTGTTGGGCGGCGTGGCCGGCCATGCCGGACTCTTCAGTACCGCCCGCGATCTTGCCCGGTTCTGCCGCATGGTTTTCGATGAAGGAATGCTGGACGGGATAAGGGTGCTGGAGGAGCGGACGGTGCGCCAGATGACCGCCCCGTATTTCTCCCGCAAGGGCCAGG
Organism: uncultured Geobacter sp.; assembly: GCA_964432205.1. Classification (GTDB taxonomy): domain Bacteria; phylum Desulfobacterota; class Desulfuromonadia; order Geobacterales; family DSM-12255; genus Geomobilibacter. The sequence goes on along the minus strand of CAYSMK010000044.1, from coordinate 3,933 downwards.
TCGTTCGGGGGCTTGGCTGGGACATTGCCTCTCCCTTCTCATCCCCGCGGGGCAACGGCTTCTCCCGCAGCTCATTCGGCCATACCGGCTACTCCGGCACCTCTCTCTGGCTCGACCCGAACGCAGGGATTTACGTGATCCTTCTGACCAGCCGTCTGGAATATAACAAGACCCACGAGTTCAGCCAGTTGCGCAGTACCATGTCGAGCCTTGCCGCCGAGCTGTACGGGATGTCGCCGGCGCTGCGGGACTTGGAGGAGCTGGCTAGTGAGTGACCGCGCTGGTGCCGCCAACTGCATAGGGGGCTGTGCCGGCGGCAGTCTTGCGTCATCAGCCGTGGTGCGGCCCGCTCAACCGTGAATCTTACCCTCGTCTCCCTGGCCCTGGACGTCACCCTGACCGCGCCGCTCAGGAGCCCGGCCGCCCCTTTTGCCATCCGCTCCTTTTTTCCCGCAGCGTTCAAACGAGCTGTCGACCGCCTGCACGAGCCTTCCTGGTGGGAAGCAACGTTCGGGCAGCAGCTCAGTCCGGACCCGGAAGCGGTCCGCCGCTACCAGAAGCCGCCGCTTCCCTTTGTCTTCGATCTGCCGGCGCTCCGGGTCGGCCGTCGCGGTGCGGTGGAGTTCGGCCTCACCCTGGTCGGTTCGACAGTCAACCAACTCACCGCATACATTCTTGCTCTTCGGCTCCTTTTCGCGGATGAAGCCTTCCTCGCCAGGTTTCCCGCCCGTCTCGAAGCCATTACGGCGCTGGATGCGGCCGGCAGCAGGACTCTCCTTTGGCGGGATGGCACTGAACCGCAACTCTCCGAGGTTCCCCTTGTTGCCGCTACCCAGCTTACCGACCGGGAGCAGGCGATGTCGGATCACCTCCACCTGGAGATTCTTACCCCGCTTCGCCTGCTGCAGGACGGGCGCCCTTGCCGGGAGCCCGGTTTCTCACTGCTGGCCCGCTCCCTGATGCGCCGTGTCTCGGCCCTGGCCTATTACTACGGTGGCGAAGAGCTGGATATGGAGTTCCGCTGGCTGGCGGAGCGGAGCGAATCGGTTGCAACCGTCAGGAGCGAACTCTGCTGGTCCGAGTGGGGCGGTGGGGTACAGGGTGTTGTCGGCCGGATCGCATTCCGGGGGGAGCTGCTTGATTATCTGCCGTTCTTCCGGCTCGGCGAGCGGCTGCATGCGGGGAAGGGCGCCTCCTTCGGCCTGGGACGCTATTCCATCCTGGCAGAGGTATTGTAAACCGGCCAGGAACCGGTAAACTTTCCATGAAATCCGTAATGCGACAAGGAGCGTTCATGGCCCAGTCCCTCTGGAAACCACTGCTTTTGGTCATGTTCATGGTCCTGGCCATGAATCTGATCTATACCTATGTCTCCAGGCAGGCACAGGGCGCGGCCGAGATCAGCTACAGCCGCTTCCGTCAGGAGCTGACGGCCGACAATGTCCGGTCAGTGACCATGAAGGGGAATGCGATCAGCGGTGAGTTCCGCGTGGCGACCAAGGTGGCGCAGACGATCCAGGGGAGCGAGGTTACGCGGAGCGTCTCGGCCTTTACCACCATCCTGCCGTCCATTGCCGATACCAGCCTCATGACCGATCTGACCGCCAAGGGGGTGGAGGTCAAGGCTATATCCACGGAAGTCTCCGCCTTTGCCAACCTCTTGATCTACATGCTGCCGTGGGTGCTGATTCTGGGGTTCTGGTGGTTCGGGATGCGCAACGTCCGTTCCCAGGGCCCCGGCGGGATGCTGGGCGGATACGGCCGGTCGGGCGCCAAGGTCTATACTGCCGGGGAAAAGGTGAATGTCACCTTCGAGGACGTGGCCGGCATGGAGAGCAGCAAGCAGGAGCTGAGGGAGGTCGTCGACTACCTGAAGGATCCCAAGCGGTTCCAGACCTTGGGGGGGAAGGTCCCCAAGGGGATACTTCTGGTCGGCCCGCCCGGGACCGGCAAGACCCTCCTGGCGCGGGCCGTGGCCGGCGAGGCCGATGTCACCTTCTTCAGTATTTCCGCCTCCCAGTTCATCGAAATGTTCGTCGGGGTCGGTGCGAGCCGGGTGCGGGACCTGTTTGCCGGCGCCAAGAAGGCGGCGCCGAGCATTGTCTTCATCGACGAGCTGGATGCGGTCGGCCGAAGCCGGGGGGCAGGGTTCGGCGGCGGTCACGACGAACGGGAACAGACCCTTAACCAGCTCCTCTCCGAGATGGACGGTTTCGATCAGCACGAGGAGGTAATCGTCCTGGCGGCCACCAACCGCCCCGACGTTCTCGATCCGGCCCTGCTCCGGCCCGGGCGGTTCGACCGGCACGTGGTGATCGAGCGCCCGGACTGGCGTGACCGGGAAAAGATCCTCCGTGTGCACAGCCGCAATGTTCCCCTTGCCCAGTCGGTCGACCTGGCGATCATCGCCAGGGGGACACCGGGGATGACCGGTGCCGACCTGGAGAACCTGGTGAATGAGGCGGCCATCCTGGCTGCCAGGGAAGGGGCGGCAGAGGTTACCCTGGCACATCTGGAGCAGGCCAAGGACAAGATCCTGATGGGTGGGGAGCGGAAGATGTTCATCTCGCCGGACGAGAAGCGGATCACCGCCTTTCACGAGGCAGGGCATACCCTGGTGGCCAAGCTTCTTCCCGGTACCGATCCGATTCACAAGGTGACCATCATTCCCCGGGGGATGGCCCTGGGGGTGACCCAGCAACTTCCCGTGGACGACCGCTACCACTATCCCAAAAGTTACCTGGAGAACCGCCTGGCCGTGGTCATGGGGGGGCGGGTGGCCGAGCGGCTGGTCTTTGGCGAGGTATCCACCGGTGCCCAGAATGACCTGAAGATGGTGACCGACCTGGCAGAGAAGATGGTCTGCCAGTGGGGGATGAGCGACAAGGTGGGACCGATCACCTTCAGTCGGGGGGAGGAACACCCCTTTCTCGGCCGCAAGCTGGCCGAGGAAAAGAGCTTCTCCGAGGCGATGGCCTGGCGGATTGATCAGGAGATCAGCGCCTTCATCCGGGGGGCGGAAGAAAAGGCCGAGTCGGTCATTGCCGCCAATCGACCGAAGCTGGACGCCCTGGCCACTGCCCTGGTGGAAGAGGAGACCCTGGACGGCAAACGGGTTGAAGAGATAGTCGGTTAGTGTCCCGTGCAATTTGCAGACTAAGACCAAAAGCATCTGAATAGGAGGTAGTTCAATGGACGTGTTGGAGTCGATCAGGACCAGAAGAAGCGTGCGCAAGTTTTCGGACCGACCGGTGGAGCCGGAGAAGCTCCTGGCGGTGCTGGAGGCGGCCCGGCTGGCGCCGTCATGGGCCAACCTGCAATGCAGTCGCTACGTGGTGGTTGAGGACGCGGCAATGAAGGCGCGGATCAGCGAGCTGTCGTATGTTGAGGCGTACTTTGCGACAAAGGGGTACAAGACCAATCCTGCCCAGCAGGCGCTGGCCAACGCGCCGGTGGTGATCGTCGTCTGCGGGGACCCGACCCTGTCGGGCGATCTGAGGGGTCAGGAGTACTATCTTACCGATGTTGGTATCGCAGCCGAGAACCTCATGCTCGCCGCCCATGCCCAGGGGCTGGGAACCGTCTTTGTCGGGGTCTTCGACGAGGAGCCGTTGGGCGAGATGCTCAACATACCTCCAGGGATGAGAATCGTCGGGCTCTTCCCGATCGGCTACCCGCTGGAAGCGGCAAAGTCCGGACCGTCCCGCAAGCCGCTGGAGGAGATTGTGCACTACGGGACCTGGAAGGCGTAGGAGGCTGTGGTTCCTATGGCAACTTCTCGTTGATTTGTTACCGTTATAACCCCTCCCTGCCTCCCCTTAACTTAAGGGGAGGGGACACCGTGTTCCCCCTCTTAAGTTAAGAGGGGGCAGGGGGAGTTACTAAGGAATATGCTGACTACTCGACATCGTTTCTTCCCCCACCCATCCCTCC
>CAYSMK010000043.1:0-40998 GCA_964432205.1 uncultured Geobacter sp. | reverse complement strand
GCGTTCGAGGGGGGGGATGGGGTGACGGTAGTCACCCTGCGGTAAGAGGTCAGAGGGCTGCCGCTTTTCCTTTGGCGGGCAGGGCCAAGGCCGGCTTGCTCTTGCCAACGGCAGCAGTCAGCAACTCGTGGTGGACCTCATCGAGCTTGCTGCGATATTCGTTCTTGAGACGGCGCTGGGTCCTCTCCGAGTGTTGCACGATCTGCAGGTAGCTGGTTACCAGATAGGCAAAGAAGAAGGTGAGCCAGAGCAGGGCGGACGCCGCCACGCTGAGGTCGATGAAGGTGTTGATCATGATGGCGGTGCAAAGCAAAAGATAGAACATGGCGCACTCATCTGTTCTTATGAAAAGGGTATGCATCTATTTCGGCAGGTCCGGGAAAAACTGTAACGCATCCGGGTCTGCGTACGTTCCGGCGGATCGTCGGTGTAGCCGGGAAACCGGCTGTTTTTGACCTTGGTCATCGGTTTGTCCGTACGAAGAGTGTAGCGTATCCCTAACATTGAACAACAGGAGAACGCACATGACCTTTCAAAACGGATTAGGGGAGATGGCCATACAGGATGTGATAGCGCAGCACCCGACGGTGGGGGAGATTCTCGGTCGTTACGACATCGGCTGCGTCACCTGCAAGGTGGGGATCTGCCTGCTCAAGGACGTGGTAAGCATCCATGGCCTCTCCCCGGAGCAGGAGTCGGCAGTCGAGGCGGAGATCAATGCCTATCTGGGCGGCAGGGGTGCCTGAAAGGGGTTGCTGTCGACTCCGGCGCCATTATGCGGTACGTTATCGGGCGGTGGCAGCGGGAACAGGCGCTAATGGGCATGGCTTAGACCCGCCAGTCTTAGGGTGGGTCTAAGCCATGTTGGAAGAGAATTACGTTTCAGCTGGTTACGTATAGAAATACTTCAATAGCAACATAGCAGGCCGCATCCCCCCAGCCCCTCCCCCAAGCCTCCTCTGAAGGTCAACAATTAACCCCGTCTGTTCACGTTCGGTACTTCATTAGATAATTAGCCCTGCGTGGTGGCGTGTAATATCAGCTGGTTACGATGGCATGCTTTTGGCTAAACGATATTTCACCAACTGCTATTCAAATGGAGGATCACATGGAACAGATCAACCAATACATTTTCTCATTCATGCCACTATGCTGGCTGGGGTTGGCCGTTGCCTACCTGGCTATCAGGAGAGAACCCGTCAAGGTCCGAGTAAAGAGGTAGTCTTCAGATGGATAGCGTAACTTCCATAGCTACAAGCGCCTTGGCTGCATACGGAGTCAGGCAGGCCGTAACTGCCAGCAACGTTGCCAACATCAATACCGCCGACTTCAGGGCATCATCTGTTGTCATGCAGGAGAATAAGGCTGGTGGTGTGAGTGCAGCAGTCTCACCAGGATCGGATATAGTCGAGATATCCACGGAAGCTACCGACATGATCACCACCAGCCAAGGTTACAAGGCGAACCTCAAGGTATTGCAGGCAGGAGAGGAGATGACCAAGACGCTATTGGACATCAAGGCCTGAGGTTCAGAAAGGAGAGGAGATACAGGTTCAGTTGTTCGACAATCTAAGCTGTAGTCTCTTTGGTAGGTAAGACCTACACATGCCTGCTAAGGCAGGAGCACGGAAGCGGAACTGGAAAAGGCTGCATGGTTTTGATGACCATGCAGCCTTTTTGAATTTGTGCGTCCGCAGTCGTAAGAAAATAGCAGCATAGCAAGCAGCGTTACATATGACTTTTTCGAGCGAAGAAGAGCGAACATGTCCGAATGTCAAACTTGCCCCCATCAGCTTGGCGCGGGTGAGGGGTCTTTAGAAACTTAAATCAAGCTGTCAGTGCCACAGCCCGGTGAGGTGGCGGCGCGGCTTGCGGTTCACCGGTGGCAGGCCGGGGAGCGCTACCCCCTCGTCGCTCTGTTCCTGGCGGTGGTTCTGCAGGTCGGCGGCATACTGCCGCAGGCGGTTGATCCGCTCTTCCGTTGCCGGGTGGGTCCGCAAAAGCGATGGCTCCGGATCGCCGTGCCCCGGCCTGAACAGTCGTTGCAGGGGATGTTGCCGGAGCCGTTCGAGCTTGATCAGGGCGCTGGCGAGCCCTGCCGGATCGTCGGTCAGCCGGATGCAGTCGAGATCTGCCTCGTATTCCCGCGACCGGGAGAGGGCCAGCTGCAGCAGGGCGCTCAGGGAGGGGGCAAAGACCATGATCAGGAGCGGCAGCCACGGGAGCGGGTGATTGTTCAGGAGAGCCAGCGGCAGGTTAATGACGATGAGCAGTTGGCCGATAAGGGAGAGAACGCGGGTCAGCCGGCTGGTGACGTCGGCGAAGCTCATGACCCAGGTGTCACGGTTGGCGATGTGGCTCAACTCGTGGCCGATGACCCCCCGCAGCTCGCGGAAGGTGAGCAGCCTGAGCAGGCCGTCGGAAAGGGCGATGGCGGTATCTGCTCCGGTGCCGGTGGAAAACGCCAGGGGGGCACTGCTGTTGATGTAGTGGATGACCGGCACCCGTTCGAGGCCGGCGGCAGTGCTCAAATCGGCAACCATGTTGAACAGGGGCGGGGCGTTGGCGTACTCCAGCCTGCGGGCGCCATAGAAGCGGAGGGTCAGTGCCGGCAGGATCCGGACGCTGATCAGGAGCGGTCCCACGCCGACCGCCATGGCCCAGACGATGCCGTAGACGCCGGCGAACAGCCAGCCGATGAGCCAGACGAGGCCCAGGAGGGATGCTGCGATCAGCAGCGTCTGGAGCAGGTTGGAGCGCTGGCGGTGGTAAAGCGGATCACTGGGCACGATACTGACTCCACGGCGAGAGAGTTCGTCTTCCTGGATGATCGCACATTAGGGTGGAGGCGTCAAATTCCATCCTATGCCGGTCGGTAAAGCGGCTGTTTACTTATGCTCGCGCGGAAAATGTGTATACTTGAATTAAGACAAACGAACAGCGAGAGGAGTTCTCCCCTATGAACGCAGCTTCCACCCCGGCCTCCGAGCGGGCGGCAAACCGTCGCTGGCTCCGGGAACAGATGAACCCCTATTTCTTCATTGCCATGAAAGACGAGCCTGAGGCGCTCGCCATGCTGGGCCGGGAGTTGGGAAGCCTGCACAGGAACCGCCGTCTCATCCTGGCCGACCGGGACACCTCCCTCATCATGGCTCTGGTGAATCAGCCCGGAACCCTGTACGATACCCTGCGCCGGGTGCAGGAGCGGGAGATCTCCTACGCCATGATCGCCCATTCGGACGACCCGATACCGGGGCTCGACCAGGTCCTGGAGATCCAGCGTTTCGAGTTCGACCGGAAGAGCAACGAAGAAATCCTCGCCGGCAGTGAACTGGTCGTCCCTTCCCGAATCAGGCGGCAGGTGGCAACGGCGCTGCGGAAATACTATCCCGAATTCGACCTGAAGAACCTGGACCGGCTCCTCAGGATCATCTGGCTGAACAACGAGAACTATGTCCGGATTTCACCCCCGCGCCGGGTGGCCCAGGTCTTGCGCCTCTACCAGGAGGCGAACCGGCGTGGCGGGCTCTACCTGGATGTGGAGGAGATGGAAAACAGCGGCGAGGTCAGGGAGTCGCGGGTCTTCTTCGCGGTCGGCAACCCACCCCAGTATGATTTCCTCCTCCAGGTGATGGAGGTGTTCAACCGGCTCGATCTGGCGGTGAACAGGGCCTACTGCCTCACCATCTCCAACGGCATCCACCCGTACTTTCTGGGAACCTTCTACGTGCGCTGCCGGGACGGCGGGGTGCTGGAGAAGTGCGCCCGGTCGTTCACCGCGCTCCAGCAGGAACTGTCCAACACCCAGATCCTGGCCACCCGGTCCCTCGCCTACCGCGAACTGGTGACCACCGGCCTCATGGCCGGCGAAGACGCCTCGCTGGTCAACGCCTTCATCGCCTTCTGCCACACCAACCTGGCCCACAATCAGCCGGACCGCTTCGGTCTGGACGACGTGCGGGGGGCGTTCCTGTCCCATCCGGAGATCTCCCTGCAGCTGGCGCAGCTCTTCCGGGCCCGTTTCGACCCGGCCATTGCCGACCGGACCGCCCTCTATGAGCGGCTGCTGGACGAAACGGTGCGGGCCGTTGTCGAGTACAATACCGGGCACCGCTACCTGGACGAGGTGCGGCGCTCCATCTTCCGCTGCTGCCTGGCCTTCATCACCCACACCCTGAAGACCAACTTCTTCGTCCTGGAGAAGCAGGCCCTGGCCTTCCGTCTCGACCCGTCCTACCTGGCCGGACTTGACCACGAGTTCACCGCCGACCTCCCCCAGGTGGCACCACCCTTCAGGATCACCTTCTTTTTCAGCCGGTACGGTTTCGGCTACCACATCGGCTTCTCGGACATCGCCCGGGGGGGGTGGCGAACGGTCATCGCCCGCAATGCCGACGACTTCATCACCAACGCCAATACCCTGTTCCGGGAGAACTTCGTCCTGGCCCACACCCAGCACCTGAAGAACAAGGATATCTATGAAGGGGGCTCCAAGCTGGTGATGATCCTGGACGCCTCGGACATGATGCGGGAGCGGGAGCGGGAGATGGAGAACTGGCGGCTCTTCAAAGTCCAGTACGGCGTCACCAGCGCCTTTCTGGATATCTTCACCACCGAAGGAGGCGTAGCCTGTCATCCGGCGGTGGTGGACTACTACCGCGAAGAAGAGCCGATCGAGCTCGGGCCGGACGAGAACATGCACGACAGCATGATCGAGGCGATCGCCAAGCTCTCCAGCCGGCGTGGATATCTGCTGGGAATCGGCATCATGTCCAGCAAGAAGGTGGGGATCAACCACAAGGAGTACGGGGTCACCTCCACCGGGGTGGTGAAGTTTGCCGAGATCACCATGCAGGAGTTGGGGATCGATATCCGGACCGAGCCGTTCTCGATGAAGTTCACCGGCGGGCCCAACGGCGACGTGGCCGGGAACGCCATGCGGCTGATTCTGGAGCGCTGTCCCCGGGTGCGTATCCGGCTGATCCTGGACGGCACCGCTGCCGTGTGCGACCTGGAGGGGGCCGATCACGGCGCTCTCAAGCGGATTCTTCTCAAGCAGGATCTGGACGCCTTTGATCCGGAGGCACTCCACCCGGGCGGCTTCATGCTCTTTCGTACCGGCAGCCGCCGGGAAGGGCTCAGGGAGCTCTACCGGAAGGTGACGAAACGGGGAGCGGAGCTTAAGGAGGAATGGATCTCCATCGACGAGTTTTCCCGGGAGTACGGCGACCTGGTTTTCAGCGTGCCGGCGGACCTGTTCATCCCGGGTGGCGGCCGTCCCGAGACCATCGACAGCGACAACTGGGAGCGGTTCTGCCAGCCCGACGGCACCCCCTCCGCCAGGGCGATCGTGGAGGGGGCCAATTCGTTCATCACCCCCGAGGCGCGCGTCCAGCTGCAGAAGAAGGGGGCCCTGATCATGCGCGACGCCTCGGCCAACAAGTGCGGCGTCATCTCCTCCTCCTACGAGATCATCGCCAATCTGCTCCTGAGCGAACAGGAGTTTCTGGCCGACAAGGAGCACTACGTGGGGGATGTGCTGGCGATCCTGGAGAAGCGGGCCGAGGACGAGGCCAGGCTGATCCTGAAGCGCCGCCGGGAGCACCCGGGGCTGCTCTGCACCGAGATCTCCGATGCACTCAGCAGCGAGATCAACGGCCATTACGCCCGGCTGTTCCGTTTCTTCCAGGGACGGCCCGAGCTCTGCGACCAGCCGCTGTTCAGGCGGGCGATTCTCTCCCACCTGCCGCGGATCATCCGCGAGGAGCCCCGCTACCGCAAGCGGATCGGCCGGATGCCCCGGAAATACCTCTTTGCCATCCTGGCCGCGGAAATAGCCTCGTCCATGGTCTACCGCGGCGACCAGGAGGCCGATTTCGAGGATACGCTCCGCCTGTACCTGGCGAGGAATTTCCCGGTCAGGGGATGATCTTGCATTGAAGATCGCGCTTTGATTTATGAAGGTTTCGTGAGTTGTTTCATTATGATATAGTTACAGCGGCTGGAAGTGGAGGGCATTGATGCCGACAGTTTTGAGGGTTGGCCCGTTCAGGTTTCACTTCTATTCCGATGAACGGAACGAGCCGCCACATATTCATGTTGAATCGTCGGACGGTGAATGCAAATTCTGGTTATCGCCGATACGGCTAGCTCGCAACAAAGGGGTACCACCGGTCGACCTGAGGATCATCGAAAAGCTTGTTTATGAGCATGCGGCTCTGCTCACGGAGAAATGGGATGAAATCCACGGCACGAAAAAATGAACTGATCGAACCGGCGGCAATAAGAGCCTGGACGGAACAACGGACCGTCTTTGTCGAGCTTACCGACGGCAGGATAATCGGCTTTCCAGCGGCACGATTCAAACTGCTGGCTGCCGCCACCGATGAGCAACTGGCTGAGGTCACTCTTCGGCTCAATGGCTATGCCCTGCGCTGGGAATCGCTGGATGAAGATATTACGGTGCCCGGCATTGTTGCCGGGAATTTCCAACTCCCCTATCTGGTGGCAGAGTAGGCTCCCTCACTGTTGCGCTGCCCCTTATTCCTGGGCTGTACGGGCTGCAACTAAAAAGGCCCCTGCTGCGGTCGGTTCGCAAGAGGGGCCTTTTTGCGTCAGGGGTACCGTAATTTACCCCTTCTTCACCTTCGGAATGAAGATCTGCTCCGGGTCCAGCACCTCGTGGATCAGGCGGAGTTCCTCACGGGTCGGGGGGAGGGTTTCGCCGCTGACCCGGGAGATGTCCAGATCGAAGTGGCACATCTCCCGGATCTCCGCCGGGCTCTTGCCCGGATGGCAGGTGTCCAGGTAGATCCGGCCGGTCTCGTCGTCAAACCGGAAGACCCCGGCCGTGCTGATCACCGCCGACGGCCCTCCCCGGAAGGCGGCGCCGTACAGCTCCCGGCGATGGACGAAATCGCCGCCGGGCCACTTCTTCACCCGCCAGCCCGGACTGGTGATGTAGCTGACGCTCGGGGTGAAGCGTCTTTTTTCGTGGACCATGATGAACACGGTCCGTTTGGCAAAGGAGTTGATGTCCGGGTTGCCGCCGCTGCCGGTGAGGCGGAGCTCTGGGTTCAGGTAGTCGCCGATGACCGTGGTGTTCACGTTGCCGTACTCGTCCACCTCGGCCCCGCCGAGGAAGCCGAGATCGACGTACCCCCGCTGGGCGATGCTGAAGGCGTCATAGAGCCCCGAGGCGCGGGAGGCCCCCATCTCGCAGCGGGCATCCCCCACGGAGGTGGGGATCTCCGGCGGTCGGCCGTCCAGGGTGCCGGCCTCGAAGATCAGTTTCAGGTTGGGGGCATGGGTCTTCTGGGCCAGCATGATCGCCACCATGGGGAGGCCGGTGCCGGCAAAGACGATCTCGTTGTCCTGCACCTCGCGGGAGGCGGCACAGCAGAGCAGATCGGCCAGACCGTACTCTTCGGGATTCGCATAGTTCGTGGTCATCTCATTGCCCCCTTTTCACGGACGTGGAGTAGTTGAGCGCGGTATTGGCCTTGAGATTCAGCATCCGCGGCCACCCCAGCTTGTCCAGGTAGCTCATCTGGTCCAGGCCGAAGATCCACTCTTTGGCGAACTCGTCAAACCCCTCCTGGGTGCGGGTCTTGCCGTAGAAATCCTTGAGAAAGGCCCCGTCCACGTCGTAGCGGCCGAACATGCCGGTGGGGTGGGCGCCGAAGGGGCTTTCCAGGATGTAGTCCACCTCGAAGCTGGTGATGGTGTTCTGGTCGGCATTGCGCCGCAGGTACTCCTCGGGTACGATCTCCTCGGCCATGACGATGGTGATGTCGGCGGCCCGGGCCGCTTCCGGGTCGGAGTAGTACTGGCCGCTGACCCGGACCGTCCCCTCTTCGCCCACCTGCTGCACGCACATGATCGCGATGTCCACCTTGGCTGCCGGCACCAGCACCTGTGAGCCGGCGCCGTAGAAGGGGTCCTCGGTGAAGACGTACTTGTGTTTGGCGATCCGTTTGCCGTCGCGGCGGCCGGCGTTGCCCAGGGTGTCGTACGCCGGGTTGTGGATGTCGGTGCCGAGCGAGGTCTGGGTGGCGGCATAGGGGGCGCCGCTGGCCGCGGCGGCGAAGCGGAACATCATCTCCGCGTGGCTGTAGTCCTCGACGAGGATCTCCTTGTTCCCCACCCTGCGGGAGAGGTTGGCGCCGTACTTGCCGTACAGTTCGTGGCCGACCCAGCACGACTCCCAGATCTCCACGCAGCCGGCGCCGACCAGGAATTCGGTGTGCGGGCCGCCGTTCACCTCGATCAGGTGGAGTCCTTTGCGATGCTGCCTGATCAGCTCATAGACCAGGGCCATGGGGCGGCGCCAGATGGTGAAGCCGGAGAAGGTGAGACTGGAGCCGTCCTTGACGATCTCGGCGGCCTGCTGCAGGGTGATCCGTTTATCTGTGGCCATGCGTACCTCCTTTATGGGTCAAAAGCTTTTTCACCACGAAGACACGAAGAACACGAAGAATAACAACATCCCGAAAAAAGCTGTTGGCACACGGAAAAATCGGAAAAATCCGGATAGCAGCGGATTTAAGCCATAACCTCAATCAGCCGTAAAACCTGAATTTATGGTTCATCCGCATTCATCAGATGGAATCCGCTTTTTCCGTGTCCAATTGCCGTCTTGGGGTTAATTGGTTGTGGTCCTATCGCCTTTCTTCGTGTCCTTCGTGCCTTTGTGGTGCAACTATTGTCTTAGGCGAAATTCCGCAGGATCTCCCGGGAGATGATCACCCGCTGAATCTCGTTGGTTCCCTCATAGATGGCGGTGATGCGGGCATCGCGGGCGTAGCGTTCCACCGGGAAGTCCTGGGTGTAGCCGTAACCGCCGAGCATCTGTATGGCGGCGTAGCAGGCCCGGTTGGCCGCCTCGGTGGCGTACATCTTGGCCATGGAGGCTTCCTTGGCGAACGTCCTGCCGCTGTCCTTGCGAAAGGCCGCATTCATCAGCAGCAGACGCGCCGCTTCCAGTTCGGTGTAGTGGTCGGCGATCATCCACTGGATCGCCTGGAAGTTGCTGATCTTCTGGCCGAACTGGGTCCGCTCCGTGGCATAGCGGGTGGCATGGTCCATGGCTGCCAGACCCACCCCGAGCCCCAGCGACCCGATGCCGATCCGGCCGCCGGCCAGTTCCGCCACGGCGGTGCGGAAGCCGTCGTTCAGCTTCCCCATGAGTGCCGATTTAGGGATCCGGCAATCCTCGAAGATGACCTCGTTGGTGGCCGAGGCGTGCTGTCCCATCTTCTTCTCTTCCTTGCCGATGACCAGCCCCTTGGTGCCCGCCTCCACCAGGAAGCAGCTGATCCCCTTTCCCTTGGGGGCCGCCTTGTCGGTGACCGCCCAGACCACGAAGACCCCGGCATAGGGGGCGCTGGTGATGAAGATCTTGGTGCCGTTCAGCACGAAGGAGTCGCCGTCGTCCACCGCCTGGGTGACCATGCCGGACGGGTCGGAGCCGGCGCCGGTCTCGGTCAGGGCAAAGCCGCCGGCGGCATATTCGCCGGAGCAGATCTTCGGGATATAGGCCGTTTTCTGCGCTTCGTTGCCGATGGCCTGGATCACCTCGCAGACCATGTTGCTGACCGACACGGTCACGGCCGTGGAGGCGCAGGCCCGGGCGATCTCGGTCATGACCAGGCTGAAGCCGATGGAACCGGCTTCGGTGCCGCCGTATTCCTCGCGGACGTTCAGCCCCATGAAGCCGAGCTCGGCCAGCTTCTTAAGGTTGGCGAGCATCGGTGCCCGGTCGTGCCCCTGGTCAAGCTGGGCCGCTACCGGCTCCAGCTCGGCCCGGGCAAAGTCCCTGGCGGTATCCTGGATGATTTTCTGCTCTTCCGTCAGATCGAGAAACATTGATTCCCTCCATCCCTTGGTTAAATTCCTGCGGCAACGATCGGCACATCCCGCTCCTGTCCCCACTGCTGCCAGTCCGCGGAACTTTTCGTCAGGAACGCGGCCTGGTACTCATCTCTGGTCCGCACCGCCAGTGCCTCCTCCAGCCGTGCCTTGAAGTGGGGCTCCAGGGCTGCCACGGCAACCCACCCGTCCCTGGACCGGTACAGATTGTATTCGGGTATCCCTCCGCCCAGGATGGCCCCGGGTGCCGTGGTGCCGAACCTGAGCGGCTCGGCCATGGCCGCAGCGGCTTCGGACAGGGCAACTTCGGCGTAGCCGCCGCCATGGCCCCGCTCGCGGGCAAGGAGAAGTGCCAGTGCCGCGCTGACCGCCTGCTCCGCGCCGGCCATGTCGGCCAGCAGGGTGCGCGGCATGTGGGGCGGATTCAGGAGCCCCAGCGACGCCTGGTAGGTGAGGTCGTGGCCGGCCTCGTTTTCCCGGGGGGCGGGAAAGCCGACAATGGCCACCTGGCAGAGTCGCGGCAGTTTCTGGTGCAGCGTTGCCCAGTCGAGCCCCAGCCGCTCCAGGGCCGCCGGTCGGCTGGAGGCGATGAGCAGATCCGCATCGGCCAGGAGTTCCATCAGCCGGGCTCGCCCTTCAGTCGCCTTCAGGTCGAGGGTGACGATCGTCGAGCCCGTGGCCAGGTCCCGATGCCATTCGGCGTTGTACTGCTCCATCGGGTCGCCGGCAGGCGGCTCCACCTTGGTCACTGCCGCTCCCAGCTGCGCCAGCCGCCGCGCCGCTGCCGGACCCGGCAGGTTCAGCGCGAGGTTGACGATCCGCACACCCTCAAGAAGGTTCATGGTTTGCCTTTCCGTTGGGACTGCGTAAATGCGTGAGACCTGGAGGCCCGTTTCCGCTCAAACACCCGCGATTTGGCTTTTGACCGGTATTCAAGGTCTGTGGCTGACCTCACACGACAGATGCGATTGCTGCCCATCGGCCGCGGGAATCGCGGGCGTTTCGCTCCACCGGGTTTCCAGGCCTCACAGGTTTCGGTTTGTAGTTAACCGCTCCGCCACGATCTCCGCCAGGTCCCTGACGACGATCGTCCCTTCGGCCCCGCCGGTCTTGATGCCGTCTTCGAACATGGTGAGGCAGAAGGGGCAGTTGGAGACCAGGAGCGGTGCCCCGGTGTCGGTGGCCATCCTGATCCTGGTTTCGCAGATCTTGGTGCCGATCTTCTCCTCGGCGATGATCCGGCCGCCACCGGCACCGCAACAGAAGCTGTCGTACCCGGATTGGGCCATTTCGGTGAGCCTGCCGCCCGCCCGGGCGAGGATCTCCCGCGGCTGGTCGAGGATGTCCATGTAGCGCCCGATGTAGCAGGAGTCGTGGTAGGTGAAGGTAAAGGGCTCGGGCTCAGGGCTCAGGGCGAAGGCTCCATCGCGAAGCAGCCGGTGCAGGAAGGTGGTGTAGTGCTCCACCGGCAGATCCATCCCCAGGTCCTTGTAGTCGCGGGCCAGGGTGTTGAAGCAGTGGGGGCAGGTGGTGACGATCTTTTCCACGCCGTACCCCTTGATCAACTCGATGTTCTCGGCTGCCACCATCTGGTACAGGTACTCGTTCCCCAGCTTTCTGACCGGCTCGCCGCAGCACTTCTCCTCCTTGCCGAGGATGCCGACCCGTATCCCGGCGGCCGCGCAGATCCTGACGAAGTTCCTTGCCACCTCCCGGTTTCGCTTGTCAAAGGAGGCGTAGCAGCCGACGAAGTAGAGGATGTCAGCTTTTGCGCCGCTCTCCATGATGGTGACGTCGAGCCCCTCTGTCCATTCGCCCCGGCTTGCGTAGGCAAGGCCGAACGGGTTGCCGTTCACCTCGGTGTTGCCGGTGGCACTCCGCACCTCGTCGCCCGGGAAGGCGCCCTCCATGAGGGTGAGACTCCTGCGCATCTCCAGGATCTTGTTCACATGCTCGATGTTGGCCGGGCAGATGTCCTGGCAGGCCCGGCAGGTGGTGCAGGCCCAAAGGACATCCTGGCTCACCGTCTGGCAGAGGTCGGTTGCCGGGTCGCCGAGAGCCGTCTCGCCGATCTGTTGCACCACCCGCATGGGTGAGAGCGGCTTGTCCGTGGCCCATGCCGGGCAGCGGTCCTGGCACCGCTTGCAGGTGGTGCAGGCGTCGGCGTCGAAGATGTCCTTCCAGGTGAGATCGGTGACCTTGCCTGCACCGAACTGTTCGACCCCCTCTTCCTCCATGTTGATGGTGGGGATGAACCCCTTGGCCTCGAACGGGGCGAAGAATGAGTTGATGCTGGTGGTGAAGATGTGGCGCAGCTTGGTGTACGGGATGGCTGAGATGAAGCCGAGCACCAGGGCGAAGTGGAGCCACCAGAGCAGCTCGTGGGTGGTCCTGATCGACTCCGGGGCGAAGCTGGTGAAGAGCTGGGCCGCCAGGTAGCCGACCGGCGAGAAACGGGCCAGGTGGGGGTTCTGCTGCAGCTCGGTCACGGCCATCCGCGCCCCTTCGATCAGGAAGCCGGTGATCAGGATGGCGAACAGGAGCAGGTGGATGGTGTAGTCCTGGTTGATGGTCTCCAGTCCCGGAGGCTTGATGATGAAGCGGCGGATGAAGAGGCCGGCCAGCATCAGGATGGCCACGATGCCGGCGATGTCCAGCACCAGGGAGAACGCCTCGTAGAACTGGCCGGAAAGGATGTTCACCTGCATCAGCGGCGTGAAGAAATCGGCCTGGGCCATCACGATGAGCGTCCCGACGAACAGGGTGAGGAACCCCCAGAAGAACAGGGCATGGGGGATGCCGCCGTCTTTCACCCGGGAGATCTTTTCCTGGCTGAAGACGTCGGCGATGAGCATCTTGACCCGCTCCTCGTACCGGTCGAAGCGGTCGAGCGGCTTGCCCAGCCGGTACATGGGGAGGCGCTTCCAGAACCCCCAGGCCAGTATCGCCACGGCAACAAAGCTGAGGATGTACATGGGGATGACCACACCGTGGCCCACATTCCAGTAAATCTCGCGGGTTGATTCCATTGGGTTCTCCGTTGCTGCTTCTGTTACGGCATGTTTCCTTGTCCAGCGTTTCGGGGCTCCGCCCCGTGCCCCGGTTACTTTCCTGCTCGCCCAGGAAAGTAACCAAAGGAGGGCGCCCCCAACACCACAGGCCCTGCGGGCTCCCCTCGCTCCGTCGGCCCCGGCGGCGACGGCCGAAACTCGCTGCGCTCAGACAGTCGGCCGTCTTTTCCCGCCGGGGCCTTACTCACTCGGCTGTGGTGGAGGGGGAGTCAAAACCAACTACGATAACAGCAGCTTGGAAATTACCACCCGCTGAACTTCGTTCGTTCCTTCATAGATCTCGGTGATCTTCGCATCGCGGTACATCCGCTCCACCTCGTAGTCGCAGATGAAGCCGTAGCCGCCGTGGATCTGGACCGCCTCCTTGGTGACGTAGGTGGCCGCTTCCGAGGCGAGCATCTTGCACATGGCCGATTCCATCGTGTAGTTCTTCTTGCTGTCCTTCAGGCAGGCTGCCTTGTAGGTCATCAGCTTGCTGGTCTCGATCCGGGCATACATGTCGGCCAGCTTGAACTGGATCGCCTGCAGGTCGCAGATCGGGGCGCCGAACTGCTTGCGCTCCTTGGAGTAGGCCAGTGCCCGCTCGAAGGCCCCCTCGGCTATCCCCAGGGCCTGGGAGGCGATGCCGATCCGGCCGCCGTTCAGGGTGTCCATGGCGATCTTGAACCCCTGTCCCTCCTGACCGAGGAGGTTTTCCGCCGGAATCCGGACGCTGTCCAGGGCAAAGGCGGTGGTGTAGCTCCCCCTGATCCCCATTTTGTTCTCGTTCTTCAGGATCTCGACGCCCGGGGAGTTCAGGTCGATGATGAAGGCGGAAACCCCCTTGTGCTTGAGGCTCTTGTCGTGGGTGGCGAACAGCACGCCGGTTCCCTTGTAGCCGCCGTTGGTGATGAAGATCTTGGAGCCGTTGACCACGAAGTGATCGCCCTCCCGCTTGTAGGTGGTGGCGATGGCGCCGGCGTCGCTTCCGGCGTCCGGTTCGGTGAGGAGGAAACAGCCGATGATCTCGCCCCGGTTCAGGGGGGGGAGCCACTTCTTCTTCTGCTCCTCGGTGCCGAAGGTGTAGATCGGACCGCAGGCGAGGGAGGTGTGGGCCGAGATCAGGACGCCGCTGGAGCCGCACGCCTTGGAGACCTCCTCCACCACGATGGCGTACGACAGCATGTCCAGGCCGGCCCCGCCGTACTCCTCAGGGAAGTAGCTGCCGAGAAACCCCATCTCCCCCATCTTCCTGACCAGGGCGTCGGGGATCATATGCTCCTCGTCGATCTTCATGGCGAGCGGCTTGATCTCCTTGTTGACGAAGTCGCGTACGCTGTCCTGCAATACCTTGTGGTCCTGGCCCAGTTCGAAATTCATATGTGTCCCCCGATTGGAATTTTTGCTCCCCCCTTTAAGAAAGGGGGGGTGGGGGGATTTGCCTTCAGGATCAAATCCCCCTAAATCCCCCTTTCACCAAGGGGGACGTTACATCGGCCAAAGTCCCTATTTCCCCTGAAACGCCGCTTTGCGCTTCTCCACGAACGCCCCCATCCCTTCCTTCTGGTCAGAGGTCGCGAACAGGACCCCGAACAGGGAGGCCTCGTAGCGGAAGCCGTCCTCCTTGGTCATGTTCAGGCCGTTGGCGATGGCGTCCTTGGCATAGGCAACGCCGAGCGGCCCTGCGCCGGCAATGGCGGCGGCCGTCTCCTGTGTCTTGGCCAGCAGCTCCTCCGGGGGGAACAGTTCGTTGACGATCCCCCACGCCAGTGCCTTGTCCGCCGTGATCATCCTGCCGGTGAAGATCAGTTCGTTGGCCCTGCTCTTGCCGATAAGGCGGGCAAGATTCTGGGTACCGCCGAAGCCGGGCGTGATCCCCAGTGTCACTTCCGGGAAGCCGAGCTTGGCCTTGGTGGAGGCATAGATGAAGTCGCAGCCGAGCGCCAGTTCCAGGCCGCCCCCCAGGGCAAAGCCGTTGACCGCGCCAATGACCGGCTTTTTCATCTTCTCCATGGCCATCATGACATGCTGCCCCTTGATTGCGAACCGGTGCCCCTCGTAGGAGGTCATGGGGGCCATCTCCTTGATGTCGGCCCCGGCCACGAACGCCTTTTCGCCGGCACCGGTCAGCACCACCACCTTGACGGCCGGGTCGTACTCGAGCTCGTACAGGGCGCAGGCCAGTTCGGAGAGGACTTCGCCGTTGAGGGCGTTCAGGCTCTCCGGCCGGTTGACCGTCAGGGTTGCAACGCCGGCAACGTTATCGATGAGCAGGTTTTTGTATTCCATATATCCCTCCGTAGGGGCGGGGTTTCCCCGCCCGGTTCCCCCGCCCGGGGCGCGGCGACCGCGCCCCTACAGCAATCCGAATCAATACGTATAGAAACCCCGCCCAGTCTTCCTCCCCAGATCCCCGGCATTGACCATCTTCACCAGGAGCGGGCAGGGGCGGTACTTCGGGTCCTTGAAGCCGTCGTACAGGACGCCCGCGATGGCCAGCACCGTGTCCAGGCCGATGAAGTCGGCAAGCACGAGCGGTCCCATCGGCTGGTTGGTGCCGAGCTTCATCCCCTTGTCGATGTCCTCGGCCGTGGCGATCCCCTCGTAGAGGGCAAAGATCGCCTCGTTGATCATCGGGATCAGCACCCGGTTGACGATGAAGCCCGGATAGTCCTGGGATACCGCCATCTCCTTCTCCAGTCCGGCCACCAGGGCTGCGGTGAGTGCGAAGGTCTCGTCGCTGGTGGCGTGGCCGCGGATGACCTCCACCAGCTTCATGACCGGCACCGGGTTCATGAAGTGCATGCCGATCACCTTGGTGGGCCGCCTGGTGACCGCGGCGATCTTGGTGATCGGGATGGAGGATGTGTTGGAGGCGAGGATGGCGCCCGGCTGGACGATCTCGTCCAGCTTGCGGAAGATGTCCAGCTTCAGCGGCTCGTGCTCGGTGACCGCCTCGACGCAGAAGTCGCAGCCGGCCAGGTCGGCCATGTTTTTCGTGGCCGTGATCCGGCCAACGGTTTCATTCACCAGCGTTTCGGGGATGGCCCCCTTCTTGGCCTGGCGCTCCAGGTTCTGGCGGATGGTGGTGACCGCCTTCTCAAGCTGTGCCTCGGCGATGTCGTAGAGAAAAACCCGGTACCCGTACTGGGCAAAGACGTGGGCAATGCCGTTTCCCATCTGTCCCGCGCCGAGCACCCCGACTGTCTTGATCATCTGTAATCCTCCTTGGACTACTATGTCACATTGTATTGGTTCCCCCCTCCTGACCTCCCCCCGCTGGGGGGAGGAACAGACCGCATTCCCTCCCCCAGCGGGGGAGGGGCAGGGTGGGGGAAGTGAATGGCGATGAAGTGGAATCACACCCTCTCGAAGATCACCGCCACCGCCTCGCCGCCGCCGATGCAGAGCGTGGCCAGACCGTAGCGCAGTTTCCTCGTGTGGAGTTCGCGGATGACGGTGGCCGCCAGCCGGCCGCCGCTGGCGCCGATGGGGTGGCCGATGGCGCAGGCGCCGCCGTTTACGTTAATCTTGTCCAAGGGGAGGCCGAGCCCCTTGATCGCCAGGAGGGCCACCGAGGCGAATGCCTCGTTGATCTCGAACAGGTCGATGTCGGCCAGTTTCAGACCGGCCCTGGCGCAGACCTTTTCGATGGCGCCGATGGGGGCCTCGGGGAAGTTGTCGGGATGGCGGCTTTCCGTGGCCGTGGCCACGATGCGCGCCCTGGGGGTGAGGTTGTGCTTCTTCAGTCCGCTGGTGTCGGTCAACAGCGCCAGGGCCGCGCCGTCATTGATGCTGGAGGCGTTGCCGGCGGTGATGGTGCCGTCCTTCTTGAAGACCGCCTTCAGCTGCGGCAGCTTGGCCGGGTCCCCCTTGAGCGGCTCCTCGTCCAGGGTAAAGGTCTCCTCCCCCTTTTTCCCCTTCTTCACCACCGCTACGATCTCGTCG
Organism: uncultured Geobacter sp.; assembly: GCA_964432205.1. GTDB lineage: Bacteria > Desulfobacterota > Desulfuromonadia > Geobacterales > DSM-12255 > Geomobilibacter. Next base: position 24,130 of record CAYSMK010000043.1, on the reverse strand, counting down.
GCAAAGTCGCCGTTCTGGACCGCGGCCCGCGCCAGTTCGTAGGACCGGATGGCAAAGGCGTCCTGCTCCTCCCGGGTCAGACCGCCCCGCTCCGCGCTCGCCTCGCCGATGTCGCCCATGTGGCGGCCGGTATAGGGGTCCTGCAGGCCGTCGTAGATCATCAGGTCCAGCAGTTGGCCGTGTCCCATCCGGTAGCCGGTCCGGGCCTTGGGCAGGATATAGGGGGCAAGGGACATGTTCTCCATGCCACCGGCGATGACCACGCTCGATTCGCCGAGCCTGATGCTGTCCGCGCCGAGCATGATCGCCTTGAGGCCGCTGCCGCAGACCTTGTTGATGGTCATGGCGTGGGTCGAGTCGGGAATCCCTGCGGCCCGCATCGCCTGTCGGGCAGGGGCCTGGCCGCAGCCGCCGGAGAGGACCTGGCCGACGATGACCTCGTCCACCTGGTCGGCCGCCAGTCCAGTCTTCTGCAGGAGCCCACGGATTACGGTCGCAGCTAGCTGCGGGGCGTCGACGTCGGCGAATATGCCGCCGAACGAGCCAAACGGGGTTCGTAATGCTTCCACCACAAAGAGTTCGTTCATCCTGCTCCTCCGGGTTGATTTTGAAGTTGAGTATAGACGTCGTTTACGTACAAGTCAAGCAGTTTTAAAACACGATTATTTTGATCTGCAACTCAATTGATTTGAAGCACAACGCCGCAATAATGCGGAGAAGATGAACCGTTACCCGAATTCTTTAACCTAGAAAAAGCAGTTGTCCACGAAACTCACGAAAAACACGAACTAAATCAGTTAACTATGCAACATTATTGATGCAATCTGTTCGGTGAATTGCTGATCTGCTGCAATGCTTTGTTTTTTCGTGTATTTTCCTGTCGTTAGTGGACCTGAAAGCCGTTTTAGGTTAGCTGGATGATTTCCTTTGCGGCTCTGCATCGTTACCGTATTAATGTGCTGTTTGCAGGATGGGGGCTGATAAAAATGTATTTGTTTTTTCGATAGTGCTGGATGAAGGCGGTTTGCGCGGTTGGAAAGAGCGGGGCGGCCCGTCGACCGCCCCGTGAAGCAAGGGCTGCTGGCAGAGAAGCCCCGTTACAGGCAGACGATGTCGTCCGGCAGGTCGGTGAGCTTATCGCCACCATGGTCGGTGACGGCAAAGGTGTTTTCGATGCCGATCACGCCGAGGCCGGGGAGGACGAACTTCGGTTCAACGGCGATGGTCTGTCCTTTCTTCAGCGGTACCTTGAACCCCTGGGCCAGGACCGGGAACTCGTCCAGTTCCAGACCGACGCCGTGCCCGACGAACCTGGCGTTCTCACCGGGGACCCCCATGTAGTTCTTCCCCAGTCCGGCCTGCTCGGCCAGTTCGAGCGATTTTAGGAACAGCTCTTCGCAGATGACGCCCGGTTTCAGGTTGTCCACGATCTGCCGCTGGATGGCAAGGGCCGTGTCGAAGGCGTGCCGCAGTTCCGGGGCCAGGGTGCCGATTACGAAGAAGCGGGACATGTCGACGATGTAGCCGTTGAAGGTGCCGGTATAGTCGAGCATTACCGGCGTGTCTTGCCGGATCTCAGCCATGGAGGCGCCGTGGGGGAAGGCGCTGGAGAGCCCCTGCCCGGTGACGGCACCATCGAAAAAGCCGGGCTCGGCGGCGCTGTTTGCCGAGACCGTCAGGCCGTGGAACAGCTCCTGGTTGTAGGCCCGCATTCGGACATTTCCCTCGCTGCCGATCCTGCGCAGCCGCGCCTCGAACTCCGCGGCCACGTCGATCTCGCGCATGCCGGTATGCAGGAACTCCGGCACCTGCCGGAAGATGCCGGCGAGCCGTGTGCCGCAGTTGCGCATCTGCTCAAGTTCCCAGGCCGACTTGACCGAGCGGATCTCCCGGTTTATAGCGGAGATGTCGACGAATTCCCGGCCGGTCAGGAGCTTGGCGTAGTAGTTGTACTGCTGCACCGGCACGACATCGAAGGTGATGCCGACCTTCTTCACCGTGTCGCTGAACAGGGCCGGGAACTCCTTGCTGGAAGGAAAGGGCACGGTCTTTTCGATCATGCTCTCCTTTACGGCGCGGGTCAGGCTCTTGCGCACCATGAGCAGCGGGTTGCCGTCTGCCGGGACCCAGAGGGTGGCGGTCTGGCGCGTGCCGCTGAAGTAGTAGACATCGATGGCATGGATGATGAGCGCTCCGTCGATCCCTTTGGCGCGCAGTTCCTGCTGCAGACGGATGATCCGCTGTTCCGATTCCATTTTGGTAAGCATTGGTAATCCCCCCGTATAGTTAATGAGAGCGACTAGCAACGGAGCGACTGGCCGCCTTTCATAACCCCTCCCGGCCTCCCCTTATCTTAAGGGGAGGAGTGGACGATCCGTTCCCCCTCTTAAGTTAAGAGGGGGCCAGGGGGAGTTATGTCGTGGTGCTGACCGGTTACCTTTTTCCGGAACACGCTCCGTTGCCTGTTGCCCCGGTCAGATGATGTCGTGGTGCGCCACGATCGCCTGGTAGCTGCGGTGCGCTGCCAGATACCGGGCGTCCTCGGCGTAGGTGGTCGGGTAGACCGGCGGTACCTGCTGGTGGACCAGGTTCCGGTCCACGTTGACAAAGGTGAACAGGCAGGAGTTGGAGAGGGCCTTGGCGGTCCGGTCGCGGCTGATCCGTTCGATGCTCGCCTCCACACAGACGAAACTGCCGTTGGTGTACACCACCCGGCTGGTATGGTGGAGTTTGTCTCCCATCCGGACCGGGTGGAAGAAGTTGATCCGGTTCACGGCGGCGATGATGGAGCGGTCCGGCGCCACCAGCTCGGAGCAGATGGAGGCGACCTCGTAGGCCCGGCGGATCAGGTAGCCGCCGAAGATCTTCTGCGGCACGTTTTCCTGTTCCGGATACATCCGCTCCCAGGCATCGGCCACCAGCCGGCCGGCCAGGTGACCCCGGAAGCCGGGCTCCTCCTGGGCCGCATGGAGCGAGGCGAGCAGCTCGAACTCCTCCCGGGTCGGCGGCTCACGCAGCGCCACCTGTTGCTGCTTGTACTCTTCCCGGCGTTCCAGCGCCTTGCGGGCCCGCGCCTGTCCGGTCTCGTCATTGTACTCCAGGGGGGGGAGTGCCACGCTGACGGCATCGTCCCCCATGCCGGAACGGGCGACCATGGTGAAGTAACAGGAGGCGATATGATTGGCCGGTTCGCCCGGCTGTTCCACCCGGATGCCGATCTCCAGTGACGACCGCCCCACGTGGTTGATCCTGGCCTCGAACACCAGGTCTTTGGTGACGTCGGCGGCGTGGCGCACCAGGATGTTGTCGATGGCCGCAGTCACCACCCGTGCCTCGGGGTAGAAGCGGTTGACGTAGTTGAGGGCGGTCTCCTCGGCCACCTTGTCCAGGATCTCCAGCAGCAGGCCGAAGCGAAGATTTCCCTGGAGCGGCTCGTCGATGACCATGAAGCGCCGGCGAAGCGCCAGGTCGCTGGAGAGCGGCAGCGTCTGATAGAATGAGGTATCGTGCGGGGTTGTCATGCCATGACTCCTGAGCTTAATGAAATACGGTCCGGGTAAGTTTACACCGAACAGCTCATTCGTAAAGTGATCACATATTTCTTCGGTATTGTCCCCCCACCTCATACAACGCATGCGTGATCTGCCCCAGCGAGGCATGCTTCACCGCCTCCATCAGCTCCCCGAAGATGTTGCCGCCGCTCGTTGCCGTCTGCTGGAGTCTGGCCAGCGCCTCCGGCGCCTTGTCCCGGTTCAGTTCCTGGAAGGCGCGCAGGTTTCTGATCTGCTGTTCCTTCTCCTCCTTGGTGGCCCGGGCCAGTTCGCCCGGCACCTGGTACCCCGCATCAATGGCCGGGTTGAGGAAGGTGTTGACGCCGATGATCGGGAGCTCGCCGGAGTGTTTCTTGTGCTCGTAGAGGAGCGACTCGTCCTGGATCTTCGAGCGCTGGTACTGGGTCTCCATTGCCCCCAGCACGCCGCCCCGCTGGTCGATACGCTCGAATTCGGCCAGCACCGCCTCCTCCACCAGGTCGGTGAGTTCGTCGATGATGAACGAACCCTGGTACGGATTCTCGTTCCTGGCCAGCCCCAGCTCCTTGGTGATGATCATCTGGATCGCCATGGCCCGCCGTACCGACCCCTCGGTGGGGGTGGTGACCGCCTCGTCGAAGGCGTTGGTGTGCAGGGAGTTGCAGTTGTCGTAGATGGCCATGAGGGCCTGCAGGGTGGTCCGGATGTCGTTGAAGTCCATCTCCTGGGCATGCAGCGACCGGCCGGAGGTCTGGATGTGGTACTTGAGCTTCTGGCTCCGCTCGCCGGCACCGTACTTCTCCCGCATGGTCACGGCCCAGATCCGGCGCGCCACCCGGCCGATGACCGTGTACTCCGGGTCCAGGCCATTCGAGAAGAAGTAGGAGAGGTTGGGGGCGAAGTCGTCGATCTGCATCCCCCGGGAGAGGTAGTACTCCACGTAGGTGAAGCCGTTGGCCAGGGTAAAGGCGAGCTGGGAGATCGGGTTGGCGCCGGCCTCGGCGATGTGGTAGCCGCTGATGGAGACCGAGTAGTAGTTGCGCACCTTGTGGTCGATGAAATAGGCCTGGATGTCCCCCATCATCCGGAGCGCGAACTCGGTGGAGAAGATGCAGGTGTTCTGCCCCTGGTCCTCCTTGAGGATGTCGGCCTGCACCGTGCCCCGCACGGTCTGCAGGGTGCACTCCCGGATCTCTCCGTACTCTTCCGGTGACGGTTCGCGTCCCTTTTCCAGACGGAATTTCTCCACCTGCTGGTCGGTGGCGGCATTGAAGAACATGGCCAGGATCATGGGGGCAGGGCCGTTGATGGTGATGGAGACGCTGGTGTTGGGGGCGCAGAGGTCAAAGCCGGCGAAGAGCTTCTTCATGTCGTCCAGGGTGCAGATGGAGACCCCGCTCTCCCCCACCTTGCCGTAGATGTCCGGCGGGTAGTCCGGGTCCTCGCCGTAGAGGGTGACGCTGTCGAAGGCGGTGGAGAGGCGCTTGGCGTCGTCGTCCTTGCACAGATAGTGGAAGCGGCGGTTGGTCCGCTCCGGGGTCCCTTCGCCGGCGAACTGGCGTTTCGGATCCTCTTCGACCCGCTTGAACGGGAAGACCCCGGCGGTGTAGGGGAAGAGGCCGGGGAGGTTCTCCCGGTAGCTCCATTTGACGATCTCGCCGAAATCCTCGAAGTCGGGGAGGGAGACCCTGGGGATGCGGGTGCCCGACAGGGTGGTGGTGTAGAGGTCGGTCCGGATCTCCTTGTCCCTGACCCTGGTGACCAGCTGGTCCTGTCGGTAGCTCTCCTTGAGGCGCGGCCACTCGGTGAGTATCCCGCGGGTCTCCTCCGAGAGCCTTGCTTCGTGCTGCCTGATGCCGTCGTCCAGTTCAGCCAGCGTTCCGGCCCCGGCGACGAGCTCCCGTGCCCCCTTCAGCTGGAACAGGGAGCGGGCGGCCTTCGCCTGATCGGCCGCATGTCTCCTGTAATTCCTGACCGCATGGACGATCTCCCCCAGGTAGTGTATCCGGTCCGGCGGGATGACGTTGTTCTGCCTGCTCCCACTGCCGGTGGGCAGCAGCGTGGAGCGCCAGCCCAGCCCCTTCTTCCCGTTCAGGGTCTCGATCAGCCTGCCGTAGAGGACGTTGGTGCCGGGATCGTTGAACTGGCTGGCAATGGTGCCGAAGATCGGGAGCGCCTCGTCCGCCAGGTCGAACAGCTCCCGGTTGCGGCGGTACTGCTTGCGGATGTTCCGTAAGGCATCCTCGGCCCCCTTGCGTTCGAACTTGTTGAGGGCCACCAGGTCGGCGAAGTCGAGCATGTCGATCTTCTCCAGCTGGGTCGGGGCGCCGAATTCGCAGGTCATGACGTAGAGGGAGAGGTCGCAGATCTCGACGATGGCCGCATCCCCCTGGCCGATCCCGGAAGTCTCCACCACGATCAGGTCGAAGCCGGCGGCCCGGACCACATCGATGGCGTCCAGGATGGCGGCGGAGAGCTCGGAGCGGGAATCCCGGGTCGCCAGGGAGCGCATGTAGACCCGGTTGGTGTTGATGGCGTTCATCCTGATCCGGTCGCCAAGGAGCGCCCCGCCGGTCCTCTGGCGGGAGGGGTCGACCGCGAGGATCGCCACCTTCTTGTCCGGAAAATCCTTGAGGAAGCGGCGGACCAGTTCGTCGTTCAGCGAGCTCTTGCCGGCGCCGCCGGTGCCGGTGACCCCCACGACCGGGACCTCCCGCGCCATCCCCCGGATCTCCTGGCGGAGCTCCCTGACCTCGGCGGTGGCCTCGTGAACCGCCTCCTCGAAGGCGGTAATCAGGGCGTTGACCGCCCGCAGGTCGCCGCTCGGGAGCTTTTGCAGCTCGGCCCGGATATCGCGCCTCGGGGCGAAGTCGCACTGCTCCAGCATGAGGTTGATCATCCCCTGAAGACCCATGCGGCGGCCGTCCTCGGGGGAGAAGATCTTGGCGATGCCGTACTCCTCAAGCTCCCGGATCTCGTCGGGGATGATCACCCCGCCGCCGCCGCCGAAGATCCTGATGTGGCCGGCGTTCTGCTCCTTCAGCTGGTCGTGGATATACTTGAAAAACTCGATATGGCCGCCCTGATAGCAACTGACGGCAATCCCCTGTGCATCCTCCTGGACGGCGGCGGTCACTATCTCGCTTACGGAGCGGTTGTGCCCCAGGTGGATCACCTCGGCACCGGAGGCCTGGAGGATGCGGCGGATGATGTTGGTGGAGGCGTCGTGTCCGTCAAAGAGGCTCGTTGCCGTCACGAAGCGGACCTTGTGTGCGGTCTTGTAAGGTTGAGGATTCGTCAGGTGCATTGTTCCTCCTGTTCACTTGGTATTGTTGTGTAATGCAGTAAACCTTTGTTCTGTAAATAATCTGAGTGTGCGTTAATCGATTCAGGGGATGGTGTGCGGAGTACTCTTGTCAGCTTTTATTCTATTGCCAGATTACACTTCGTTTACGTGCATGTCAAGCATATGTAAAACATTTTTTTATCCGTATCGAAAATTGGTTGTAACTTCGGTTAAACCTGATATATAGTCGTTGCACCTGAGCCGGGTGACGTGTCCAGGCATGCTGATGACGATCTCTGTTTGAGCATTGATTCGCGGTTTACGTTAGCATTATGGGTAGAACGCGACGGCAGGTGCCAGTACAGCCATACATGGGGAGATGTGTTTAACGATGTTTTAGAGCGTACCGTTTCGATCGGAGGAGACTGCAACGATGGTCCAGCTTTCCTGCACCGATATCCAGCTGAATTTTGGCGGCGTGCGCGCCTTGTCCGGGGTTTCGTTCGAGGTCAACAAGGGGGAGATATTTGCCATCATCGGACCGAACGGCGCGGGCAAATCCTCCATGCTGAACTGCATCAGCGGCGTCTACCAGCCACAGAAAGGGAAGATCGTCTTCGAAGGGACCGACATTTCCGGTCATCCCCCCTACCAGCGCTCCAAAATGGGCATTGCCCGCTCCTTCCAGAACATAGCCCTCTTCAAGGGGATGACCGTTATCGACAACCTGATGATCGGTCGCCATCTGCACCAGCATGCCGGGCTCGTCAAGGGGGGCATCTTCCTGGGACCGGCCCGCAAGGAAGAGATCGTCAACCGGGAATTCGTCGAAGAGATCATTGAATTCCTTTCCATCCAGGGTATCCGCAAGAAGGTGGTCGGCACGCTCCCGTACGGTTTCCAGAAGAGGGTCGAACTGGCACGGGCGCTGGCCCTTGAGCCGAAGATCCTGCTTCTCGACGAGCCGATGGCCGGCATGAACCTGGGCGAGAAAGAGGACATGTCCCGTTTCATCCTCGACACCAATGAAGAGCGGGGCGTTACCGTGATCATGATCGAGCACGATATGGGAGTGGTCATGGACATCTCCCATTCTGTCTGCGTGCTCGACTTCGGCAAGAAGATCGCCGGCGGCACACCGGAAGAGGTGCAGCAGGATCCGCAGGTCATCAAGGCCTATCTGGGTGACGAGGGGTGAGCGCGATGCCGTCGACTATCAATCTGGATGAGGCCACATTCGTCAAGCTGCTCAAGGCCAACGCCGAACGATTCGGCGACACAAAGGCCGCGGTGCGGACAAAGAGCCACGGGATCTGGCAGGTGACGTCGTGGCAGCAGTACTACGAACAGGTGAAGCACTTTTCCCTGGGCATAGCCGCTCTCGGGCTCGGAAAAGGTGATGTCGCCGCCGTCATCGGCAACAACCGGGCCACCTCCCTCTATGCGGTCATCGGCGTCCAGGCGGCCGGCGGTGCCGCCATCTGCCTTCACCAGGACGCCACCTCGGCGGAAGTGGCGGAGCTCCTGAACCGTTTCAGCGTGAAGTATGTCATCGCCGAAGACCAGGAGCAGGTGGACAAGATCCTGGACGTCAAGAGTGAACTGCCGGGGCTGGCCGGGATCATCTACTGCAACCCGCGCGGGATGCGCCGCTACCGGGAGGAGATCCTGCACCCCTTCGCCGAACTGCTGGAAACCGGCAGCGCAGCGGACAAGGAGCATCCCGGGGCCTTCGAACAGCGCATTGCCACCGGCTCCGGCGACGACCTCGCCATGATCTGCACCACCTCGGGCACCACCGGCTCCCCCCGCGGAGCGATGCTCACCTACCGGAACATGTGCAGCATGGCCCAGAGCCTGAACCAGGTGGATGCCAGGCGGCCGACCGATGAATTCGTCTCCTATCTGCCGCTGGCCTGGTTCGGCGAGCAGTTGACCGCACTCGCCAGTGCCCTGATTGTCGGCTTTACCGTCAATTTCCCCGAGAAACCGGAAACCGCCCTGGCCGACCTGCGGGAGATCGGTCCGCAGATCATCTTTTTCCCCCCCCGGGTCTGGGCCGAGCTCGCCGCGTCGGTCCAGGTCAGGATCATGGAGACGACCCCCTTCAAACGGTTCATGTACCGGACCTTCATGCCCCTGGGGGAAAAGGTTGCCGAACTGCGGCTCGCCGGCAAACCGGTCCCCCTGGCCGCGGGCATCCTGCGCCGCATGGCCCACGTCTGCCTCTTCCGGGCGCTGCGGGACCGTCTCGGCCTCTCCCGTGTCCGCTCGGCCATGACCGGCGGCTCGGCCCTGGGGCAGGATGTCTTCGCCTTTTTCCATGCCATCGGCGTCAACCTCAAGCAGGTCTACGGCCTGACCGAGGCTGCCGGCATTGCCTGCATCCATCGGGACGGCGACATCCAGGGCGCAACCGTCGGCCTCCCGCTGCCGGGCACCGACGTCGCCATCGCCCCTGACGGGGAGATCCTGCTGAAGGGGAGCGGCATCTGCTCCGGGTATTACAACGACAGCGAGGCGACCGCGGCAGCGCTGAAGGACGGCTGGCTCCGCACCGGCGATGCGGGCTACCTGGACCAGAACGGCCACCTGGTCGTCATCGACCGGCTCCGGGACGTTCTTCCCCTTGCCGACGGCTCACTGCTGGCGCCGCAGAGCGTGGAAGGCAGGCTGAAGTTCTCCCCCTACATCAGGGAGGCCGTGGTCATCGGCACGGGGAATCCGTTCCTGGCGGCACTCGTCTGCATGGACGGGCGCGTCGTCGGCAAATGGGCCGGTGACAACAAGATAGCCTTCACCACCTACAGCGATCTCGCCGCCAAGCCGGAAGTGGCGGACTTCATCGCCGGCGAGCTGGCCAGGGCGAACCGGGAGCTGCCCGAAGCCTCCCGCATCAAACGGTTCGCCCTGCTGTACAAGGACCTCGATGCCGACGAGGATGAACTCACCCGGACCGGCAAGGTGCGCCGGGCCGTGGTCAGCGAACGGTACCGGGAGATCATCGAGGCCCTCCATTCGGACGTGGAACAGCTCCCCGTCGACGTCACCATCGACCTGCAGGACGGCAAGAGCGCCCGGATCGTCTCGACAGTGCATTTCAGGAATCTGGCCTAACTGTGCTGAAACTCGGGTTGCTCAAAAATAGTCAGATCGTCGCACCCGCAGCGAGCTCCGCGGAGGCGTAGCAGCGCTACGCCGCACAAGGTAGCTTGCGAGGACGGCGGCGAGATGGCTGTTTTTCAGCAACCCCCCAAGGGGGAACCGGATGGACATTACCTTCCTGCTGCAGCTCTTGATCAACGGCCTGGTGGTGGGCAGCATCTACTCGCTGGTCGCAACCGGTTTTGTCATCATCTACAAGGCGACCAGCGCGCTCAACCTGGCCCAGGGCGAGTTCCTGATGGTCGGCGCCTACATCTGCCTCGATCTGCTGACCAGGCACAACGTTCCCTTTTTTCAGTCATTCCTGATCACCCTGGCATTTTCCGCCCTGCTCGGGCTCCTGATCGAGCGCACCATCCTCCGGCCCCTGATCGGCTCGCACCTGATCTCGGTGATCATGGTCACCCTCGGTCTGGGCAGCATTCTGAAGGCGCTCCTGCAGATGGCCTATGGCACGAGCACGCTCCCCTTTCCCGAGGTCTTCCCCTCCACGCCGGTCCAGATCGGCCCGATTCCCGTCTCCCAGGGATATCTCTATGCACTGGTCTGCGTCTCGATCCTGGTGGCGCTCTTGACGCTCTTCTTCAAGTACGCCAAGGCCGGCGTGGCCATGCGGGCGACCGCGTCGAACCAGCAGGTCGCGCTCTCCATGGGGATCAGCGTCAAGAAGATGTTTGCCCTTGCCTGGAGCATCTCGGCCGTCGTCTCCGCCGTCGGCGGCATCCTCTTGGGGACGATCCGTGGCGGGGTCGACATGTCGCTGGCGTTCATGGGGCTCAAGGTGCTGCCGGTGGTAATCCTGGGCGGCCTCGACAGCATCCTCGGCGCAATCGTCGGGGGGGTCATCATCGGCATTCTGGAGAACCTCTCCGGCGGCTATATCGATCCGCTCGTCGGTGGCGGCATCAAGGAGGTCGCCCCGTACATCGCCCTGATCCTGATCCTGATGTTCAAACCGTACGGCCTGTTCGGCAAGCGCAAAATAGAAAGGGTCTGATATGCAATGCGGCGATTTCAACACAAGCTATGCAGCGGACATGACCATCTTCGAGACCCGCTCAACCCGGATCATGGTCTTCCTGTTCATCTGCCTGGTATTTTCGGTGCCGTTCTACTCGACGAGCTATGTGCTTGATGTCGGCAACCGGATCGGCATTGCCATCATCGGTGCCATTGGCCTCAATATCCTGACCGGCTTCACCGGGCTGATCTCTCTCGGTAATGCGGCATTCATGGCCATTGGCGCATTCGCGGCCGGCTACCTGGGCATACGGTTCGGGCTGCCGTTCTATCTCTGCATCCCGCTGGCCGGCATGGTGACTGCCGTCCTGGGGATGGTCGTCGGCATCCCGTCCCTCCGGATCAAGGGGCTGTATCTGGCAATGGCCACCCTTGCCGCCCACTTCATCGTGGAATTCCTCATCGTGAAGTGGGAATCGGTCACCGGCGGGGTCGCCGGTCTGTCCATTCCGACCCCGACGCTGGGGACGATTGCCCTCGACAACGACCGGAAGATCTTCTACCTGATCTACGTAGTCGTTGTTGCCGCCGTCTTTTTCAGCCGCAACCTGTTTAGGACCAAGCCGGGCAAGGCGTTCATCGCCATCCGCGACCAGGCGATCTCCGCCGAGGTCATGGGGGTCAACCTGCTCAAGTACAAGCTGATGTCCTTCGGCATCAGCTCCTATTTCGTGGGCACCGCCGGTGCCCTGATGGCCTATCAGGCCAAGATCATCTCCCCGGAAACCTTCCCGATCACCGTGGCCATCGACCAGTTGGGGATGATCATCATCGGCGGCATGGGGAGCATCCTCGGCTCCATTTTCGGCGCCGTCTTCATTACCCTGCTGCCGGAACTGTTGCGGCTGGTGACAACGTCCATGTCGGCCAGCTATCCGGAACTGGTCACGGTATTTTCCTCCCTGAAGGAGCTGGTGTTCGGGGTCCTGGTCATCGTCTTCCTCATCTTCGAGCCATCCGGCATGGCTGCGAGGTGGCACAGCATAAAGAACTACTGGAAGCTGTACCCGTTTTCGCATTAGACACGGAGCAGTCATTGGCGATGCAGTAGCACGCAGTATCAACCAGAAAAGGAGGAGCAGATGAAAAAGTACACCGGCATGTTGGCAATGGCGGCAGCACTGCTGCTGGCTCTCCCGGCGTGGGGAGCGGAATCGATCAAGGTAGGCGGGCTGTGGGATCTGACCGGCGTCACCGCCGATGTCGGGAAACCGTTCGCCGAAGGGGTCCAGGATGCCATCGCCCACATCAACAGCAAAGGCGGCATCAACGGCAAGAAGATCGAGCTGATCAACGTTGACTACGCCTACAAGATCCCCCAGGCCAATGCCACCTACAAGAAGTTCGTGGAGCAGGACAAGGTCGTCATGATCAACGGCTGGGGAACCGGTGACACCGAGGCCCTCAAGGACACCATCTCCAAGGACAAGATCCCGTACTTCTCCGCCTCCTTCTCCGGCCACCTGACCGACCCGGCCAAGACCCCGTACAACTTCTTCGTCGGCGCCAGCTACTCGGACCAGATCCGCGGCTTCCTCCAGCATGTGAAAAAGAACTGGAAGGACAAGAGCCGGGCACCCAAGGTCGCCTTCATCTACCCGAACCACGGCTTCGGCAAGGCCCCCATCGAAGCCGGCAGGCAGTATGCCAAGGAACTGGGGATCGACCTGGTGCATGAAGAGATCATCCCGGCCAGCTTCCAGGACGTCACCTCCAACCTGCTGAACATGCAGAAGAAGGCCCCGGACTACGCCTACGTGCAGACCACGGTCTCCTGGTGCGCGGTCCTGCTCAAGGATGCCAGGAAGCTCGGGATCAAGACCGTGTTCTTCCTCGGCAATTACGGTATGACCGAGGCTCTGCCGGCCCTGGCGAAAGATGCTGCTGAAGGCGTGTACGGCATGGCAACCCATGTGCCCTATGGCGCCAATGTGCCCGGCATGAAACAGATCCTGGAGTTCAACAAGAAGAACCCGGCCAACAGCCCCGACACCGTGTATATCCGTGGCTGGGCCTATGGCCTTACCTGGGCCGAAGGGCTGAAGATCGCCGACAAGAACCGGCAGCTGACCGGCGAAGGGGTGAAGAAGGCGCTGGAGACCCTGAAGAACTTCGACACCGGCGGCCTGACCCCGCCCGTTACCTATACCGCCGCCGACCACCGGCCGACCACCAAGACCACCATCTACGTGATCAAGGGGGGCAAGATGGCCAAGGTCGAAGACCAGGAGACCCCGCGCAAGAAAGAGTGGCTGGGGCTATAGAACAGAGGCGCTGCAGGGGGGGGCTACTCCCTGCAGCGCTCTTCTCCGGCCGCGAGGGGATCGACATGCTGCGTATCAACAATGCCGAAGTGATCTACAATCGCGTCATCCTCGTCCTCAAGGGGTTGACCATGGAGGTTCCCGAAGGGCGGATCGTTGCCCTGCTCGGGGCAAACGGCGCCGGCAAGAGCACCACGCTGAAGGCCATCTCCGGTCTGCTCAAGTCGGAAGAGGGGGAGGTGTCCGACGGGTCCATCGAATTCATGGGGGAGTCGATCAACAATCTGCACCCCGAGGAGATCGTCCGCAAGGGTATCTTCCAGGTCATGGAGGGGCGGCGGGTATTCGAGGACATGACGGTCGAGGAGAACATCACCGTCGGCGGCCACACCCGCAAGGACACGGCCGGTTTCAAGCGTGACAGGGAACTGGTCTACGACTACTTTCCCCGGCTGCGCGAGCGCCGCAACCAGCTTTCCGGTTACCTGAGCGGCGGCGAGCAGCAGATGCTCGCCATCGGCCGGGCGCTCATGGCGAGGCCGAAGCTGATGCTCCTCGACGAACCATCCCTGGGGATCGCTCCGCTCTTGGTGCAGGAGATATTTCAGCTCATCAAGAAGATCAATGCCGAGGAGAAGACCACCATTCTCCTGGTCGAACAGAATGCCAACGTGGCGCTTGGCATCTGCGATTATGCCTATATCATGGAAGGGGGCAGGGTCGTCCTCAACGGCACTACGGAACAGATGAAGGCCAACGAGGACGTGAAGGAGTTCTATCTGGGGATGGCGGAAGGGGCCGAGAAAAAGAGCTACCGGGATCTCAAGCAGTATCGCCGCCGGAAAAGATGGCTGTAACAGGCAGCCGGCAGCAGGGCCGAACATGACGGGACGAGTGCGGCATGTGAAACAGGACGCGACGGGTGAGGTCCATGATGCATAACGACAACGAAGAATACATTTCGATCGGCAACCTGGCCAAGGAGATCGGCCTGACGACCAGGACCCTCCGCTACTACGAAGAGATGGGGATCATGACGCCGCCGCAGCGTCTCGAGGGAGCCGTCAGGGTCTATGCCCCGAGCGATGTGCGCAAGCTCAAGTTCATCCTCCGGTTGAAGGAGCTGGGACTGACCATCAAGGAGATGCAGGAGCTTGACGCCGTCTACGCCGAGGCAAAGGAAACCGACCGGATCATCCCCCGCCTGATCGAAATGCTCGATCTCCATATCAACAACCTCGATGAAAAAATGGCCAAACTGGCCTCGTTGCGACAGGAGATCGTCGAATACCGGCAACGGATGATCAAACGGTTCCAGCTCGAACCTGACAGACCGGTACCGGGCAGTTGATGCGATAAGGAGTTTTCGCCATGGCAATCAAGGACATCCTGCTCCATCTGGACAATTCGCCGAGTTGCCCGTCACGAATCGAGTTTGCCGTCAACCTGGCGCTCAGCCATGGAGCCCACCTGAAGGGGCTCTACGTACTGACGCACCCCTATTACGCGTCCCGCCACGACAAGGGTGAAGCGGATCAGATCGAGGCAGTCAGGTCGCTGTTTGTCGACAAGGCAGGCCGGGCCGGAATTTCCGCCGAATGGCTCTATGTGGACTGGTCCGTTGTCGGCGTCGGCGTTTCCGAGGTCGTCGATCTCCATGCCTACTACTCCGATCTGTTGATTGTCGGCCAACCGGATCACGCCTCCCGGAACGCCGGAACCCCCGACGACCTTCCCGAGCGGCTGGGGCTGGGCATCGGCAGGCCGCTCCTGGTGGTCCCCTATGCCGGCACCTTCTCCCCGGAAGTCAAGCGGGTCATGGTCGCCTGGAAGACCGGGCGGGAGTCGTCCCGGGTCATCCACGATACACTCCCCATCCTGCAGAAGGCAGCCCATGTCAGCATCGTGACCGTCGGGGCCCAGGGCCAGCCGGACGACTCCGTTGAGCGCGATGTCCGGTCGGTCTGCACCTATCTGGAGAGGCACGGCATAACGGCCAAGCACGACTGGATTCTGACCACCTCAAATTTCCCGATCGGGGATGTGCTCCTCAACCATGCCTGTGAACAGACGATGGACCTGCTCGCCATGGGGGCGTTTGCGCCGACCCGGCGCGGCGCCTTTGTGCTGGGGCCGATCGCCCGGCACCTGATGGCCCACATGACGGTCCCCGTCCTGATCTCCCACTAACTGTTCTCTGCGGGAGCCCCCGGCCATGCCTTCCTACAACCGTAGCCGTTTCCTCCTTGCCCGCTGGTCGATCTATACCATTCTGGTCATTACCTACATGCTGGTCTTCTTTCACCGGATGGCACCGGCGGTGATCTCGGCCGACCTGATGAAGGCGTTCAACACGTCGGGCGCTGCGCTCGGGTCGCTGGCCGCCATGTATTTCTACATCTACACGGCCATGCAGATTCCGGCCGGTGTGCTGGCGGATACCCTGGGGGCGCGGGTCACGGTGACCGGTGGCAGCCTGATCGCCGGGGCCGGTTCCCTGCTGTTCGGTCTGGCCGGGACCTTCGCCGGGGTCTCCGCCGGCCGCGCCCTGGTTGGGTTGGGCGTTTCGGTGGTCTTCGTCGGGCTCTTCAAGAGCAACAGCGTCTGGTTTCGGGAGCGCAATTTCGGCCTGATCAGCGGCCTGACCCTCTTGCTCGGCAACATCGGCGCCATTGCCTCGGCCGGTCCCCTGGCCGGACTGCTCCGGTCCTATTCCTGGCGTTCCGTCTTCCTGGTGCTGGGGATCGTCACCCTCGTCCTGGCGCTGTTGACGGCGCTGTTCGTGCGTAACCGCCCGGAAGACCTCGGTTTCCCTTCCCTGAGGGAGATGGAGGGGAAGGCCAGTCATGCGGCCCGTCATCAGCACTGGTGGCAGGCGTTGAAGAGCGTCGTCAGGACTGGCGCGGCCTGGCCGGTGTTGTGGGTCGATCTGGGGATGGTGGGGGGGATGCTGGGCTTCGTGGGGTTGTGGGCGATTCCGTACCTGCGCGATGTGCACGGCCTCGGGCGCTCGTCGGCGGCCGTGTACACCACCATTTCGCTGGCGGGCTTTGCCGTCGGCTCGATGCTGTTCGGCTGGTTTTCCGACCGGATGGGGCGGCGCAAGCCGGTAATCATAGCCGGCACGCTGATCTACACGCTGGCCTGCCTCGGTCTGGCGTACGCGCCCTGGACCCCCGGTCCGGCGGGGCTGGCCCTGTTCGCCCTGCTGGGGTTCGGCACCGGCGGCTTCATCGTGACCTTTGCCGCTGCCAAGGAGGTGGTGGCGCCGGCCCTGTCCGGGATGGCGGTCGGCATGGTCAATACCGGCCTGTTCTTCGGTGCGGCCGTGATGCAGCCGCTGTTCGGCTGGGCCATGGATCTGGCCTGGGATGGCAGGACAATGAACGGCCTGCGGGTGTACGCGGCCGGTGACTATCACTCCGGCTTTCTGTTCATGCTTGCGTTTGCCATGATCGCCATTGCCGGGGCCAGCAGGATCAGGGAAACCCAGTGCCGCAATCTGACCATTGACGGCTGAAGCGTTGGTCGTCTGCTCAGTGGGCGATGGACTGACGGTACTTGTTGATCTCCCGGATCAGCTCGGTCCGGTCGAAGTAGATCTCGTTGCGGCGAATCTTGCCTTCGTCGTTGAACTGCATGAAGCAGAGCGCCGAACACTCGACGATCTTCTCTCCTACCGGAATCCGTGCCTGCAGCCGGTTCATGAACCCGCCTTCGATGGGGATCGGCTCCACCTGTGTCCAGACCCAGGTGGGGTTGTTCCCCAGCACCTTTATGAAATACGCGGTCAACTCCTCCATCCCCTTGATGCCCGCCGGACGGCCGGGATCGAGAAAGAACGCGTCGTCGGCATAAAACGCCAGCAGTTTTTCGGGATTGTTTCCGGTCCAGCAGGGAAGCCAGCGGTCAGTGAAGGCTCGCGCTTCTTCGACGGTCATCATGGGCAAGGTCCTCATTGCAGGGGAGTGTACAAAAGTTTGTAGAGATTATCCTTATCCGGCGGAAAAAACAACCTGATTTCTGCGTAGTAACGCCCCTGAGAAGAAAACCGTAGCACCGTTGTCGTCGTGTTGTGTAATGTGATGCGGATAACGGAATCATCGGGGGATGTCCCATGGATGTCCCCAATTTTTCAGTTTTTCCAGTTGTAGTCACTCCACCAGCGGATGGTTACTTGATGACCTCTACCAAAACCGATAACCGGGGGATGCTTGCCCTGATTGGTTGCTCAGCTGCCATTTTTTGGCCCGGAGCACTCACCTTCGGCTTTCCCGGCGTCATGGCCCCCCGTTGGCAGGCAATGTTTCATGTGGGGAAAGGGGCCATCGGCAATACGCTCTTCTTTCAGCTGGCAGCACTCGGGGTCTTCATGTTCTTCGTGGGGCGCTGGCAGGAACGGATCGGCGTTCGCCGAATGGTGACCATCGGCACGATCCTCTTCGTATTGAATATCCTGATCATCACTTTCGCCTCACATATCTCGATGCTCTACCTCTGGGCCTTCCTCAACGGCACAGCCAGCAGTTTCATCTATACCCCGGCAATCACCAGCGTCCAACGCTGGTTTCCCGAACGGCGGGGACTGGTCTCCGGAGTGGTCAATTTTGCCTTCGGCATTTCCGCAGCCATCATGTCCCCACTCTTCCACCGTATGATCGAGTCCATGGGGTATGTTGCCATGAACCTCCTGGTGGCAGTAATGGCGCTGGCGACCGGTATCGTGTCGGCCCGCTTCACCGAGAGCCCGCAGCAGCCTGTTGCCCAGCCGTCAACTGCCTCCGCTCCGAGGGGGGGGCTCCGTGGGGGGCTCGGGAACTCCCTGACTGTGCGGGAAAGTGTCAGGACGAGAAGCTTCTGGTTCCTCTGGCTCACCTGGGCCTTTCAGGGGGCGTCGGCAATTGCTATGGTCATCCTCGCCACCCCCTTCGGGTTGGCGAGGGGGTATTCCATGGAGGCTTCAGTCGCAATTCTGACTGCCTTCAACCTGCTCAACGGCGGTAGCCGGGTGGCGATGGGGTATCTCTCGGATTTCGTGAACCGGAACCGTGCCATGAGTTTCACCTTCTTGGCGGCAGGGGGGGCGTACCTGTTTCTTCCCCACGTATCGGGATTAACGGCTACGGCCATTCTCGCCGCGATCATCGGCTTTTCACTCGGGACGCTCTTTGCCGTTTCCGCCCCCCTGGCGGCAGACTGCTTCGGGCTGAGGCATTTCGGGGCGATTTTCGGTCTGGTCTACACCGCCTACGGCTTCGTCGCCGGTCTGCTGGGTCCGTCCCTCAGTGGCTATCTTCTCGATATCACAAATGGAAACTACACGATTGTATTTTCCTATCTCGGACTATTCTGTATCCTCTCCGCGGGCCTTATCTGCTTTGTCGTTCCTCCCCGCAGTGAAGGGAATAGCGGAAGGTAGAAGAGAGAGCAGGTGAGCTCGAGCGTAAGCGCGCAAGATCACATGGTACAAGTCGTCAGGCTAAAGAGGATTTGATTCCTGGGAGGCTGCAAGGGACGCGTTCCTCTTGGGTTCCACGAAAAGGGCCAGGCTCGAATAGCCGGCCCTTTTCTCTTGTGCGGGAAACGGGCTTCGAAGGCTCCGGGGTCAAACCGGGAGGACCGTGCCGTTCGTGGACCCGCATGCTGTCCTTGGGATGAACCATCAAGCTCGGTGCGGCACGTGCGGGGGAGGGGAAATGTGGTAACATTTTGATATACAAGGTCTCTGTCTTTACGAGGTGTCATCATGAGAATAATCGCTCTGCTGCTGAGCACCTTGCTGACTACCGCTGCCGTTGTTCGGGGTGAAGACGGGCAGCGCCCCATAGGTCTGGTGAAGACGACCACCGGCGAGGCTCACATTCTGCGCGCCGGCCAGCGGATGGCGGCCCGGCCGGGCACTCAACTCGTCCGGGGCGATTCTCTGTCGACCGGCGCCACGGGTACGATGGGTGTCATTCTTCGAGACGACACGATCCTGTCGCTGGGTCCGGCGACCGAAACCCGCATCGAGCAGTTCACGTTCGAGCCGGCCGGGCAGAAGCTGGCAATGGTCGTGCGGGTGGCGCGGGGCGTGATCGAATACCTGTCCGGCAGGATCGCCAAGCTTGCCCCCGGCGCGGTCCGGCTTGAAACGCCGACTGCCATGCTGGGGGTCCGGGGTACGCATCTCCTGGTCAGGGTTGTGCCATGATTCGTCCGGCCCGCCGCCACCGGCTGCTTGCCGTCGGTCTCACCCTGATGCTCCTCCTGTGCGGTTGCGCCGGACAGAAGAGCCTGGTCGTCCTGCTCCCCGAGGATGGCACGGTCTCGGGGGAGGTCATGGTCACGACTCCCACGGGCTCGCAACTGCTCAACCAGTCGTGGCAGGCAGCCGAGATCTCCGGGAGCGGGGTCGCCGGTCCGGTGGTGATGGACGAGGCGGCCGTGCAGGGCATGTTCGGTGAGATGCTGGCGGCCATGCCCCGCCCCCCTGTCCACTACCTGCTCTTCTTCCAGCTGGATTCCACCGAACTCGTGCCCGATTCCCGGCCCATCCTGACCGAGATCCTCAAGGCCATCGTTGAGCGGGCTCCGGCCGAACTCTCCATTGTCGGGCACACGGATACCGTCGGCGCGGACGAGTATAACTATCAGCTGGGGCTCCGGCGGGCCAGAGCGGTGTCTGATCTGCTCATCTCCCTGGGGGCCGCCCCGACCGGCGTCGAAATAGCTTCCAGCGGCAAGAGTGCCCTCCTCGTCCATACCGGCGACCAGACCTTCGAACCGCGTAACCGGCGGGCCGAGGTCACGGTACGATGAGGCCGGCGCACCCCGGCCGGGAAGGTGCCGTGTTCCGCCTGATCCCCGAGAACCGCCCTTTTTTCCGCAACGGCCGGTTGCTGATCGCTGCCTGCGGCTTCGTCGTGACCCTCGTCCTGGGCGCCGTTGCGCTCTACAGTCCCGCCTCTGTCGCACACCTGGACGGCCGTTTTTTCGATGGCTTACTGGCGGATGAGCCCCTTCCGGCGGGGTACGACGGTCCCGTTGTCGTGGCCCTGGATGATGACTCCCTGGCCCGTTTCGGCCGCTGGCCCTGGCCGCGAGCCCTGGTTGCACGGCTCCTGACCCTGATCGCGGACCAGCATCCGGCCAGTGTGGGGATCGATGCCCTCTTCCCCGAGCCGGAGCTCCCCCTTGACCGCCTGGGCCTTCCCGCCACGACCGGCAGACCGTCGCCGGGGGATCTGGCCCTGGCCAGGGCCCTGGCCGGCGGTCCCTTTGTGCTGGGTTTCGAGTTGACGTTCCCCCCGGCGCCCCCTGCCGCCAGAAATGAACGGCTGCTTAAGCCGCTCTCCATCGTCGCCGAGAGAAGACCGGGCGCCCCGGAGCCTCGCGGGCTGCTCTGGCAGGCCACCGGCGTCGTCAGCAGCCTGCCGGAGTTTGCCCGCTGTGCTGCCGGCTCGGGATTTCTCAACGCCGCCACGGAACAGGACGGCATTCTTCGCCGGATGCCGCTTCTCCTCGCCATGGACGGGAACGTCTATCCGAGCCTTGCCCTGGCGACCGTGGGGCTGGCAGCCCATGCCGAACCGGCGCACCTTGCAGCACTCCGGCCCGGAGAGCTCATCCTGGAGCTCGGCGGCCGGCGTGTTCCGCTGGACGGGAAGGGCCGGCTCCTGCTTCGCTACCGGGGCTGGCACGGGCAGAACAAACCGGTGTCGGCTGCGGCACTGCTGGAGGGGCGGGTACCCCGCGACGCGCTGAAGGGGCGGGTCGTCTTTGTCGGCGCAACGGCCACGGGTATGGGGGAGGCGGTGGCAACCCCCGTACGGACGTTGTTGTCAGGGGTGCAACTGCACGCGATTGCGGCCGAGAACCTGCTGCGGGGCGATTTTGCCAGGCCCGCTCCGTGGCACTATCGGCTGCTGGCCACCCTGGCCCTTGGCCTCGTCGCCACCGTGGTGTGTGTCAGCCTGCCGGTCGCGGGCGGGGCGTCGCTGCTCGGTATTGCCGCCGGCGGGGCCTGGTTGGGGTCCGTGTGGCTCTTCCGGATCACCGGGCTTTTCCTCCCGCCGGTCATGCCTGTCCTCGGGGCGGTGGCAACGTTCATCCTGCTCACCCTCATTCGTTCGTTCCTTGCGGAAAAGCAGTCGCTGCGCCAGACGGAGGAGCTGGCAGCGACCCGCGAATTCATCATGACCTCCCTGGCTTCGCTGGCCGATATCCGGGACACCGAGACCGGTGCCCATATCATGCGTACCCAGCGCTACATGCGGAGCCTCTGCCATGAGCTCGCCCGGCATCCACGCTTTAAGCCGCTGCTCCATGAAGGGACCATCGAACTCATTGCCAAGCTTGCCCCGCTCCACGACATCGGCAAGGTTGGTCTGCCCGACCACCTGCTGCGCAAGACCACGGGATTTACGGCCGAGGAGTATGAGGAGGTCAAGAAGCATGCCCTGTATGGCAGGGATGCGATCGCCAACGCCGAAACGCGTGCCGGCGCCAACAACGACGAGCTGCTGCGCTATGCCAAGGATCTTGCCTATTCCCACCATGAGCGGTGGGACGGCACGGGCTACCCGGAAGGGTTGCGCGGCGATCAGATCCCGTGGGCCGGGCGGTTGATGGCTGTGGCAGACGCCTACGACGCCATGGTGTCGCGGAGGATTTACAAGGAGCCGATTCCCCATGACGAGGCGGTCCGCATCATCGTCAAGGGGAGGGGGACCCTGTTTGATCCCGATGTCGTTGACGCGTTCCTCAGGGTAGAGTCCCAGTGGCGGCAGGTCTCGATCGAACTGGCCGATTCTGACTGAAATCGGGGGGCAGTGGGGCTTGCAACAACGGAGAAACCGTGAGGTCCGCCTCGGTAGCCTCCCCATAATGTTCCAGAAACTGCTTTGACGAGTACTCATTTCAGGTTACTATTCAGTCGACTATATCTTCTCCTCATTAGCCAGATTTCGTGGGGTTTCGGACCTTCAGTGAGGAGCACCGGAGAAGCCATGAACCATTGCGCGTCGGAAGATCGGGATCATATGGGCGGCTTTTCGAGGTTGAACAGCTATTTGATACATGCTTCGGCAGCCAAGCTCTTCGTCACGCTTATATTGTCGCTCATAATCGTTGAATCCACGGTTATGCTGGCCCTGGACAGGTTCTTCCCGCATATGCCCATGGCGGTGGAGGCAATTCTCGATTCCCTGCTGTTGCTGCTCGGCCTTTTCCCCCCCCTTTACCTGTTGGTGTTCCGTCCCCTGACTCTGCAGATCAACCGCCTCAAACAGACGGACGTGTCGCTGCGGGAGAGCGAAAACACCATCATGGTCCTTATGAATTCTCTCAGCGAGTCTGCTTTCCTGATCGAGGCCGACGGGACAATCATCACGCTCAATGTGACTGCTGCCAGCCGGCTTGGCACTGAGCGCGAACTTATGATCGGCAACTGCCTGTTCGAATACTTTCCGCCTGACGTTGCCGCATCGCGGCGCATCAAGGTGAACGAGGTCGTACGAACCGGGGAGAGCATCAGCTTTCACGATATGCGGGATGAGCGTCATTACGACATCACCATATCCCCCATTCTCAACGGGGTAGGGGACGTGATCAAATTGGCCGTGTTTGCATTTGACACCACTACTTACCGCGATGCCGAACACCTGCTCAAGGCCAACGCCCTGGCCTTGGAGCGGAGCAACAATGAGGTGAGACTTCTCGGCCGGATGAGCGAGACCCTTCAGTCCTGCCGAAGTCTGGAAGAGGCGTATGATGTGCTGACAAAGTTCGCCAACCAGCTGTTTCCCGATGAGAGCGGAGCTTTGTATATTCTCGATTCAGAACGTAATTTGCTGGAACTCGTGTCGTTCTGGGGGGAATTCTGGGCCACCGGAGACAGCATATCGCCCGAGGACTGCTGGGGGATGCGGAGGGGACGGATGCACTCCTTTCGGGACCCGATGATTGATGTCCAGTGCGCCCATCTTGGGGAATCAGGTGACTATCACTACTATTGTCTGCCGCTGATGGCACGCAGCGAGATGCTGGGCCTGCTGCATTTGCGGATGGCGATACCGCCGGGAAGCGGGGGCAGTCGGTGTGTCCAGGAAGTCAGGGAGCATTTGCTGGTGAGCATGGGGGAGCATATGGCCCTGGCCATCGCCAACCTGCGACTGCGAAACCAGCTCCATGCCCTGTCGACACGTGATGCCCTGACCGGAGTCTATAACCGCCGATTCATGGAAGAGTCGCTCGTCAGGGAAATCCTCCAGGCTGACCGCTCGCACCGGACGATTGGTATTATCATGCTCGATATCGACTTCTTCAAACGTTTCAACGATACCTATGGCCATGAAGTAGGCGACCTGCTGTTGATGGAGGTGGGGCGGTTCCTGCAGAAAGAGGTGCGGGGAGGGGATATTGTCTGTCGGTACGGAGGAGAGGAGTTCATTGTTATCATGCCCGGGGCCGGAGAGCAGGAAACGGAGAAGCGTGCCGAGTGGTTGCGGCTCGGCATCAAGTCAATAACGCTCCCTCTGGTGCCCGGGAGCCAGGCCCCGATAAGCGCGTCCCTGGGAGTGGCAGTCTTTCCGGTCGACGGGCCCGACGGGGTGCGGATCTTAAAGGCGGCCGACAATGCACTCTATCAGGCAAAACACGAAGGACGTGATCGGTTTTGCCGGGCAGTTACGCAGAATTATTACGACGACATAGTGCAGACGTCAGCTATAGTCGGCGTGGAAGGCGAGGCGTCACCAGCCGTCCCGAACCCACCGGAGTAGGCTGCAAGAGGCTGCAACGCTTTCTATTTCCCCAATAGGTAAATAGATACTAAGGGATATGCTGGCTACTCGACATCGTTTCTTCCCCCACCCATCCCTCCC
>CAYSMK010000042.1:0-45495 GCA_964432205.1 uncultured Geobacter sp. | reverse complement strand
TCTGCCCGGCCCCATCCGCTTGCGGACCGTCGTTAACAAGGAATCGCGTTTATACTTCAGAACCACTTTCCTTGTCAACTTCTTTTTTTCTACACTCAATCTTTTTTCTGCCCGGCCCCATCCGCTTGCGGGCCGTGTTAACAAGGAATCGCGTTTTTACCCTTTTATCTTTCATCCGTCAAGATCTTTTATGATTAGTTTTTTCACACACCACAGCTCTTCCCACGACCAGGTTCAACTACCGTCACGCCCCACTGCTCCGCGTGATCATCATGACCCCGATGCAGACCAGAATCGTCCCGGCCCAGCGGAGCGGCGTCACGATCTCACCCAGGAAGTACTGGGAGAGAAAGGCCACCAGCACATAGTTAAGCGCCTGCATGGGGAGCGCCACGGACAAGTCTTCCCAGGAAAGGACAGCCAGCCAGAGGAAAAAGAAGATCGCCAGCATGGCGGTCCCGATGATCAGTTTCGGGGTGGTGAGCGCCTGGAAGGCGACATTGAGTATGCCGCGCAGGTTCATAGCCGAAATGTCGCCCACTTCCTTCATCCCTTTGGCCAGGAGGATATCGCCGACCGTGCCGGCGGTAACTGCCAGGAGCATGATGATGAGTGTCTTAAGCATGTTTGATCTCTCCACGGTAATTGCGTAGTTCTATCCCGAGCTTGGTCAGTTTTTCCCGGACCGTCGCGCTCGTCAACGCCGACAGTTCGTCCTCGTGCCGGTAGTCAGGCATCCAGAAGGCAAGCTCGTCGTCCGGCTGGCAGCCGGGATGAAAGTAGATCTCCGTCACCCCGTCCTGTATCAGATCAAGCGCGTTTAGCAGATACTCTTCGGTCATCCGGCCGGAATTGAGGAGCCCTTTCACCTCAACCGCATAGGCAATACCCCGGCGATCCAGCTCCGTCCGGCAGCGCTCGGCCAGCTTGCCGAAGATGAAGGCGTCGGCCATCTTCCCCAGGCGGCGGTGCGGTGCCAGCCGCAGATCGATGCCGAGCCGCTCGCGGCTCAGGCGAAAGCTCGAAATGCCGTACCGCGGCATGAGCTCGTCAAGGATGTCGAACACCGTCGGATGCATATGGATATTGAGGTGTCCATCGATGTGGGATAGGGGGAGACCGGTATCGAGAAAGCGGTTGATCTGCCCCTCGATCTCGCTTTTCAGCTGCCGGCGCAGCGGTTTAAGGAAGAACATCCTCATCCCGGCCATGACCGGATCAACGGGGAAGTTCCCGTCAGGATCGGTCAGGGACGGAAAGCCGGCATGCTCCACCACCGCCCGTCCCTGCACCAGGGTCAGGTGGAGCCCCACCTGCAGTCCCGGATTCGACCGGGCCAGCGTGACCGCCTCCTCGAACCCCTTCCCGCCGACCATCAGGGACGCACTGGTAAGTATCCCTTCCTGCCAGGCCTTGATTATGGCGCGATTGGCCCCGGACGAGAGCCCGAAGTCATCGGCATTGACGATCAGCTGCTTCATTTACCCTGCTGTGCCTGCTTCCGTTTCTTCATGTACTCCAGGTACTGCTTCCCCTCTTTGAGGAGCTTCTTCCGCTCGCCGCTGTCGGTGATCATCTTCATGACACTCCGGGCGATGTACTTGGGTCGGAAGTAGAACTTGTTGTAAAACTCCTCCACCGAATTGAAGATCTCGGTATTGGAAAGGTGGGGATAGTTGATGACACAGGACTGGTGGCCGGTTTCGTCCAGGAAGGTATCGGAGGCGATCCACCCCTCCTTCTTGCAAAGCTCGTAGAACTCCGTACCGGGATAGGGGGAGGCGAGGGAGGCCTGAATGGAGTTGAGATCCATGCACTTGGCAAACTCGATGGTCTCCTGGATGGTCTGCCTGGTCTCGCCGGGAAGCCCCATGATGAAGGCGCCGTGGACCGAGAGGCCGAGCTTCTTGCAGTTCCTGCTGAACTCGATCGCCTGGTCCTTGGTGACCCCCTTCTTGATGTTCTTCAGGATCTGATCGTTGCCGCTCTCGAACCCCACCACCACATGGCGGAGCCCTGCCTCACGCATGACCTTGAGGGTCTCGAAGTCGGTGTTGGCCCGGGCGTTGATGGTCCACGATATCCCCAGGGGCTTGATCAGCTCGGCCACGGCCCGGGCATGCTTGCGGTCCGCCGTGAAGGTGTCGTCGTCAAAGGAGAGCTCGCGCATCTCCGGGATGTTGTCCTTGATCCACTTGATCTCTTCATAGACGTTCTGCGGGGAGCGGGTACGCATCCGCCGGCCGGAAAAGGTCTGGGGCCAGAGGCAGTAGATGCAATGGGATGGGCACCCCCGGCTGGAATAGATGGAGACATAGGGGTTCAGGAAGTGGGGGATGACGTATTCCTTGATCGGCAGGTCGCGCTTGTAGACCGGCGCCACAAAAGGAAGCGCATCCAGATCCTCGATCGGCGGCCGATCCGGCGTGTGGACCGTCTTGCCGTCGCGAATGAAGCTGATCCCGTCCACCCGCTCCCACTCCCGCCCCTCGCAGAGCTCCTTGGTGGAGTAGTCGAACTCGCCGCGGCAGACGATGTCGATCACTCCCTTGCCGGCCGTGAGCGACTCCTCGGGCAGGATCGTGACGTGGGGGCCGGTCAGCACGGTAACGATCCCCGGCTTCTTCTCCTTGATGCGGCGGGCGGTCTCGATGTCGATCTGCAGGGTGGGGGTGGAGGTATACATCACCACCATGTCGAAATCCTTGGCAATGGTGAGGCAGTCATCCAGGGAAAACTTCTGCACCGGGGCATCCACCACCCGGGACCCTTCGATCATCCCGGCCGGGAAACAGAGCCAGGTCGGATACCAGAAGGAGGTAACCTCACGGGAGGCCTGATAGCGGGCACCAGCCCCGCCGTCAAAATCCTCGAACGTTGGCGGATTGAGAAAAAGTGGCTTCATCTATGACTCCTGCATGGCATTTTTCAGGGGGAACGGAACAACGCAGAATAGAGGGAGGAGCGACCGATGTCAAGGCAAAACGGGCAGTTGGCGCGGGCCGGAACATATCCGGCCCGCTTGCCAAGGTTATGGGCGGATGACCGAACCGGCCTGCACCAGAGCCTCGGCGATGGTGAACATATTGGTCACGCTCCCGGCCCTGAGCTTATCCTTGCGCTGGAAAAAGTCGAGACAGACCCCGCAGGAGAGCAGTTCCACGCCACGGTTGCCGAGCTTTTCCAGGGCCTCCAGCAGTTCCGACCCCTCGGTGGTGAGAAACACGCCGCTATTGAGGAAGAATATCCGGTCCGGCAGCTCGGCCAGGTCAAGCAGCGTGATGATGAAATTCTTCATCAGGAGCCGCCCCAACTCCTCGGGCCCATCCCCGAGACGATCCGATGCAACCAGCACAACCGGTGCGGCCCGGCGGCTGACTGCGACTGGTGCCGGCTGCGACGGCTGGCCACCGATGACGAGGGAAAAGCCCCCGTCGATCACGCTTTCGGTAACACTGTAGCCACGGCCGGCGGCAAAGCGGGTCACATTCTCCCGCGGCGCGCCATCGTCCAGCAGCACGGTCAACGGTTCGCCGCCTCCCGCATCCAGCGCCCGCTTTACGGTGACCACCGGCAGAGGACATGACATATTGCGACAATCGATTGTATTCATGTAGCTCCCTTTCATGGGTCCCCAGTCCCCAGTCCCCAGCCTCTAGTCCCCGGTCCCTGCACAAATGTATTCCTCGCCCTGCTTCACAAAGACCTTTTCCGGGGAAAGGCCGTTCTCCGCCAAGGTCCGCTCCACCTCTTCCCGTGCGGCCACCCCGTACCTGATAGCCAGGCCGCAATCGGTATTGACCGCCCGTGGTGCAGGTATGAGCAGAATCGGGAGCCGACGGTCTTTGAGGAGCCGCTCGGCCTTCATCACCCGGTGAATTGAATTGAATATCGCCACAAAGTCGCCGTCTGCTACCATTTAGCTCTCCCGTTCCTATGCCAACTCTGCCACACAAGATCACTTTTATGCAAGGGGAAGCCGATTGACAAACATTGCCGCTGCCCGTAAGATGCCTCCCAGAGGTCGCGCATGCACGTATACCTGCTCATCCTGGGGGTCATCCTCCTCGCCTTGATCGTCAATCTTCCGCTCGGCTATTACCGCCAAGCGTGTGACAAATTTACCTTTGCCTGGTATTTCTACGTCCACATCTCCATCCCGTTGATCATTTTCATCCGCGTCAAGTGCGGCTTCGGCTGGCAAATCATCCCCTTCACGATTGGCGGAGCCGTCATAGGCCAGATCATCGGCGGTCGGATCCGCAGGCGACTCGATGGCGCGGGATGATCATGGACACAACCAGGCTGCACCGGAAGGGGGGGCCAAAAGCTCCAAGCGTGCCAGGATGCCCCGCCCGCAAGGGGTCTCGGACCTGCTGGCCAGCGTCTTCAGCGGCAAGCCGGCGGCCAGACTCCTCAGGGAAATCGTCATCTGGGAGGTGTGGGACGAAGTCGTCGGGCCGCAAGTCGCCCGCCGTGCCCGGCCGAGCGCCATCCGCGACGGAGTTCTCACCGTAACCGTTGCCAGCGGCCCATGGTTGCAGCAGCTCACCTTTCTGAAAGGGGAGATCATCACCCGGCTGAACGAGAAGGCGGGTGATGATCTGGTGCGGGAGATCTACCTGAAGGCAGGCAATCCACAGCCGGCCAGACGTCCCCCCACCGCGAAACAGCACCACTGCCGCCCCCTCACGGACGAGGAGGAGCAGTTCATTGATCGGCAGGTCTCCCTGGTCGAAGATGACGAACTGCGTGACGAACTGGCAGCCCTCATGCGCAGGCATCTGATGAGCAAGGGGTGAGAACGGAATCACTCCCCAGCCAGCATCCGCAAGAGCTCTGCGGAATACCCACCCCCCTCGCCCCGCGTGATCAGCGGCGGCAGCACCTGCAGCTCTCCACGCCGCCCCTTGGCCAGCTCGATGAGAAACATCGTGGCATCGGCAGCCGCCGTTCCGTGGACCAGGCGCAGCCGCAAAGGGGCGAGCTTGAGGGTGGCGGCCGTTGCCAGGAACTCCCCGAGCCGTGCCGGCAGATGGACGAAACAGATCCTGCCGCCAGGTTTGACCAGGTACTTGGCCGCTGCCAGGAATTCGGCGAGCCCGGCAGACGATTCATGCCGTGCCAGATCCCTTCCCGCCTTCGGGCTCAGCTTGCCGGTCCCCTGTTTGCGGAACGGCGGGTTTGCCAGTACGCTGTCAAAGGATGAGACGGGAAAATGCCCGGCCAGGGTAGTCACATCCTCGTGGATAATGGTGATCCGCTCTGCCAGGCCGTTCATGGCCACATTGCGCCGCGCCAGGGAAGCCATTGTCTGCTGGCACTCAACCCCGACCAGTTCGAGGTCTGCCACGCGGCGCGCCAGCACGAGCGGGATGATGCCGCACCCGGTTCCCAGGTCAAGCACCTGCTCCCCGGGACGCGGCAGGCCAAAATCAGACAGCAGGAGCGGATCGAGGGAAAAGCGGTAGCCATGGCTGGGCTGGGCTATGCGAAGCCCGTACCCCCGCAGTTCGTCCAGGGTTTCACCGGCGCGGGTACCGGTCCCGGCATTGTTGACGGCCTCATAAAGGGCGACCTGTTCCGCCAGGGAAAGCTTGGTGCGGGGCCTGGCACACGTCCCCCGGCAAAGACGGCAGCGGTCGTCGCCGCACCACTGGCAGAAGGTGCAGTCAGGGCACGGATGCTTCTTCGGTTGCTCGTCACCAGTCACGTCACGTATCCCCTGCCCCGGCCTTTGAAGGATATTGAGAACTCAGGTTGCTCAAAAATAGTCGGATCGTCGCACCCGCAACAGGCTCCGCGGAGGCATAGTACCCAAACACCGGGCATAAACAGCACTACGCCGTACAAGGAAGCTTGCGAGGACGGCGGCGAGACGGCTGTTTTTCAGCAACCTGCTAATACACCACGTTCCGCTTCGGCCCCCTCCCGACCAACAGCTGGGCAAAGGCCGCGCCCTTGTCGGCGTTGATCAGGAGGTACCGGGGGAGCTTCATCGCCTGCTCCCCGGTTGTGGCGTTGCGGCGTTCGATGGTAAAGGTGCTCACGTAACCGGCGGCCGCGGCCCGCCGGAGCAGGTCGTCGTCGTAGATACCGAACGGCCAGGCCAGAAGATCGACCGTCACCCCCAGCTCCTTCTCGATCCGCGCTTTCGATTTGACGAGCTGCATCGTTACCGACTTGTCGAACTCGGCCGGCTTCAACTTCTTCCGGTCCTTCTTGAAGTTCGGATGCCAGTAGGTGTGGGACTGGAAGTCGAACAGGCCGCTCTTCTTCAACTCCCGCAGCTGGTCCCAGGTCATGGCGTACTTGGCGTTGGAGATGGCCGAGGGGTAGATGAAGACGGTCACCGGCACGCGGTACTTCTTCACCAGCGGCAGCATGTCGGAATAGACCGACTTGTGGGCATCGTCCTCGACGATGACCACCGACTTGGGCCCGGGCGCCGGCCCCTTCCTGAGGTACCAGTCCACCAGCCGCCGAAGCGGGATCACCGTGTAACCGTTGTCGTGCAGGTACTTGAGATGGCTCTCGAACACCGGTGTGGTGATGGTCATGCCATCGGCCACCGTGGCGCCGAAACGGTGATAGAGCAGGATCGGGACACTGACCGGTTCGGACGGGGTGGCGGGTTGGGCGGCAATGGCGTTGTGGGTGGAGAGCAGCAGGACAAGGACAACAATAAGGCGCAGAAACTTCAACAAAAAACCTCCCTGGTTTACTGGAAGGTTCTTTTATAGCAGATAACCGAGAGGGAAGGAAACGGGAAAGGCGTCAGCGCAGACCGAGCCGGTTGAAAAGAAGCCCCAGGTACCGGTTGAGGAAATGATCCCGGTGCAGTCCCGGAAAGACCGGCTTCTTGCGGGTGCCGAGCCGTTCCAGTTCGTCGATGATGGTCTGATCCTTGGTATAGGCCAGCCCCTGGCGGAAGGTGCGGACGGCATCGCCGCGCCGGCCGGCAAGCAGATAGATGTGCCCCAGGTTGAGACAGAAGGTGGGATTGTACGGTTCCTGGGCAAGTGCCTCGCTGGCCATATCGATCGCCAGGCCGATATCCCGGCCGTTGACGGCCAGACAGTAGGCCAGATGGGAGAGGACGATGGAGGTACGCTCGTAGCAGGCGGCCTGCTCCAGGCAGGTCATGGCCAGGTGGGTATGGTTGTGCGCCAGGGCCTCCAGCCCCTTGGCCAGCAGTTCTTCCGCATCCGTCTGCGTCACGTCCTACCCTCCTTACTCATCTCTCCCCGAAGATGGCCGAGCCGACCCGGATCAGGGTTGCCCCCTCCTCGATGGCCACCTCGAAGTCGCCCGACATACCCATGGAGAGTTCGGTCATCGTCACGCCCGGAATGGCCAAGCGGCCGATCTCTGCCGAGAGTTGCCGCAGCGCCCGGAAATAGGGGCGGCTGCCGTCCGGGTCGTCGAAGAACGGCGGCATGGTCATCAACCCCTTGACCCGGAGATGGGGAAGCCTGGCAACGGCCGTCACCAGATCGACCGCCGCCGCCGTGGTGGTACCGCTCTTGGACGCCTCGCCGGCGACATTCACCTGCACCAGCACGTCGCAGGGTTTCCTAAGCTTTGCCCACTGCCGGTCGATCTCCTCGGCCAGGGAGAAGCGGTCCACCGAGTGGATCATGGTTATCATGCCGGCTATCTGCCGCACCTTGTTGCTCTGCAGGTGACCGATGAAATGCCACTCAACCGGTTCGGTCACGGCCGGCGCCTTGGCCACCAGTTCCTGCACGTAGTTCTCGCCGAACAGCCGCTGTCCGGCCCGGGCCGCCTCTTCCACCAGGGCTGCCGGCTTGGTCTTGGAGACCGCCACCAGCCGGACCGACGCCGGGTCACGGCCGGCCTTCAGCGCGGCAGCACGAATACGTTGACCGATTTCGTCCAGATTCTGTTGGATCGACATAGACGGTAATTCTCCCTGCTCAAGGGGCAGATGTCAAACCGCGCCCATTTCCCGCAGGGCACCCACCACCTCACAGAGCGGCAGGCCGACGACATTGGTGTACGAACCGTCGATCCGCTCCACCATGTAGGCCGCCCCTCCCTGAATGGCATAGGCCCCGGCCTTGTCCAGGGGGCAGCCGGTCGCCACGTAGGCGGCGATCTCCGCGCCGGCCAGCGGCTTGAAGAAGACCCGGGTGGTCACGGCCCGGCTGACCGCCGTCCCCTGCTCCCGGTCGAGGATTGCGAAGCCGGTGATCACCTCATGTGCGACGCCGGAGAGCTTTCCGAGCATCCGGACGGCATCGCCGTCGTCCCGCGGCTTGCCCATGATCTCACCCTCGCAGACCACCACCGTGTCGGCGCCGATAAAGAATCGCCCCGGCTCCCGGCCGGCGACCTCCCGCGCCTTTTCCTCGGCCAGGCGGAGCACATGAGCGGCGGGAAGCTCACCGGGAAACGGGGTCTCGTCGATATGTCCCGGTACCACCACGAAGCGGATGCCAGCCGACTCCAGCAGTTCGGCCCGGCGGGGCGACGCCGAGGCAAGGACGATCTCAGTTGCCATGCTTTTTCTCTTCCTTTTCCCGTTTCTGTCTCTCTTCCATCCGCCGCTGGAACTCCTCCTGCTCGGCCCAGTGCTTCTTCCAGTCCTTCTTGCGGACAAAATGCAGGGCAACCGCACCGACGATGATCAGCCCCCCCCAGAAGAGCTGGATCGGCTCACCGGTATAGAGTCCGGAGCCGAGGGAAAAGAGCCCCATGAGAAAGATCAGCGCCTCCAGGCAGAAGAGGCGGCCGATCACCGATATTTCCTGTCGTTCCTTGTCCTTGTCCATAAATCGCCTCGTAGGGGCGGGGTATCCCCGCCCGGGCGCGGCAACCGCGCCCCTACAGATTCACCAACCAATCGTCCAACGCCATCACCGCCCGCTCGGCAAGCCTGGTCCGCCGTTCCTTCTTTTTCACCCGGCCGGGGAGGTCGGGGAAGAGGCCGTAGTTCACATTCATCGGCTGGAAATGCCGGGCGTCCGTGTTGGTGATGTGATGCACCAGTGCGCCCAGGGCCGTCTCCGGCGGCGGCAGGGTCAAGGCTTCACCCCGGACCAGCCGTGCCGCGTTGATCCCGGCCAGGAAGCCGCTGGCGGCCGACTCCACGTACCCTTCCACCCCGGTGATCTGGCCGGCGAAGAAGATGCGCGGCTCCCCCTTCAGCTGGAAGGTCGCCTCCAGCAGCCGGGGGGCGTTGATGAAGGTGTTCCGGTGCATGGAGCCGAGGCGGGCGAATTCGGCCCGGCCAAGGCCGGGGATCAGCGGGAAGATCCGCCGTTGCCCGGGCCAGGTGAGCTTGGTCTGGAACCCCACCAGGTTGAAGAGGGTCCGCTCGCGGTTTTCGGCCCGCAGTTGGACAACGGCATGGGGCTCGCGGCCGGTGCGGGGATCGACCAGCCCCACCGGCTTCATCGGGCCAAAGCGGAGCGTGTCGTGGCCGCGGGCCGCCAACTCCTCGATCGGCATGCACCCTTCGAAGTGGACCACCTTCTCGAACTCCCGGGCCGGCACCTTTTCGGCCGCCAGCAGTTCGGCCACGAAGCGGTCATACTCCTCCTGGTCGAGCGGGCAGTTCAGGTAGTCGTCCCCATCCCCCTTGCCATAGCGGGAGGCGGCGAAGATCTTGTCCATATCCAGGGAATCGGCCGTGACAATGGGCGCGATGGCGTCGTAGAAATAGAGGTATTCGCCGGTCAGCCGCTGCAGTGCTACTGCCAGAGGGTCGCTGGTGAGCGGGCCGGACGCGACGATAACGGTTCCATCGAGAGGGAGCGCGGCCACCTCTCCCCGCACGACCGTGATGAGCGGGTGACTGTCGATCTTCTCCGTGATGGCGGCGGAGAAGAGCTCCCGGTCAACGGCCAGCGCCCCGCCGGCCGGGACCCTGGTGGCATCGGCCGCAGCCATGAAGAGCGAGCCGGCCCGGCGGAGCTCCTGCTTCAGGAGACCGACCGCGTTCTCCAGGGACTCGCCCCGCAGGGAATTGGAGCAGACCAGCTCGGCCAGTCCGGGAAGGGAATGGGCCGGCGAGAACTTCGCCGGCTTCATCTCGTGCAGGGTGACGCTAACACCGCGCCGGGCGGCCTGCCAGGCAGCCTCGCAGCCGGCCAGGCCACCGCCGATAACTGTAATGGTATCTGTCATGTGATAGTGTCGTGTATTCCGTGAAAATCGGCAAAGCCGAAGAGGGCGAGTTTACGAGGGTTGATAGCACAGTTGCAGTGAAAAAACAAACAAAACGGCATCCGCCCCAATGGACTCCCTGACAACAGAGCAGCAATTCGAGCAAGGGCACCCGACTCTGATTGGTTGGCATATTGGATAAACTTGCGGCACCAGTATATCGTGATAACATTGTTTTACGTCGTTTGTTCCTGAACTCGGCAAAGGAGGTAATTGAGCATGAACCCGCTAAATATCCTCACACGTTGTGGGCTTTTGAACTTGTTCGGTCTGATGCTGGCTGTTTCAATGCCGGGGATCGGCATAGCTGCCACCATTGCCGTCAACAGCACTGTTGACGCAGTTGATGCCAATCCGGCAGACGGTATCTGTCAGACCGCAGCGGGGCAATGTACCCTGCGCGCCGCCATCCAGACGGCCAACGCGTCCCTTGCAGTAGCCGACACAATAACGCTTCCTGCCGGGACCTATACCCTGACCATTGCCGGGACAGGTGAGAATGCGGCTGCAACCGGCGACCTCGATATCACCGGTCTCGGCGGCCCGCTTAGCATCACCGGAGCCGGCGCGGCCACGACGACCATCGACGGCGGTGCGCTCGACACTGTGTTCGAGACGATCTCCGCGGGCGGGGCAGGCGCCAATGCAATCATTTCGGACGTAACCATCCGCAACGGGAATAACGCCCTCGGGAGCGGGGGGGGGATTCATGTAAACACCGGCACAACGCTTACGCTTAACAGAGCTGTCGTCACGGCCTGCAAGGCGTTCGGTAATAATGCGGGTGCCAGCGGAGTGGACAACTCCGGCACCCTCAACATGAACACGGTCGCGGTAACGAACAATGACCCGGGACGTTGTATTCCCGGCCTTCGAACTTGATCCCTCAACATGAACACGGTCGCGGTAACGAACAATGACGGCCCTGGCGGCGGTGTCAACAACGGCGCGGCCGGTGTCCTGACCTGGTCCATTGGCGAGGTGAGCGGCAACGTCAATAACGACGTCAATGCCGGCGGCGGCGGGATCCAGAACAACGGCACGATAACCCTCACGAACATCACGATCAGCGGAAACAACTCGACGGCACAGGGCGCGGGCATCGATGCCCGCGGCACCGTAACTCTTCAGAATGTCACGATCAGCGGCAATACTTCCGGAGTTGGCGTAGCTGCCATCGGCGGCATCAGAAACAACGCCGCACAATCCATATCGGCCAGAAACACGATCATCGCGGGCAATCTGCCCGCAAACTGCGGCGGCACAATCACGTCACTGGGAAACAACCTTGATAACGGCAATTCCTGCCTTTTTGCCGGCCCGGGCGACCTCCCGAATACCGACCCTCTGCTCGGCGCCCTCGCCCTTAACGGGGGGACAGTCAAAACCCGCGCCCTGCCCGCGGGAAGCCCGGCCATCGACAAGGGCTCGCCAACAGGCTGTCCTGCCACGGACGCGCGTGGAGCCGGATTCGATCGGCCCCTGGACGGCAATATTCCCCTTGACGGAACGGCCGTCTGCGACATGGGAGCATACGAATTCAAACCCCAGCAGCTCACGGTGACAGACCCACCCCCCATCGATTTCGGCACCGTGACCTCCGGCACTACCGCCGATCACACGATCACCCTGGCCAATGTCGGTGACGGACCGCTCATCATCGGCACTATAGCAGTGACAGACCCCCTTGCCGCTCCGTTCAGCATTCCGGCAAACACCTGTTCGGGGCAGACACTGCTACGCGCTCAAAGCTGCACGGTCACCGCACGCTTCGCGCCTACTGCCGCAGGGGCGATAGCGGACGCCTTCGATATCCCGAGCAACGACCCGGTCACTGCCGCTGTTTCATTCGCCCTTACCGGCGCAGGGACCGCCGTGCCGGTGCCTGTCGTCTCAGTCACGGATTCCATCGCACCCAACAATGACAACATCATTCCGTTCGGCGGAGTGACAGTCGGCGCTTCGGCCGATGCGACGGTTACCGTCACCAATACGGGCACAGCGAACCTGGTCATCGGCACCATAGCCAGTGTCGACGCGCTGGCCGCTCCTTTCAGCATCCTGAACAACACCTGTTCGGGCGCGATAATCGCGCCGGCTGCCAACTGCACGCTGACGGTACGTTTTGCTCCCACCGCCGGCACCCAGGCCAGCGATACGTTCGATATACAGAGCACCGGCTTGCCGTCTGTAACCGTTACCGTGAACGGCTCAGGAGGCGTGTCGACCACCCCCACTACCCCCGGAGTAGCCAACAACCCCCCAACAAACCCGGTACTCGCCTCCCCGACGAACGGCCAGAGCGGGCTCCCCACTACCATGACATTCATCTGGAACAAATCTGTCGATCCCGACGGCAATGCGGTGACGTACCATTTCATGTACGGCACCGATCCGAACCTTGCAGGGGCTCAGACCGTAGATGTCGCGTCCACCACCGGGATCATGTTTGCAGGCCTGGGAAGCATGGGTGGAGGACTCATTCTGTTCGGGTTTGTGGCAGGAGGCGGTTTGCAGCACACGCGGAAAGCGATTCTGACAATCGCCGCCCTGCTGCTGGTTGGGGGGCTATTTACGGCATGCGGCGGTGGAGGCGGCTCACCGGCTGCGCCAGCGACAACCCCCACGCCCACCGCGGACCAGGTGAGCACCACAGTCACGGGTCTTACGTCCAACACAACCTATTATTGGAAGGTTGTGGCCGATGACGGCAAGGGTGGAGTGGCCTCAAGCGAAACATTCAGCTTCAAGACTCAGTAGTAATAACAGCTCGCACCAGCCAAAAGGGCGGCCAAAGCGGCCGCCCTTTTTTCTCCGAAGACTCCCTGTTCAATGTTCTACAGAACCCGGATTTTCAGCATTCAAACTCTCCTCAGCAGACCTGCCCCCTGATACTGACTCTACTTCAAGGTGTCGAACCAGGCCTTGGCCGTCAGTACGGCCGGGCCGGCACTGTAATGGTATCTGTCATGTGAGTAATGTTTGCCATGCCTTGCGGAGATCCGATCCCTGAATTTCGGAAACAGCTAGCTCCGGCAACGCCGAATAAGGAGGGTTCACGAGGGTTGATGGCACAATTGCCATTAAAAAACAAACAAAACGGCAGCATTGCACTGCCTCCGAGCGTGAATGGGCGCGGCTATACTGGTGTTCGGTGCCACGAAAGGGGCCAATAGCTCCCTGTTCAAAAGGATGTTATGAAAATGGCCTCTCAAAAAATAATAAAAAATACCTGAATTTTTCTTTCTGATGGGGGCGCTGCAGATCAACAAGATCGTAGAATATTGTTATGAATTTCTCACAATAAATATCAGGCAGTTATGTTAGTACTTACACCCTTCCCATTCATTAGCGTACACTTGCAAAAAAACAGTTCGCCACCCAAAACATGCACACCGTAACACACTGTATTACATGGCTTTTTTGTTAACTTGATGCTTGCAATGATATTTCTGAAGCGTATAGTTTGGTCAAAATCAAACAGCACGGAGGAAAAGCCATGAACGTGTCACAATGCGCCAGCAGGATTGTCAGCGGAAAGAGTACCGGCAAGCGACCGTCCCCGGATTCTTACCGGGACGACCGGAAACAGGCTACATGCTCCACGGAAACATCGAGTGCTACCCGTCCTGCGGCTCCCGCAAACGATGAGCCCGAAAGGCTGGACATGCCTACCTGGATGTCAATTGGTGCCTGGCGCGGTTATCTGGAAATCAATCGCTATTGAGCAAAAAAGAGATCAATGCGGTCAGAAGTTGTGGCCACTACCTGAAACCGGGACCTATGAGGGGGCTGAAGAATTCTTCGGGAATTTTTGCCCCCTCACGATTTTTCCCTCAATGCCATCAATTACACAGCGGTTCGGTCAACATACTGTTCATTGCCGGGTTGACTCAATGCCATAATATGACTATTTCCATGGTTGTGATCTCGACATAACGGTTCCGACCTCACCGGTCGCACCACCCCATGGCCCCCCCCTTGAAGTAAATTCCTTCAGGCGAATTCTTCGCCGAACAACAACCGCCATGCACTCCGGTATGCCACCTGATGCTGCGTTTCGGACGGCAACTGTTCCAGGAAATTTCTATGTTTCTTGTCATACTCTACGATCCGGTCCAAGCGGTCTCCTCCCAAATCCAGAGCCGACAGGAAGCGCCCGGGGTTGGCGACGATAATGTCGCGCCACTCGGGTCGAAGTTTGCCATTGTCTCCCCACACCCGTGCGTGCCGTTGGTTACTCAGAGGGTAAACCGAGCCGGCGTCGCCAAAAGCGGTATCGAAATAAAGATTGGGAAACCGCCTCAGCAAGCCGTCGACATATGCCGGGGTGTAGCGTGATGCCCGCTCGATATAGCGCACCTGAGCATAGTGGCACCAGATCGCTCTCGCTTTCGGGTACTGTTTCAGCATCTTTTCCAGTGGCGCAAGCAGATCGTCCTCCACCTCATAATGAATCTGGAATGGCATGCCGGTCTTCTCGCTCATGCTGAAGAGACGATGCCCTACCTTCCCATCGATCGGGACGAACACATCGCGCTCCATTTTGCCACTCTTTACCTGCCGGGGAGAGGGGTAGTGGCGGAATTCGAACTCTCCCATCAGTGGGAATTCCCCGGACCGGGCGGCCGCTTCCTGAGCGGCGAGGAACTCGTCGGGCGCCTCGGTCAGCGCCGGCGGCTGGCCGCCGTTCCCCACGGCAATAAAGCGGTCGGGGTAGCCGGCAATCAACCGCTCCGACAGATTGTCATAGCGCACCCCCTTCTCGAACTGCCCCTTGCCGATATCCGCGGAAAGCGCCATCAGCCCGATATTCAGGCTGTCCATGCTCTTCGCCACGGAATCGATATCGACCCGCTTGGAATTGCAGGAGCTTTCAATATCGATATAGGGGAGTTCACCGGCAGAGAGGATCTTCTTGAGACGCTTCGCATAGCCGGCTTTCAGGCCCGACAGATCTGTTTTCCCCTGCGCGAGGCCCGTTCTCGCGGCAATGATCCAAAAGGGGAGCAGGCAAAACGTTTTCATGACCATGCGTCTGGTAACCATTTGATTTACCCTCCATCCGGTCCGAAGGTCTGCATAAGCACGGTCTACAGAACTCAGATTTTCAGCTTTCAAACTCTCCTCAACAAAAGACTGCCACATGCCTGTGATCTGTAGACCTGCCCCCTGATACTGACTCTACTTCAAGGTGTCGAACCAGGCCTTGGCCGTCAGCACGGCCGGGCCGGCACAGGCTGCGTGGTTGCCGTCGGGGATCGGGGTGACCAGTTGGACAAACCTCTTGGCGCCATTGGTGCTGAAGTTGCGGAAGGCGGTCTGGGAATTCTTGAAGGCCACGATATCGTCGCTCGGGCAATGGATCAGCCGCATGGGTACGGCGGGGGTCCAGGTGTGGAGGTCGTTCTCCGCGATGCGCGCCTTCAGCTCCACGCTGCCGCTCCCCCTGAAATCGGTGAGGAACTGGCCCTGGAAGAGGGTGGCGATGTCGGCCGACAGGGCCGGATTGATCTGGGCCAAAAGATCGTGGCTCCCGTCGAACAGGGTATCCAACTGGGGGGAGAAGACCGGGGTGAAGATCTGGCTGAGCAGGTGCAGGGTGTAGATCCGGTCATAGGCCCAGAAGGCAAAGGCGAGATAACCGGGGCTGGGATAGGTCGTACTGTTCAGCACATCGCGCAGGGAGGTGGACAGATCATAGGGGCCGGCCATGGGGGCCGAGGCGGTGATGGCGAATTCACCGGTGAACTTCTCCTGGATCTCCCTGGTGGCGGCCATGGTGGCGTAGCCTCCCTCCGAATAGCCGGCCAGAAACAGCTTGCCGCTGAGCGGAATACCGTTCGCCGCGCAATACTGTCTGGCCGCCCTGAGCAGGTCGACCACGGCAGCAGCTAACGTCCGGGCATGGAGATAGGGGTGGAAATGGCTGGCCGAGGCGCCATAGCCCAGGTAATCGGGCAACAGGGTCAGGTAGCCGGCGGTGCCGAAAGCGAGCGCTTCCGGATTGCCGTACGGCTGACCGGCCGCCGGCGCCGTGGAGGCCACGTCGTCTTTCAGGGTCGTTGTCCCGTGCTGGGAGCTGAGCAGAGGGGCTGGGGCGGCAAGGTTCTGGGGAACGACGAGGGCGCCTGAGGCGCTGATCAGGGCGCCTGTTTCGTCCGTTGTCAGGTAGACGATCCTGTAGATCTTCACGTCATGGGCGGGGACGAGCGGTACCCCAGCGGCAGCGAAAAGGGCGGCTGCCTCGGCCTTTGTCACGGAGGCGATCTGGACCGCGGAGACCAGATCCCCCGCGGCCGGCCCGGGACCGCCATCACCGCCGCAGCCGCCAAAGGCAATGACGGCAACGATCACCGCCGCCCACGCCAGGTTCCTTAGCTGCCGAGAGATCATGACTGCCTCCTCTCTATCATTCGCTGCGCAACCGGCTCATGCCTGCGCCGGACAGCGGAGCCGATACTACCCACACCCCGGTTGACAAGTCAGGCGACATCAGAAAGCATAGGCATGGCAAGTACCGGCTACTTCATCAATAACAGGCTCAAAGCCATCACCAGCATTCCGGCAACAAGGCCGAAAAGACTGTCGTGTCCCTTCCCGTAAGCCCTGCTCGTCGGCAGCAGTTCATCGAGGCTGATGTACACCATGATGCCGGCCACGCCACCAAAGAGTATGCCCATCACCTGGGGAGGGACCGCCCCCTCATCACCACCCAGAAAGAAACGAATCGCAAGATAAGCGATTGCGGCCCCCAAAGGTTCGGCCAATCCGCTGAGCACTGAGTATATAAAGGCCTTCCTGCGGTCGCCGGTGGCATAGAAAATCGGAACGGATACGCTGATCCCCTCAGGAATGTTGTGCAGCGCAATCGCCACCGCAATGGCCACGCCGAGGCTGGGATCGTGCAGAGCAGCGAGGAAGGTGGCCAATCCCTCCGGGAAATTGTGGATGCCGATGGCCAGCGCGGTGAACAACCCCATCCTCATGAGCTTTCGATGGTGGGCACTATGATCGTGGGAGCCTTCCGTGTCCGACACACTTGTTGTAGCGGATAGAGAAAAGTCCGGGAGTGGCGCATAAGGATTATGCAGCGGCATGGTTTCCGCTTCCGAATGTGTCTCGTGCGGGTTCTCGGCGGCCGGGATCAGGTTGTCGATCAGGCCGATCAACAGCATGCCGCCGAAGAAAGAGGCCACATTGATCCAGTGCCCCCAGTAGTCGCCATATCGCCCCGTGAGGGCCTGGACCCCTTTGAAGAAGATCTCCACGAAGGAGACATAGAGCATCACGCCGGCCGAGAACCCCGTTGCCACCGAGAGGAAACGATAATTGGTCCTCTTGGCGGTAAAGGCGATGGCGCTCCCGATTCCGGTAGCCATTCCCGCGAGCACGGTCAGTCCCAGTGCAACCCACACATCGTTCATAATCCGAACCTGTCTCCGGCCAACGATCCAGTACCGGGCCCCTGGTTCCCTGCGAATCCGTGAGGGCCGAACGCCGTTCCCCTCAGCGGGCATCCCGGGGATATGCCGGGGGGCAACCCTATTGACACTTCATCCCCCCCTGTATCCAGGCCCTGACCTGCTCCTTCCATTTCGGCAACCCTTCCTTCACCAGGTCTTTCTCTTTCACGCCGCCGGGCAGCATGCCGCTTTTGGGGGTGGCGCCCTCGATACCCCAGAGTACGCGTGGGTCTTCGAAAAGATGGATCTCCAGCTGCCTTGCCACCATCTCCCTGTTCTTGAACTTTGCATGCAGCGCTGTTTTGGTGGCCTCACACGTCTGTCGTGCATCCATCCCCGAGGTGTAGAGCCCCGGCTGGGCAAACCACTCATCTGCATGACTGAACCCGGTTATCTCCCGCGTATGGCAAAACACGCACATGTCCGGAGTGCGTCCCTTGTGGCTGGTAAAGGCGATTCCCCCGCGC
Source organism: uncultured Geobacter sp. (assembly GCA_964432205.1). Classification (GTDB taxonomy): domain Bacteria; phylum Desulfobacterota; class Desulfuromonadia; order Geobacterales; family DSM-12255; genus Geomobilibacter. The sequence goes on along the minus strand of CAYSMK010000042.1, from coordinate 27,368 downwards.
TCCTTTTCGAAGAAGTCATGGCAGATCGTGCACCCCCTGGTCTGGAACTTGGAAAACAGGTGGCTGCTGAAATTGCTGTCGTCGGCCGCGGCCGATATGCTCCAGGTCAACAGCAGGACTGCAACGATACAGATCCGCATCTCGTCCTCCATTCAACTATGTTCCCTTAACCACTGTTTGTGGCAGATGCAAGGCGGCTTACAGATTCAGATGCACCCGTAACGCATCGTTTATCCCACCCTGCAAGGTTTCATCGGCGACAGTCCCCAGGCAGCTTATCAAGCGTTGTTTGGCGATGGTTCTGATCTGGTGGGTCAGGACAATCGAGTCGGACGTCAAACCGGCGACCCCTTTTTTCAGCAGCAGCTCATTGGGATAAACCCGGCGACCTTTTTTCAGTGAGGTCAGCGGCAGGATGGTGACAACCGGCATCACCGTATTGGTCGTCTCATCGCTGATGACCAGCACGGGGCGCTTTCCCTGCTGTTCCGAACCGATGACCGGGTTGAGATCAGCCATGAATACCGACCACTTGTAGTTCATTGCGGCCCCTCTTCTTGATCGGTATGCTCGAATGCCTGTTGAATCTCCATAACATCTGCCATAAAAAGCGGGTCGTTACCGGCAGCAAGCAATGAGCTTCTGATCTTCTCCTGCCGCAACCGCTTCAGCTCTTCACGGATGGCCCGTTCAACGAACGCGCTGACGGACTTGAGCCGGTTTTCCCGCACGTAATTCCGCGCTTCGTCCAGGACAAGACCATCGATGGCAAAGGTTGCCTTTACCGACATGGCGACTCTCCTTTATGGTGTTTTGTACCCATATTGCGCCATAATTTTATGCTGGTGTCAAGGACACTGCCAACACCCGATGCCCTGTCGACATCATGGAATTAACAGGTGAGTTTCTTCCACCGCTGCAGCCAATGCTCAGGCGCGTCTCTGAACGTATGATACGGCTGGCGGCACTCCATGCAAACCCCAAACGCCACCTTGGCGAATTGACCGATCACTATCCAGAAATCCTACCCAAAATCCCCGGATGAACAATAAAAAAAGGCGGGGATCGCTCCCCGCCTCGCTCTTTCTGACTACTTCTCTTTCCCACCCAGCTTGTAATCGCACCCCTCTTTGGGACACTTGAGGAACTCCCCCTCCCGCTTGTAGACCTTCTTCACCAGGAGCGGAAAACCGCACGTGGGACAGGGTCCGGGCTGGGGCGGGTCCCAGAGGGCGAACTTGCACTCCGGATACCGGTTGCAGGAGTAGAACATCTTGCCGTAGCGGGACTTCTTCTCGGTCAGCTCACCCTGCTTGCACTCCGGACAGGTGATGCCGGTCCCCTTGGGCTTCACCAGGGGCTGGATGTTCTTGCAGCCGGGATAGGCGGAACAGGCCAGGTACTTGCCGTAGCGGCCATCCTTGATCAGCATCGGGGAGCCGCACTTGTCGCACTTTTCCTCGGAGAGCTCCGGCTCGGCAACCTCCGGGGCGCCATCCTTTTCCAGCGGCCGGGTGTAACGGCACCCGTCCCGGTAGCCGGTGCAGGCAATGAACTTGCCCCGCTTGCCGAGCTTTACCGCCAGCGGCTTGCCGCATTCCGGGCACGCCTCGTCCAGCGCCTCGGTGGTCAGGTCCTCCTTGGAGACTTCCCCCTCCTTCTGCTTCAGGAGCGAAGAAAACGGTCCCCAGAACTCGGCCATCAACGGTTTCCACTTCTTTTCCCCCCGGGAGACCTGGTCCAGTTCCTCCTCCAGGGAAGCGGTGAAGTTGTAGTCCACGTACTGGGTGAAGTGCTTGGTGAGCAGGTCGCTCACCACCATCCCCACGTCTTCCGGGAAGAACCGCTTCTTGTCCAGTCGGGCGTACTTGCGCTCCAATAGCGTGTTCATGATGGAGGCATAGGTGGAGGGGCGGCCTATGCCGTACTCCTCCAGGGTCTTGACCAGAGTCGCCTCGGTGTAGCGGGGGGGGGGCTGGGTGAAGTGCTGTTCCGGCAGGAGTTCGCCAAGCGCAAGCGGTTCCCCTTCGGTCAGCGGCGGGAGGGTCCCTTCCCTCTCCTCACTCTCATCGTCGATCCCCTCGATGTAGAGCTTCATGAAGCCGGGGAACCGGATCACCGTGCCGGCGGCCCGGAACCGGAACCCCTTGTCTGCGCCACCCTCTGTGCCCCGGGCAGTCGAGCTCGCGGAGATCCGGTAGGCGCCGATGTCCACCGAGGTCTGGTCCAGGAGCGCCTCGGCCATCTGGCAGGCAACGGTCCGCTTCCAGATCAGATCGTACAGCCGGAACTGGTCCGGCGGCAGGTACTTTTTCAGCTCGGCCGGCGTCTTGCTGATGTAGGTCGGCCGGATCGCCTCATGGGCCTCCTGGGCGTTCTTCGCCTTGTTCTTGTAGAAGCGGGGCTTCGCCAGGGCGTAGTCCTTCCCGTAGAGGGAGGTGATAACCTCGTGGGCCTCCTGGAGGGCCTGGTTAGAGAGCACCACGCTGTCGGTACGCATATAGGTGATGAGACCCACGAGCCCCTCGTCGCCGACGGCAACCCCCTCGTAGAGCTTCTGGGCCGTGGACATGGTCTTCTTGGCCGAAAAGCCCAGCTTACGAGCCGCCTCCTGCTGGAGGGTGGAGGTGGTGAACGGCGGTGCCGGAGTCCGCTTGCGCTCGCTCTTCGTAACCTTATCGACGGTGTAGGCGCCGTTCTCCAGGGCCTTCACGAGGCGATCGGCAGCCTTATCGTCGGGGATGTCGAATTTGCCGAGCTTTTTCCCTTCGGCTTCCACCAGGTTGGCGGTGAACTTCTGTCCCTTGCCGGTGGCCAGTTCCGCACCGATGGTCCAGTATTCCTGCTCCTGGAAAGCCTTTATTTCCTTCTCCCGCTCGCAGATGAGCCGCAGGGCCACCGACTGGACCCGGCCGGCGGAGAGGCCGTAGCGGATCTTCTTCCAGAGAAAGGGGGAGAGATTGAAGCCGACCAGGTAGTCGAGGATCGACCGCGCCTGCTGGGCATCCACCAGCTCCAGGGAGATGGAACGGGGGTTCTGGACCGCGTGGATGATGGCGTCCTTGGTGATCTCGTGGAACACCACCCGCTGCACCTCGACGGTCGACTTCTTTCCGTCGAGCCCGAGTGCCGCCAGAAGGTGCCAGGAGATCGCCTCTCCTTCACGGTCGGGGTCAGTGGCCAGGAGGAGCGACCCGGCGTCCTTCAGCTCCCGCTTGATGGCATCGATATGCTTCTTGCTCTCGGGCAGGACCGCATACTTGGGGGTGAAGTCGTGCTCGATATCCACCGACCCCTGTTTGCTGGGGAGCGCCCGCACGTGGCCGAAGGAGGCGAGGACCTTGTAGCCCGGGCCGAGGAACTTTTCGATGGTTTTGGCCTTGGCCGGCGATTCGACGATGACGAGTTTGTTTGACATAAAGCTCTTTGTTTTCGGTTGAGTGGTTACGTGGGTTTCACGATAAAGCGAACGTTTTTCCGGGGAGCTGCATCACAACACCCTGCAATTCCAGGCGCAGTAACATAGCGGAAAGGACACTCACTGTCAATCCGCTTCGCCCGTGAATCTCGTCGATATGGAGCGGCCCGTCGGCAAGGAGGTTGTACAGGAGAGCCTCCTCGGGAGTCAGTTCCGGACCGGCAACGGCGGGCAGGGGACGGGGCCGGCCCGGAGCCAGCTCTTCCACGATATCCTCCACCGACTCCACCAGCCGGGCCCCCTGCTTGATCAGCAGGTTGGTTCCCCGACTCCCGGCCGAGGTGATGTTGCCGGGAACGGCAAAGACGTCCCGCCCCTGTTCCAGGGCGTACTGGGCGGTTATCAGGGAGCCGCTCCGCTCGGTTGCCTCGACCACCAGCACCCCGCGACAGATGCCGCTGATGATCCGGTTGCGGCGGGGGAAATGTTCCGGGGCCGGCCTGGTTCCCAGGGCGAACTCGGACACCAGTCCCCCCTGCTCCGCCAGTTCGTCGTACAGGCCGCGGTTCTCCGGCGGATAGACCACGTCGACCCCGCAGCCGAGGATTGCCACGGTGCGGCCCCCACCCTGGAGGACCCCTTCGTGGGCCGCGGTATCGATCCCCCGGGCCAGGCCGGAGACCACGGCCAGCCCCTGCCCGGCCAGGGCGGCGGCGAGTTTCCGGGTGGTGGTCATGCCGTAGGTGGATGCGCGCCGCGAACCGACAATGGCCAGGGCCGTCCCCAGCCCGTCGAGACTCCCCTTGACGTAGAGAAACGGCGGCGGATCGTGGATCTCCTTCAGGAGCGGCGGATACTCCTCCATCTGGCAGGTGACGATCCGGGCACCACTCCGCTCTATCGCCAGGCACTCCCGTTCGGCGATCGGCCGCGGGTCGAAGGAGAGGACGGAGCCGATGGCTGACGCATGCAGCCCCGGCACCTGCCGCAGTTCGTCGGCCGAGGCCTGCAGCACCCGAACCGGTGTGCCGAAGTGGCGCAGGAGACGATGGAAGGTGATGGTGCCGACCAGGGGGATAACCCGGAGGGCAATCCAGTGATACCAGTCGTGAACGGTCATGGGATAAAAAAAGGACCGGCCTGCGCCGGTCCGGTTCAGCTGCGGAGCGCAGCTTATTTATTGTTCCTGGTCAATTCCACCCGGTCCCCCAGGTAGATGGTATCGATGCTCTTGATGATCAGGGCCGTTGCCGTCCGCTCGCCCGTCTCCACCACCACCAGGGCACCGACCACGTCGGCCGGGAGCTTCTCGATGGGACCGGTCACATACTTCGGGTCGGGCTGGATGTCACGGGTCACGTAGAGAAGGTTGCCTTCGGCCAGGCCATGTTTTTTCCCCAGGTCGAGATAGACCACGTCTCCGGCCGACAGCGCCTTGTTGCCGGTCCTGCTCTCCACGATGTAGCCGATCAGGTCACGGCTCGCGGCCTTGAGGGCCACCTCCCGCCGTTTGTCCTTGTAGGGCATGATGAAGGAGCCGGCACTGATCTCCTGAAACGATCGCGTGATGATCGCCTTGGAGACATCCGGCTCCACCTGGGTCAGCTGCAGGAAGCCGAGCGGAATGACCCGTTCACCGAGGATCTGGTTGGTGACGGGATGGCTCACCGGCGCCAGCTTGCGATAGATGGCGTACCGGTTGCCGATCTTGGCGCCATGCCCCTTGCCGATATCGATGTAGACGATATCGTCCTCGCCGACGATCTCCCGGTTCTGGAAGGTCGAGATGATATTGCCGGCCGGCTTGAAGCCGTTTTCCTGGAGGAACCCCTCTCCGCCCGTAACGGTGAAGAGCCGCTCAACCGATGCCTCCCGGATGAGGTCCTGCTCTTTTGCCGGTTGCGTGCCGGGCCTGACGTCGAGGGACTCTCTCTCGTCGACGATCTCGACCCGGTCGGCGAAGATCCTGAGCTTCTGGCCGGGAAAGATCAGGTGGGGGTTGGTGACCCCCTCCTTGTTGCGGGCCCAGAGGTTCGGCCAGGTGTACGGGTCCTTCATGAACTGCTCGGACAGCCCCCACAGGGTATCTCCCTGCTTGATGACATAAATGGTCGGCTCTTCCTCGGCAAAGGATACGCCGCAGAGAGTGCCCACCCCCAGCAGCAGTACCGTCGTCAATGTGGCCAGCTTCGTTCTCACCATGCCCCCCCCCCGCTTGCTGCGCGTTTCCGTCATTTGTCGGCGAAAAACAACTATTTCTTTAATTCTTCCCGCAGAAGAAGTTCGCGCGCCCTGGTGGCCGCGTCACTGGCCGGAAACTTTTCCACGACCTCCTGGAAGGCGGCATGGGCCTTGGCCGGCTCCTTCGCCGAGTCGTGGGCCAGGCCGATCCTGAGCAGGGCGTCCGGCGCTTTCTGCCCTTTCGGGAAACGTTCCACCACGGTCCGGAACGCCTCGATTGCCTGGGGATAGCGGTGCAGGGCGCTGTAGCACTCTCCGAGCCAGAAGTGGGCATTGGCCACATACTCGCTCTGCGGATGGGCCGCGATGAACGCGACAAAGGCCGTGGCCGCAGCCTCGTAGTTGTCGGCACTGAAGAGCCCGAACGCCTTCATGTAGCCGTCCTGGGCCGTACGGTCATGTTCCTCCGCGCCCGCCTCCCGGTTCACGACCTCGATCCTGGCGGCATCAATCGGCACCAGTGCGGCGGTCTGTGCCGCCTTGGCGGCCAGTTCGGCCTGCTGCCGCCTGAGCTCGTCATAGCCGACGCGCAGGGAAGAGACGTCCTTGCCCAGGGCCGCCAGCCGCTCGCCGTTCCCCTTCTGCTCCTCGGTCAGCCGCTGCACCTGGGAAACCAGCGCCGTCGTCGCCTGGGCAAGCTGCTCCAGACGGGAGTCCATGGCGGTCTGCTTCTGCACCAGAATGTCGCTGGAGGCGCACCCGCTAAGGGACAGCAGCCCCACAGCCACGACAAGAGACTTTGTTCCGAACATCGACCCTCCGAATCCAGCTGGACACTAATTGGCACAATTAAAGCCGCTTCACGCCGATTGTCAAGAGGAAAGCCGCTCCGTAAGGCTTTTCAAGGGTGGAAGAATGTGCTAGGATTCACCGCACTTTCCCGGCAACTACCCGCCTGCCGTGCACACTTATCATTTTGGAAGACGAACCGATCCATGACCATACCCGAACTCCTCGCCCCGGCGGGAAATCTGGAGAAGCTGCGCATTGCCGTCAGGTACGGCGCCGACGCAGTATACCTGGGAGGCAAGGCCTTCGGCCTGCGCAACCTGGCCGACAACTTCACCGTGGCGGAGATGGCCGAAGGGGTCGACCACGCCCATCGACACGGGGTGAAGGTCTACCTGACAATCAACAGCTACCTGCGGAACCACGACTTCGCCCCCCTGGCCGATTACCTGTCTGAGGTGGCCGCCATCCCCTTCGATGCCTACATCGCCGCCGATCCCGGCGTCATCGACCTGATCCGCGAGGTCAGCCCGGAGCGGGAGATTCACCTCTCCACCCAGGCGAACAGCGTCAACTGGCGCAGCGCCCGCTTCTGGCAGCGGCAGGGGGTCACCCGGGTCAACCTGGCACGGGAGCTCTCCCTGGCCGAGATCCGGGAGACCGCAGCCCATGCCGGGATTGGTGTCGAGGTCTTCGTTCACGGTGCCATGTGCATCTCCTACTCGGGCCGCTGCCTGCTCTCCAGCATCATGGCGGGCCGGGACGCCAATCGCGGCGAATGCGCCCACCCCTGCCGCTGGCGCTACGCACTGGTGGAGGAGACCCGGCCGGGGGAATACTTCCCGATCGAGGAGGACACGGCAGGCACCTTTATCTTCAACTCCCGCGACCTCTGCCTCGTCGAATACCTCCCTGAGCTGGTTGCGGCCGGCGTCTCCTCGCTGAAGATCGAGGGAAGGATGAAAGGTATCCATTACGTGGCATCGGTAATCCGGGTTTACCGGGAGGCCCTGGACCGGCTGCGGGACGAGGGGGACGCCTACCGGTTCCGCCCCGAATGGCTGGAGGAGCTCTGCAAGATCAGCCACCGGGGGTACACGACCGGGTTCCTGCTGGAAGAGCCGCGAGAAGTGGCCCAGGAATACCATTCCCGCTACGTCAGGAGCCATGACGTGGTCGGGGTGGTGGAATCGGTGGAGCCGGACGGGACCGCCGTCGTCGGCGTCAGGAACCGGATCGTCTCCGGCGACCCGCTGGAGCTGATCGGACCCCGCATGAAGGCCGCCCCGTTTACGCTGGACGACATGCAGACCCTCGACGGCGCCCCCCTGGCCGCCGCCAACCCGAACCAGCGGATCCGCATCCCGGCGCCGCTGCCGGCGGAGCCGCTGGACCTGATCCGTCGGGAGCAGGGAACGTAAAACTCACACCAGTGAGGGACGGACGTCTCGCGGAGCGAATGTGCCCGAGCGTCAGCCGCTGTTGGCGAAATGAGCCATACAGCGGCGATGCGAGCGGCACTTGAAGCGGAGCGGGGCACCCGTCCCTCACTGGACTCACATGAACAAAGAGGATTATGCCAGCCATGCAGCAGCTATACGCCTTCATCACCGACCGGGTCGGCTCCGCGAGACGCGACCTGACCGCCCTTGCCATCTTCTTCGGCGTCGTCTTTTTCCAGCTCCTCGGCCGCTGGCCGCTGATCGAACCGGACGAGGGGCGCTACAGCGAGATCCCCCGGGAGATGCTGGAGCGGGGCGACTTCATCACCCCCCTCCTGAACTATGTCAAGTATTTCGAGAAACCGCCGCTCCACTACTGGCTGAACGCCCTCTCCTTCTCGCTCTTCGGCCAAAACGAATTCGCGGCCCGCTTCGCCGGCACCCTCTGCGGCCTTTTGACCGTCCTCTTCACCTACTGGCTGGGCCGGCGGCTGTTCGAGCGCCGGGTAGGGCTCATGGCCGCGCTGATCATCGGCAGTTCCGGGGGATTCCTGGTCCAGGCCCGGATCAACATTACCGACATGACCCTCACCTTCTGCCTGACCCTCTGCCTGGGGAGCTTTCTGCTCGCCATCCGCGACGAGGGGCCGAAGAAGGGGCTCTACTACTACCTGGGATACGCCGGTGCGGCCCTGGCCGTGCTGGCCAAGGGGTTGATCGGCATCGTCTTCCCCGGCGGCATCATCTTCCTGTTCCTGCTCTGCCGCAAACGCTGGCGGCTCCTGGCCGAGATGCGCCTCGTCAGCGGCACCATCCTGTTTCTGCTGATCGCGGCCCCCTGGTTCATCCTGGTCTCGCTCCGCAACCCGGAATTTGCCCAATTTTTCTTCATCCACGAGCATTTCGAGCGGTTTCTGACCAAGGTGCACCGCCGTTACCAGCCGGTCTGGTTTTTCCTGCCGGTACTGCTCGGCACCATGCTCCCCTGGTCCTTCTTCATCCCGGAGGCGTTGCGCCGGGCCTGGCGCGAACGACGCAGCAACCAGGGCGACACCCTGGCCTACCTGGCGATCTGGGCACTGCTCATCTTCGCCTTCTTCTCCAAATCCAGCTCCAAGCTGGTGCCCTACATCCTCCCCATCTTCCCCCCCCTGGCGCTCTTGATCGCCTGGCGCTGGCAAAAGGCCGTGGACGAGGGGCTCGGCGTCCTCAAATGGTACACGGTCACCATGGGGGTCATCCTCCTGATTCTGGGGATCGGTTTTCCCATCTATCCGCTGGTGGCAGCCAAGAACGACCTGGGACTGACCGGCGGCATCATCGGCGGCAGCATCTTTCTCGTGGAAACGGCCGGCGTCTACCTGGCACTGCGGCAGCGAAACCCGCTCCGCCTGTTCCTGGTGCTGACGGCCTGCTCCTCCCTGTTCGCGGTCGTCGCCCCCCACTTCGTCTACAGCCGGATCGCGGAACGGCGGACCGTCAAGACGCTCGCCCTGAAGGTGAAGGAGCTGGCCGGACCCGACGCGATCGTCGCCTCCTTCGGCTACGACCAGGGGCTCCCCTTCTATGCCAAGCGCCGGACCATCGTGGTCGGCGGCATGGGCGAACTGGAGTTCGGCAGCAGGCAGGGGGACCAGTCGGCCTGGTTCATCGACATCGCCGCCTTCTCCCGCCTGTGGGACGGGGAAAGGCCGGTCTTTGTCCAACTGAAACGGGACGAACTGGAAGTCTTGCAGAAGCAGGTCAGGACGCCGGCAAGGATACTTCTGGAGACCCGCCGGAAACTCCTGGTCACCAACCGCTGACAGATAGCGCGGGTCCGTGGGGGCCGGGCGCCCTGCTACGCTCAGAGTGCCGCTCGCACCGCCGCTGTACGGCTTTACGAAGCGTCGGCCCATCAACTCGCCTTTCAGGCTCAGACAGGATGGGCCGGCTTTGCTTCATTTCGCCTACAGAGGCTGGAGCTCGGGCACATTCGCTCCACAAGACGCCCGGCCCCCACTGCGGCAGGTGCCGGAAACCGGGGAAAGCTGTTGTCATTCCTCGGGATTTGTGCGATAAGAGATAGTTTTTCACCCTGGAGGTTTACGTGCGCACGGAATTTCTCCCCTTCTCCACTCCGACCATCGACGACGAAGAGATCAACGAGGTCGTCGACTCCCTCAGGTCCGGCTGGATCACCACCGGCCCCAAGGTCAAGCGCTTCGAGGAGGCGTTCAAGGGGTACGTGGGAGCCCCTTTTGCCGTTCCTCTCAGCTCGGCCACGGCCGGCGAGCACCTGACGCTCCTGGCGCTGAACATCAAACCGGGTGACGAGATCATCACCACCCCCATGACCTTTGCCTCCACGGTCAGCATGATCATCCTCTGCGGCGGCACTCCGGTCCTGGTGGATATCGAGCCGGGCACCCTGAACATCGACGTGGCCAAGATCCGCGAAAAGGTGACCAAAAAGACCAGGGCCGTCATTCCGGTCCACTTCGCCGGCCAGGCATGCGACATGGACCCGCTCCTGGCCCTGGCCAGGGAGTTCGATCTCACCATCATCGAGGACGCGGCCCACGCGGCCGGCACCGAATACAAGGGGCGCCGGATCGGCTCCCTGGACACCATCTCCATCTTCTCCTTCCACCCCAACAAGAACATCACCACCGGCGAAGGGGGGATGGTCTGCACCAAGGACGAGTCCCTGGCCGAAGAGATATCGCTCCTCAAGTTCCACGGCATGAGCCGGGAGGCGTGGAAGCGGTTCGCCGCCAGCGGCAGTCCCAACTACGACATCATGCTCCCCGGCTTCAAGTACAACATGATGGACATCCAGGCGGCGCTGGGCATCCACCAGCTCCCCAAGCTGGACGGATTCATCGCCAAGCGGACCGCGATCGCCGAATTCTACAACCGGGAGCTGGCCGGTGTGGCCGAGCTGGCGCTCCCCGCCCTGGCGGCCTACGAACAGCGCCATGCCTGGCACCTCTACACCCCGCTGGTGCGTGTGGAAAGGCTCACCATCGACCGGGACCGGTTCATGGCCGAACTGAAGCAGCTGAACATCGGCAGTGGCCTCCACTACAAGGCGATCCACCACCACGCCTGGTACCGGGAGAATCTGCCACTGCCGGCCGGCTCGCTCCCCAATGCCGACTACGCTTCGGACCGGATACTGTCGCTCCCCCTGTTCCCGAAGATGACCATGGACGATGCTCTGGACGTGGTGACAGCGGTCAAGGACGTGATCGCGAAATTTCGGAAATAATTTCGTAGGGGCGGGGTCCCCCCGCCCAGGGCGCGGCAACCGCGCCCCTACAGGGAATGCCATGCCACAGCAGCCTTACATCTCCGTCGTCATCCCGGTCTACAACGAGGAAGGGAACCTGGCCAACCTCTTCGACCGTCTCTACCCCGTCATGCAGGGGCTCGGCAAGCCGTTCGAGATCCTCTTCACCGACGACGGCAGCCGGGACCGCTCCCTGGCCATCCTGACCGAACTGGCGGTCCGTCATCCGGAGGTGCGGGTGGTGGAGTTCAACGGCAATTTCGGCCAGCATATGGCAATCCTCGCCGCCTTCGAGATCAGCCGTGGCGAGATAGTCATCACCCTGGACGCCGACCTGCAGAACCCGCCGGAGGAGATTCCCAAGCTGGTGGCAGAGGTCGAGAAGGGGCACGACGTGGTGGGGAGCATCCGCCAAAAAAGGCAGGACACCTTCTTCCGCAAGACAGCCTCGCTCATGGTCAACGTCGTCACCCGCAAGATGACCGGCATGCGGATGACCGACTACGGCTGCATGCTGCGGGCCTACCACCGCAACGTGGTGAACAACATCAACCGCTGCCGGGAGGCCTCCACCTTCATCCCGGCCCTGGCCCAGACCTTCGCCGCCTCCCCGTCCGAGGTGGAAGTGGCCCATGCGGAACGGCTGGAGGGGGAGAGCAAGTACTCCCTCTACAAGCTGATCCGCCTCAACTTCGACCTGATGACCGGCTTTTCGGTGGTGCCGCTCCAGCTCTTCGCGCTCATGGGGGTGCTCACCTCCCTCTTCAGCGTTGCCTTCGCCGTCTTCCTCCTGGTCCGCCGCTTCATCGTCGGTGCCGAGGTGGAGGGAGTATTCACCCTCTTCGCCATCCTCTTCTTCTTCATGGGGATCACCATCTTCGGCATCGGCATCGTCGGCGAGTATGTGGGACGGATCTACCAGGAAGTCAGAAGAAGGCCACGCTACGTGGTGCGGCGGATCCACGGCGTGGACGAGTAAACCCGAAGATCTTTTCACCACAGAGGACACAGAGGTCGCAGAGAAAAACCGACATCTTCCTTTTTCTTGATTAACCAACACAGGTTTTTTGCTTTTGATCTTCTCTGTGTTCTCCGTGCCCTCTGTGGTTAATGCTTTTAGAGGTTTGACTTTGACTGAAAACAATAAAATCGTCGTCTGCGCCTATCACAACGTCGGCTACCGCTGCCTGGAGGAACTGCTCCGCCAGGGGGCCGACATCCGGCTGATCTTCACCCACGAGGATTCGCCGACCGAGGAGATCTGGTTCCAGTCGGTGCGGGAGCTGGCGGAAACCCACGGTATCCCCTGCCTCACCAGCGACATCAACGAGCCCGAGAACATGGCGCGGCTGAAAGAGATCGCCCCGGAGTTCCTCCTTTCCTTCTACTACCGGAACATGATCAGGCCGGCGGTGCTGGAACTGGCGAGCAAGGGGGCCCTCAACATGCACGGCTCCTACCTCCCCAGATACCGGGGGCGGGTGCCGGTCAACTGGGCCGTGATCAACGGCGAGACCGAGACCGGGGCCACCCTGCACTACATGGTGGAGAAGCCGGATGCCGGCGACATCGTCGACCGGGAAAAGGTGACCATCGACTTCACCGACAGTGCCCTCGACGTCTTCACCAAGGTCACCGAGGCGGCCGTGACCGTGATTGCCCGTTCCTGGCCGAAGCTGGTCGCCGGCACGGCAACGCGCCTCCCCATGGATCTCGCGGCCGGGAATTACTGCCGCGGCCGGAAACCGGTGGACGGCCTCATCGACTGGACCAGGAGCGCCGTGCAGATCTACAACCTGATCCGCGGCGTCACCCACCCCTACCCCGGCGCCTTCACCCACCTGGACGGGCGCAAGGTGATCATCTGGCAGGCCTGGCCGGTCGAGGGACGCGGCGAACCGGGCCGGGTCGTTGCCACGACCCCGCTGCAGGTGGGAACCGGCGAGGGAGTGCTGGAGATCAGGTCACTGCAGGAAGAGGCCGGCGAAGAGATCTCGGCGGCCGCGTTCGTCGAACGGATACATCTGGAAGCGGCCCGCTTTTCATAAAACGGCAGGACATTCGGAAAACTATAACCGCGGATGAACGCGGATAACAACCAACCGGCTTCAACCAGGAGCGGGGTGCGAGGGCAGGGTAATCCTCGTTCCCCGTACCTCGAACCTGGATGGACCTTTATCAACGTCGTAACAAGGAGAGCATGGCAATGAAAGTACTCATTCTAGGCGTCAACGGCTTCATCGGTAACGCCCTCACCCACCGCATACTCACCACCACCGACTGGGAAGTCTATGGCCTGGACATGGCCTGCGACAAACTGGAGCGCTCCCTGGGCGATCCCCGCTTCCATTTCCTGGAGGGGGACATCACCATCAACAAGGAGTGGATCGAGTACAACATCAAGAAGTGCGACGTGGTGCTGCCGCTCGTGGCCATCGCCACGCCGGTCACCTACGTGAAGGACCCGCTCCGGGTCTTCGAGCTCGACTTCGAGGAGAACCTGAAGATCATCCGCCAGTGCGTCAAGTACAAGAAGCGGGTCATCTTCCCCTCCACCTCCGAGGTGTACGGCATGAGCCCGGACCGGGAGTTCGACGAGGAGAACTCGCCGCTCATGCTCGGCCCCATCAACAAGGAGCGCTGGATCTACTCCTGCGCCAAGCAGATGCTGGACCGGGTCATCTACGCCTACGGCGCCCACGAAGGGCTGCGCTACACCCTGTTTCGCCCCTTCAACTGGATCGGCCCCAAGCTGGACTCCATCAGCACCGCCAAGGAAGGAAGTTCCCGGGTCCTGACCCAGTTCCTCTACAACATCCTGGCCGGCGAGCCGATCCAACTGGTGGACGGCGGCAGCCAGCGCCGCTCCTTCACCTTCGTCGAAGACGGTATCGGTTGCCTCATGAAGATTATCGCCAACGAGAACGGTTGTGCCGACAGCGGCATCTTCAACATCGGCAACCCGGTCAACGACCTCTCCGTCAGGGAGCTGGCCGAAAAGCTCCGCGCCCTGGTCCGGGAGTACCCCGACTACAAGGAGAAGGCGGACAGCTGCCAGATCATCGAGGTGACCTCCGGCGACTTCTACGGCAAGGGGTACCAGGACATGCTGACCCGGGTGCCGTCGGTGAAGAACGCCAAGGAGCGGCTGGGGTGGGAGCCGACCACCTCCATCGATGACGCCCTGAAGAAGACCCTGGACTTCTACCTGGTGGAAGAGAAGGAAAAGATCGAACACCTCTTATGACCCCGTGCTGCGTTCAGCGTTCAGCGTGCTGCGAACATACCGCACGCTGAACGCAGCACGCAGCACGCAGCGCGAGCATTTCATGCCAACCATTGCCCTGAAAATAGACGTCGATACCTACGCCGGCACACGTGACGGTGTGCCGCGCCTGCTGGAGCTTCTGGACAGGTTCGGCATCAGGGCAACCTTCTACTTCTCCATGGGGCCCGACAACTCGGGGAAGGCCATCCGGCGCATCTTCACCCGCAAGGGGTTCCTTAAAAAGATGCTCCGCACCAGGGCACCCTCCATCTACGGCCCGAAGACGCTCCTCTACGGCACCCTGCTGCCGGCCCCCCAGATTGCGGCGTCCTTTCCCCAGATCCTGCGCCGGACCGCGGACCTGGGGCACGAGGTCGGCATCCACTGCTGGGACCATGTCAAGTGGCACGACTATCTCCCCTGGCTTCCCAAACCGGTGACGGCCATGGAGCTGGGCAAGGCGAGCGCCCTGTTTCAGGAGATCTTCGGCCGCCGGGCAACCACCACGGCCGCCCCGGGATGGACCGCCTCCCCCGACTCGCTGGAGATCCAGGATGCCATGGGGCTCGGGTTTTGCAGCGACAGCCGGGGAACCTCCCCCTTCTACCCGGTGATGGAGGGGCGTCGGTTCAGCACCCTGCAGGTCCCCACCACCTGGCCGACCATGGACGAACTGCTGGGGGAGAACGGCATCACTGCCGCCACCATCAACGACCTGTACCTGTCCCGACTGCAACCGGGGCTGAATGTCCACACCATCCACGCCGAACTGGAAGGGTGGGCCATGGCCGACACCTTCGCAACCCTCCTGGAAAGGCTTTCCAGCCAGGGAGCACGGTTCGTCACCCTGGGCGAGGCAGCCGCGGAGTTCGGCACGGATGCGCCGGTCTGCACACTGACCATGGGCGAACTTCCCGGCCGGGCCGGCAACGTGGCCGTGCAGGGCTCCCCGAGCCCCGAGCCCCGAACCCCGAGCGATTTTTAAGTATGCATACAGACGAAACCGGCTATACTTCATTAACGCGCTACTTCCGGATCGACCGGCGGGAGATGGTCTTCCTCAAGTTCATCCTGGAGGCCTACGAGGGGATGTCGACCCTCAGCACCTTCGACAACAAGGCCGGCATCGTCCAGTTGACCGTGCCGTCCGGCTTTACGGACGACATGGCGGGGCTGATCGAGGCGCTCAAAGGCGAGATCAGCCTCACCGAGCTGTTCCCGCCACTCCCGACACGGTAAGGAGCCACAACCCATGCTCGACACCCTTGACATCGGCCGGATACTCCGCCAGGCACTGGCCGGCGGCGGCGAGTTCGCCGACATCTATTTCGAGGAAGGGACCGCCACCCTCATCAGCTGCGAAGACGGGAAGATCGAGAAAGTCCTGGCGACCACCGACCGGGGGGTGGGTATCCGGGTGATCTCGGACCTGCGCACCGCCTACGCCTTCACCAACGAGGTGACCGAGGCGTCGCTCCTCGACCTGGCACGGACCGTGAGCAGTGCGGTGCAGGGAAACGCCTTCACCTCCCCCATTGCCATGGGAACCAGGCAGACCGGCGTGGTGGTATCGCCGATTCACATCCACCCCGCATCGGTACCGCTCATGGAGAAGGTTACCCAGGTCAGCCGGGCCGATCAGGCGGCGCGGGGGCTCGATGCCAGGGTCAGACAGGTGATGGCGCTGTACCGGGACGGGGTCGCCCGTATCCAGACGGCCAACTCCCTCGGCGAATTCACCGAAAGCGAGCGGACCGGCACCCTCTTCGTCGCCCAGGTAGTCGCCGCCGACAACGATATCATCCAGACCGGCTACGAGACCCTCGGCGGCTGCCGCGGCTTCGACCTCTTCGACGAGAAGAGTCCCGAAGAGATCGCCCTGGCCGCGGCCAAAAGGGCGGTCATGATGCTCTCGGCCCGCAAGGCGCCGGGCGGGGTGATGCCGGTGGTGCTCTCCTCGGAGGCGGGCGGCACCATGGTGCACGAAGCGGTCGGCCACGGCCTGGAGGCGGATCTGGTCCAGAGCGGCGTGTCGGTCTATCGGGGCAAGGTCGGCCAGCAGGTGGCCTCGCCGCTGGTGACGGTGATCGACGATGCCACCATCCCCTACGCCCGCGGCTCGTTCCCCTTTGACAGCGAAGGGGTGGCGGGACAGAAAACGGTGCTGGTGGAAAACGGCATCCTCAAGGGGTACCTGTACGACCGGCTCACCGCCATGAAGGACGGCTGCGCCTCCACCGGCAACGGCCGGCGGGAATCGTACCACGCCAAGCCGATCGTCCGGATGACCAACACCATCATCACCCCGGGCAGCACGCCGCCGGAAGAGATCGTCAGGTCTGTTGCCAGCGGCCTGTTCGTCAGGAAGATGGGGGGCGGCCAGGTGAATACCGTCACCGGCGACTTCATGTTCGAGGTGTCGGAAGGGTATCTGATCGAAAACGGCCAACTGGGTGAGCCGGTCCGGGGGGCGACCATGACCGGCAACGGTCCGGAGGTGCTGAAGAAGATCTCCATGGTCGGTACCGACCTGGGGTTCGGCATCGGCACCTGCGGCAAGGATGGTCAGGGGGTACCGGTGGCCGATGCCCAGCCGACCCTGCTCATTGATGGCATAACCGTCGGCGGAGCCGCCTGACGGCAACGGATTGGAAAAGGCCATGAAGGCTTTATCGGCACCAGACTCCTACTACCAGGCCATACTTGGCACCCTCCGGGAGCACCCGGACCTGGCACGGTTCAGTCTGGCCATTCATATCCAGCCGTCGCCGCGGCCGGGCCTCCCCCCAAAGCTTGCCAGGCTGTGCGATCCGCTTGGCGAACGGTTCGGCTGCCGCCGGCCGTGCAGGGTCGCGGCCATGCGCCGCAGCGACCTCCATCCTGAACAGGCCCCCATCGTGTTCCGCTGCTTCCTCGGCCTGCTCGGCTTTGCCATCCCGCTTCCGCGACCCGGCTGGTTTCTCACCGGCAAGGGGGTCCGGCTCCAGACCATCAACCTCCCCTACCTGGAAGAGCTCTCCCGCCGGGATGCGGAGGATTCCTACCAGATCCTGCAACGGATCTCCAGGCTGCCGGTATGCACGGAAGAGCAGGTACGCACTGCCGCAGGGATTGCCTTTGACCTGATCGCCACCCAACAACTGGAAACCGGGACCGACCCTGTCCCCGCCCCGCCGGTGGAGCTGCAGGCGATTGTCACGGTGGCCGCGGCCCTGGACAGCGCACCAGCACCGGAGCAGGCCCTGGGCACCTTTGTCGAGGCCATGGGAATCCTGTTCGACGTCCCGTCGCTGGCGATACTGGAGCCGCTCCCCGGTGGCCGGGAGCATGGGCTCCGCCCCGTCTGGGGGCTCCCCGTGGCGGAAACGCCCCTCCCCGCCACCAAAGTGGAACGCCTCCTGCGCGACCAGAGGAAGGTCTCCCAGCTGTCCCCTGCGCTGTTGCACCTGCTCCTTCCCGATCACCCCGTTGCCGCGGGCACCGGCATCTCCTTCGACGAAGGGTCCGGGCAGAGGATCGCGCTCTGTCTCGGCAAGGAGTTCCGCAACGGGGAGGAGTTCCTGGCCGAGCTTCTCGCCGACCGCCTCACCGCCCGGCTCAGACAGTTCCGGCGCGAGGAGGAGCTCACCGACAGAGCGGAGGTGTCGGAGCGCCTCATGGCCATGATCAGCGAGCTTGCCCTGCTGGACAGCATGGAAGAGCTGCTGGACACGCTCCTGCGGATGGCGGCCGAGCTCCTGGACGCCACCTGCGGCTCGGTCATGCTCCTCGACGAGGAACGGGTCACCATGCGGATCGAGGCGGCGCTCCGGATGGGGCTCACCATTGCCAGGAGCCTGCCGCTCCGCGTGGGCGAAGGGATCGCCGGCAGGGTCGCCGCCAGCGGCCAGCCGCTGCTGGTGAACGATATCGAGCGGGATGGCCGGGTTGAGCCCACCAACCGGCCGCGGTTCCGGACCAAATCGTTCATCAGCGTGCCGCTCGCCTTCAAGGGGGACGTCTTCGGGGTCCTGAACCTGTCGGACAAGCGGGACAACCGGATCTTCGTCAAGGAGGACCTGGAGATCCTCACCACGCTCACCGGCCACGCCGCGGCCATCATCCACCGCTCCCGCCAGATGGCCAGAACGGCGCTCCTGGAACAGCTCTCGATCACCGATCCGCTGACCGAACTCTACAACCGGCGCTTCCTGGAAAAGCGGATGCACGAGGAGCTCAACCGCTGCCTGCGCCAGGACCAGCCGTTGACCGTCATGCTGATCGATCTCGACCACTTCAAGTGCTACAACGACTCCTGCGGCCACATGGATGGGGACCTGGCCCTGAAAAAGACCTCCCGCATCCTCCGCTCCTGCGTGCGGGAGATGGACGTGGTCACCCGCTTCGGCGGCGAAGAATTCTGCATCCTCCTCCCCGGCACCGCCAAGGAGGAGGCGCTGACCGTGGCGGAGCGTATCCGGCTCGGAATCGAGCACGAGCCGATCAGGGGCGAGGAGATGCTGCCGGGGGGAAGGCTCACGTCGAGCATCGGCCTGGCATCGTTCCCGGACGACGGCACCACGGCCCATGCCCTGCTCCACGCCGCCGACGTGGCCCTGTACCGGGCCAAGCACTTGGGCCGGAACCGGACCTCCCCGTTCCACCCGGAAGAGGAGCGGTGGCAGCAGAAGATCGCCCTGCGGCTGTAGCGTGGTTTCGAAAAGGACCCCAGCTTAAGATTTGACCTTTATTCCCATCTGGTATACCGTGTGACATCTTTCAAGAGCCAGACCCTTACACCATGAGCAGACTCATCGCGCCACAGACCACCGACGACGACATCCTGATCGAATCGACGCTGCGCCCCCGCACCCTGAACGACTACGTCGGCCAGGAGAAGGCCAAGGGGAACCTGCGGGTCTTCATCGACGCGGCCCGCAAACGGGGCGAGGCGCTGGACCACGTCCTCCTCTACGGTCCGCCGGGACTCGGCAAGACGACCCTGGCCAACATCATCGCCTGCGAGATGGGGGTCAACATCAAGTCCACCTCAGGGCCGGTGATCGAGCGCCCCGGCGACCTGGCCGCCATCCTGACCAACCTGGAAGCGCACGACGTCCTGTTCATCGACGAGATCCACCGCCTCTCCCATGTCGTGGAAGAGATCCTCTACCCGGCCATGGAGGACTTCCAGCTGGACATCATCATCGGCCAGGGGCCGAGCGCCCGGACGATCAAGCTGGACATCCCCCGTTTCACCCTGGTGGGGGCGACCACCCGGGCAGGGCTCCTCTCCTCGCCGCTCAGGGACCGGTTCGGCGTCATCTCCCGCCTGGAGTTCTACACCGACGAGGAGCTGGCCTTCATCGTCTCCCGTTCGGCACGGATACTCGGGATCGCCATTGCCGGGGACGCGGCCCTGGAACTCGCCCGGCGGAGCCGCAGCACGCCGCGCATCGCCAACCGGCTCCTGCGCCGGGTCCGCGACTTCGCCCAGGTGCTCGGCGACGGCACCATCACCATGAAGGTGGTGCAGGAGTCGCTGAAGCTCCTGGAAGTGGATGAAATGGGGTTCGACAACATGGACCGCGCCATCCTGCTCACCATCATCGACAAGTTCGGCGGCGGGCCGGTCGGCCTGGACACCCTGGCGGCCGCGGTCTGCGAGGAGAGCGACACCATCGAGGACGTCATCGAACCGTTCCTGATCCAGCAGGGGTTCCTGAACCGCACCCCCCGCGGCCGGATGGCCACGGCTGCCGCGTACCAGCACTTCAACCGGATCGCTCCCCCATCGCTCCAGGGGAACCTTTTCTAAATCCCATGCAGCTGACCTTCGACTTTCCCTTCACCCCCCGCTATTGTTTCGCCAACTTCGTGGTCTGCCCGGGCAACCGGACCGCCTTCCAGTTCGCCCGCAAGGTCGCCGACCCGGCGGAGCCGGAAAACCTCCTCTACCTGTACGGCCCGGCCGGCGCCGGCAAGACCCACCTGCTGATGGCGGTGGGCCAGCAGCTGGCCGGAGAGCAGGAGTTCCCGGCCGTCTCCTGCGGCAACCTGGTACGGCTCTACGGTCAGGACGAAGGGCCGGAGCGGGCTTCGGCCCTGGCGGCACAATTCCGGGATGCGCCGGCCCTGCTCCTGGACGACATCCACCGGCTCCCCGCCGACCCGCACCTGCAGGCCGAGGTCTGGCAGCTCTTCAACGATTTCTACTCCGCCGGCCGGAAGATCGTGGTCACCGGCCTGGTCCCCCCCAAGGAGCTCTCCCATCTGGACGGCCACCTGATCTCCCGCCTCCTCTGGGGGCTGGTGGCGAGGGTCGACATCTCCGACGACGACTCCCGGCGGATGATCATGAAAAAGCTGGCCGAGGACAGGCAGATCGTGCTGCCGGCCGACGTGATCGACTACCTGCTGGTCCATCTTCCGAGGGACATCCCGTCCCTGGTCGCTGCCCTGGAAACCCTCACCCGGCAGGCGTTCGCCTCCCAGCGCAAGATCACGGTCCGCCTGGCGAAAGAGGCGCTTGCCGGCTGATAAAGCGGTTGTTTTCCCGCCGGTTACGCGGTAAGGTTACACATTCCGAACACAAAAGAGCCCGTATGAAGATACTCATCCACGTCTGCTGCGGCCCCTGCGCCATCTACCCGGTGAATACCCTGCGGGAGGCGGGCTTTGATGTGACCGCCTTTTTCTACAACCACAACATCCACCCCTATCAGGAGTACCGCCGCCGCCTGGAGACGGTCCGGGAGTTCAGCGACAAGGCCGAATTGCCGCTCATCGTCCGGGACGAGTACAACCTGGAGGAGTTCCTGAGGTCCGTTGCCGGGAATCCGGCCGAGCGGTGCGGCTACTGCTATTTCTCGCGGCTGGAGGCGGCGGCCGCCAAGGCTGCGGAGCTCGGCTTCGACGCGTTTTCCTCCACCCTGCTCTACAGCCGTTACCAGCGACACGACGACATCAGGATACTTGGCGAAAAGGCCGCCACCCGCCACGGCGTCGCCTTCCACTACGACGACTACCGCCGCGGCTGGCAGGAGGGTATCCGCCTGTCCAAGGAGATGGGGCTCTACCGCCAGCAGTACTGCGGCTGCATCTACAGCGAGAAGGAGCGGTATCTGGGGAAATGAGTGACGACGACACGTGCGAGGGGCTCCTCGTCAGCGTATGACTTACAAAGAGCCCGTCCTCACATGTTCAGTTGCCACTTGGGGTAGGGTGAGAAAATGTCGGCCGTGATGAGCACGAGCCCGTGCTTCGGATTTCCAATCTCAATAATGATAGCGACAGGCGATAATCACCAAGCTCGTGTTGTCGACTGCATAAACCAGGCGATTTGTCTCGTCTATCCGACGTGACCAGAAACCGGAAAGATTTTCTCTCAATGGCTCCGGCTTCCCGATACCTTCAAACGGGTTGCGCATCGCATCTGTGATCAAGAGATTTATTCGCTTCAGCGTTTTTTTGTCCTGTGTTTGCCAGTATTGATAGTCTTCCCAGGCTGCCAAGGTCCAGGTCAACCGTTCAAGCATCGGCCAAAACCCGATCCACCACTTCCCCTGCCCGATACTGCTCTATCGACTTGGCAAGATGAACTGCATTGGCTGGAGTTTTCAGGAGATGAACCGTCTCCATAAGGCTATTGAACGTATCAAGAGACATTAGTACAGCGTCAGGGGAATCACGTCTCGAAATGATGGTGAAATCAGCATCGGCAACCGCCTGGTCAACAACATGCTTCAGATGGTTGCGGGCTTCTGAAAAATTAACAACACGCATGGCACACCTCTTGTCCAATTAGTGGTACAAGTATTACATTTCAATCCAAAAACATCAAGCCGGTATTTTTCATGTGCTCTGTGCTACGGCAACCGCTTGAACCTTGCATCGCAAATCTCAATGGAGTCCAGCCAATGCCCGGTCTCGGCAAGTCGCTCATCATCATCGGTCTCGTCATCGCCGCCATCGGCCTCCTCCTCACCCTGGCCGGCCGGATACCCTGGCTCGGCAGGCTGCCCGGCGACATCTTCATCAAGAAGGACAATTTTACCTTCTACTTCCCCCTTGCCACCAGCATCCTCATCTCGCTCATTCTCTCCCTCCTGCTCTGGCTCTTCCGCCGGTAAGACCCGCCCCCCGGTTGCCTTTTCGCCATTCCCTGTTAATGTGTATGCCAGTACCGATATCCATCAAGGAGGAGCGCATGCTGGAACTCATCGAAAAGGCCTTCCTGACCGGCCTGGGGGCGGTGGCCCTCTCCCAGAAAAAGGCCGAAGAGCTGATCGCCGAACTGAAGGACAAGTACAAGCTGAGCGAGGAGGAGGGGAAGACCTTCCTGGACAAGCTGCAGGGTTTTGCCAAGGACAGCCGGGAAAAGATCGCTGAGGCGGCCGAGCAGGAAGTGAAAAAGGTCATGGAACGGGTCGGTGTGGTCCCCCGTGACGAATACGAGCAGCTCCTGAAGCGCGTCGAGGCCCTGGAGCGCCGCCTGTCCGAAAGCGCCTGAAGGTCTGCCGGTGAACCTGATCCAGATTAACCGCAACATACGGAGCATCAGGCGCTACCGGCAGATCATCCGGGTACTGTTCAAGTACGGTTTCGACAACCTGCTTGAGTACCTGAACCTCTCCGAGTTCGTGGCCAGGGGGCGGCGTCTCTTTCGCCGCTCCACCCCCACCATCACCAACAAGGGACCGGCGGAGCGGATGCGCCTGGCCCTCGAAGAGCTCGGCCCCACCTTCGTCAAGCTGGGACAGATCCTCTCCACCCGTCCGGACGTCATCCCCCAGAACTTCGTCGACGAGTTCGCCAAGCTGCAGGACATGGTCCCCCCCTTCACCTACGAAGAGGTGCAGGAACAGATCCTCGCCGAGCTCGGCGCCCCGATCGAGGAGCTCTTCACCTCGTTCAACCTGATCTCCATTGCCGCCGCCTCCATCGCCCAGGTGCACCGGGCAAAGCTGAAGACGGGCGAAACGGTGGTGGTCAAGGTCCGACGCCCCCGCATCGTCGAACATGTGGAAACGGACATCGACGCCCTGATGGTCATCGCCGTGCTGGCGGAGCGGCACATCCCCAACAGCGATATCTATGACCCGGTCGGGCTGGTGCGGGAGTTCGCCCGGACGATCCGGCGGGAGATGGACTTCGCCCGCGAGGGGCGGACCATCGAGAAGTTCGCCGCCAACTTCAAGGGGGAGCAGCACCTCTACTTCCCCAAGGTCTACTGGTCGCACACCTCCAAGGCGGTGCTGACCATGGAATTCATCAGCGGCATCAAGGTCTCGGATCTCGCGGCCCTGGAAAAGGCCGACCTCGACCGGCGGGTCATCGCCAAGCGCGGCGCCGACATGTTCCTCAAGATGGTGCTCGACCACGGCTTCTTCCACGGCGATCCCCACCCCGGCAATGTCCTGATCATGCCCGGCAACGTCATCTGCCTCCTGGACTACGGCATGGTGGGCCGTCTGGACAACCACCAGAAAAACTATCTGACCGACATCCTGCTGGCCATCATCCGCCGGGACGTGGACGAGGTGATCTCGCTCCTGCTCTATTCCGGCGAGATTGCCGACAGCCTCAACACCCGGGGGCTGCGCCGCGACCTCTCGGAATTCATCGACAGCTACTACGAACTGCCGCTCCAGGAGATCGAGGTGGGGCGGATGCTGGCGGAGTTCCTGGAGATCATGACCGTCTACCACATCAAGTTCCAGCCGGACCTGATGCTGCTGGCCAAGTCGCTGGTAACGGTCGAAGGGATGGGGCGCAACCTCGACCCCGACTTCGACATGATCCAGCACCTGCGGCCGTTCATAGAGGGGGCGATCAAGGAGCGGATGTCGCCGCGCCAGGTGCTGGGCGATCTGAGCAGCCACCTGCTGGGGTATCTCAACCTGGCCAGGAACCTGCCGCGGGACATCAAGGAGATCCTGAACCGGATCAACCGGAACAAGTTCAAGATCGACCTGGAGCACCGGGGTCTGGACCAGTTCATCAAGGAGCTGGACAAGTCCATCAACCGTCTCTCCTTCAGCCTGATCATAGCCGCCCTGATCGTCGGCTCCTCCATCGTCATGCAGACCAACAAGGGGCCGCTGATGCTCGGCTTCCCGGTCTTCGCCTTCCTCGGCTACACCATCGCCGGCATCATCGGCCTCTACTGGGTGATCGCCATCCTCCGTTCCGGCCGGCTCTGAGGCCGGAGGCTGGCAGGGTCCCCTCTCCCCCGGTGGGAGAGGGCGAGGGTGAGGGGGATTAGTGTAATGTCTGTTGCCTCATGAGGTCATGGAACGTATGAAAATGAACGAGAATACGCAGCAAGAATTGGAAATTTTGCACCTGCTTGCCCGAGGGGAAAAAGAAATTGAAGCTGGCATCGGAGTTGATATGTATGCAGTTTTTGCCGAGGTAGACAAACTTCTTGAAGTGAAATCTTGATTCTCCCCGTCAGTCCGACATCAACTCCTTGACGCACCCCCTACTGCAACATTTTGTTACAGTTGACTGTAACTCCGCTCTGGAAGCGCCTTTATCGGCCCAAGTGTAACATTTTGTGACATCACATTTTGTTACACCTGCCCCCTCGCCACAAGTTAACTTACTTGAATTATTCAAAATAAATTTTGGCACGAAAATTGGTATATAGAGGGTTTTATTGTCCGTGTGCTATGGCCTGGAGGGAGCGATGGAGAATACCCGTGATGGGGATACCGGGCGGGCGGAGAAATAGGAGATGCGCCAAAGGCTACTGCGGAGTCGTGGACGTGTCCCGCATGTTACCCATCACCAGTTTAAATCTTAGTTCCGGAGGTCACAACATGCTGAAGCAGATGAAGGCACACAAGCACCTGAAGCCCGGAGAGAATGGAACGCTCCGTCTGGTTGAAAGGTTCGGAGAGTCACTTCTGTGCGTTCGCTACCGGTATGACGCCATCAGGGACATGCGCATCAAGACTGCTGAGATCATTGTCGACGAGAGGCCGGGCAAAGGGGCGCCGAGAATCCGGGAGACGGACTCCGTCTTGGTACAGGTCCCCTACACGATGAAAGCGCTGCGAGATCGTCTGAAAGAGGTTGGGGCAAAGTGGGACCCGGCGCAAAAGCTCTGGCGTGTTCGATGGGGGTTGATACGTGGCGACAGGGAATTAGTGGAAAGGGTTGTGAAGGGGTGAAGGAGTTATTTTGAAATTACCGGTATAAGGAATATCATCGCTTCCTTATATTGGGCATAAATTACTCATATAGGTAATAGATGGCTTATATAGGGAAACCTACTAATAACGAGTTGGATCATGAAAGGAAAAAATATGAGGATTTTGCTGACAGCAGTTTTGTTTCTTGTATCGGCAGTATGTGCTTATGCAAATGATTCTGCCGTTGAAACTGCTGTAGGAGGCTTGAAACTTCGCAAAGAGCATAGTGTTCTGATGAAGAAAGAGCGTTTGTATATCTCTCCTAAGACGGTCAAAGTGGAATATGAGTTTCTGAATACGAGCACTGACCCTGTCGCCAGTGAAGTTGCCTTTCCGATTCCGCCAATAAAATATGTCGTAGACGATCCTGGCGGGAGTAGAGACTTCACAAACTTCAAGGCTTGGATCAACGATGTGCAAGTCTCGGTGAAGAAGGAAATACGGGCATTTGTAAAAGATCGTGAAGTTACAGAAGATCTGAAAAAAGCGAGAGTTTTAATTGAAACGTTCGGAAACTACGATGTAAATGAATCAACGAATCCATTTGAGTCATTAAAACCAGAGGTTCGTACAAAGCTGGTAAAAATAGGCGCCCTGAGGGCAAAAGATTATTGGCCTCAATGGGAAGTACGCATCAACTACCACTGGCATCAGGAATTTCCTCCTGGGACAATTCTCAAAATCAAGCATGAATACAAGCCTGTCGCTGGTTTTGGTGGAGCTGACATAAAGGATTTTCAAAAGTATTTCAAGGATACTTGCATTAATAATCAGACACTTACTGACCTCAAAAAACGAGAAAAAGACAAATTCTTCAACATCCAATGGGTGAGTTACATTCTAACAACCGCAAATACTTGGAAGACACCTTTAGAGGACTTTGAACTGGTCATTGAAGGTAAAAAAGGGGATCTAATTTCCTTCTGCTGGGATGGCCCTGTCGAAAAGATAGGACCGTCAAAGTTCAGGGCTCAAGTAAAAGATTTTGTGCCGAACAAGGAGTTGAAGGTTTACTTCTATAGTAAGTACCCCATCTAAAAAGGCGAGATCCAACAAGCGGCAACAGCGGTCTCCGCTGGCGCTCCGCCGCTGGTGCCTTGAGACGTTGGCAGGTGAATCAATGACAGACGGATTAAAAACCACTTTACAAATTTTATTGGGACCTGCTGTTGGTGCAATTGTCACACTTTTTGTGGCTCGTGCCACAGGAGGAGATAAAGCACAAAAAGCAGACTCATTATTGAAACGTGTTCAAATTGTAGAAAAGGCAATTGCTATCAACAAAGATCGGAAAGCAAATGAAGATACATATCGTCAATTATCAACAGAGATCGATCTAATAATACAAGAACTCAGACTACTTAATATCACAGCTGAAGAGCAAGCAGGGATAGAGTTTGATAAGAGATATTGGTACAAACAGGTGATTCATCTACCCAAACCACAAAAACTCGGTCAATGGGTTGCGACAATTATTTTTTATGTGTACTTGCCGTGCACTGTACTCTACTTGATACTTCCATTTATGATAACAGGAAAAGATTTGTGGTTTGTTTTGTTGGGGTTTGTGGCTTCTGCCCTGATGACATTAGCAGGACGAACTTATGCGGTACGAAGCGCAAGAGAGTCAGCTATCGTCTCACGTGCAAGAAGACTTTTGCTAGCTGAGGGGACTGCCAACAACGGCGCAGACACTGAGTGTACCGGGGTCCGGGGTGTGTACCGGGGTCCGGGGTCGGACCAAGCTAAGGAGCTGAAATGCCGGAGTTATTCTGGCAAGTCAGCCCTCATTATCGGCCTTAGACGCGCATTTTTG
>CAYSMK010000041.1:0-46809 GCA_964432205.1 uncultured Geobacter sp. | reverse complement strand
GAAAAGTCCTTGCCGGCTGCGGTTTGTTATGCCTTCAGATAGCCAAAGACGAGAGCCCGTGTGCGTCAACACACGGGCTCACTCGGCAACTTTAACCGGCAGGCAAGCCTGGTTGGGGCTAAAGTCACTTCGTCGGCAAACAAAGTGTACCTCAGCCGCCCCTGCCACGTCAAGCCTGCCACAACCCCCGCACGGGAAAAGGAGAACACGGTATGGCAGCAGTAGACAAGGTGACGGTAAAGGGGCAGTCAGGGGCGCAGCATGAGTTTGAAGTTTATCCGTGGGGCACAACGTTTAATCAGGTTGGTGGATTGTATCTTGTGCTAAAGAAACTACCCGCAGGGAATTACAGCATTCTATACATAGGGCAGACCGGCAATTTGGCTGATCGGTTTGACAACCATCACCAGGCGGCGTGTTTCACCAAGAACGGCAAGACTCATATTGCCGTCCGTGGTGAAGGTTCGGAGCAGAGGCGGCTGGCAATAGAAACCGATCTGATTCGTAACTACCAGACAAGCTGTAACAAGCAGTAACAGCTGGAAAGGAGCCGGGTACGCAATGACGATTAATAATGTACGAATACAGGACTGTGCCGATGTGCGGCCCGGCTTTTCAGCTAAAAGTGCCATAGTGAATGATCCTGAAGGGACTCTTCAGGTGATTGCCGCGCAGCACGTCACTAGGGGCGAGCCCTATCGTTACATCGAAGAGCACGCGCTGCTCATAGCGCCGCCCAAGTTCTACGATAAGTACCTTGTGACAGCTGGCGACATTCTGTTCATGTCCCGAGGTGCAAATAACTATGCAGTGCTTGTTGAGTCAGTCCCCAGTCCGGCAATTGCTCCGCTTACCTTCTTTATAATTCGGCCAAAGCAGAATGTATTATCGGAGTACCTTGTCTGGTGCCTCAATCAGGAAGTAATGAAAGCCAAGCTCAATGAAATTCGTGTGGGTGACAGCACGCAAATGATTAAGAGCATCGATTTCATGGAGATTTCCATTCCACTTCCTCCTTTGGCAACCCAGAAGCGGATTGCCAAAATCGGAAGACTACAGCTGCTTGAAAAACAATTGTTGCAGCAACTGACGGATGCAACGGACCAGCTGCATAAAGCTATCGGCAAAGCATTGCTAACAAATTCAATTCACCATAAGGAGTAACGTAATATGGCCGCTCAGATATCACAGCAGGAAATCAATGATGTCCTCTGGAAGGCATGCGACAGTTTCCGTGGCACCATAGATGCTACCGAATACAAGGACTACATCCTCACCATGCTGTTCGTCAAATATATCTCCGACGTTTGGCAGGATCATTACGACGAATACAAAAAACAGCTCGGCAATGACGTGGAACGGATCAAGCGTAAGATGGAGCGTGAACGCTTCGTGCTCCCGGACGAAGGCTCTTTCTACTACCTCTACGATAACCGGGAGGCGGCCAATCTGGGGGAATTGATCAATATTGCCTTGGAGAAGATCGAGATGGCCAACAAGGCCAAACTCACCAACGTTTTTCGTAATATCGACTTCAATTCCGAATCCCGCCTTGGCAATACCCGCCAGCGTAATCGTATCCTCAAAATGCTGCTGGAGGATTTTGGTGATGCCAAGCTGAACCTTCGTCCGAGCAGGATTGGTAGCCTGGATATTATCGGTGGTGCCTACGAATACCTGATCGGCAGATTTGCCGCTGATGCTGGTAAGAAAGCCGGTGAATTCTATACTCCACCAGAGGTGTCAATCCTTCTGTCTAAGCTGCTGGACCCCAAGCCAGGCGAGCGCATCTGTGACCCGGCTGCTGGGTCAGGTTCACTGCTACTCAAATGCGCTTCCCATGTCCGCAAGGTATACAAAAGTGAAGACTGCGCCTTGTTCGGACAGGAGGCGATCAGCAGCACCTGGGCGCTCTGCATGATGAATATGTTTCTGCATAACGAAAACAGTCCCCGGATCGAATGGGGTGATACGCTGCTGGAGCCTAAGCTGATCGAAAACGACAAGCTGATGAGGTTCGAGGTCGTGGTGGCGAATCCGCCTTTCTCTCTGGACAAGTGGGGGGCAGACAAGGCCGGTGAAGAGGCCAAACGTTTTAACCGCTGGCACCGGGGCACCCCGCCCAAAAGCAAAGGGGATTACGCCTTTATCTCTCACATGATTGAAACCACAACTCAGGGAACCGGTCGGGTCGGCGTGGTAGTTCCTCATGGAGTGCTTTTCCGTGGCGGGGCTGAGGGGACAATCCGTAAAGCCTTCATTGAGGAAAACCTGCTGGACACCGTAATCGGCCTGCCTGCAAACCTGTTTTTCGGCACCGGTATACCGGCGGCCATTCTCGTGTTTCGCCGGGACCGGGGAGAGCGCACCGATATTCTTTTCATCGACGCCAGCCGGGAGTTTGACAGCGGCAAGAATCAGAACCTGCTCCGTGAGGATGTTGAGCTTGCCAAAATCATTGAAACATATCGTACCCGTCAGACTTTGGATAAATATTCGTACCTCGCCAGCCGGGATGAAATCCGGGAGAACGACTATAACCTCAATATCCCTCGCTATGTAGATACCTTCGAGGAAGAGGCTGAGGTAGACATTGCTGTTGTACAGGAGCGGATTTTCGGCATTGAGAAGGAACTGGCTGAAGTGCGTGAGCAGATGGCGGTATGCTTGAAGGAGTTGGGGTTATGAGTACAACTAAAGATGTCAAGCATTTAGGACATATCCCCTCTGACTGGGATGTTCATTTTCTTGATGAAATAACAAAGAAGAAGATTGTCTATGGAATAGTTCAGGCAGGACCTCCACAAGAAAAAGGTATTCCATATATTCGAAGTACAGATGTTGGCAAATCCATTTATATCTCAGCATTACTAAACACAACAGAATCTATTGCGAAAAAATATTCACGGTCTGAAGTCACTCCAGGGGATATTGTTTTTTCTCTGAGGGGGAATGTTGGCGAAACGAGCATAGTGCCGGAGAATTTGAAAGTAGCTAATCTTACACAAGGCACAGCGAGAATATCTGTAAAAGAAATATTTTCAAATTGTTATGTGCGGTACGCACTATCATTCGGATCAATTTCTCGTCATATACAAGCAGTCTCCAAAGGTAGCACTTTCCGTGAAATTACCCTTGAGGATTTGCGAAAAATTAAAGTGCCAATGCCTCCTTCGAAGGAGCAATTCGCTATTGCATCTCATTTAGATCATTGGGACCGCTCCATCGATCTCACAGAACGCCTGATCACAGCAAAACAGGAACGCCGCACATGGCTCATGCAGCAGCTATTGACCGGGAAGAGGCGGTTGCCGGGGTTCGAGAGAAGTCAGGAACTTCGGAAAACCCCTTTCGGTTCGCTGCCCACCGATTGGGCTTATCCTCGTATCAGTGAAGTAGCCAGGGAAGTTTCTGAGCGTAACAACGAAGAAACCGGGCGTCCAGTTCTCTCCTGCACTAAGCACAAGGGGCTGGTGGACAGCCTAACATACTTCGGCAAGCAGATTTTCAGCGAAGACCTCTCCAACTATAAAGTCGTCCGCAAAAACCAGTTTGCCTACGCTACCAACCATATCGATGAGGGGTCCATAGGGTATCAGAATGCATTCGAAGAAGCACTTATCAGTCCCATCTATACCGTATTCCAGACCGACGAGACCATTGATGACAGGTTTCTGTTTCTGGTTCTGAAGACTGAAACTTATCGCCATATCTTCGCCAGCAATACCAGCGCTTCGGTGGATCGCCGAGGCAGCTTGCGTTGGAGCGATTTCGCCAAGATTCATATTCCTCGACCATCAATTAAAGAGCAACAAGCAATCGTCAAAGTTATCGATACTGCAGACCGCGAACTTGACCTATTTCGTGCCCAGCTTGACGCCTTGCGGGAGCAGAAGAAGGGACTAATGCAGCAGTTACTGACCGGAAAGTTACGCGTCACTGTATAGGAGGGTTAAGAATGTCATCGGAATTGTTCAGGAGAGGTGGCCCCTACAATATTCAGAAAACTGGCCGGGACCAATATTCTTTCAACGTTTCATTACCACCAGATGGAGACGGTCGTATTGCGCGTGAATGTCTTCACGATCAATGTTCACCAGGCTACTTCAAGGTGAAAAACGGGACTGGTATCACCGGAAATCATACCGAAGCCTTTTGTCCGTATTGTCGCAGTTCGGCAGAGCCAAGCGATTTCTCGACGAAAGAGCAAATTCGCTATGCCAAGGATATTGTTACCAGAGAAGCCGAGAAGTCGGTTGTCTCGATGATGAAAGATGCCTTGGGGCTGGATTCTTCCGGTAGAAAAAAGCTTGGTGGCGGCTTCCTTTCGATTGAGATGAGTATGAAGGAAGATTCCCCCCGTCACATTCGTAGGCCGTTTGAAGAAGAGTTATTGCGTGCAGTTATTTGCCCTCATTGTGGGCTCGACCATGCTGTTTTTGGGTTAGCGACATGGTGCGCTGATTGTGGCGCAGATATTTTCCTGGAGCACGTCAAGGCAGAATACAATGTCGTTCACTCCATGCTCTCGGATGTCGAAAGGAGACGTTCTGACTTAGGGCCAAGAATTGCCGCCCGAGACATCGAAAACTGCCTTGAAGACGTGGTATCAATTTTTGAAGCGGTCCTTAAAGCAATGCTGTCGCGCCACCTGCGAACAACTGGCAAGTCGGATGAAGAAATTCATGTACTTTTAAAGGATCGGATCAGGAATGGTTTTCAAAATCCAAAGCGGGCAATGGAGATCATTAGAAACCGGATGCAACAAGAACTTTTTGACGAGATTTCTGCTGAAGAGGTGGAGCAGCTTTGTTCTACCTTTGATAAGCGCCATCCCATAACCCATAATCTTGGCATTGTTGACAGGAAGTATTTGGAAAATGCCTATGCTGCCGAAAGAGAAGGGCGAGAAATTCGAGTTACGAACGAGGAAATCGAAACTGCAATTACATTATCCATTACTGTTCTGTCAGCATTGCATCTCCGGGCGTTTAAAGAAGAAGTGGCATAAGGATATGTATGAATCTCTCTTACCTTGAAGATTTCGATTCCGTAATTCCGGCAATCCAAGTGCTGCACGCTCTAGGCTGGCAGTATCTGAGCCATGAGGAGGCATTGCGACTGCGTAACGGCAGGCTGGATCAGGTCGTGCTGACGGAAGTATTGCGACCATGCCTTGAGGCCAATAACCGTATCGAGGTAAAGGGAGAAACGCATCTTTTCAGCGACGCCAATATTGGCGAGGCAATCCGGCGGCTGGCCGATGAACCGTTTGACGGACTAGTACGCACCAACGAGAAAATCTACCACCTGCTAACCTTGGGAACCAGCCTGGATCAGACAATTAGTGGTGATCGCAAGGGGCGTTCCCTACACTATATCAACTGGCAGAACCCCGAAAAAAATGTCTTTCACGTTACCAACGAGTTTGCCGTGGAGCGGAGCCGCTCCCATGAGACCGCCAGACCCGACTTGGTGCTGTTCGTAAACGGCATTCCTCTGG
Source organism: uncultured Geobacter sp. (assembly GCA_964432205.1). Lineage (GTDB taxonomy): Bacteria > Desulfobacterota > Desulfuromonadia > Geobacterales > DSM-12255 > Geomobilibacter. The sequence continues at coordinate 41,306 of CAYSMK010000041.1, read as the reverse complement.
TCGTCATTGAATGCAAACGACGGGACAAGGATCATCAGGCCGGGCAGAAGCAGATTGAAACTGCCGTCGAGCAGATGATCCGTAACCAGAAAGACGACTACATACCGCACCTATTCCAGTTCGGCCAACTCCTTATCGGCACCAGTGTCAATGAAGCAAGGTACGGCACCATCGGCACCCCTCGTAAATACTGGAGCGTCTGGAAGGAAGAAGGTGCTTTTGATCAGGAAGTTCATGCCACCGCAAACACGCGCCTGCCAGCGGAGGTAGAGGCAAAGATATTTGCTCCCCTGGAAGAAAAGGACGCGGAGGCTTACCGAGATGCCCGCCGGTTTTTCAATGATCTTTGGGCTGGTGGTGATCGCTTGCCGACGGTACAGGATAAAACCTTGTGGGCACTGCTCCGTCCGGATCGCCTTCTGGAATTGGCGTATGGCTATATCGTTTTCGATGCCGGAGTGCGCAAGATTGCCCGTTACCAGCAATACTATGCCGTCAAGCGCACAATAGAGCGGGTCATCCCCTTGCGGGAGGGAGTACGACAGGGAGGCGTAATCTGGCATACCACCGGCAGCGGCAAGTCCCTGACCATGGTCATGCTGGCCAAGGCGCTTGCGCTCCATCCCGCCATATCCAACCCTCGCGTGATTATCGTCACCGACCGTGTCGATCTGGATGACCAAATCTGGCGTACCTTCGGCGCATGCGGGAAAACCGCCGAGAAAGCAAATACCGGCGAGCATCTTGTACGACTGATTACCGAAGGCAAGGCCAGCGTCATTACCACCATCATCAACAAGTTCAGCACGGTCAAGGGGAAGTACGGCGTAACCGATACCAACCCCAACATTTTCGTGCTGGTGGACGAGAGCCATCGCACCAACTATGGAACCACGGCGGCCCAAATGCGTCGCGTGTTCAGCAATGCCTGTTACCTGGGGTTCACCGGCACGCCGCTCTTGAAGATCGAGAAAAGCACGGCTCGCAAGTTCGGTGGTTTCATCCACTCCTACACCATGCGGCAGGCGGTAGAGGACGAGGCCGTGGCACCGCTTTTGTACGAAGGGCGCATGGCGCTCCTGGAACAGAACCAGGATGCCATGCAGCGGTGGTTTGATCGAGTGACCGCCAATCTCAGCGATGCTCAGAAAGCCGACCTGAAGCGGAAGATGGCCACCAAAGACGCGGTGCAGAATGCCGAGCAGCGCTTGCGATTGATCGCCTACGACATCAGCGTCCACTATCGGGACAACTTCAAAGGGACCGGCTTCAAGGCGCAGCTGGCGGCATATAACCGCACGACCGCCATCCTCTACCGCAAGTTCTTCAAGGAATACGGCATGGTGGATGTTGAAGTAATCATGTCACAACCTGATACCAGAAAAGAACACGAATCGATTGAGGAAGAGGACGAATCAGTCGTCAATGCCTTCTGGAAAGAGATGATGCAGCGCTTTGGCAAAGAAGAGGAGTATGTCAAACAGCTGATCGCCTCCTTTGGCCGTCCGGACGGTGTTGAAATCCTCATTGTAATAGACAAGCTGCTGACCGGTTTCGACGAACCCCGCAACACGGTGCTTTATATCGACAAGAAGCTAAAGGAGCATAACATCCTCCAGGCCATTGCCCGTGTGAACCGTATCTATACCGGCAAGGAATTCGGTTATATCGTGGATTACCGGGGTGTGCTCGGTTCACTGAATGAAGCCATGAACACCTATGATGCCCTGGGAGGGTTTGACCCGGATGATGTGGACATGACTGGTGCCATCATCGACACCCATGCGGAGGTGAAAACTCTGCCGCAGAAACATACTGACCTGTGGGATGTGTTCAAGGAAGTTACCAATAAGCTCGACAATGAGGCAATGGAGCAGCACCTGGCTCCGGAGGACCGGCGGCAGGCATTTTACGAGGCACTGACCGCATATCAGCAGACACTGGCAGTGGCGCTGGCGACTGAGCATTTTTACGAGGATACCGCCGGAGACCAGATAAAAATCTATAAAGAAGACCTGAAACGTTTCCGCAGCTTGCGGGCTTCAGTGCAGCAGCGCTTTGCCGAATCAATTGATTACAGCCAGTATGAAAAGCAAATCCGCAAGGTGATGGACAGCCATATTCAGGCACCAGACGTAGCGGTAGTAACCAGCTTGGTGAACATTTTCGATGTGGATGCCTTCGATCAGGAAGTGGAAAGGCGGATAGGCCCGGCTGCAAAGGCGGATGTCATTGCGAATCGTCTGGCCAAGACCATTCACGAGCGGATGGATGAAGACCCGGTATTTTTCAAGAAATTTGCCGATCTTGTCCAGAAGGCTATTGACGACTACCGGAACGAGCGGATCAGCGAGGCTGAATATCTCAGCAAGGTTTCTGAATATCTCGGGACTATCCGGCAGGGTCACGACACGGAACTGCCGAATGAGCTTGCCAGTTATCGGGAGGCACCAGCTTATTATGGCGTAGTCGGCGAGGTGCTGGAAAACTACGGTCCTGCTCAGAACGAACGAAAACAGATAGCGGCGGAAATGGCCATCGCCATCGAAAAGATAATCGATCCGATGAAAGGGCGAGACTGGACTGTCCGGGACGACATCCAGAAGGGCATGGCCAATGCCATTGACGATTTCCTGTTTGAGGCCCGTGACCGGTACGGGGTCAATTTGAATACCCCCGACATGGACGCCATTATCGAACGCTGCCTGTCAATAGCCAAAAAAATGGCAGGTGGGTAGGTGGTCCAGAAGGATAGCATAACCTGGGGAACGGTAGAGATACCTTACCACTATTCCCATTCCCGCCGGAAAACTGTCGGCATCAGTGTGCACCCAGACCTGTCAGTGACGGTTAGGGCTCCCCATGGTACGAGCCTTGATGCCATCAGAGATTTTGTCCGCCGTCGTGGCGCGTGGATCAGTAAAGCGTGGAGGGATTTCGAGCAGTTCCTGCCGAAACAGCCGGAACGCCGATATATCGCCGGGGAGACACACCGGTATCTGGGGCGGCAATATCGGCTGAAAATTGAGACGGCAGTGGCAGAGAGTGTCAAATGTCTTCGGGGCTATCTGTGGGTGAAAACCAAGGGAGAAATAACGCCGGAACGGACAAAGGAACTGCTTGAAAATTGGTATCGCCAACACGCAAAAGTGGTATTTCAAGAACGATTGGCAGTCTGCCTCCAGAGGGTACACCGTGAAGGTATCCCTTCCCCTGGGTTACTGATTCGAAAGATGACAAGCCGCTGGGGGAGCTACTCGTCGGCAGGGCGGATCACTTTGAACCTGGCGCTTATCAAGGTGCCGAAAGAGTGTATTGATTACGTGATAATTCACGAACTCTGCCATCATAAGGTGAAGCATCACGGGCCGAAGTTCTGGAAACTGCTGCACCGACTGATGCCGGACTTTGAGGAACGGCGAAAAAAACTGAACCTGTTTGCGGAGTGACCCGATAAACAATTCTGAGTATCGGCTACTTCTCGATGCTTCTAGACGGACTGCACACCGATATCTTTCAGAGCTTGTTGAAAAGGACTGTTTGCGAAGGTCGGAACACGTTGCGACGGCACTTTGAGCCGGAAGAGAAGGACACCATCGTCAAGGTGATCGTCAGCCTGATCAACCGGAAGAACTGAAACACACTGTCAGCAACGGACTCCTACCACTTTAGTAGTACCAGCGCCAATTCCTCCAGATCGGATAGCTCTCACTCCATATTTTGTAATCTGAAAAAGTCAAGTTCAGTGATTTCTTTGAATTTGTCATGGATAGGCCCATGAAATTCGCGCAGGTATTTTGCGACCGATTCGTTGCCGATCAGGCTTTTCAGATATGCCTGCATGGATGTCATGTCGATCATCGCTGTACCGTACTGTTCCTTCAATGAGCCTATTTCCCTGGACAGGGCAAGACTCTCTTCCTCAAGACGAACCTGGCGGGCCAGTATCGCCGGAGTTTCCTTTTTGGGTTTGCCTTTATTGACGAGTTGGTGTACCGGCGTTGCGTCCAGTAGCGCCTTGGCATAGTTGCAATTGAACTTGTTCTGGTCATTCATCAGCATGGCGGCGTTGATCTGCCGGGGCGCTTTCATTTTTTTCAACACCCTGAACACCGGTTCCGGCACAGCCTTGTCCTTCAGCAGTTCAACGGCCTCGGGGCAGATCCCCTCAAGCAAACATTTCTTGTTTCTGATGGTGCTGATATCTAGGTTCAAGGCTCTTGCGAGTTTTTCTTCCGAGACCCCAGACTGTATGGCCTTCATGATCATGCGATGTTCCTGAATTGCTGAAAGCCGATTGATGTACTTGTTGTAGGTATAGGTTTCGTCATCGGTGGAGATCAGACAGGAGACGTGCTCCACCGCCAATTCCTTCAAGGCCATGATCCGCAGATGGCCATCAAGCAGGAGATAACCTTTTCCTTTCTTGAACGGAGCGACGACAGGAGCTTCGATAAGTCCCACTTCCCGTATGGAGGAAAGGACCTGAGCATACTTTCTGGATTGCCTTACGCAGTTGGAAATGCTTTTGGTGGGGAGGAGTTCCTCCACGGCAAGCTCCATCAGTTTTTCCTGGAATCCCTGCTGTATTCTGTTTGCCATCGCCGCTACCTTTTCAGAAGATCCGTTACATGCAGAGGAATTTCATTCGTGCCGACGGCCTTCAGCTGATTGGTGAAATGAACATCATTCAATAGCTGACGCAGGGCCATGGCCGTGTAGCCCAAAACATCCATGATGTAGTTCTACTGAGCCAGCATCCGTTTCTTCTCCCTGGCGCCATTCTCATAGGCTGCGATCAGATCCTCTGCGGAAACTTTGGCCTTTTCGCGCGTTGGGGCTGAAAGCCCTTTGCCGTAATGTTTGCGCCGGGAAATGATCTTTTGCACAGCAACCAGCTTTTTCCCCGACAATGCCCCCGACTCATACGCTTCCGTCAGGGCCGTCTGCACGGCGGCGTCATCTTCATCAGTACAAGGGGAGCCGTTGTAGAATCATGGCGGCTTTTTTGTTAAGGGTTGCCCGTCGGATGTTGAGCGACTATGTATTTTGGGCGGTCAGGGGAAATATTCATCTTGACAGCGTGGCTATTTGGCTATATATAAATATCAAATAGCCATTTATGGGGGCGATCATGGAAAAGACCATCAGTATTTCGGCGGAACTTTACAAGAGGCTTGAGGCACATGCAACCGGGTTTGATACTCCGACAAATGTAATTGAAAAGATATTAGAATTCTACGAGAATAACCACGACTCTGCTCCCAAAACAACGGATGTAAAAATCATCACACCGACCCCTCCACGGAGTTTACATTTAGAGGTGATCTTCCACCCGAGTAGCGAAGCTGAGTTTAAGGAGTTGCTACTCGCAAAAAGAGTGGCGTGGATAAAAATCTATAAAGTCGATAATAGCGTAGAAACAAAGATGTGGAAGGCCCAATCGTTTACAGAGCAGTCTGATGTAATGGGAAATCTTCGGTCCGGCTATTTAAGGGGCTGGAGAGAAAAAGGTATCTGCAAGGCTATCTTGGCTATCAACCCGGATGATCTGCCATCCTAACCGAAACGGAGGCCGTGTGAAATTACTCGTTTGTGATGTAGAGGGGACTATTTTTAAAGCCAACTACAGAATTGATGGAACTCAATATGCTTCTACGATGTGGCAACCTCTCGCTGCGCGTCTGGGCGAAGGAGCCATAGAGGCAGAGAAGGAGACCCACGAAAAGTGGGAGAAGGGGCATTACAAGAACTACTCAGAATGGGTTGAAGCGACTATTTGACACCGACCGCCCTAATGGAGCCACCCATGATCGGGTTAATGGAGCCAGGAGAAGAGGGGCATTTTTGACTCTCGGACAGGGGTGATTATCTCCTGATTTTGGACTTTATTTCTACCTCACTTTCTGCCGTTTGTGGGCAATTTTTCGGGGCACGGTAGGTCATGCCGTCGAGGGTGAGACGATAAGCCCCGTGGCGGAGCCGGTCGATGGTTGCGGCGCCGAGAAGCCGGTTGGGGAAGGCTTCGCCCCATTCGGAGAAATCGAGGTTGCTGGTGACCATGGTTGCGGTGCGCTCGTAGCGTTCAGCGATGAGGTCGTGGAGGTCCTCGTCCTGTGGGGTGCGCAGAGGCTTTAGCCCGAAGTCGTCAATGATGAGCAGTGGCGCCCTGACGAGAGACTGGAACTTTCGTTCGTAGGTGCCCATGGCGCGGGCGGCGGCAAGGCCGCCCAGCAGTTGGGTTTGCGAGGAGAAGATGACGTCGTGGCCTTGGCGCACGGCGGCGTGACCAAGCGCTTGGGCAAGGTGGCTCTTGCCGGTACCGCAGGGGCCGGCAATGAGTACGTTGGCGGGCTCGGCAACGAAGCGGGCGGTTGCCAATTCCAGGATCAGCGCCCGGTTGATCCCCGGATTGAAGTCGAAGTCGAACTGCTCGATCGTCTTCTGCGAACGGAATCCGGCCCGCCGGGTGCGGGTAGTGAACTTTTTGTGCTCTCGTCGGGCGACTTCGTCCTGGATGAGCAGGGCCAGAAATTCAGGGTAGGCGAGCTTGGCGGCGATGGCTTCGCGGTTTCTGCTCTCCAGAGAATCGAGGATTCCGGAGAGACGCAATTGTTTGAGCATGGGGGTAAGTTCCGGCATCGGGTTCATAGACTTTCTCCTTAATGTGACTGAGTTATCAGTGTAGAAGCGTTGCGGTATCGCGCTGGAACCGGCCCGCTCCCGCGTAGATACCGGGAAGAGCATCCTGTATGGGGCCGGTGGCGGACTTTTGGTCCTCGCCCCGCTCCAGAATCGTCTTCACGGTGCGATACCGGGGGGAATCGAAGCTGAGTGCCCGGTCACAGGCAGCCTCCAGGCGAACCTTGCCGTAACGATCTGCAAGGCGGACGATCCCTTGGGCGGCGCGCAGGTTGTCGAGCACACGGTGGGCGAAGAGGCGTTTGATGACCTCGTGCACGGCCGGACCGATCACTTCGGCTTGGCGGAGACACCACTGAGGGTCCTGGAGTTTATAGGCAAGCGCTTCCGGCGGCATGTGTTCGTCGAGGGTAGAGTGGCGCCCCTCCCCATGCAGCCGGCAGTGGACGGCGACCAGCTCGTGATCACGGAAGATCCGGACCGTGGTGTCGGTGGCCCTGAGCCAGAGCGCCTGGCGGATGAGTCGGAACGGCACGGAATAGAGGTTCTTCTCGAAGGCAACATGGGCGTTGCCGTGCACCTTGACCTTGGCCCACACGGCAAGCTGGACAGGGACGTCGGGAAGGGAGGCAAGCAGCGCTTTCTCCGTCTCTGCAAACATCTCCAGAGGGCGTCGGCGAGTTGATCCATGGACGCGGTTTCCTGCCTCCCCCAAGACCCACTCAGAGAGTTGCCGGTTGGCGTCGTCAAGATCGCGGAACTCGCGCAGAGGAAGAAAGGCGTTTTTGATGTATTTGACCCCCGCCTCCACCCGCCCCTTTTTCTGAGGGTCGCGGGGGGGACATGGTGCGATGCGGAACCGATACCCCATCGCGAGTTCCTCATAGGCCCGCTGCACGTCCGGATCTTTCGAGCAGGCTCGGGTAATGGCGCATTTGGGGTTGTCGATGATCAGTTTATCCGGCACCCCGCCGAACCACTCAAAGGCGCGGCGGTGGCAGGCAAGCCAGGTCTCCACCTTCTGGTCAAGGACCACCTCGGCGTACTGGTGACGGGAAAAGCACAGGGTCATGACGAAGATCCAGGACTTCAACACCTCGCCGGTCGTGGTGTCGACGAGCTCAGGACCGGCGCCAAAGTCCACCTGGGCGGCTTCGGCCGGAGCAAAGTCAAGAATCACCGTCGCCTTGGGAAGACTATCCGGCAGCGACTGCAGAAAGCGACGGACAGCGGAATAGCTGCCGGTAAAGCCGTGGTTGCGGACCAGTGCCCGGTGGATGGTGGTGCCGTCAATGCCGTCACCAGCCCAGGAGATGACTTGTTCTCGGTACGGCTCTACCAATGAGGTAACCGCAGGCTTGGCGCGGGGCGCGCCGAGGGCAGCGGCCAGATGGATGGCATCGGGGATGGGAAGAGCAGGGTTGAGCCACCCCTGACCCTCGGCCAGGGACCGGAATGCAGCGGCTTTTTTTCTGCCAAGAAGCTTGGCACGGGCAAGGTCGCGGTCGGAGTCACCCAACCGCATGCGGGAAAGAATTTGTTGATACTGGTACATCTCGAACCTCCGATTGGCCATGGGGTGCATCCTCCAGAAAAATTTGGGAAGGATACCCCCGGTTGTCAAAAAGTCCGAGAGTCAAAAACAATGGGGTGGCGCCATTAACCCGATCACCTGCTGGCGCCATTAAGGCGATCAGGTGCTGGCTCCATTAACCCGATCATCAGGTGGCGCCATTAAGCCGATCCCGAAATGGCTCCATATAGGCGGTCAGTAACACTATTGCCATCCACAAAGACTTTAGCCTGCACAGGGACACTTTCCATGGGTTGATAGCAGAGGCCGAGTATCATGAAGGGGTCGAGGAATTCTTTGAGAAATTAGACCGAAAAAAATACGTTCCGGTCCTAGTATCCGGTGGTTTTCAGGAGCTGATTACCCGTGCTCAAAAAGAGTTGAAAATTAACCATGGATTTGGAGCATGTGAATATTTCTTCGATGATATAGACGGGAGATTGTCGGGACATAGCTTAAAGCCGTGTGACTTCGAGGGGAAGTACCACTATATTGAAAACTTGTTCAAGGTCTACAACATAACCAACAGAGATTGGGTCTTTGTGGGCGATGGCAAAAATGACATCCCCATAGCGCGAAAGGCTCCGGTATCAATAGGGATGAAACCTATTCATCCAGACCTGGAAAAAGAAGTAGATCATGTTATTGACAATTTTAAGGACGTATTACTTCATCTGGAGGCGGAGAAGCGAAAAACTCCCCAAATTCAACTCCTCCCTGGCTCGCAAGCGAAAGAGAAGGTCAAGGACACAAATCCTATCTCTGAGAATGCGAAACTCAAGATGCGGATTGAAACCCTTGAAGAGCAACTGAAGTCGAAGACAAGGGAAGCCAAAGAAGCCACAGATCGGATTCACCATACTCAAAAAGTATCATTTAACGAGTTTCAAGTCCTCCCAGCTGACTACACTGAAGCACCGAGGATTAGCCTTTATGACATCCTTCATGGCAGTAGAGTGGTGTTCTCCGGTCTGAAAGATCATCATACCACATTCAAGTTTCTGAACGATTATCACAAAAATCTGGTCGTTATCACAGGTAACAAGAAGGCTTTCAATACCACTCCCATGGAGTACGCAGATTTCATATTTACGTTTAAGGGTTGCATGGGACATCCCAACTCATGGAAATCTGAAGGTGCGCGTTCCAAGGTGCCATGGGCTAACCTTTCTCATCGAAATACTGAGATGATAGAAAACGCAATGGCAAATGTTCTCATAAGGGCTTTGAAGCTCTAAGGGGCATTTTGTGCAGGCAACGTTGGTCATTACCATCGATTCTGCCACCCAGGCGTGGTAGTTTGCCAACAAGATATTGATTGACTTTTTCAGCCGAAAAAGTTCGAAGTGCGTCCGGCAGGGGACGCCAAAGAATTAAAGCCTCAGGATACTCTCCTGAGGCTTTAATTCTTTGATTGTCATGCGGATCGTCTATGTAAGGGTCTTCCTCATAGGGAGCGGCTTCTCCCTTACTGTGGACAAGGGCAAGGGACTCTGTTAAATTTGCGTCCCAGCCAGGTGGTAATCGGAGTGAATGGCAGGGATTGATTGTATTAAAGGATTGTGTGTTGACCTCGGATTTCCGCGCAAAACTGCTCCTGCCATTACTGGCCCTGCTGCTGGCCTGCTTCGTCGTGCCAGCCATGGGGGCGGACGACGAGGTCTTTTCTTCTCTTGGCCTGAGCGACGAAGAGTCGGTCGTCACCACCTCCCGCTACCCCCGACCTGCCTCCAAGGTAGCCGAAAACGTCACCGTCATCACCGCAGACGACATTGCCCGGATCAACGCTCACACCCTGGCCGATGTGTTACAGACCGTTCCGGGAATCCAGCTCGACCAGCTCCAGACACCCGGCAGTTGGACCTTTTTCTCCATTCACGGCGCATTGAGCCGCCATATCCAGGTCCTGATAGATGGGGTGCCGCAGAACTTCCTGAGCGTAGAGAATACCGGTGACACGGGATTGATCCCCGTCCAACAGATCGAACGGATCGAGATCGTCAAGGGGGCCGCCTCCACTGCCTGGGGGCAGGCATTGGGCGGGGTGGTAAATGTCATCACCAAGTCCCCGGAGCCGGGCCGGGCCGTTGGCGGCACGGCCTCCGCCTCCTACGGTGAGCACTTCACCACCGACCTGCGGGGCGAGCTGACCGGTACCGTCAACCGTTTCGGTTACTACCTGAACGGCGGCAACCTGCACTCCGACGGGCTCGTGCCCGGCAATCGCGTTAATTTCAACCACGCCTCCGGAAAAGTGGTCTACGAACTGCCGAGGGCGGGAAACATCACCTTAGGTCTCGATTTCCGGGATTCCTTCCGCGGGCTTGAGGATTCGGTTGTCATCGACGGCCACGACACCAATGAGGAACGGCAGGCCCATTCCTTCCTGACATTCAACTACCCCGTCACCGACCGTCTCACGCTGGAACTGATGGGATGGCTGAGCCGCAAGGAGTCGGAAACCAAGTGGGGATTCCTCAGTTCGCCAGCCCTGCTGACAGATAACAAGGCTCGGCAAAGTGCCCGGGGAGCCAATTTTCGCCTTACCTGGGGCGACCAGTTGACCAACGTGGCGGCCGGTCTGGAGTACGAGCACGACAGCCTCACGAACAGCGAGCCGATCAATCAGTTCCCCGCTGAGAATTTCAAGCGCTCCCTGGATCGTCTGGGAGTCTACCTGAATGGCGGTATTTCCTTCGGTCCCATTACCCTGATTCCCGGCATCCGCTTCGACCATACCGGCCTCAATGACGACGCACTGAGCTATTCTCTGGGAGTCACCTACAGGCTGACCGACAAGACCCTGGCAAGGGCCTATGCCGGCCGTGGCTACAGCTTCCCCGTTACCACTACCCTGCGCAACCGGCTGCAACAGGTCTGGACCGTGCAGACCGGGATCGAAACGAGTGAGATTCCGTACCTCTGGGTAAAGGGGACGCTTTTCTACAACGATACCTGGAAGATCGAAGATCCGGACTTTTCCACGACCCCGCCGACCATAAACCTGAGGGAGCAGATCAAGCAGGGGTTCGAGATTGAGGCGCGGACCTTCCCGCTGTATGGCTTTGTCCTGGCCGGCGGTTACACCTTTACCGACGCCCGCGACCGCGAGACCAGCACCCGGCTTGAGAATCTCCCGGTCCAGGGTGCCAAGCTGGCACTCAATTACGACAACGATACGCTGGGGCTGCGCGGGGCGCTGACCGGCAACTATGTCTGGTGGAACGCCCCAGACTACAGAAACGGCAAGTATTCGGCGATCGTCTGGGACCTGCACCTGACCCAGAAGCTCTCCCCGAATAACGACCTGTCGCCCGAGCTGTTCATGTCGGTCCATAACCTCTTCAGCGGTTCCCAATACGGGGATTCGCTCTATCCGAACACTCCCCGCTGGGTCGAGGGTGGTATGAGGTTCCGGTTCTGATGCGAGCGCTTTTCCTCTGCATAGCGCTCTTCATCCTGACCGCGCTGCCTGCCCTGGCCACGGACGTGCTGATCCTCCAGTCCAGCCAGAGCCCGGCGTATATGGAGGCGTTGCGCGGCTTCAGGAGTGCGTTCACGGGATCGAGCAACACCATCGTCATCGCCGACTATGCCGAGGTGGACGCGGTCCGCCTGGTCAAGGAGGAGCGCCCCAGACTGGTGCTGGCCGTGGGCGACACGGCCCTGGCCGCCTGCCGGAAGGTCCGCCAGGTGCCGGTGGTCTCCCTCATGTCCCTCTCCCTGACCCTGTCGAAATCGACCAGCCCCAACATCGGCGGGGTCGGCGTGGTGGCGTCGCCGGAGCGGTACCTGAACCTGTTCAAGGCCCTTGGCGCCGGTCGGGTAGGGGTGCTGTACGACCCGGACAAGAGCACCGGCTACCTGAAACGGGCACAGCAGGCGGCACGGCGGCTGGGAATCGACCTGGTGACCCGCGAGGTCGGGAGCCCCCATGAGACCATCGGCCGGCTGGAGCAGCTCAAGGGGAGCGTGGACGCCCTCTGGATGCTTCCCGACACTACGGCGGTCACGGTGGAGACCCTGGACGCCTATTTCCGCTTCTCCCTGGAACAGCATCTGCCGCTGATCACCTTTGCCGCCCGGTACCTGGTCAAAGGGGCGCTGGCAGCCATCGAGGCCGACCGCCTCGATCTGGGGAGTGTCGCGGTCGAGCAGGTCAGCCGGCTCCTGGGCCGGGACCGGGAACCGATGGTGGCCGATCCCCGCAAGCTCCGCCTGTCGACCAACGCCAGCGTTGCCAGGAAACTGGGCATCCCCATCTCTGGCCTGGAAAGGATAGCGCTGGATACGGGGGAGTGACCGGGATCCAGCGTGCGTCAGCTGTAGGACGCCAACAAAAAGCCTCAGGCCTGTTCCTGGGGCTTTTTCGTTGTGCGTCAGCAGGTGGTGACCGCCTTTCCACGTTGCACCGATTGCTCAAATGGCCTTGGCCGATCCCACCTTCCATCCACCTTGCCGCTCCGTTCCACGAAGGCCACATAAGTCGGTTCTCTCCGGGATAGTAGTAGTGTATCGGAGTACATATGTCCAATGCTCACGCTGCTTTTACTTAGAATGTATATCGTATTAACAGATATGGGTTATCGTGTTGATAGATTATTCCCATTGGACTTACTGCTCATGAATCTGGTATGAATAAGGCCATTTTATTGGAAGGAGTTTGTATATGAAGAAAAGAGCCCTCCATGTGGCCGCGCTGGTAGCACTAACCCTCTGCGCCACGCTGTTTGCCGGCTGCGGCAGCAGTGTCAGCGACAAGACTGCATCGTCAGGCACTGCCCTCACCGCAGCATCACAGGAATTCCCCAATGCCGGCCTGCTGGTTACCCCGGAGTCCCTGCAGGCAGCCGCTGCCGCAGGAGCCGTAACAACTGGCGTTACGACTGCCGGCAAACTGGTGATCATCGATGCCCGCTCGGCGAGCGCATACACGGCCGGCCATATTCCCGGTGCCGTCAACATCCTGCACAACGCCTACTGGACCAAGGGCGCCGGACTCAAGGATACCGCGACCCTGGCCGACCAGCTGGGAGCAGCCGGAATCGTCCGTGACATGAAGATCGTCATCTATGACAACACCACCGCCTCCTGGGGGGCAGCCGGCCGGCTCTTCTGGATGCTCGAATACCTTGGCTGCACCGACGTCCACATCCTGAACGGCGGCTGGGACAAGTGGGTGGCCGATGGCCGCCCGATCCAGACCACGGCAGTCACGCTTGCGGCCGCAACCTTCACCCCCCTGGTCAACAGCGCCGCAAAGGCCGACTCAGGCCACATCGCGCAGCGCCTCTACGACAAGGACTTTGCCGTAATCGATGCGCGGACCGACGAGGAATACATGGGGTGGCAGCTCTACGGCGAGACCCGCGGTGGCCACATCCCCAAGGCCGTGCATATCCCCTACGCCTGGTTCTACAACAGCGACAAGACCACGCTCAGCTACAAGGAGCTGAAAACGCTGCTCGAATCTCGCGGCATCACGCCGGACAAGGAGGTTACTTCCCACTGTACGGCCGGTATCCGCAGCGGCTACGTCTATTTCGTCCTCCGCCTGATGGGGTACAGCCGCAGCTCCAACTACGATGCCTCCATCTGGGACTGGGCGGACAATACGACCCTCCCCATGGAGAAGGCGACGAACTACGCGACAGCCGTCTATCCCGGCTGGGTCAAGGCGCTCATCGACTACCACAAGCCGGGGAGCACGACTGCGGCGCCCCCTCAGTACGCCTATGACCGGAGCCACAAGTACCTCATCTTCGAGACCCAGTGGGGAACGCTCGCCGATGCGACGGCCTACAATGCGGGGCATATCCCGGGCGCGATTCATTCCGATTCCGATACGTACGAAAACGGCTTTCCCCGCTGGTTCCTGCTGCCGGACAACGAGCTGAAGGCAGCCGCCGGCCGCATGGGGATTACGCCGGACACCACCGTCATCGTGTACAGTGACAGCACGATTTTTTCTGCCCGCCTCTGGTGGATACTCAAGTATCTCGGCGTGACCGATGTTCGCTTCCTGAACGGTGGGTATCAGCAGTGGGTCGCTGGCGGCTATCCTACCGAAACGACCGTCAACTCACCGACGCCGACGACCTATACCGGTACCATCAACAGCCAGAGCGTGGCCACCACGGCCGATGTTGAGGCGAAGTATGCCAATACCGCCGCAACCCAGCTAGTTGACGTCCGTGCGGGCGGCGAATATGCCGGCCTCATCAGCGGCTACGGCTACCTGGTCAACAAGGGGCGGATTCCCGACGCGATCTGGGCCTACGACGGCGACGACTCCTCCCTGATCTACCGCGACAGCGACGCTACGCTGCGGAGCTACACCGAGGTCCGGGACCTCTGGAGCAGCCGCAATATCGACGCGACCAAGGAACTCATCTTCTACTGTGGCGGCGGCTATCGCTCCAGCCTGACCTATTTCTATGCCTACCTCATGGGGTACACCAGTATCCGGAACTACTCGGACGGCTGGTCCGGCTGGAGCACCACCTACACGGAAGACGCGACCTACGTCAAGGACCCGCTCATCCCCGGCAGCACAACCGGGTGGCGCCAGGACCCGTCCGGCAGGCCGTTTGCCACGGGTGGAATATAGGGCAGCTGCCCTGAACAGGTCACTTACTCGCACCACTCCCGGCGGGCGTCTATTCGAGGCGCCCGCCTTTTCCATCATCCTGTGAGGCAATCATGAAACTACGTATGCAGCACTCGCTCCTGGCGGCCCTGGTGGTGTTTGTCACCGCTACCACCAGCCATGCCGGGGCCTGGACCGCCCCGAAGAATACCTTGTACGACAAGCTGGCCTTCAACCATTACTTTGCCAATCAATCGTTCAACTCCAGGGGTGAACGGGTGGATAGCCCCAACAGCGGCAAATTCACCGATTTCAACCTGAGCAACTACGTAGAGTTCGGCATCACCGACGACCTGACCGTCATCAATTCCCTGGCCTACAAGTGGCTCGAAAACGATACCGCCCAGCAGCTCTACAAGGGGTACGGCCTGGGCGACGTGGACCTGGGGTTTCGCTACAAGCTGATGGACAACGGTGCCGTTATTGTCTCGAGCCAGTTGCTGGTCAAGATCCCCGGCCCGTACGACAAGGCCGACCCGCTGCCGCTGGGGAACGGCCAGTTCGATGCCGAGCTGCGCCTACTCTACGGCTGTTCCCTCTACCCGCTGATTCCCGGTTACGGCAACGTGGAGATCGGCTACCGCTGGCGGGCCGAGGCCCCGTCCGACGAGATCCGCTACCTGGCTGAGTTCGGGCTGGATATCACCAAGAGTTTCTATACCCGCGCCAAGCTGGACGGCATTCTGAGCATGGACAACGGCACGAAGCTGGACACGAGCGGCAACCCCACCACCACCAACAACTTCGACCTGGGCAAGCTGGATCTGACGATCGGCTATAAAGTCACACCCGGCTGGGGGGTCGAGCTGTCTTACGTGCCCGAGATCTACGGCCAGAATACCGCCGCCGGCAGTACCTATACTTTTGCCGTTTACTACAAGACTCCCTGAGGCCTTTCATGTCTGCCAGTGCCCGCATAGCCCTGATCATTCCGGCCCGTAATGAAGAGCAATCGCTCCCCACGGTGCTGGCGCGGGTGCCGGCATTGGTGACCAGGGTCCTGGTGGTCGATAACGGCTCCACGGACCGGACCGCGGCCGTTGCAGCAGCCCATGGCGCCGAGGTCGTGCAAGAACCGTCGCCTGGCTACGGCAGCGCCTGCCTAGCCGGGATCGCGGCCCTGGCGGACGATCCGCCGGTGCTGGTCGCCTTTGCCGACGCCGATGGGAGCGATGGCGTGGAAAATCTGGCCGAACTGCTTGAGCCGCTCCAAACGGGGACGGCGAGCCTGGCCCTTGCCCGCCGGTTTCCGGCGGCATCCGGTGCCCTGAGCCTCCAGCAGCGCTTTGGCAACTGGCTCGCAACTCGCCTGATCAGGATCGTCTGGGGGCACAACTACCACGACCTGGGGCCGATGCGGGTCATCACCTGGCAGGCCCTTAACGATCTGCGGATGAGCGACCGGACCTTCGGCTGGACGGTCGAGATGCAGATCAGGGCGTTGAAGGCGGGAATCAGGACGGTAGAGGTGCCGCTCCCCTACAGCGTGCGGCTTGCCGGGAAGTCGAAGATCAGCCGTACCCTGACCGGCGTGCTGCGCGCCGGGAGCACCATTCTCTGGGTGATCGGGAAAGAACTGGCGTACGGTGCAGTCAGGCCGGCAGTGCAGACGGGAGATCAGGGACCGGTCGTGCGGGAGGTCCTGAACAGTCTGCCGAGGACATAGGCCAGCAAAGGCGCCAGAAAAACCGCAGCGCTGACCGTGGGGTCTGCGAGCCATTGGCCCAGGATGAAAAAGGGGATCTGCACGCGATAGGTCAGAAAAACCGCCCAGCAGAGCACCAGGCCGGCCGGGCCGGCGGCAAAGGGGAGGAAAACGGCCAGGCAGAGGGCATACCAGGGGTGCAGGGTTGGGGTAAGGAGCAGCATCCCCAGGGCGATGGCATAACAGGCCGCCATGGCCCGCCGTCCTGCCACCGCCGGTGCCGCCCCTGCGCTGCAGCCACGTGCCGTACGCCGGGCGATTGAGGCAACGAGCAGCAGGAAGCCTGATGACAGCAGCAGGCGGCTAATGGTCCCGGACCCGGTCAGACGGCGCAGGATAGCAAAGGCGAACCCGGCGAACTCCCAGTTGCGGGCATAGGCATCCAGGGTTGCCGCCAGGTGTGCCAGGTGGGGCAGAAACGGCAGCAGCAGGGCTGCCATGCCTCCCAGCAGCCCGGCCAGCAGGTGAGGCCGGCGCGACCGCGGGGTCAGCAGGAACAGCAGCGGGGCCAACACCAGCGGGAAGAGCTTGATCAGCCCGGCAGCGGCCAGCAGCACGCCCGCCAGTGGATAGGGCCATGTGCGGAGCGGCAGCTGCCGACCGGTCTGCCGCTCAGCCAGCAGCAGGCAGCAGGCTCCCAGGAACAGCGTCAGGCCGGCGCCATCCAGATGACCCGATCCGGCGATCTCCAGAACGGGGAGCGGGTTCCAGGCATAGAGCACGGTCCGCCATGCCGGCAGCTCCAGCCGCTGCAAAAGGCGCATGATCAGGGCGCAGAGCAGTAGGTCGAGCGCCACCAGCAGTCCCTTGAGCCCGGTGACGCCACTACCGAGGAACGCCCCGCCGGCAAAGACCAGTTGGGCAGCTGGCGGATAGATGGTGACATACTCCGGGTGGTTGATCCGGCCATGAACCGCGGCCAGTCCGGGGGGAGGCTGCACGGCGGCCGGCGCGGCGGCATAGGGGTTATCCCCCCGCAAAAGGACGCTCCCGTCCCAGAGATAGCGATAGATATCATCGGAGAGCTGCGGCGGGGCGAAGAGAAACATCAGGCGCAGCAGGAGCGCCACAGCGAGAATCACGGCTGGCGACCAGGAAACGTACCCCCGGTCGCCGCCGTACAGGGTAAGGGCCAGCAGCGCTGAGACGCCGGCCGTGACGCCGACCAGGAGCGGCACTGTCAGGCGCAGCTCCGGTTGGGCCGCCAGTAGTGCATAGGAGGTAACAATGGCTACCGCAACGACGACGGCGGGTATCTTTCGACCGGCATCGGCAGGTATCAGGCTGTTGGTGGCACTCATCATCTCTGTGTCGTGTTCCGCAGCTGCGCTCGGGGCCGATCTGGGGCTCATCGACGCAACCACGCTGAATAACAACCTGTCCAAATGGGTGGTGATCGATGCCCGCCCCAAGGCGGAGTGGGAGGCAGGGCATATTCCGGGCGCCGTTTCGCTGGCGTGGGAGAACTATACAAGAACCGACGCGAAAGGGGTACAGTTTACCTCCTTACCGCCGGCCGAGCTGGCTGTGGCGCTGGCCGGGCTGGGCATTGACGAACGGACGCCGCTGGTGGTCTATGGTGATGCCGACAGGAGCTGGGGGGGCGAAGGATATGACATCTGGCTCCTCTCCTGGCTGGGGCACCGGGGGCCGATCAGGCTCCTGAGCGGCGGCATCCGGGCCTGGCGCAGCAAGAACCTGCCGCTGGCCAGGGGGGCGGAAAGGCCGTTGGCCGGCAAGTCCCGCTACCTGGTCGATGTCAAGCCACAGCTCATCGTCTCCACCGAAGAGGTGGCACACCTGGACAACGGGGCAACCCTGGTCGATGTCCGCTCCACCTATGAATGGCTCAAGGGGAGGATTCCCGGCGCCGTCCATATCCCGTGGGACGACTTCTACACCGGCAAGGACCGCCATCCGCTCCCGCCAGCCGACGTGAAAAAGCTGCTGGCCAGGCATGGGGTGGATACGTCCCGGCCGGTGGTCTATTACTGCCTGGGCGGGGTGCGCTCCGCCTATGCCTGGCTGACCCATCAACTCTCGGGGCTCCCTGCTGCCCGCAATTACAAGGGGGGGATGGAAGCATGGCAGAAACGGTCGAGCATGTAGCGCAGAGGTCACGGACGATTGCGGCGAGAACGGCCGTCTTCGGTTGCCTGGCCGTTGTTGCTCTCTCATTGGCGCAGCAGACGGCACTGGCCGCCGGCCCGCCTGCCGCGGCGCACACACGGAAGCAGGGCCACTCGCCGCAACGCCGCCTCTCGCTGTTCGCCAAGGACCCGGCAACGTGGCAGGTCATCGTTGAAGGTGCTCGCGGCACCCTCTCCTTTGACCGCGAGAGGGGTGCCTTTACGTTCGTAGCGAGTCGGCTCCACCCTGACACCAGGTATCTGCTTGTCAGGCACGCGGGTGGGGCCGTCAGCGGTGATCTCCTGGCCACGGGGACGTCCGACCGGACCGGCGAGCTCAGGCTGAGCGGCACCTGGCTCGAGTGGAGCGGCAAGATCTGGTTAGTACCCAGTGCCGACGTTTCTCTGCTCGGCAGAAGGGTCGAACTTTCCGCCTGGCATCCGGAGCAGATACTCTTCGAAGAAAAGGTGCTCGGCGTTCCCTGCGAGTGTGACGACTGAGTGTGATAGTTCGGATTACCACCTACTTGTATGCAGCTTGATCTTTTCCCCATAGCCACCGTCATCCACTTTTCGGCCCTTGGCATGCTTGCCCTGTACGGCGTTCATCGCCTGTGGCTGCTGGTCTGCTGGTGGCGGCTGAGCCACAGTTCCGTTCTGCATCAGACCCCTTCTCTGCCGGACGATCTGCCGACGGTTACCGTCCAACTGCCACTTTTCAACGAACAGTTCGTGGCAAGACGGCTGATCGATGCGGTGGCCCGGCTCGATTGGCCGGCAGAGCGGCTGGAAATCCAGGTCCTGGACGATTCCACCGACGACACCCGTACGCTTGCTGCCGAACGGGTAGCCTACTGGCGCGAACAAGGCGTCGATATCTGCCATCTCCACCGCAGTCATCGGCGCGGTTTCAAGGCCGGTGCACTGGCGGAGGGGCTGACGCTGGCCAAAGGTGAGCTGGTGGCCATTTACGATGCCGACTTCACCCCGGCTCCCGACTTCCTGTACGAGACGGTGCCCCAGTTTCAGGACCCGAACGTCGGCATGGTCCAGACCCGCTGGGGATTCAGAAACGCCGAACACTCGCTGCTGACCGGCATACAGGCATTGCTGCTCGGCCCACACTTCAGCATCGAACATCAGGTCCGTTTTCGCCGCGGCCTGTTCTTTAACTTCAACGGCACGGCCGGCATCTGGCGACGACAGGCAATCGAGACTGCCGGCGGCTGGCGGGCCGATACGGTCACGGAAGACCTCGACCTGAGCTACCGGGCACAAATTGCCGGTTGGCGTTTCGTCTATCTCGACCACTATGAGGTATCTTCCGAACTGCCGGTAAGCCTGGCGGCCTTTCGCAGCCAACAGCAACGCTGGGCCAAGGGGTCGGTGCAGACGGCCCGCAAGATCCTGCCGAAACTCCTGAAACGCGATCTTCCGGCTGCGGTGAAGGTGGAAGCCGTGGCGCATCTGCTGGCAAACCTCTGCTGGCTCCTGGGGACCGTCCTTTTCCTCACCCTTTACCCGGCCATTGTCTCCCGGGTCGGGATTGGTCCGTGGCATATTCTCCGTCTTGATCTGCCGCTGTTTCTGGCGACCAGCGGTGCGATCCTGGGCTACTTCTTCGTCTATCTGACCACGATCCGGACTACCTGTGGCTGGCGGAGCTTTCTGCTGCTGCCGATGCTGAGTATCGGGCTCGCCCCCAGCATAGCCGTGGCTGTTGTCCAGGGTTTATGGAGTGAGGGCGGCTGCTTCATACGCACCCCCAAATTCGGCAGCGTCGGAAAAAGTGCACTGCCGGGGCAGGCCTTCGTATATCATCAGCCGGAACTGCCGTATCTCTTCCTTAACGCCGGCCTGTTTCTCTATAGCCTGCTGCCACTTGTATTTGCCTGGCAGCGGGGGACCTGGTATGCCCTGCCCTTATTCGCCTTGTTCCCTGGTGGCTTCCTTACCGTCCTGCTTATGGACCTCTCCGCGCGGGAAAATTTGTCGTAATAGTTGACGTAGCCCGTAACCTCCTCTATTATTTGTCCGGATTCATATAACGTGGTAACCGATAATACTAAACCATCCACGAGGGTGGGGCGGAAAGCCCATTGGGTCTCACCGAGACAGCCGGGTTGCCGAAAGATCACATATTTCGGCAACCCGGCTGTTTTTTTGCGTCCGGAAAAACCTCATGTGAAAGGAGAGACGAAGATGAGAAGAGCAGTTTCATTGTTCAAGGCGCTGGCGATCATGTCTGCGGCAGCGATCGCATTGCTCCAGCTTCCTGGCTGTGGCGGAGGGGGTGGCGGCAGCACGTCCACCGGCACCCTGAAGGTCGCCCTCACCGACAAGCTGAGCGACAGTTTTGCCGAGGTCAGGATCAAGATAAAGGCGATCAAGGTGGTGCCGGTCGGCTACAATCAGGATGCCGCCGATGACGACCCGGCACTGATCACCATCCCCATCGACCCGTCATTGCCGGCATCGCCAAGCTTCAATGTCCTCTCCCTGGCGTACATCCAGGAACTGCTCGGCAGTGCCGTCCTGCCGGTCGGGACCTACAGCCAGGTCAGGCTGATCCTCGAACCGAACCCGTCCGGTCAGGGACAGGATCCGGTCAATTACGTCACCCTCAAGACCGACCCTGCCACCAAGATCCCACTCAAGACCCCCAGCGCCCAGCAGTCGGGTCTCAAGGTGGTGGGCAAGTTTGTGGTCGAACCGGGGATCATAAACGCCATTGCCCTCGATTTCGACCCGAACACGGCCATTGTCGAGCGGGGGAACACCCCGCAGAGCGAGAAGTACCTCCTCAAGCCGACCGGTATACGTATCATCCAGGTGGCGGACGTCCTTTCGTCCTACGGAGCCATCTCCGGCATCGTCACCGCCCTCACCCCATCCTCCTGGACCAGCGCAACGTTGTCGGTAGTGCCGCAAGGGAAGACCACCCCCATAGCCGCCGGCGCGCTGTTCAACAATTACACCAGCGCCGGCTGGGCGCCGTTCACCAGCAACGTCCCGGCGGGCACCTATCGCGTCCATGTCCAGTCAACCGGGTTCCTGCCCTACTCGTCACCGCTGACCTCGGTTACCGTTGGAACCAACAAGGACTTGGGGACCATTACCCTCCAGCCCTGACAGAGATTGAAGAGTGGCCGAGAATCCAGGCAATACAACAGCCCTTTTGCGCTGCGCAAAAGGGCTGTTGTGTGTGTCCGCCGGTACCCATGGTCATTGCTTCAAAGTGGTCCAGAAAACAGCGGCGCATGATTGGAGGAGAAGAACGGCGGGTCGTTTTTCAGTATCGCGGCCACCGCCGGCTCCCGCTTGAATTCGTTGGCCAGGAACTGCCGCACCTCTTTCCGGTCCCAGCCCCGCGGGTGACGGAAGGCGGTGTAGAGGGAAAGATCCCCCTCGTAAAACGGCTCGGTTTCATACCTGGCTGTTTCATCACCGGCTATGGGCATATTGAATATCGCCAGGTTCATGAAGCCGATCGCCTCCCGGTGGCGGACGACAAACTCCAGGGTCCGCCTCGCTTCGGTCAGCGTCTCGGCCGGCGTCCCGAAGAGCAGGTAGACGTAGGTAGCGATCCCTGCCCGCTGCAGGTTCGTAAGGATCCGCGACGCCTGACCGAGGTCGATCCCCTTGTGCAGCCTGTCCAATACCCCCTGGTCGCCCGATTCCAGCCCCAGTTTCAGCATCACACAACCGCCGCGCCTGAGCGCCAGGCAGAAATCGGCATCCGTCAGCTCATCCTCGAATCTGGCGAACCCGTACCATGGTGCCGGTGGCGGGTCTGCTGCCAGCCCCCGCATCAGGGCCGGACTGATGGCGTTGTCCAGGAGGTGGATGAGAACCGGTCTGGTCTGTGCGGTCAGTTCGTGCAGGTCGGCCAGTGCACGGTGCACCGGGACCGGCCGGTAGCGGTTCCCCTCCGCCAGTTCGGGGCAGAAGGAGCAGTGGTTCCAGTAGCAGCCAGTGGCGCTGCTGTAGGGAAGAATGAAGCCCGGAGAGAGATACCCGTGATGGGGCAGGACGGCATAGTCCGGCGTAACGTGACGGCCGGACAGCCCTTCAACCCCGAACAGGGAGAGCAGTGGGCGTTCACCGGGACCGGCCACCATCTGGTCGACAAGGCCGCCAAACGGGTTCTGCCAGCCGGGCCGCTGCAGCCAGGAGGTTACCAGCCCGCCGCCAAGAGAGATGCGTAGTGCGGGGAACTCCCTTCTGATGAAACCGATCATGGCGAACGTGCAGAGCGCCTGGCTCAGGTAGTTCAGGGAAAATCCCACCACGCGGACCGGTGCAGGGGTGGGCTCGGCCAGGATGTGCGGCAACCGTGCGCTGAACCAGCGAAAAAAGGGGTTCTGTTCAGGCTGCCGGGCCGCTTCGACAAGATCGGAGCTGCGCAGGGGCGAAAGTCTTTCATGCTGATAATCGGCCAGCCCGAGGGTTGCTCCGCTTGCGCGGGCGGCGACGGCCAGGACGCGGTTAACCTCCCCGACTGCCCGGCTGTAGCGGTCAGGTGAGCGATAGGTCCCACGGTCGTAAAGTGCGGCAAGGTTGCGGGCAAGGTTTTTTCCTGCCCTGCGGGTCCAGGTATCGTCCGCCGGCAGCGGCTGTTTCATGAGCCAGAGCTGGCCTTCGAGGTTCGCGTCCAGCACCCGGCAGGGAACGCCGTGCGCCTGCAGTGCAGATGCAAGCCTGGCCACACCGGCCGGCGGTTCGCATGCCTTGGCGATGGGGGGAAAGATGAGCAGCATGGCGGCATTATGCGCCATGGGTGCTGCTCGATCAAGCGCATTCCCGGCGCAATAAAAAGGGCACCGGGAAATCCCCGGGGCCCTTTCGACCGTCTCGGACGACAGTTTCTACTCCGTTATGACCGGCCTGCCGTCAGCGCCGATCGCCACACCGGCTTTCAGGTAGCGGGCCGTGATCCCCTTTTCCTTGAGGATGTCGAAGGCCATTTCCGCCCTGGTGCCGGTGGAACAGTGGATGATGAGCGGCTTCCCGGCCGGAATCTCCGCGAAACGCCGGGCCATCTCCTCGGCCGGGATGTTCAGCGCCTTGGGAAGATGGCCCTTGGCGAACTCCTCACCGGAGCGGACGTCGATCATGAGGGCCGCCCCTTCCTTCGCTGCCGCCTCGAACTCCTTGATGCCGATCTCGCCTGCGCCGAGCTTGCGGACATAGGTGATAGTCGTTGCTGCCGGCCCCTTTGCCAGTGCGTTGCCGGCAGCCTGCCAGGCAGCGATGCCGCCGGGGAAGACGGTCGCATTGGTGTAGCCCCAGTCACGCATCAGCTCCAGGGCCGCGTTGAGTTCTGCATCCTGCTCGCAATAGAAGACGATCGGGGCACCCTTGTACGCCGGAAACTGCTGTTCGCTGGCCGCCAGCCGGGCTGCGGGGATATGCACCGCCCTGGGGATATGGCCTTTCTCCACTGCAGCCGGGCTGCGAAGGTCGACGAGGACGATGTTGCCCGATTTCACAAAGCCCGGGCTGGACTCGGTTGCCCGCTCGGACCTCTTCCACCCCGGCTCGCCCTCGGGAAAGACCCGTACATCCTGGAAGCCGAACTTTCTGGCCAGTGCGGCCGACTTGGGGCTGAGCACGCAGGAGAGGCCGCCGCAATAGAACACCAGGGTCGTGTTCCTGTCGGTCGGCAGCAGTTTTTCGCCACCCTTCTCCAGTTCGTTGAACGGGATGGAGATGGCCGTCGGCAGGTGTCCTTCGTTGAATTTACCCGCCGGCCGGGAGTCGATCAGCAGGTAGTTGCCGGCGGCCGGTCCCTTGCGGATCAGGGAGTCGAGCTCCGCCGCCTGGATGCGTTTCACCCCTTCCGGCAGTGGCGCGATGAACTTGCTGATGATCCTGGCCCGGTTCTCCGCACCACCGGCGCTATAGTCGACCGTGATCACCTCGTCGGGAAGGATGTCCGTTGCCGACGCCGCGTTCTTGAACTGGGTGTCATGATCATACTTGAAGACGACAACACCCTTCTTCTCCACCTCGACGGCGATGGTTTTAGACGACTTGGAAACCGCCTTGACCTTTCCCTTCAGCTCTTCGGCTACTGCGGCATTGGCTGCCAGGGTGAGCAGCAAGCCGATCACAATCGCTGTAACGGTCTGTTTTGCCATGGACACTTGTCCTCCTCCTTGTTTTGCATGAGATATGTCGGTTCCCATCCGGGAATTCCGGATGGGAACCGGTGGCACGATTACCAATCCTCTTTCTGCTTGTTCACCAGTTTTTCAAAATAGACCTCGGCGTTGGTGAGCTTCACGATCTCTTCACCCGTATACCCCAGATCCTTGAAGTTCAGTACACCATTGACCGCGTGACAGTTGGTGCAGGTGAGTGCCTTGGTCCTGGTCGTCAGGTGGTTGCTGCCGAAGTATACCGTCTGCCAGCCGGGGACAGGGTCATAGCCGGTTATGCCGAGCGCTTTTGCCGCTGAGGCAACGCCGGCCAGCGTGTCGCCGGTTGCCATGGGGGGGGCGAAGTCCATGGACAGCAGGTTGCCGGTCTTCTTGTCGTAGAATGCCTTCCCCTGGAAGATCTTGAACGGGTAGATCTTGCTGGTCTTGTCGCCGCGGCTTCCCTTGGGGCCGATGAAGTGGGGGGTGTTGGCGACGGTCTTGTTGTACCACGCATAGACCGGTACGGTTTCGTTGGCCTCCCTGCGCAGCGTGGTCGGCTCGAAGAACTTGTCCGCGCCCTGTTCCCACTTGGTGAAGTCCTTTGCCATGGCGCCGCCGGTACGGGGGATGTGGCAGGTCTGGCAGGCGATACGCGCCGTGTGACGGTTGTAATCGGCATCCCTGTGGGGGGATTCGCCATGGCAATCCACGCAGGAGAGACGCAGACCGTCATTTGCCCAGTTGTTAGGGTCGAAGCCGGTCGGTATCCTGTGCCCCTTTGCTTTGTGGCAGTCCACGCAGACCATCCCCTTGGCGGCATGAACGTCGGTCTCCTTGGTAAAGGCGAAGCCGCGCTTGATCAGTACCCCGCCGCCGGCCGACTCGTGGCAGACCATGCAGTTTTTCACCGTCGGCGTGCCGATGGCGAGCGCCGCCTTGGTGCTCCTGTCCTGGCCCATGACCACCCGCCCCTGTTCGTCCTTGAACGGTTTTCGCTGCCGGAAGTCGTAATCGGTCGAATGGCAGACCAGGCAGTCCACGGATTTTTCCGCCTCAGGGCCGCTGCTGCCGACATCGCTCAGGTGATTCCCGGGATGGCAGGTGTTGCAGCCGGAAAACTTGGATTTGCCGGCGGCATTCCTGGGAATCTCCTTCAGGTTGTTGACGATATCGTTCCCGTTGCACATGGTATAGATACGGTTCAGCATGCCGTATTCCTTGTTCGGGTCGATACCTTCAACGTTGTCGATTTTCGAGGAGTGCTTCCAGTGAACGGTGGTGAGGAACTCCTTGGCCTTGCCGGTATGGCACTGCTCGCAGGTTTCCGGTCCCTTGTAGCCGCTCTTTGCGATTTCTTCCTTGCCGGGGTGTTCCTTGGGAGCGGCAAAGACCGATGTCGCCAGCAGCCCTGCCGCGAGACAGATGGTAACAGCTGCGGAATTTTTCATAGGAATCCTTTCTTGGAATAACCTTGTATATTGATATTTCTATAGTTGGATGTGTTGTGGCAAAAAGAAGCCCCCGGAAAGGTTCCGGGAGCCCCTTGACTACATCAGCAGCCGGCGGTCTTGCGGAACAGCCTGCTGATATTCTTGCCGTCGGTCGGCTCATACTTGCAGCGGATCTCGTCCCCTTCGACGATCCGGTGGTCCTTGAACTTGTCAAGGGTCAGGTCGTCGTTGACGGTGATAACCACCGATTCGCCGCTCTTGTTGTCCTTGAGGGTCACGGTTGCCGTTTTGGCGTCCTTGCCGGCTATCTCGATCTTCGTTATGACGCCGACCATCTTGATCTCTTCCGCGGCGGCCTCACGGCTCATGGAGAAAATGCCCAAGGCCACCAAGGTTGCCAGAACCAATGCCGATGCCAGTCTTTTCATTGCCTTGCTCCTTTTGTTGGCGCTGCCTAATTTTATCAGGTGCTGCTGGCGTTGCAAGTTGCCTTGCGACCTAGAATTTGACCTCGAAGGTGGCGTAGATGTCCTGGGCCGATTTCAGCGGCGGGAGCATCTGGGCGTTCATGGGGCTTGCAGCCAGATCCGCAATTTTCACCGGTGCGCCTACCCAGTTGTTGCTGCCGGTGTAGTCGAAGTCGTAGTACTGGTAGCCGAGCCGGAAAAACACCTTGCTCAGGTAGGAGGATATCGGCTGCAGCTTCAGTTCTTGAATCAGGTATGCCTCGTAGACATGTCCCCTTGTGCCGAGCTTGCTGGTCCACATGTCGTCTGCGGCCGGATCGAACGGCATCCAGTATTTCGAGCCATAGTTATACTCTGCGCCGAGTTTGGTGCCGGTGGGCAGGTCGTAGCGAAGGCCGACATACGCTGAGTAACCGGTATGGTCATCCGTGTTTGTGCCATCGGTGAGAAGGCCAGGGAAAATGGGGTTATTAAATGCGTGATTGCCGTTCGGATGGGTGACGCTCATGCCGGTGCTGGCGAACAGGGTGAGGTCGCCAGGGCCGACCTTCTTGAGGGTGCTGAGTGCCCCCAGGCCGTACCAGTCGATGTCGCCAAGCTGAGCCTTTACGTTGTTAGGGTCGTCAAAGATATTGAAGCCTCGGTTCCACTGGAAGTCGACCCTGAGCGGGTCGGTGTCGATGGGAACGATCTGTATCCCCAACATGTCGGTGTCCCGCAAGGTGTTGGTGTTGGTGGTGTACCCGGCCTCGAAACCGCGGCCGTAGCAGAACTTTGCATAGGCGCCGGGGAGGGCATCGATATCCGGAGCCCAACCGAGGGTCATGCCATCGAAGGCGTAATCGACCAGCAGGCCGGGTACGCCGCCATTGCCCGGACGCTCGTTGTTCTGCCGCAGATGGGTGGGTGAGCCGCCGGTGGAGGGTCGTCGACCGACGGAGAACCAGATCGGCTGATCGGCGATATTGCTCCAGGTGGCA
This sequence comes from uncultured Geobacter sp., assembly GCA_964432205.1. GTDB lineage: Bacteria > Desulfobacterota > Desulfuromonadia > Geobacterales > DSM-12255 > Geomobilibacter. The sequence goes on along the minus strand of CAYSMK010000041.1, from coordinate 13,564 downwards.
AACACTTGGTCGACCCGCAAGGTGTTGTCGCTGGGCACATGGCCGATTGAGCCATCAAGGACAGAGCTGCGGTCGGCAAAGAAGCCGGCGTTGGTCGCATTGGCTGTCTGGTTGCCGGTGGTCTTGTACATAAGCAGGCGGGTCGTGACGGTAACATCCTTGGTGGCCTTGGCCTTCAGGTTCAGGCCGAACCGGTTGGTCATGAGGGCATCGTTCTTCGGTTTGAACCCCTGTGTTTGAATCGGATTGAAAGGGTCGGCAGGATTGAACTGGTAGTAATCGGGCACCTCGCCCCGCAGGCTGTCCACCCGGAACCGGTAATCACCGCCGATGGTCAGCCAGCGGCCGATGGATTTGTCTTCGGTCTTCTTGACCTGCTGCTTCAGGACGTCGATCTCTTTCGACAGGGACTCGATCTTCTTCTCCAGATCCTGATCCGCTGCCAGTGCGGCGGCCGGCATGGCCAGTCCCGCCAGCAGCGCGCCTGCTAGAAGTTGTTTTCCTGCTGTTTTCATGGTGGCTCCTTTTATTGGGTTTTAGCTTGCAATTGGTCCTGGCTAATCTGTTGCTTTGATCTTGAACCCATATCACCTTCTTTCTGTTTGAGAATTTGCGCTGTAACTCATTAAAATGGTGGTTATATCCAATAATATGGAATTAGCAATATGTGGGCCAGCATGTGTATGCGCTTATTTATACAGGGTTTGTACGGGAAACTGTGCTGTGGATGAGAAATATTTTACAGTGTTTTGGCGTAGAATGAGTCAAATGCCTGACATCAGCCCCTTGCGGGGTGGCATGCACGACTGTGGCAAGATGAATTTGAGCCAGCTGACCATGTCGTTAAGTTTTGGGCCAGATGTGGCAGGGAACCGGAAGAGGCACCGAATCTCTTGTGCAATTTTGGCAAAACAAGTATGCTGAGCTTCGATGTGGCGTAGTTAATACAAATTTTGCAGGAGTTCGGAATGTCAAACGTGAAACGCTTATTTGTGGCAGGATTGGTTGCAGTGTTGCCGGCAGGGGCAATGGCCATGCCCAATATGGTCCCTCCTTCCGACACCACTGTGGAGAAGGCGCAAAAGGCTGCCGAGCAGCCTCCCTTGACCGGTAAGGTTCTGGAGACCATGGACAGTGGCGGCTATACCTATATCCTGCTGGAGAGCAAGGGCGAGAAGAAGTGGGTGGCGATCCCCGAGATGGTTGTCAAGGTCGGTGATACCGTCGAACTGGAGGCCGGCGTGCAGATGGGCACGTTTACCAGCAAGCCGCTCGACAAGACGTTTGATAGCATTCTCTTTTCCGGTGGGCCGACGGAGAAATACAACGAGGAGCGCAAGAAGAACGCCCATGCCGGGGTGAAGATGGAGGATGCCAAGATCGGGTCGGTGAAGAAGGAAGGGAAGGTCATTGAAGGGTTGAAGGTGGATAAGGCAACCGGGGCCAATGCCTACACCGTTGCCGAAGTCTTTGGCAAGAAGGCCGAGCTCAACGACAAGTCCATCGCCGTGCGTGGTCAGGTGGTCAAGGTTTCCACCGGGATAATGGATCACAACTGGATCCATCTCCAGGACGGCACCGGCGAGGCTGCCAAAAAGACCAACAACCTGGTGGTCACCACCAAGGACAAGGCGACCCCGGGCGACATCATCACTGCTACCGGTACGTTTCACCAGAATCGGGACTTCGGTGCCGGCTACAAGTACGATGCCATCCTGGAGGATGCCGTGCTGAAGTAATCGAGAGACGGTCTTTCGGTGCAACGAGAGAGCCCCGCCGGTGAAGACACGGTGGGGCTCTTTTGTTTAACAACGGCAATCGAAACACAGAGCCACAGAGAACACGGAGCGTCACTCTATCGTATTGGTAAATTCGGTTAATCGGGGTGGCAATCGCATCTATACAGTAGACTTCTCTGTGACCTCTGTGTCTCCGTGTTGAACGGCTCTTACTGCAGGAGCGGCTTTGCCAGGGTGCCGCGGATCGGGATCTGGTAGTGTCCCGGTGAGGTCAGGTACTTGACCAGGAGCAGAAAGACGAACTTCTGCCGCTCCAGAAATTCCGGCTTGGGCATAATCTCCAGGGTGAGATTGAGGGGAGAGGCATTGAGCGGGATGCTGATCGGCATGTCGCCTTTGAGTCGGACATACAGGCCGTCACCCTGGAGCGTGAAGCTCTCCAGGCCCGCCTTGCCGCCACCGACCCTGAGCATGCCCTGCACTTCACGATATGCCGCATCCGGCAGCGGGGTCTCGCCGATCTTGATGCCGTTCAGCTCAGCCCCGCGGACCTGCAGCTGCACGGTCCCCTTTGCCCCGGCGCCTACCCCCTGAAGCGTGGCGCTGACTCGTGCGATCCCCTTTGCCTGCGTACCGGCCACGGTTGCAAAAAACGGGATAGCGTCGAGCGGGAGATCCTTGATCGTCAACTCCAGTTTCTTCTGCGGTGCAACGGTGATGGCGCCGTCTATGGCGCCGGCGCCGATCCTGGCGTCGAGGGCTACGGCAACACGGCCGGTCAGCAGGGGGAGTAATTGGAGCCGGACCGCGGCCCGGTCGAGGATCAGGACCGGGCCTGCGCCAGTAGCGATCTCCAGACGCTTTCCCTGCAGCCCGAGTGGGAAGGCCTTGCCGAAAGCTGCTGCCTTGAAGGTGAACCCCTCCGTGGCCAGCGCCCTGGCCACGGCCTGTTCCAGTGCCCGGTCCGGAATGAACGCGAGACAGAGGAGCAGGAAGAGCAGCACTCCGCCCGCAGTGGCGGCGGCGATGATGACGGGGCGGGGAATGTTCATCGTGCTCCCTGAGGGGCCGGTTTGAGCAGGGCCAGGGTCAGCGACAGGTCGAGCTTTGCCGGGTCGTCGAAGCGGGTCCTGACCAGGGCTTTCTTGATCAGCACCGGCTTCGTCCCCTTTTCCAGCCGGTGGAGCAGGTTGATCGCCTCGTTGGCCGTAAGCCCTTCCAGCTTGACATCCGCGGCATCCTCCACCATGCCGGGCCGTTCGTCCCCCTTCACGGGCCGGATCTGGCTTCCCTTCCCCTTGATGCCGATTTCCTCGATCAGTTTGGCCGGCGAGTCGTCTGCCTTCACGGCGGAAAGGCGGTTGGCGAGTTTCTGGGCACCGGCGTTCGCCTCGCGAAAGCGCTGGCGCAGCACCATCATTTCGGCAAGAGCGGCCTCCCGGCTCTGGCGTTTACCGGCAAGGCGCTTCACCTGGTCATTGGCCATCGAATAGAGGATGGCGAGTGCTAGAACGGCTGCAACGGCAATACCGATACGCAGGCGTGTGGTCTGGTCCATCCGGTCGTACGTCTCTTTTACCCGGTCGAGAACGCTCATTTTCCCCCCTCCTTGAGTGTGCCCCTCAGCGAGAAGGCGACACTGTTGTCGGGGCGTGACTTGATCTCGCCAACCTCAAGCGAGGCGAACGACTGCTTCAGGCGGGCCTTGAAATCGTTGACCGCCTGGGCCGAACGGGCGTCGCCCTTGATCCGGAGCTGGTTGCCGTCCAGGTCGGTTTCCACAATGCCGGTTACGTCGTCACCCTTGGCGTCGGCAAGGAGTTTCAGTGCCGCCAGGACCCCGCCGCTGCCGGAACTGCTGCCGAGGCGCCGGATTTCGGCCTTCAGCTCGGCAACCTCGTCCACCGGTTTCGTCCGGCCCGGGAAGACGTCCTTATAGATGGTCCTGATGGAGCCGTTCAGGGAGTCCAGGTCGCGCTTGACAAGAAACCAGCGGAGTCCGGCCTCGGCGAAGAGGAGGATGATCACGGCCGCGGCGAGGATGGCGGTGAGACGGAGCCTTTTACGGAGCTTTTCGTGTCCGCGGGTGTAGGCGAGGGGACCGTTGCGCAGGTCCAGCGGTGCACCGAAGCAGACGGCCCGGGCCGTGGCAAACGCCCCCGCCAGGTCGCGGGCCGCGGCCTGGTCGGTGGCGAAGGTCTCGGCCAGTGGCCCATCCATCGGCAGCGGCGTAGCTTTGGGCATGGTTTCGCCTGACGGCTCCTGGCGGGCGGCCGCACCGATGGTAAAGACCGTGGCAACGGTGAGCCCTTTGCCGAGCTCAAGGGCGTTGAGGGTCCTGGCCAGTTCACTCGGCGCTGCCGAAGGAAGGGTGCGGCAGAAGACCTGCTTCCCCCCCTGGAAGACTGCCACGGCCGAGCCGTCGGTAATCGCCGCATCGCCGGTCGCGGAAAGAAGGTCGGCCCAGTTGAGGAAGGCGGCGGTGACCACCTCCGGTTCGACGCCGTTGTCGGCCAGGAACCGGATCAGGTCGGCAACCGCCTCCCGCGGGGACCAGGCGGCCAGGACAACCCCCTCAGCCAGCGGAATGGCATCGCAGGCCAGTTCATCGCTGTCCAGGGCGGTTTCGCCCCGCAGCTCCAGCGGGAGGATCTCCCGGAGCTTGCGCCGGTCGGTGATCGGCAGGGCAATCTCCCGCAGGGTGAGGAGCGACGGCGGCAGGGAGAGAACTATCCGGGACGCTCCTGCCCGGGGGAGGAGATGGCTGGCAATGAGTCCGGCCAGGTTGGCGCGGTCGGCACAGTCATGGCGGGAGCCTTCGAGAAACAGGAGCCGGTCCCGTTCCCGGCGAAAGCGGGCAAAGACCGCTTCCCCGTCGTTCAATTGTATGATCTGGATATCCATAATTCCTCGAAAATTGCAATCCCTGACCGATGGGTTAGTTTTGCCAGTCCCCAGTCCCCGCCGTTAATACTCCCGCCAATACAACACGGTCGGCTGCAGTCCGGCGGGCCGAACCACCGCCTCGATGACGCGGATGGTGCCGTTGACCGTGGCCTCGGACCGCAGACGGTAGACGCTCCCCTTGGTCCTCAGTACCGTCTGGAGACCGGTGGCGATGCTCTCCATCCCCGAAACCCGGGCCAGTTCGGCCGGGGACTTGAAGGGGGTGGTCTTCCGGTACTCGATGACCCTGTCCGCCAGGGAGTCGGTCATCCGGTCGTCAAGGGCCAGCAGCAGCTCCCTGGGGGCGGTGTTGATGTTGATCGGCGCTGCCGTCTGGTCATCGGCATAGACCGTGACCAAGGGCCGGAGCTGCTCCAGCGCCTTACCGCTGAACCCCTTGACCAGCGAAAGCTCCTCCTGGGTCTCCAGCCTGCTGTTCTTGGCGGGGTAGGGCGGCTTCTGGGCCATGTACCAGACGGATTCCGCCCCCCCGGGGTGGGGTTCCTCTCTTTCATCCACCCAGTCGGCCAGGGTATCGCACAGGTCCGGCGACAGCCCCAGCTTTTTCAGCAGCCTGACCGCTATCCCGTAGTAGGCTTCATTGAACGTACCGTTGGGAAACGCCACGTGGTTCAGGCTCAGTTTGCCGTTTTCCTCCTCAACGGTCACCCGGAGCGAGCCCTTTTCCTCTTCCAGAACCAGCGGCGTCGCCCAGCGGTCCTGGAGCGAGGTATAGCTCTGCCCCCCCAGTTCACGCTGCAGGAGCTTGATCGACCCGGTCATTCCGGATTCGGCGAGCAGGCTTGCCTGCTGGGCGTCCACAGCGTACTGCCGTGACGACGTGTCCACGTAGACCTCGGTGATGAATTCCGTCACCAGGGCCACCAGGATGGCCGTGATCACCAGGGTCAGGACGAGTGCGAATCCCCGCTCACCCTTCATGGTCCGGTTATCCGCGGGGTGGCGATGGTCGAAAAGTCGACGATCCGTTCCCCGTCCTTTACGGAGATCGTCACCCGGACCGCCTTCGGCAGCCCCATGTTGATGGCGGTATCCCAGCTCTTCACCCACTTGCCGCCGTCGTAGCATTCCACCAGGAACCCCGCCAACTCCTCCATCTGCGGGTAGCGGGGAGGATCGCCTTCCCGGTACAGATCCCGGCTCTGCCGGGTGAGTGCCATGTTCCCTGCCGTGACCAGCGGCTGGTAGCGGACCACGATCTGGTCCGAGCTGCCGCTGCCCGGAGAGGGCGGGGCAATGGCGGTAAACTCCAGCGTCGATGCCGGTTTGCCGTACTCGTCCCGGTCTTCCACCACGAAATGCAGCCGCTTGTTTCCGCTCCGTCCATTATAAAAGGCTCCGGAGAGTTCCCGCCGCAGGAGATCGAGGCTGCTCCGCAGTTCCCGGCGGGCCTCCATGCCGGCGGTCGCCGTCTCCCGGCCGGCGGTGAGGGAAAAGAAGGTGCCGTAGAGGGCGCCTGCCACCAGGGAGAGGAGGGCAAGAGCGATCAGTACCTCCAGCAGCGTGAAGCCGCGTGCTGCATTATGCCTGGTCCGGCTACAGTTTCGCCACATACTGGACAAGGGTGAGCGTTCTCCGGGTTCCATCCCAGGTGACCGTCAGGGTGAGGCGGCTGACGCCCGGGAGCTCGGTCGGGGTGATGGCGGTTTCCCAGGCGATGAGCGGCCACTGGGGGGCAAAGGTTCCTTTGCTGCCGGCCGGCAGGTCGCGGAAGCCGGGCTCGTCGAGTTTCGACCGCGCCAGGAGCAGGGCAATTGTTTCCTCCTTGTCCCTGCTCACCAGCGAGAGATGCTGGTTGAAGACGGCGATCACGGTCGTGACGACGCCGGCCATGATGGCCAGGGCGATCAGCACCTCCAGGAGCGTAAACCCTCTCACCCCGGATCCGGTGCACCGGTTCATAGCCCGGCCTCCTGGTAGCCGCTTGCCACCTTCACCTTGCCGCTGGCCGGATAGGCGGTGACCGTGTAGCTCTCTCCTTCCTTTCCCTGGAGATGGATCACCAGGAGATCGGCCAGGCCGCCGGGGCCGACATCGATCATGACCTCGCCGCTGGTCACGCGGCCGAGCCGGCCGGTCTCCACGTCGCTCATGATGATCCCCGATGCCAGTTGCGGCCTGGTCAGCAAGGTGTCAGTCGGCGGTACTTCGTCACCGGAGGCGAGCCGCTTCATGACCGTCAGGCCGGAGCCGCCCGGTTCCAGGTGCAGGCGGTACACGGTCTTGGTGGTAATCGCCTGTTCGCCGAGGTAGCGGAGCATGGCTGCCACCCCGCGGGCCGAGCTCCGGAGCGCCCCGGTCTCGGTGGAGGGGAGGAGCGGGAAGACCAGGGCCGCGGTGAGTGACAGGATGGCGACCACCACCAGCAGCTCAAGAAGCGTAAAACCGGGGGAACAGGCGCGAGGACCGAGGACCGAGGATCGAGCATTAGGGCTACCCTTGCTCCCTACAGTTCGCAGGTTGTTCCGGGGGGGGACGTTCCTCGCTCCTCGCACCTCGTTCCCCGTTCCCGTTACTGCATGTTCCAGCTGCAGATGTCCGCCGCCTTTCCTTCCCCATCCTTGGCGCCGTCGGCACCATAGGAGCAGAGGTCGTAATCGCCGTGCTCACCCGGGGAGAGGTAGATGTAGTCGTTTCCCCACGGGTCCTTGGGGAGCTGCTTGTTCTCCAGGTACCCCTCTGCTTTGTAGTTCTTGGGAATCGTCCCGATGGTCGGCTTGGCCACCAGGGCCTGCAGCCCCTGCTCGGTGGCCGGGAACACGCTGTTGTCCAGCTTGTAGAGCTTGAGGGCGGTCTCGATGTTGCGGATCTGCACCTTGGCGTCGGCGATCTTGGCATCATCGGAACGGCCGATGATCTTCGGTCCGACCAGGGCCGCCAGGAGCGCCAGGATGACGATCACCACCATGATCTCGATCAGGGTGAAACCGCGGTTGTTTCTGATTCTGCTATGCATGAATTGACCTCCGTCAGGAGTTCAAGGTTCAAGGTTCAAGGTTCAAGGTTGAAAGAAAAAACGTTGAACGTTGAACATAGAACGTTGAACGGTTTATTTCACCAGTTGATTGAGCTGGAAGATGGGGAGCAGCACCGCCACTACCACCAGCCCGACCGCCAGCCCCATGGTCAGGACCAGGAGCGGCTCCAGGAGGGTCAGGAAGCGTCCCACCGACGCCTCGAACTCCCGCTCGTAGGCGCTGCCGGACTTCTCCAGCATTCCTTCCAGGGTGCCACTCTTCTCGCCCACGGCGATCATGTGGATCAACAGCGGGGGGAAGATGCTGCTTCTTGCCAGGCTGGCCGAGAGCTTACCCCCCTCCGCCAGTTCCAATCGGGCCTCGGTCAGGATGGCCCGGTAGGCCCGGTTCACCACCGCCTCGCCGGTGATCTCCAGCGCCCGGATCATCGGCACGCCGCTGGCGAGCAGGAGCCCCAGGACCCGGGCGAAGCGGGACAGGACCAGCTTCTGGACCAGGGCACCGGCAAAGGGGAGGCGCAGCAGGAGCCGGTCCCGTTTGAGGCGGAATTCCTCCGTCTGTGCCAGGCGGCGGTAGGTAAAAGCAGCAGCCGCGACCAGGATGAGGATGAGCCACCACCCCTTGCGCAGCGCGTTGCTTACGGCAATCAGGCCGACGGTGATGAGCGGCAGGGCCGCCTTGTTGTCGGCAAAGACGCCGGTGATCTTGGGGATGACAAAGGCGAGCAGAAAGAGCATTACCCCGCTCCCCACCACCACCATCAGGATCGGGTAGGCAAGGGCGCTGGTCACCTTGCTCCGGACCGCCTCCTGCCCCTCCAGGAAGTCGGCCAGCCGTTCCAGCACCTGGTCCAGTGCCCCGCTCGCCTCGCCGGCCGCCACCATGCTGACGTAGCTCTCGCTGAAGATGCGCGGTTCCTGGCCGAGCGCCTTGGCCAGCCCGGCTCCTTCCGACAGCCGGTCCCGCACCCTGCCCAGGACCTTGCGGAGTTCGCCCGGCCGTTCCTGTTCCAGGAGGGCGGTGAGGGCTTCGTGGATCGGCACTGCCGAGGAGACCAGGGTGGCCAGTCGCCGGGTGAAGAGGGAGAGTTCGGCAACCGGCACGCCACTGCGGAAGGTTCGCGCCAGCCCCTTGGCCGGGGCCTCGTCCGCCGGGACCAGGTCGATGGGGAGCAGTCCCTGCTGCTTCAGCCGCTCCCGCGCGGTCCGGATGCTGTCACTGTCGACCGTGCCGCTGGTCTCCCGGCCGTCGGCCCGATATGCCCTATACTGGAAGGTCGGCATAATCGTCCTGGGTCACCCGCAGCACCTCCTCGATGGTGGTGATGCCGGCGGCAGCCTTGGCCAGGCCGTCATCCCGCAGGGTGCGCATTCCCTTGGAGACCGCGTATTCCTTGATGACGCCGGCCGGGGTCCGCTTGATGATCATGGAGCAGAGTTCGCTGTCGATGAGGAGCATCTCGTAGATGCCGATCCGCCCCAGCATCCCCAGGCCGAAGCAGTGGTCGCAGCCGCGACCCCGGTAGAGGCGGGGTGGGAGGGTGATGCCGGCGTACTCCCGCTCCGGCTGGTACTCTTCCCGGCAGTGGGGGCAGATGATCCGCACCAGCCGCTGGGCCAGTACCCCGGTCAGGGTGGAGGCAACCATGAACGGCTCGATCCCCATGTCGACCAGCCGCGTCACGGCCGTGGCCGCGTCGTTGGTGTGCAGGGTGGAGAGGACCAGGTGGCCGGTGAGGGAGGCCTGCATGGCGATCTCGGCCGTCTCCGCGTCCCGGATCTCACCCACCATGACGATGTCCGGGTCCTGACGGAGGATGGAGCGGAGTCCCTGGGCAAAGGTCAGATCGATCTTCGGGTTCACCTGGATCTGCCCGACCCCGGCCAACTGGTACTCGATCGGGTCCTCGATGGTGATGATGTTCTTCTCCGGCGCGTTCAGGCGGGAAAGGGCCGCGTAGAGGGTGGTGGTCTTGCCGCTCCCGGTGGGGCCGGTCACCAGGATGATGCCGTTGCTCCTTGTGAGGAGCCGCTCCATGGCATACTTGTCCCGGTCGGAAAAGCCGATGTCCGTGAGCGACAGCACCCCCCGCTGCTTGTCCAGCAGACGGAGCACGGTCCGTTCGCCGAAAAAGGTGGGGATGATGGAGACCCGGATGTCCACCTCCCGGCCGGCCACGATCACCTTCAGCCGGCCGTCCTGGGGAAGGCGCTTCTCGGCGATGTTCAGCCCGGCCATGATCTTCACGCGGGAGACCAGGGCGTCCAGGATCACCCGGGGTGGGGCGAGCATCTTGTAGAGGATGCCGTCGACCCGGAAACGGACGTCCAGTTCCCGCTCGTACGGCTCGATGTGGATGTCGCTGGCCCGCTCCTTCACCGCCTGGAACAGGATCGAGTTCAGGAGGCGGATGACCGGCGCCTCGTCAGTCAGGTCCAGGAGGTCCTGGGGCTGGGAGAGCTCGGTGGCGATGGCCGACAGGTCTTCGCCGGCCAGTTCCGCCACTACTTCCCTGGCGCTGCCGGCAAAGCGGCTGTAGAGGCGGTTGACGGCGTCCAGTACCTCCTGCCGCGGCACCACGGTCCCCTGAAGCGGCAGGCCGAAGATGGCTGCAACCTCGTCCTGGGCCAGGAGGTCGGTCGGCTCCCCCAGGGCGACCAAGAGCCGCCCCTCTTCCTGGCGCAGCGGCAGGAGGGCGTGCTTCCGGGCAAAGGCCAGGGGGAGACGGGTGAGCAGGCCGCCATCGACCTGGTTGTCGTCGATGGTTGCCAGAAAGGGGAGCCCGAGGCGTTCGGCTATCTGCTGTGGATCACTCATGGCTGGCATCGGTCCTAAAGGGGCCTCGTGTCCTTCTGTTTCAGCGCGGCCGGGATATCCAGCGGTGCGGTCCGCTTGATGGCTTCGTCAAGCTTCTCCTTCTGCCGCTCGGAAACCTCGGCCAGGTCGCCGGCGTCCTTGATCACCCGCGGCGTCAGGAGGATCAGCAGGTTGGTTTTCTGCTTTGTGGTACCCTTTGTCTTGAACAGCCAACCCAGGAGCGGGATGTCCCCCAGGATTGGTACCTTACTGATCGTTTCCTGCTCCCGTTCCTGGATCAGGCCGCCGATGGCGACGGTTTCCTGGTCTTTCACCACGACCGAGGTCTTGGCTGAACGCTTGGTCGTAGTGATGTCGGCGGCGGCGCCGGTGCTTGTCGCATCCTTTACTGCCGATATCTCCTGGTAGAGATCCAGCTTTACGTATTCACCCTCACTGATCTGGGGGGTCAGTTTCAGCGTGATGCCGGTGTCTTTCCGCTCAATCGATTGCTGCGGGGCATTCGGCAAGCTGGCGTTGAATGTGATGCTCCCCCGGAAGGGAACGTTTTCGCCTACGAAGATCTCCGCTTCCTTGTTGTCGGAGGTCATTATGGATGGGTTTGAGAGGACGTTCAGGGCGCCGTTGGTCTGGAGCGCCTTGAGTATGGCCGGGAAGTTGGCGGGACCGGTGAGCTGCAGGTCCGGGTTGGAAATACCGGCGGTCTGCAATTGGCTCAGCACGGAGAGGAGCGGGGCGAGGGCGCCAAATGGGTCGTATATCCCGGCGGCGGAGAGCGTGCCAGTGGATGCCCCGCCGAAAAAGCCCCATTGTACCCCCAGATCCTTCAGTCGGTCCAGGGAGACCTCGGCGATCAGGGCCTGGACAAAGACCTGCCGCCTCCGCTTGTCCAGCTTCTGGATCACCTGGAGGACGTTCTGGTAGTCGTTGGGGGAGGCCATGATGACCAGGGAGTTGGTCGCCTTGTCCGGGGTGATCGTGATCTTGCCCCCCTCGAAGGGGGACTGCTGGGGAGCGGTCGCCGGCTGGCCGGGAACCGGTGCGGCAGCCGAACCCTTGACCACGCCGTCCAGGACCTTGGCGACCTCGGTGGCGTCGGCGTTTTCCAGGTAATAGACGTTGACCTTGCTGCTGGCCGTGGGGGGCGGCACGTCCAGCAGGGCGACGAACCGCTTCACCTCTTCCTTGTCCTTGTCGCTGCCGAAGACCACCAGGGCATTCAGGCGGGCATCGGCGACCACGAGGCCGCCTGCGGGGGCTGCCTGGCCCGGCTGGGCCGGAGCCTTGCCGGTACGTCCGGCGAGCCATTCCTGAACCACCTTGGCCAATCCATCGGCTGCCGCGTGCTGGAGAAAGACCAGCTCCGCCTTCTCCCGCGGTTTCTCAGTGTCGATCAGTTCGACGATCTCCAGGAGTTTGCGGATGTTCAGGGCGGAGTCGACCACCAGGACCATGTTGGCCGGTCCGAACGGCGCAATGTAGCCATCCTTGGAAACCAGGGGCTGGAGGAACGTGACCGCCTCCTGGGGGGCGATATTCTCCAGGGTGATGATCCTGGCCACGTAGGTCTCGTTCACCGGCACCTTGTCCGTATCGGCGATCAGCCGGGTCCCGAGTTGCTTGGCTGCCGAGGTCGGAACGATCTTGTTGACCCTGCCGGCCTGGACCAGGGTGAACCCCTTCAGCTCCAGGACCGACGTGAAGACATTGAACGCCTCCTCGGGGGAGAGCTTGGCGGGGGAGTAGACCGAGATCTTCCCCTTGACCCGTTCGTCCATGACGAAGTTTCTGCCGGTGAGGTCGCTGATGAATTTCACCATGGTCGAGATGTCCACGTCGGTGAAGTTGAGCACGACCCCCTTGGCGGCAAAGGCCTGGAGCGGCAGCGTCAGCAGGAGGATGAGCAGGGCGACTATGATGGTATGGGAACGTCTCTTCACGATGGGAACCTCCGGGCAGGCAGAGGCAGCGGTGAAGGCAGAACCATCAGCAGTTCTTTACCTTTATCTCTGCCGTTACCTGATTCATCGTATGTCATAGGTAAATGTCGTCGGCTGGCCGTCCCGGATCAGGTCCAGCTTGATCCGGCTCTGGCCCTTCAGGGAGGCGAAAGACTGGATGGCCTTTTCCGGAGAATCGATGGGGAAGTCGTTGATCCGCAGGAGTACGTCGCCGTTTCTGATCCCGACCGTGCCGAAGATCCCCTGGGGCTTGACCTCGGAAACCCGGAATCCTTCCACCTTGCCGTCTTTGCTGCTGGGAAGGAGCCGGGCATCGGTCATGGCCTGGCCGATGTTGTCCAGGGCCGCATTCAGCGCCCGCTGGTCGACTACATAGCTGCCGGCACCGACCTGGGCGGCGAGCGTTCCGCCTGGTGCGGGGTGCACCGCCGCGGGAGCAGGCTGGCTGCCCGGTATGGCTCCGCCGGCAGTCGGCGTGGTGAGGGTTATGATCTGTCCGCCCGCCTTGATTGCGACCGACTCCTTTTTCACCGTCACCAGCGGTCCCAGGTCGAAGACGCTGTCCCCAAGGCGGAAAACCCGCTCCTCCTTGGTGCTGGTGCGCTGGATCAGGGCAAAGGTTTCACGGAACGAGCCGATGGCAGTCCCCAGGAGGACCAGGTCGCCCTGGGAAACGGTGGCTGCGTCCTTCTGCTGGGGCTGTGCGGAAACGAACGGGGTGAGCTTTCCCCGGGTCGCCGGACCGAAGAGTCCCTTGTCGAGGATGACACCGAATGAGGCGAGGTCTTCGGCCGGTGCCGCTATCGCAGGTGCCGGCCGGGATTTTCCCGCCACCGTCCCGGGAAAGAGGCGGCCCAGGCGGAAGGTGGCCAGGTCTGAGGCGATGAGCGCCAGCACCGCGATGACGAGTACGCTCAGCAGGATGTTGAGGGGGGCAACCAGTTTGTCCATTCCACGTCCGACCGACTCCCAGGGTAAAATGCGGAGAAATAGTATCAAAATGCCTGCAGTATGCAAGGGAAAAGAGTTTCCGTCTGCCACGGGGTGCGGTCTGCCGGCGGCCGTGGCAGCCAAGCTGGTGCATCCCGACCGGACGGTCGTC
>CAYSMK010000040.1:0-49075 GCA_964432205.1 uncultured Geobacter sp. | reverse complement strand
GGCGAGGCAGCGGATGCAGCGGGCGAAGTGGGCCTGCCAGTAGTCCCACCGCTCTCTGGGGGTCATGGCTTCCAGTTCTGCCAGTTCCGCGCTCTCCAGGTGGGGGAGCTCCTTGAGCGGCGGCAGGATGCCGGCAACGGCATCGGTCCCGTGTGGTTCGTGAACAGTGCATTCCCGGCATTTCCGGGCAATGGTCGCTTCGCAGAGCGGCAGGCCCCGGTCGGCAGCGGCGCCGTAGACGCCGGCGCAGGCGATGCCGATCAGGTAGACGTCGTCCCTCTTCAGTTGGGATTCCCCCAGGAGTCCGGCCACGGCCCGTAAGTCACACCCTTTGGCGACGAGGGCGAGCTTCCCCTTCCCCTTGATCTCTTTCTTGGCCTTGGTGAGGTAGAGGGCGAGGTTATTGACGCAGGCGGCGGAAAAGATCAGCTGGTCTACCTGGTCGATACTGGTGACGATGGCCGGCAGGGCACTCCCCTGTCGCCGGCCGGCCCGGTAACCGACCACGGCGGCCACTTTGCCTTCGCCCAGGAGGCGGATCGCCTCGCTGCGGATCGCTTCGGTGACGGCCTGGTAGTAGTTCGCCTCGACCAGGGGGGTTACATCCGGTTGTTGTGTTTTGTTGTCCATGGAAAACCTTTTGGTTCGGGGATGAGAGCTCAGGGCTCGGGGCTCGGAAAACCAGGGGCTTTTGCCCTGAGCCCTCAGCCCTCAGCCCAGAGCCCTCAGCGCCTCACCTAGATGTTGTTGTACGCTTCGTTGAGCTCCGGGGTGTCGAGCTTCCCGGACCAGCACTCCGCCTGTTCCAGTTCCCGGAATTCGGTGAGCGGTCCCATGCCGCGTACCCGCTCGGTGAGGCCGGTGACCATTTCCACCCATTTCCCCCCTTCGGCGGCCGAGACCCAGGAGAACTGCAGCCGGTCCAGGTCGACGCCGACGAATTCCAGCAGTTTCCGGAAGGCGGCGAACCGCCGCCGGGCGTGGTAGTTGCCGGCCATGTAGTGGCAGTCGCCCGGATGGCAGCCGGAGACGAGGACGCCGTCGGCCCCTTTCTGGAACGCCCGCAGGATGAAGACCGGGTCGATCCGGCCGGTGCACGGGAATTTGAGGACCCGCACGTTGGGGGGGTACTGCAGCCGGCTGGTGCCGGCCAGGTCCGCACCCGCGTAGGTGCACCAGGTGCAGACGAAGGCGACTATTTTCGGTTCGAAGTCGTGTTTCTGTTGTTCAGCGTGCATGCAAACACCTTTTCTTTAGCCTCATGATTACTTCATGATTACCCAAACCTTCAGGCCTTAAATCTTGAAGTAATCTTGAGGTAATCTTGAAGCTAAAAGCTTTGTTTCCCAGCGTCTAAATCGCCTCTATCATCGCCATGATCTGTTCGTCGGTGTAGCCGTCCAGTTCGACGCTCTTCGACGGGCAGGTGGCCTGGCAGGTGCCGCAGCCGCCGCAGACCCCCGGGTTGACAAAGGCGACGACCTTGAGCAGGTTCCCTTGGCGGTCCCGGATCTCTTTCTCTTCCACGGCGCCGTACGGACAGACCTTTTTGCAGGCAAGGCAGCCGGCGCAGTACCGCTCGTCGACCTTGGCGACGATCGGTTCCCGCTCCAGTTCGTCTTTCGCAAAGAGGGTCATGACCTTGGCCGCGGCCGCAGAGGCCTGGCTGACGCTGTCCGGGATGTCTTTCGGCCCCTGGCACGCTCCGGCGAGATAAATCCCGGCGGTGGCGCACTCCACCGGCCGCAGTTTCGCATGGGCCTCGGAGTAGAAGTTGTACTGGTCGTAGGAGATGCCGAGCTTCTGGGCCAGGGTGTCGGCACCCTGTCTCGGCTGGACGGCGGTGGCCAGCACTACCAGGTCGGCTTCGATCTCGACCTGGACCCCGACACTGATGTCGCTCCCCATGACGACGATCTTGTCGTCTTTCTGGTAGAGCCGGCTGACCATGCCGCGGATGTAGACCGCTTCTTCTTCCTCGACGGCCCGGCGCCAGAATTCGTCGTATCCTTTGCCAGGCGTCCGCGCGTCCATGAAGAAGACGTAGGCCTGGCCGTCGTGCACCTTGTGCTTGTAGAGCATGGTGTGTTTGGCGGTGTACATGCAGCAGATCTTGGAGCAGTAGGAGATCCCCTTTTCTCTGGCCCGGCTCCCTACGCACTGGACAAAGACCACCTGTTTCGGTTCCTTGCCGTCGGAGGGCCGCAGGATCTTGCCGCCGGTGGGACCGCTTGCCGAGGCCAGCCGCTCGAAGGTCATGCCGTCGATGACGTCCGGGAGGTTGCCGTGGCCGAATTCGCCGTACCCTTTGATGGGGGACCCTTTGGGCTTTTCTGTGATGCTGTACAGTTCGAACCCGGTGGCGACGACGATGGCGCCTACCGGTTCGACGATGAGGGTGTCTTCCTGGCTGTAGTCGACCGCCCCCGGGCCGCAGACTTTCTGGCAGACCCCGCATTTGCCGGTCTTGAACCAGGTGCAGTTGGCCCGGTCGATGACCGGGGTGTTCGGGACGGCCTGGGGGAACGGGACGTAGATGGCCGGCCTTAAGCCGAGGTCGCGGTCGAAGCTGTTTTTGATCTTCTTCTGCGGGCATTTGGCCATGCAGACCCCGCAGCCGGTGCATTTGCCCATGTCGACGCTTCTCGCCTTTTTCCGGATGGTGATCTGGAAGTTGCCGATGTAGCCGTCCACCTGGTCGATCTCCGAGTAGGTGTGGAGGGTGATGTTCGGGTGGTTGGCGACGTCGACCATTTTCGGGGTCATGATGCACTGGGAGCAGTCGAGCGTCGGGAAGGTCTCCGAGAGCTGGGCCATGTGCCCGCCGATGGAGGGCTCTTTTTCGACGAGGACGACCTGGTGCCCGGCGTCGGCGATGTCCAGGGCCGCCTGGATGCCGGCGATGCCGCCGCCGATGACGAGCGCCCGTTTGGTGACCGGGACGGTGATCGGGACCAGCTTCCGGTCCCGCTTTACCCGCTCGACCAGCATGGTGACGATGTCGCTCGCCTTTTTCGTGGCCTCTTCCCGGTCCTCGTGGACCCAGGAGCAGTGCTCGCGGATGTTGGCCATTTCCACCAGGAACGGGTTGACCCCCGCTGCCTGGGCCGCCTTTCTGAAGGTCTTTTCGTGCATCCGGGGCGAGCAGGCGGCTACGACGATCCCTTCCAGGTTGTGCTCGGCCACGGCCTTTTTCAAGAGGTTCTGCCCCGGGTCGGAGCACATGTATTTGTAGTCGCACGCGTAAGCGACGCCGGTGAGGGCACCGGCCGCTTGTGCTACCTTTTCCACATCAACGGTGCGGGAGATGTTCTCCCCGCAGTGACAGACAAAGACGCCTATTCGTGACATTTAAAACCTCTTTTTTCAACACAGAGGCACAGAGGACACGGAGAGAGGCAAGAACCTGAACCGACAGGCGTCAGGTTTTAACCAATAAGACTTTGTTTTTCTCTGTGCTCTCCGTGTCTCCGTGTTTAAATCAATTGTTTTTCCTTCAACAGCGGCACCGGGTTGACGATCATGCTGTCAAAGCCGAGTTTCCCGGTCGGAACGCCGGCCGCCAGGGCAAGGAGCTGGGTCATGTAGAAGACCGGCATGCCGTACCGCTCGCCGGTTGCCTCTTCGATCTCCTGCTGCCGGATGTCCAGGTTGCCGTGGCACAGCGGACAGGCGACCATGAGGCAGTCGGCACCGGCACGCTTGGCCGAGGCGAGGATCTCGCCGGAGAGTTTCAGGACCACCCCGGGCCGCGACAGGGTGAAGTTGGCCCCGCAGCATTCCAGCCGGTGGCTCCAGGTGACGGTCTCGGCCCCGGCCGCACCGATGACCCGCTCCATGATGGTGGGGGCTTCGGTGCAGTCCAGTTGCGGCACTTCCGGGGGCCGGGTCAGCAGGCAGCCGTAGTAGCAGGCTACTTTCAGCCCGCTGAGCGGCTTCTGGACCGCGGCTGAGAGCTGTTCCAGGCCGAGGTCCCCAGCCAGGATCTCCAGCAGGTGTTTGACCGGCTTCTCGATGGCGAGCGGGGCGTCCAGGGCGTAGGCCACCTGCTGCCGCTTGTCGCTGTCTGCCGCCAAGTGGTGCTGGGTGGTCTTCAGCCGCGAGAAGCAGGCGGCGCACGCGACCGCCAGGTCTCCCTCCACGCCACTGGCCAGTTCCAGGTTCTTGGCGCACAGGGAGAGCGACAGCAGTTCGTCAACGTTGTGCGCCGGCGTGGCCCCGCAGCAGAACCAGTCCGGCACTTCGACCAGCCCGATCTTGAGCGCCTTGAACAGCCCCCGCGTCGATTCGTCGTATTCCTTGGCCGAGGCGTGCAGCGAGCAGCCCGGATAGTAGGAGTAATTCAGTTTGGTCTTCATAGTGTCTCTTTTTAGTTTATTGAGTTCAGAGAGTTTATTGAGTTCATGGAGTTCGTAGAGTTCAGGGAGTTAAAACCTTTCAACTCTACCAACTCTACAAACTCTATGAACTCCACCAACTCTACGAACTCATTTCCGCAGCTCTTCGATCCGGCTGAAGATCTTTTCGATCTCGGCAAGGTTCCTGTTCTTCTGGTGGAACATCTTCAGTTTCCCCTTCGTGAGCAGTTTCGGACCCAGCATGAAGTCCTTCAGGAACTGACCGCTCTTCATGTTGAACACCGCGGCCAGACGCATTTCGTACTGACGGCCGTAGCTCCGGATGTTCTCGATGAACAGCCGGTTCGCCAGCTGCACGTAGCTCTCCTTGGACGGGCCGTTCGCGTCCCACGAGCATTTGCGCAGTGCGTCCATGATCGCCGCCAGGTCCACCTTGTTCGGACAACGGGTCGTGCAGGTCTCGCAGCTGGCGCAGTACCAGATGCTCCGCCCCGCCAGCACCCGCTCGTACTGCCCGAGCTGCAACAGCCGCACGACCCGGTTCGGCGGGTGCTCCATGAACGACCGCATCGGGCACCCGGCCGAGCACTTGCCGCACTGGAAGCAGCGCCGCACCGAACTGCCCGACAGCTTTTCCACCTTCTTCACAAAGTCCAGGTTCATCGTCGACTGCGACAAGGTCATCTTCGTGTGCTTCATTGGCACTCCTTTTCCCGCTCCGTTGCTGGAAGGAAGGCATGAGCAGGAGACGCGAACGGTTATAACGGGGAGGGGATGGGGGATCGAGACTTTCGTTTATTATTGCTAAAATTGCCGAGACAACCCCTTGTATACAATAAACTCTACAGCACAGTGTTTTTATTGTGGATAAAAAAGCGATATCACACGCAAAGCCCCTTTGTCAAGATCAATAACGATTAGTTTACGCCAAAATAAAACAAAACCGAGGACAACCAAGCCCGACGACATCTGGCATTAGCGACAATTTAACAATCTGTAGCATTCTGAAAAGCTCTAAAATAAAACAAACATGAGCGAAACGTACTCCCCGACGTCAACCTCGCCTGACATGGCAGCGCCACCGAGTTCTCATCCAAGAGATTTTTCCTGCATTTCCGTTTAGTTGCAATTTGATCACTGCCGGGCAAACGCTTTGACAGCCACGGAAAAACAGGTTACAAGAGAGGCGCTATCGATCATGCCGAACAGTGCACGGAGGAGTTATCAGCGATCTGGTCAGACTATATAGTTACATGCGCGATGACCGGCGCACCTACGTGACAGGTACTGTCTGCCTGCTCGGCACTAACGCCTGCGCCCTGCTGATCCCCTGGCTGCTCAAACTGGCCGTGGAGAGCCTGCAAAGGCCGACCGCGCCCCATCACTCCCCCGCCTGGTACGGCTCTCTGATCATTGCTGCCGCCGTCCTGCACGGCGCGATCCGCATCTTCTCCCGCACCACGCTTCTCCATGCGGCCCGCCGGATCGAATACCGCATCCGGGACGACCTCTACGCCAAGCTGCTCAGCCTCGATCTCCCCTTCTTCACCAGGGAGCGGACCGGCGATCTCATGTCCAGGTTTGCCAACGACCTGACCAACGTCCGGATGCTGCTCGGCTTCGGCGTGCTGAACATCATCAACACCGTGGTCATTTATCTGGCGGCACTCACCCTGATGATCACGATCAGTCCGCTGCTCACCCTGTGTGCCGTACTCCCGTTTCCGGCCATGATCCTCGTGGTGAAGCGGCTCAGCGCGTCCATGTTCCGCCGCTCCAAGCGGGCACAGGAAGAGCTGGCCAGGCTCACCAGCGTCGTGGAGGAAAACGTCTCTGCCGCAGCCGTGATCAAGGCCTACTGTCGGGAAGAGTCGGCCATCGGCACTTTCGCCGAGGCAAGCGGCCGCTACATGGCCAGCAACATGCGCATCGCCCAACTGCGCGGACTGATGATACCGGTCATGGCTGCCACCGGCGCCCTGGGAACCCTGATCGTCCTCTTGTACGGCGGGCAACAGGTAACGGAGCGGCTCATCACCCTGGGGGACTTCGTCGCCTTCAACGGCTACCTGACCATGCTCATCTGGCCGACCATCGTCTTTGGCTGGATACTGAACCTGATGCAGCGCGGCGCCGCCTCCATGTCCCGCCTGAACGAGGTCCTTGCGGCCGAGGTAACGGTAACGGAAGCGGAGTGCCCGACGACGGTGGCACATATCCGCGGCGAGATCGAGCTAGCCCGACTGTCGTTCTCCTACGCCGCCGAACCCCAGCTGTCAGATATCTCCCTCAAGATTCCGGCAGGGTCGCGCCTCGGCATCGTCGGCCCCATCGGTTCCGGCAAATCCACCCTGGTACGTCTGTTGGCCCGCCTCTACCCGGTGGCCGACGGCATGATCCTGATCGACGGCATCGACATCAACCGCCTGCCACTTCCCCAACTGCGCGAACTTGTAGGTTTTGTACCCCAGGAGTCGTTCCTTTTCTCCCGCAGCCTCCGGGCGAATATCGCCTTTGGCCGGGACGACGCCGACGACTCGGCAATCGAGGCAGCGGCCCGCCTGGCCAGCCTTGATGGTGACGTTGCCCGTTTTCCGAACGGCTACGCCACGCTGGTGGGCGAACGGGGCATCGCCCTTTCCGGCGGCCAGAAACAGCGCGCCGCCATCGCCCGGGCACTGCTCAAGGACCCGGCAATCCTGATTCTGGACGACCCCCTGTCGGCGGTGGATGCCCACACCGAAGAAGAGATCCTCCGCAGCCTGGCCGGCTACTACGGCCAGAGAACCGTCATCATCGTCTCCCATCGCCTCTCGGCCCTGAGGGAGTGTGACCTGATCGTCGTGATGGAGGAGGGGAAGATCGTTGAACAGGGGACCCACGAGCAACTACTTGCCCAGGACGGACGGTATGCGGCGATCCACCGCGAGCAGCAGCTGCGGCAGGAAATAGAGGGATACTGAGTGCATTTCGGCGGTATATATGAGGACGAAATTGTCGGCAAGGCGTACGACCGGGCGCTCATGTTCCGGTTCGCCCGCTACCTGCGCCCCTACCGCTGGCAGGTGATCGGAACCCTCTGCCTCCTGCCGCTGACGACCGCCACCAAACTGGCGCAACCCTGGCTGATCAAACTCGCCATCGACAACCACATCGTCACCGGCAACATGGCCGGCCTGCCGGCAATGGCTGCCTGGTTCCTGCTGCTGATCCTGGCCGACTCGCTCGTCTCGTTTCTGCAGGTCTGGCTCCTCCAGTATCTGGGGCAGCGGGTGATGCAGGACATCCGCCTGGAACTGTTCAGCCACGTCCAGCGCCTCTCTACCTCCTTCTTCGACCGGACCCCTACCGGCAGCCTGGTGACCCGCCTCACCAGCGACGTGGAGGTGCTGGGGGAGATGTTTGCTGCCGGCATCATTACCGTGGTTGGGGATGTCATGCTCCTGGCCGGGATTGTCGGGGTGATGGTCTGGATGAACCTGCACCTCTCCCTGGTCACCTTCACAGTCCTGCCGTTCCTCATCTGGGTGACCTTCACCTTCCGCCGCCGGATGCGCACCGCCTTTCGCCAGGTACGGGCACGGCTGTCAAACCTCAACACCTTCCTGGCCGAGAGCATCGGCGGCATGGCCGTGGTGCAGCTCTTCAACCGACAGGCAGCCGAACAGGCCGAGTTCCGCCGGCTCAATGCCGAGTACCGGGATGCCAACCTGCCGGTCATCACCTGGGACGCCGCGCTCTATGCGGCTGTGGAAGCCCTCTCCTCCATTGCGATCGGCCTCCTGGTCTGGTACGGCGGGGGGGAGATCGTCAGGGGTGCCCTCACCTTCGGCGCCCTGGTAGCCTTCATCCAGTACATTGAAAAGTTTTTTGCCCCGATCCGGGACCTGTCGGCCAAATATTCGGTCATGCAGGGAGCCATGGCGGCCCTGGAGCGGCTCTTCAACCTGCTGGACACCAGCGAGCTGCTGCCGGAGGCGCCGCAGGAGACGATGACGATCCCAGCACGACCGGCATCGGTCATCGCATTCAACGGAGTCTGGTTCGCCTACAGGGAAGATGAGCATGTCCTGAAGGGGGTCGACCTCATTCTGCGGCGGGGCGAGACCGTGGCTCTGGTGGGGGAGACGGGCGGCGGCAAGACCACGGTCACCCGCCTACTGTCGCGCCTCTACGACGTGAGCAGGGGAAGCATCAGCCTGGACGGCGTCGACCTGCGCCGGATACCGCTTCGGGAGCTGCGCCGGCGGATCGGGGTAGTGCTCCAGGAACCATACCTCTTTACCGGCACCATTGCGGAAAACATCTGCCTGGGAGACGACACGGTCCGGCCGAGGGTCCGCGAGGCAGCAGCGCTGGTCGGTGCCGACCGATTCATCGACCGGCTCGGAAGCGGCTATGACGAAACGGTCCGGGAGCGGGGGAACAACTTCTCGGCCGGGGAGCGGCAGCTGATCTCCTTTGCCCGGGCCGTGGCCTTCGACCCGGAGATCCTGGTCCTGGACGAGGCGACCGCCAGCGTGGACACGACCAGCGAACGGCTGATCCAGGAAGGGCTGAAAGGGTTGATGGCGGGCCGGACTACGCTTGTAGTGGCGCATCGGCTCTCGACCATCCGCGACGCCGACCGGATCGCCGTCATTCACCGGGGGGAAAAGGTGGAAGAAGGGCGTCATGAGGAGTTGATCGCCCGGCAGGGGCTTTACTACCGTCTTTACCAGTTGCAGTTCAAGGATAATTGAGGCATTCTGTCACACATCTTCAAGCCGGTAGGGAGACATGGACAGTATCGGCACCTATTCCCCATCTCAGCTGTTCGATGCCTGCAGGGTCCTGTTCCCGGAAGCACCCATCCAGCAGGTGTTTCTCGAACAGCTGCATCAGCAGAACCTGAAAAGCGCCTTTCGCGCCCTCGCCAAGGAATACCACCCGGATTCGCGCATCGACGCGCACGACAGCACCCGTCACACCGACACATTCCGCAGGGTGACCGCCGCCTACGAGATGCTCTCCGGCTTCATCCGGAAACGCGACAAGGTGTACGCCCTGCCGTTCACGGCACAGGCCACCTCCCACGTGGGGACCTCGCACCATCGCCAACCCGGGCAGGCCGGCGGCAGGGGATTCCGGGCACGCACCCACTTCGGCAAGGCAGCGCGCAACCCGAACGAACATTACTACAGCGGCCCCCTGCCGACCATTCCCCTGCAAATCGGACTTTACCTCTACTACCGATCCGCGGTTTCCTACCAGGCAGTGGTCAGGGCGATCATGTGGCAACGGGACATGCGGCCGCCATTCGGTGAACTGGCTTCTGCCTGGGGCTGGCTCGATCCCTACTACATATCCGTCATCCGCTCCGCTACCGATATCCCCGGCACGTTCGGAGAACGGGCGATAAAGCTGGGGCTCTTGACCGACAGGCAGGTAAGGTTCATCCTGACCCACCAGAAGACCATGCAGGTCCCCCTGGGGAGATATTTCCTCATTCATGGATTGCTCAGCAGATATGAACTGGAGAAGTATCTTCGGGAGCACTCATTGCACAACAGGGAGGTCGAGCGGAGCGGGAGATAATTGCCCAGGCAGGAGTTGCGTCAGAACGGGTAACCGAGGCCGACGAAGACCGACGGGCCGTCCTTGCCGAACCCCACATCCACCCGCCCCAGGATGTTGGGCCGCACCACCGCCCGTACCCCGAGACCCGGGTTGAACTCGAAGCTGCTCGGCCGGACTTGGTCCAGTGACTCCATGACCGCCCCCAGATCGATGAAGGGAGCCACCTCCCAGTCGGCGTTGACCCCGAAGACCTCCCAGCGAAAGACCCTGACCCGCTCCTCAAGGTTGAGCAACAGGTAGCTGCTGTCGATGAACCGGTTGCGGCCATAGCCCCGCAGCGAAGACTCCCCCCCCAGGATGCTCCGTTCCAGGAACGGCACGTCGCCGCCCAGGGTCTGGTTGTAGGCCAGGCGGAAGGCGGTGATGTGCCGCCGCTTCTTGTCGGCCGGCACGAACCCCTTCATCTCCACTTCGTAGTGGCGGTAATCGGCGCTGCTGCCGAAGGCGCGGCTGCTGTTCTCCACCCCCAGCCGCATGTAGCCGCCATAGGTGGGGAGGGTGGGAGAGTCCAGGGTGCTGTAGACGAGGGAAAGCTTCTGGGCATGGGCGGTAAAGCCGTCGAGGCCCGGTACGCCGGTGGTGTACAGGTCACGGATGAATGGTACCTTCGTGACCGCTCCCCGCCGGATGTCGACCTTCTTGTAGCGCTCGCCGAAGACCAGTTGGAAGTATCTGCCGATCTGGTAGCCTGCTGACAGGGTGAAGCCGGACTCCTGATCGGCGTAGTTGGTTTCGTTCGTCTTCGGCGTCCCGGACTGAAAGCCGAAGAAGCGGGATGAACCATCGGTAAAGGAGAAGACGAATGCGTTCAGTTCGAGTTTGCGGTCCAGAAAGGTATTGTCCCTGATCCGGAATTCGTAATCCTCGTTCACCTTTGTGGATCGGGAGAGGTTGAACTCCAGGGTCCGGTCAGGGGTGGGGTAGAGGGAGCCATACAGGGAAAAGGTGGTGCCGAAGTTCGAGTTCTGGTTCACCTGCGGGGCGAGCAGGGTGGTGATCTCGTCCCGCTTGTCGTGGACCAGAAAGGCGGTCAGGGCGCCGGCGGTGATCCCCTCGTTGGGACTGGAGGCAATCACCGGCAGCGGGATGGTGATGACCTTGGCCTCCTCGCCAACGTCCTCGTTGGTGAGCGGATAGGGGAGGTACTCCCGCCTGACCATGGTGGTGCAGGCGGTGAGGGTCAAGGTAATGATGAGCAGGAGCAGGTATCGATACATGGCAAGTTCAACGTTCTACGTTCTCCATTCACCATTGTCAACCTTGAACATCAAGCGCAGCACGCTGAACGCCGTACGCAGCACGCCCATCACCCCCAGAGCAGCATGCCGGCCTCGTAGATTGGCCCCAGATCATTGTGGCGGGGCAGCACCCGCACCAGAAAACCCTGTCTGCCGCAGAGACGGCACTCGATGCTGCCGCTGAACCGGTGGACTCCCGGGCTTACCTCTTCGACCTGGGCCAGGGGGGCGGTTTCCCCGCCGACGATGGAACCGCGGGAGTCGAGGACCCCATAGTAGACGTCGACGGCCAGGTCGTGTGCCGGAATATCGCCGGTGGCAACGATGGCACTGACCGGGATCAACGCGCCGACCCCGACATCGTCCAGCTTGCTGGCCTGCACCTCCTGGATGCGGACCTGGTGCCAGTGGCGATGGAGCCGTTCCTTCCAGGCTGCCAGGTCACGGGCCAGGGCCATGTCGTTCTGGGTCAGCAGCTGCCATTGCCTGAACGAGGGGGAATAGAAGAGGTTCGAGTATTCCTGCACCATCCTGTCGGTGCTGAAGACCGGGCAGAGCGACTGCAACGACGACTTCATGGCGCCGATCCATCCCCGGGGAATGCCGTCCGCGCCCCGGTCGTAGAAGAGCGGAATCACTTCTTTTTCCAGGAGGTCGTAAATCGCCCGGCTCTCCACCTCGTTCTGGTACTCGATGTCGTCGTAGACCTCGCCGTTGCCGATGGCCCAGCCGTTGTTCCCCTTGTACCCTTCGCACCACCAGCCATCCAGAACGCTCAGGTTGAGACCGCCGTTGAAGGCCACCTTCATGCCGCTGGTACCACTGGCTTCCATGGGGCGGCGCGGCGTATTGAGCCAGACGTCCACCCCCTGTACCAGGTGGCGGGCCACGGAGATGTCGTAGTCCTCCAGGAAGACGATCCGGTGACGGAACTCCCCTTGGTGCGAGAACTGGACGATCTCCCTGATCAGCTCCTTCCCCTGGTGGTCGGCAGGGTGGGCCTTCCCGGCGAAGATGATCTGGACCGGCCGCTCCGTGTTGTTGAGGATGCGGGAGAGCCGCTCGACGTCCCTGAGCAGCAGCGTGCCCCGTTTGTAGGTGGCGAAGCGCCGGGCGAAGCCGATGGTCAGGGTATCGGGGTCGAGCACCTCGTCGGCAGTGGCGATCTCCTTGGCGCTCGCTCCCAGCTTGCAGAGCTGCTCCTTGAGACGCTTGCGGGCATAGTCCACCAGGTGTTCCCGGCCATGGCGGTGGATACGCCACAACTCGGTGTCGGGAATGCGGGAGATGCGCCGCCAGAGGGCCGAGTCGGTGGCATCGTCCATCCAGCGCGGCCCCAGGTAACGGATCAGAAGTCCGGCCATTTCATGGGAAATCCAGCTCTTGGCATGAATCCCGTTGGTAATGGAGGTCAGCGGGATCTGCTCGTGCGGCAGCTCGGGCCAGAGGTCGCGCCACATCTTGCGGGAAATCTCGCCATGGAGCTGGCTGACGCCGTTGGCGTGGCCGGCCAGCTTGAGGGCCAGGACCGCCATGCAGAACGGCTCGTGGTGGGCGCGCGGGTTATGCCGGCCCAGCCCCAGGAACTCCTCCCGGGAAAGCCCCAGTGCCCGGTAATACCGTCCGAGATACTTTTCGATCAGGTCGGTGGGGAAGTGATCGATGCCCGCCTCCACCGGCGTATGGGTGGTGAAGATGTTGCCGGCCCGCACCACCTCCCGTGCCTCGCCAAAGGAGGTCCGGCGCTCTTCCATCAGCAGGCGGATCCGTTCCAGGGCCAGGAAGGCGGCGTGCCCCTCGTTCATGTGGCAGACGTTCGGCTTGATCCCCAGCAGGCGCAGGGCGCGGATGCCGCCGATGCCGAGGAGGATTTCCTGGCGGATCCGCATGTCCTGATCGCCGCCGTAGAGACGGGTGGTGATCTCCCGGTCCTCGGGTGCGTTCTCCTCAAGGTTGGTGTCCAGCATGTAGAGGGGAACCCGGCCCACCTGCACCCGCCAGATTTGCCCCAGCACGCGGCGGCCGATCAGATCCACCTCGAAACGAAGCGGCGTTCCCTCGTTGTCGCGCTCCAGGTAGAGGGGAAGGTTATAGAAATCGTTTTCGGGATAGATTTCCTGCTGCCACCCCTCGATGTTCAGGTACTGGCGGAAGTACCCCTCCCGGTAGAGGAGCCCGATCCCCACCAGCGGGATACCCAGATCGCTGGCCGACTTCAGGTGGTCACCGGACAGGACGCCCAGACCGCCAGAGTAGACGGGCAGAGACTCGTGGATGCCGAACTCCATGGAGAAGTAGGCAATCCGCATCTCGCCGTTGCTGCCGCTTTTCTCGTACCAGGTCCGGCTGGAAAAATATTCCTGGATCTTTTCATCCACCATGGCCAGGTGGGACATGAACCCTTCGTCGGTAATGAGAAGGTCCAGGGTTGCCTGCTGGAGTTGGCCGAGCATGGCGACCGGGTTATGACGGGTCTCCTTCCAGAGCTCGCCGTCGATCCGCTGGAACAGCTTGATCGCCTCCGGCTCCCAGGACCAGGAAAGGTTGTAGGCGATCCGCTGCAGCGCCTCGAGTTCCTTCGGAAGAGAAGGGACGACGGTGAAGCGGTGCACGATCTTGCTGAAATCCATGTGGCCTCCTTGTTGGCTCGGGGCTCAGGGCTCAGGGCTGAGGGATCGGGGGAAAAGCCAAATCAAGGGCGGGCTTCGAGTTGTTTATCCAAACCCCGAGCCCTAACGGATTTACGGTTTTGCCCTGAGCCCTGATCCCCGAACGATCTTATGGTTTCTCGATGCCGAATTTTTCCAACCGGTACTGCAGGGTCTTGTAGCTCATCCGCAGGAGTGGTGCCGCTTTGGCGATGACCCAGTCGGCCCGTTCCATCGCCTTTATGATCAGTTCCTTCTCCAGTTCCTCGAAGGATATCCCGGACGGAGGGAAATCGAAGGGGAGCACGTCATGCCGCTCGAATGCGTGGTGCACCTCTGCCGGCAGATCCTCGGGCTGAATCAGCGACCCTTCGGCCATCAGGACCCCGCGCTCGATGACCGATTCCAGTTGGCGAACGTTGCCGGGCCAGCTGTAATTGAGCAGAATTTTGAGGGCCGCCTTGGAGATCCCCTGGACCGGCATGCCGGTGGCAGCGGCGTACTTGCGGACGAAGTGATCGGCCAGGGTGGCGAGGTCGCTCCCCCGCTCCCGGAGGGGGGGAAGATTGAGGCGGATAACGTTGAGTCGGTAGAACAGGTCCTCCCGGAACGTTCCCTTGCGGATTTCCGTTTCCAGGTCCTTGTTGGTGGCGGCAACGATCCTGACGTCCACCGGGATGTTGATCTTGCCGCCGACCCGGCGGATCTCCTTCTCCTGGATGGCCCTCAGCAGCTTGGCCTGGAGCGCCACATTCATTTCGCCGATCTCGTCCAGGAAGACCGTCCCGCTGCTGGCAGCCTCGAAGATTCCGATCTCGCGGGTATTGGCGCCGGTAAACGAGCCCTTTTCGTGGCCGAACAGTTCGCTTTCGATGAGGGCGTCCGGGATTGCGGCGCAGTTGATGGCAAAGAACGGCTTGTCCTTGCGCGGGCTCAGGTCGTGGATCGCCCGTGCCACCAGTTCCTTGCCGGTCCCGGATTCGCCGTTGATCAGGACGGTCGAGCCGGTGGGGGCGATCTTGGTGACGATCCGGAAGACCTCCCGGATCTTGGGATGCTCGCCGATGATGTTGGGGACCTGGGCCGTCTCGGCCAGTTTGCGGTGGAGCGCCCGGTTCTCCCGGAGCAGGGCTATGTGCTCAAAGGCCCGCTGCAGGGTGAGCAGGAGGTTGTCGCGCTCCAGCGGCTTTTCCAGGTAATCGAAGGCCCCCTTGCGCATCGCCTCGACCGCCGAATCGATGGTGCCGTGGGCGGTCATGATCACCACCGACTGCTGGGGGTTGTCGGCCTGGACCGCCTCCAGGAGTTCCAGGCCGGACATGCCCGGCATCTTCAGGTCGGTGAGGATCAGGTCGAACTCCTCTTCGGCCAGCTTGGCCAGCGCCTCCTTGGCGCTCGGGGCCTCGACGATCCGGTACCCCTCCTTTTTCAGGATGGTCTGCAGGATCTCCCGCTGCCCCTTCTCGTCGTCTACTATCAGAATGCTGCCGGACATCTGGTCTCCTTCGTCGACAGGTAAAGGTAGAGGTAAAGGTAAAGAAAAACAGGGTGTTCAGTCGTTGCCGTTCTTTGCCTCTACCTTTACCTTTACCTGGATTCTTCCGCCGGCAGGACCACCGTGAAGGTGGTTCCGACCCCGACTTTGCTGGCGATGCCGATCTCCCCGCCGTGCTCCCGGATGATCCGCTCGGTAATGGCAAGCCCCAGGCCGATGCCGGCCTCCTTGCTCGTGAAATAGGGCTGGAAGATTTTGTCCTGGTCTTCGGGGGGGATGCCGACCCCCTGATCGCCGAAGGTGAGTCGGACCAGCCGTTCGTCAGGGGCATAGGCAGCACCGAGGGTTATGGTCCCCCCATCGGGCATGGCCTGGCCCGCGTTGGTGATGAAGTTGGTGATGCAGTTGCGCATCAGTTCAGGGTCTACCCACAACGGCGGCAGGTCGTCCGGGATCTGCAATACGACCCGGATACTCTGTTCGGCCAGCTTCGCCTCCAGAAGCACCAGGGCCTTGGTCACGATCTCCTGGTACGGGACGACCATCCGTCGTAGTTTGAGGGGCCGGCCGTAGTTCATGAAGTTGAGCACCATGTAGTTGGCCTTGCGGACCTCTTCCTTGATATTGTCGGCAATGGCCGCCAGTTCCCGGCCCCGCTCCGGGCAGTCGCTGCGGAACTCCTCTTTCAGATGATCGATGGCCAGGCTGATGTAATTGAGGGGATTCCTGATCTCGTGGGCGATCCCCGAAGCCAGCTGGCCCACCTTGGAAAGGTGTTCGGCCTCGTTAAGCCGTTGCTCCAGGGTTTGCCGCTCCCTGAGCTGCTCCACCATTTCGTTGCAGCTGCGGGCCAGTTCCCCTATTTCATCCGTACCCTGTACCGGAAAGGTGACGGTCAGGTCGCCGGCCGCCACCTTCTTGACCCCGTCCACCAGCCGGTGAATCGGGTTGGTGTAACGCCTGGCCAGAAAAAGGCTCACGGTTATTCCCAGGAGAAATACCACGATGGTCCCGAGCAGACGCCGCAGGAAGTTGGCGTGCTGGATGTCGCGGATGTTGTCCAGCAGCAGGTTGATCTGGATGAAACCCAACTGCTCGTCGCCGACGATGACCGGCACGGTCAGGTCATACGGCTTGAGGGAGCTGCCGGCGCCCTTCGCCGCCTTGCGGTCCGGGCTGGCCTTCAGCCCCTTTTCCATCTTGTGCACATCGCGCTTTTTCCCGACCTTGGCCGGGTCGGAGGAGTCGATGATCTCCCCTTCGGTGTTGATGATGTTGATCTCGTTGATTCCCTTTGACCGTGCCTGCTTCATGTACTCGGTCAGACGGGAGGTGTCGGTGTCATATTCGGAGGTCAGATCCTCCACGCTCATCTGGATCGCCTTGGAGACTTCGGTGGAGCTTTCCTGGATCTCCTGGACCAGGTCGTTCTGGCTGAGCTGGTTCAGGGTGAAGAGGATCAAAACGGCGATGATCAGCAGCGTGAGCATGATGATCACCAGTTTGGCGGTCAATTTCATTGGATCGGTCCTTGGGCTGCGCCGCAGAGATCGGCGCGTGGCGGCGCAAGTATACACCACCCCCGGCGGGCAGACAAGCGGGATAGGCGGCGAAAACTTCATGTATGCAGCCCATTTTATGCTAGTATTTCTCCCATCGGAAAGGGGCGCCATGCACGAGATGTCCATCACCCAGAGCATCGTGGAGATCTGCGGGGAGCACGCAGCCGGCCGGCGGGTCCGCACGGTCACGCTGGAGATCGGCGAGCTTGCCGGTGTGGTGCCGGATGCGGTGGCCTTCTGCTTCGAGGCATGCACCAAGGATACCTTGCTGGAAGGGGCGCTGCTCACCATCGACCGGATACCGGGCCGGGCGCTCTGCACCGCCTGCCAGACAGAGGTTCCGGTACACGCTTACTTCGACCCGTGCCCGGCCTGCGGCAGCCACGGTCTTTCCCTGATGGGCGGCGAAGAGCTGCGGGTCAAAGAACTGGAGGTTGACTAGCCATGTGCACCACCTGCGGCTGCGCGTCACACGACCACCACCATGGGCACGATCACGATCATGGGCACCACCATCATGGCGATGGTCACGACAAGAGTGATCATCACCCTGAAGAGCCAGCTACCCGGGGCCGGGAAAGGATCGCCGTCGAGACCGACATCCTGGCCCGGAACAACCGGCTGGCAGCCGGCAACCGGCACCTTTTCCGCGAAAAGGGGCTGTTCGTGCTGAATCTGGTCAGCTCGCCCGGCTCCGGCAAGACCACCCTCCTGGAACGGACCCTTTCCGACCTGGCGGACACGCGCCGGTGCGCGGTCATCGAGGGGGATCAACAGACCGACAACGACGCCCGCCGCATCGCCGCCACCGGCGTGCCGGTGAAACAGATCAACACCGGCGCCGGCTGTCACCTGGATGCCCATATGGTGGCCCATGCGGTCGAGGAGTTGCCGCTGGGCGATCTGGAGATCCTGTTCATCGAGAACGTGGGAAACCTGGTCTGTCCGGCCGCCTTCGATCTGGGCGAACACCACAAGGTGGTGGTCCTTTCGGTCACCGAAGGGGAGGACAAGCCGCTCAAATACCCCCAGATGTTCCACGCCGCCGACGTGATGCTGCTCAACAAGGTCGACCTGCTCCCCCACCTGGATTTCGACGTGGAGCGGTGCTGTGATTTCGCCCGACAGGTGAGCCCAGGCATCAGGATCTTCCAGCTCTCCAGCCGGACCGGTGCCGGCATGGAAGCATGGTACTCGTGGCTCCTCGGCAGGCAGGCAGAGCTAACAGCAAAGGTAAAGGTAAAGGTAGAGGTAAAGAACTGCTGAAGGGTTCTCTTATCTCTACCTCTACCTTTACCTTTACCTGAGTTCAAATGATCAAGCGACTGCGCATCGAGATCGAAGGAATCGTCCAGGGGGTCGGTTTTCGCCCCTACGTGTACCGTCTTGCCACGACCCGGCAGTTGGCCGGCTGGGTGCGGAACACGCCCCAGGGGGTCCTGATCGAGGTCGAGGGACCTTTGCAATCACTTCGGGATTTTCGCGCCGTCCTGGACCTGGAGGCCCCTCCCCTGGCGGTCATCACCGCCCAGCACTCCAGGGAGCTCCCTCCTTGCGGGGAACGGCAGTTCGCCATCGTCGAAAGCGGCGCCGGCACGGCGACTGCGCACGTTGCCCCGGATGCCGATGTCTGCCCCGACTGCCTGCGGGAGCTGCTCGATCCGGCCGACCGGCGTTACCGCTACCCTTTCATCAACTGCACCAACTGCGGCCCACGCTACTCCATCATCACCGCCGTCCCGTACGACCGGCCCGCCACCACCATGGCGACGTTTGCCATGTGCGCCGCGTGCCAGCGGGAGTACGAAGACCCGGCCGACCGCAGATTCCACGCCCAGCCCAATGCCTGTCCGGCCTGCGGCCCGCGCCTGCGGCTCCTGGACGGACAGGGCCGGGAGATTGCCGGTGATCCGCTCGCACAAGGAGTCCGGCTCCTTCGGGAGGGGCAGATACTGGCAATAAAGGGAATCGGCGGTTACCACCTGGCCGTGGATGCCGGCAATGCCGCTGCCGTGGCCGAACTTCGCCGACGCAAGCTGCGGGATGAAAAGCCCTTTGCGGTCATGGCAGCTGACCTGGAGCGGATAAAGGCCTTCGCGGAGCCAACAGAGATGGAGGAACGGCTCCTGACCGGTCCGGAGCGGCCGATCGTGCTGGTGAAGAAACGGGCTCGGGGCTCGGGGCTCGGGGCTGGGAAAGACCTCATCGTCCCGCAGGTGGCGCCTGCTAACGGCTACTACGGGGTGATGCTGCCGGCAACGCCGCTCCACCACCTGCTCCTCGGGGATGGCTTCAGCGCCCTGGTCATGACCAGCGCCAACGTTTCCGACGAGCCGATTCAATACCGGGACGAAGAGGCCCTGGCAGCCTTGGGGGGGATCGTTGACGGGGTTCTGACCCATGACCGGGCCATCCGCACCCGCGAAGACGATCCGGTGATCCGGGTCTTCCGTGGCGCCCCCCTATTCCTGCGGCGCTCGC
Source organism: uncultured Geobacter sp. (assembly GCA_964432205.1). GTDB lineage: Bacteria > Desulfobacterota > Desulfuromonadia > Geobacterales > DSM-12255 > Geomobilibacter. The sequence continues at coordinate 29,674 of CAYSMK010000040.1, read as the reverse complement.
GGGGCTACGTACCGCGCGGTGTGCAGCTGCCGACGGCCCAGCGCTCCGTGCTCGCCGTAGGTGGGGAGCTGAAGAGCGTCGCCTGCCTGACCCGTGGCGACCGGGCCTTCCTCACCCAGCACGCGGGGGATCTGAAGAACGCGGCCACCTTTGCGGCCCAGGCAGAGATCATCACTCACCTGCAACGGTTGCTGGCGATCGAGCCGGCAGTGGTGGCCCACGATCTCCATCCCGACTACCATTCCACCCTCCATGCAGCCGGTATCGCCGGCCTGCCCAAGGTCGTGGTCCAGCATCATCATGCCCATCTCGCCTCGTGTATGACCGAGCACCGACTGGAGGGCGAGGTACTGGGGGTGATCTTCGATGGGATGGGGTACGGGCTGGACGGGACTGCCTGGGGCGGGGAGTTCCTCCTGGGCGACTATCGGTCGTTCAGGCGGGTCGCACATATCCGGCCGGTAATGATGCCGGGCGGGGACGCTGCCGCCAGGGAACCTTTCCGGATGGCCATTGCCTGGCTGTGGGAGGGATACGGAACGCGGGTTTTCGATCTCCCCCTGGACTGCTTCCGGCATCTGGGCGGCCAGGAGCGGAAGCTGTTCCTGCAGATGCTGGAGCGGCGCGTGAATTCCCCGCTCACCAGCAGCTGCGGCCGCCTGTTCGATGCGGTCGCCGCGCTTCTGGGGCTGCGCAGCCATGCCAGCTACGAAGGCCAGGCAGCCATCGAGCTGGAGGGTGTGGCCGAGCAGGGAGACGTGCGGGAGCCCTACCCCTTTGCCCTCATACCGGACAAAGCGGGACGACAGCTGGATCTGCGGCCACTGATCTCCGCCATTGTGGCTGAACTGCTGGCCGAGGTGCCGCGGCCGGACATTGCCGCTACCTTTCACCGTTCCCTGGCGCTCGGTGTGGCAGCCACCTGCCGGGCGATCCGCAAGGAGCACGGCTGCGGGCGGATCGCGCTCTCGGGCGGGGTGTTCCAGAACCGTCTCCTGACCGAATGGGTGGCAACATCGCTGGAACAGGACGGGTTCACGGTTTTCACCCACCGGCTGGTCCCCCCCAATGACGGGGGGCTGGCCCTGGGGCAGGCGGTCATAGCGGGAAGGAGTCATCTATGTGCGTAGGGGTGCCGATGCAGGTAATCAGCATCGACGGGAGTGACGCAGTGGCGGAAATCGACGGCGTCAGGCGCCAGGCGAGCCTCATGCTCATGGCCGACGAGGTGCGGGTGGGAGACTTCGTCATCGTGCACGCCGGCTTCGCGATTGCCAGGCTGGACGAGAACGAAGCGCGGCAGACGCTGGCCATGATGCGGGAGGTCTTCGCGGAAGAGGATATGCAATGAATTATCAGGATGCATTTCGGGACAGGGAGCTGGTGCTCGGGCTGGCAGGGGATATACGACGAATGGCGGCAGGGGGCAGCCGGACCCTCACCTTCATGGAGGTCTGCGGCACCCATACCATGGCGATCTACCAATACGGGCTCCGCACCCTTCTCCCCCCATCGGTGCGGCTCATCTCCGGCCCCGGCTGCCCGGTCTGCGTCACCCCCAACGGCTACCTGGACCAGGCCGTGGCCTACTGCCGTCAGCCGGACACCATCGTTGCCACCTTCGGCGACATGATCAGGGTGCCCGGTTCCAGTTCCTCGCTCATGGAGGAGCGGGCACGGGGCGCGGACATCCGGATCGTGTATTCCCCCCTCGACGCGGTGGCCCTGGCCACTGCGCATCCGGGAAAACGGGTGATCTTCCTGGGTGTCGGCTTCGAGACCACGGCACCGGCCATTGCCGGGAGCATCCTTGCTGCCGCCGCCAGGGGGGTTGCCAACTTTTTCGTCCTGGCGTCCCACAAGACCATACCCATTCCGATGCAACTGCTTTCCGCCGACCCCGAGCTCGCCATCGACGGCTATCTCTGCCCGGCCCATGTGAGTGCCATTATCGGCGCTGATGCCTACCGGCACCTTGCCGAGGCACAGCGGATACCCTGTGTGGTGACCGGTTTCGAACCGGCGGATGTCATGCAGGGGGTGGCGATGCTGGTCCGCCAGTGCCTGGCCCGGGAGAGCCGGGTGGAGATCCAGTACCGCCGGGTGGTGACCTGGGAGGGGAACGGGCGGGCGCGGGAACTGCTCGACAGGGTATTCGTCACGACAGATGCCGAATGGCGCGGGCTGGGGGTCATTCCGGGGAGCGGCCTGTCCATCCGGGACGATTACGCATCCTTCGACGCGGCCCGGGCATTCCCCGTCCCGGTGGAACCGTTGCGGGAACATGCCGGGTGCCGTTGCGGCGATATCCTCAAGGGCAAGATCCCGCCATTCGACTGTCCGCTCTTTGCCGGGGTATGTACTCCGGAGACGCCGATGGGGGCCTGCATGGTATCGTCAGAGGGGACCTGCGCGGCGGCATACAAGTACGGCAGATGAGTCAGTGAGGAGTGGGGGCTCATTGCGCTCAACGTGCCGTTCGCATCGCCGCTGTACGGCTCATTTCGCTTCCGGCCTGAAACTCGCCCTGCCGGGCTCAGACAATCAGGCCGGCTTACGCTCCTTTTCGCCTACAGCGGCTGTTGCTCAGGCACATTCGCTCCACGAGCCCCCACTCCTCACGGCTCGCTGGATGAAAAAAACCCCCGCTTTTGGCGGGGGTTTTTCATATGAATGAACAGATATCCGTGACTGCCGGCAGAATATCGCAGCGCAGGGCTTACTTCTTCTTGGAGGTAACCGAGTCCTTGAGGGCCTTGCCCGGACGGAACTTGGGCACCTTGGCAGCAGCAATCTTGATCTCTTTGCCGGTCTGCGGGTTGCGGCCGGTGCGGGCCTTGCGGGTGGAGACCTCGAAGCTGCCGAAGCCAACGAGGGTGACCCGGTCACCTTTTTTCAGCGCGTCGCTCACAGCGGAGATGAAACCGTTTACGGCCTTCTCTGCAGCGGCTTTGGTAAGGCTGGCGGACTTGGCGACCGAATCAATGAGTTCTGCTTTAGTCATACGATACCTCCCTGATTTGTGAAAGTTTTTCAAACTATAGACATAATTTTCGGCATTGCAAGGAATTATTTTAAGAAAAAAATATTTTTTTCAGCTGTGAAGCCGCGTCAGTTCTAGTCTCCGTCATATGACGTCGGCTCAGTCCCCGATACAAAGCACTCCATGACGCTCCCCTCGCTTCCTTCCCGAGCCAGCTTGCCTGTACGAGGATTAATTTTGGCTAATGTGATGTCCCGGGGAGGGGTGAACTCCATGAAGGGGAGTCCGGCCACGGCCCGCTGCATGAACTCGGTCCAGATGGGGGCGGCAGCATGGCCGCCGGAGCCGCTGGCGCCCAGTGACCGTTCCTGGTCGTAGCCGACCCAGACGCCGGCCACCAGCTGGGGAATGTACCCGACGAACCAGGCATCCTTCATGTCGTTGGTGGTGCCGGTCTTGCCGGCTACCGGCCGTCCCAGCGCCCGGGCGCGCTGGCCCGTACCGCTGGTGACGACGCTTTCCATCAGATTGGTCATGATATAGGCCACCTCCGGCGACGTGGCCGGTACCGGCGCAAGGGGGGATGCAACGGGTGCCGGCGGACTGGGCGGGCTCGGCTGGTTCAGGGTAACCGGCTCGTCCTCCCCCACGGCCGAACTGGTCTGGGTGAAGACCGGCAGTGTCGGGGTCGGCGTCTCCTCAAGGATTCTCCCGTCCCGGTCGGTCACCTTGGTGACGAAGTACGGGGTAAGGCGATACCCCCCGGAGGCATAGACGGCATAGGCGTTGGTCAGTTCCAGGGGGGTGACGCTGGAGGCCCCGAGCGCCAGGGTCAGGTTGGCCTCCAGGGGAGAGGTGATCCCGAGCTTCTTGGCAAACTCGATGGCCGGAGCAACCCCGACCTGCTCCAGGATCTTGACGCTCACCACGTTGATGGAGTCGGTCAGCGCCTCCCGCATGGTGACGTTGCCGCGGTAGATGTTGTCGTAGTTCTTGGGCTTCCAGGCCTTCTCGCGGCCGCTCTCGTACTCCACCGGGGCATCGTCGATGATGGCGGCAGCGGTCATTCCCTTTTCCAGGGCGGCGCCGTAGATGATCGGCTTGAAGGCGGAGCCTGGATTACGGCGGGCCTGCACGGCCCGGTTGAACTGGCTCTTTTTGAAGTCGTACCCGCCGACCAGCGCCCTGACCCCGCCGGTGCGGGGATCGATGGCCACGAGGGACGCCTGGGCCTCCGGCTCCTGGTCCAGGGCGAAGAGGGCGCCGGCCTTGCTGACGTCCGGCGTGACCACCGATACGTTGATCACGCTCCCCAGCGGCAGGGCCTTACCTTTGCCGGCCGGCTTGCCATAGGATGGCAGCAGTTCCACCCTGCCGGCCCAGTCCATATGTTTGCGGGTAAGCGTGCCGGTCCGGTCGCCGACGCGGACGGTCACGTCCCCGGTGGCCGGGTTGACCGCGGCAACCACCCCTTGCAAGGTGGCCCCCTGCTTCAGGGCAACGGTATCTACGCCGTCCTCGACCTTCCGGCAGAACGGTTCCACCTCGGCTTCGCTCAGGTAGCGGAGCGGACCGCGGAACCCCTGGCGCTTGTCCAGGGCCTTGAGGCCGTTCACCACCGCGTCGTAGGCACCTTTCTGCATCTCGGCGTTCATGGTGGTATAGATACGCAGGCCGTCCTTGTAGAGCCGCTCCTCTCCGTAACGCTCCACCAGTTGAATCCTGATATGTTCCAGGAAATAGGCGGACTGGTCGTTGTTCACCTTCTTCATCGACTGGATCACGATGGGGGTATTCTTGGCGTAGTCGGCCTCGGCCTGGGTGATGTACCCTTCCTTCACCATCCGCTCCAGCACATAGGCCTGCCGCTCTTTGGCCCTCTCCATGTGCTTGATGGGGGAATACGTGTTCGGCGCCTTGGGCAGGCCTGCCAGCATGGCCATCTCGGCCAGGGTCAGCTGTTCCACGTTCTTGCCGAAATAGGTTTCCGCCGCCAACTGAACGCCGTAGGCCCCGCCTCCCAGGTAGATCTGATTCAGGTAGATGTAGAGGATTTCGTCCTTGGAGAGCTTCTTCTCCATCCGGGTGGCGAGGATCGCCTCCTTGATCTTGCGGGAGAACTTCTTCTCCGGCGTCAGGAGCATGGACTTGGCCACCTGCTGGGTGATGGTCGAGGCCCCTTCCTTCTTGCGCAGGGAGATGACGTTTTTGAATGCGGCCCGGACGATCCCCAGGTAGTCGATCCCCTTGTGTTTGTAAAAGTTGGCGTCTTCAGCGGAGACAAAGGCCTGGATCAGGCGGCGGGGAATCTTGTCCACCTCCACCACCTTGCGCCGCTCCAGGTAGAACTCGCCCACCAGGCTGCCGTCGTCACCGAAGACCTGGGAGACGATGGGCGGACGGTAGTCGGCAAGCCGGTCCACCTTCGGGAGGGTGGCAAAGATGTAGGCCGTATAGCCGAAGCCGGCCAACAGGGCGATGAGGATGGCGACGATGACAACGATGGCGATGGTGCGAAAACCGCTCCGCCGCTGTCGGCGGTTGTGCGGCTGTTGGGGATGCTGCCCTTGATAAACCGGCATGGTGTCTGGTGCTCCTGCTGCTGGGGTTCTGTGGAAAAGCGGTTTATTATGGCAGATTGCCCCATGAATTCAAGCACAATAAACGCTGCCGAAGGCCCGCAGGGGTTGCGAAAACCGGCATAAATAGGGTAGGGTATGCACCGTAACGGCAGATGTGCGGGCAAGCCCCACTCCTCCTATGAAGACTGTGCGCTTGCGGCCACCCTGCCGTGTTGTCCGGATGGAAAAGGATTGCTGCCATCGCCTTGAAATGTTAAAAGAAACGGTTTGCCGGAAGAGGCGACGATGAACTGTCACGAAGGTACAGCCATGACCATAGTATCCCGCATTGCGGTCTTCCTGGAGATGATCAAGTTCTCCCACACCATCTTCGCCCTTCCCTTTGCCTTGACCGGGGCGCTGCTGGCAGCGCAGGGACTCCCTACGTGGCAGCAGATCTTCTGGATCGTCATGGCCATGATTGGGGCGCGCACCGCTGCCATGGGGCTCAACCGGGTGATCGATGCGGAGATCGACGGCGAGAATCCGCGGACAAAGGGGCGGGCCATTCCGGCAGGGCTCCTGGGCAAAGGGACGGTCGTGCTGTTCATCGTCCTCGCCATCCTGCTCATGCTGTACGCCGCTTCCCGTCTGAACCCGCTCTGCCTGAAACTCGCACCGGTTGCACTCTTTTCCCTAGTCCTCTACTCCTACTGCAAGCGGTTCACCGCCCTCGCGCACGTGGTGCTGGGGCTCTGCCTGGGCGCGGCGCCGGTCGGCGCCTGGATCGCCATCCGCGGCAGCATCGATCTCCCGGCCGTCCTGCTCGGGCTGGCGGTGCTCTTCTGGGTGGCCGGCTTCGACATCCTCTACGCCCTGCAGGACCTGGAGTTCGACCGGGCACGGGGGCTGCATTCCATACCGGTGCGGCTCGGGGTGAACGGTTCTCTCTGGACGGCCCGCCTCTTTTCACTGGTCATGGTAGCCCTGCTGGCAGTACTCTGCAGCCTGCTGCCGGTGGGGGGCTTCTTCCTGGCCGGGATCGTGGCGGCCACGATGCTGCTCTGCTACGAGCACTGGCTGCTCCGCGCCGGCAACCTGGCAAGGCTGGATATGGCGTTTTTCACCATGAACGGCTACATCAGCATCATCATCTTCGTGGCCACGCTGCTAGATGTTCTGAGCGGAAAGGGGGGGGCATGACGGCACGGCACATCGTCCTCGCCATCACCGGCGCCTCCGGAGCAATCTACGGCCTCAGGCTCACCGAGGAACTGCTCCGCTCGGGCACCCGCGTGACCCTTCTGATCAGCCGTTGCGGCTTCATGGTGCTGCGGGAGGAGTGCGGCCTCGACTGGGAAGGTACTAACCCGGAAGAGGTGGCGGAGAAGGCATGGGATTACTTTGCCGCCGCAATCTCAATGGGCAGGGACGAAACTGACTTCGACCCGGCCATTGACTACTATGCGGACGACGACTTCCTTGCGCCGGTCGCCAGTGGTTCCAGCGCCCCGGATGCCATGGTCGTCGCTCCCTGCTCCATGGGGAGCCTGGCCCGGATAGCCGCCGGCCTCTCCGGCACCCTCCTGGAGCGGTCTGCCGACTGCATGCTCAAGGAAGGCCGCCCGCTGGTGCTCGTTCCCAGGGAGACCCCCCTGTCCGCCATCCATCTGGAGAACATGCTGAAGCTTGCGCGCCTCGGGGTCCGGATCGTGCCGGCCATGCCCGGTTTCTACGGCAAACCGGAAACGATGGACGATCTGGTCAATTTTCTGGTGGGGAAGGTGTTGGATCAGCTGGGGGTGGAGCATAACTTGTACAAAAAGTGGGGAGCATAACCTTGCCCCGAATTTTCGACAATATAGAGAACAGGCTACTTCCTACATTGCAGGAGACACTTAATGTCTCTGATCACGCAGATTTCTGTGTCGGTTATTTCAATCTGAGAGGCTGGAAGCAACTAGACTCCTATGTTGAAAAGTGGGGAGGCGGAGCCGGTAACTGTTGTCGCCTGCTCGTCGGCATGCAGCGCCCGCCTCAGGATGAACTGCGCGACCTCTTTGCGCTGGTGAAGCAGGACACGGGAATCGACAATCAAACTGCTCTCCGTCTCAAAAAAAAGCTGGCTGAAGATTTTCGGGACCAGTTGACCAAAGGCGTGCCGACAAACGAGGATGAGGCCGGTCTGCGCCGTTTGGCATCGCAGATAAAAGCCGGTAAGGTGGTCGTCAAATTATTCTTGCGCCACTCTCTGCATGCAAAGCTCTACCTGTTGTTCCGTCCAGATCCCATAAACCCAATCATCGGCTATCTCGGCAGCAGTAACCTTACTTTTCCCGGCCTTTCAGGGCAGGGTGAATTGAACATCGATGTCCTCGATCACGACGCTACGCTGAAGTTGGCAAAGTGGTTTGAAGATCGCTGGAAAGATCGCTGGTGTCTGGATATTTCGGATGAACTGGTCCAGATCATCGAGGAAAGCTGGGCCAGAGAAGAAGTCATCCCTCCCTATCATATCTATTTAAAGATGGCCTATCATTTGGCCCACGAGGCCCGTGAAGGACTCCTTCAGTTCCGCATTCCCCGTGATTTCGGCAAAAAGCTGTTCGAGTTCCAGACTGCAGCAGTAAAAATCGCCGCCCATCACTTGAACAAACGCGGCGGGGTGCTGATCGGTGATGTCGTCGGCTTGGGCAAGACCCTCATGGCGACGGCGCTGGTACGCATTTTTGAGGACGATCACGGACTTGAAACACTGATCATCTGTCCCAAGAACCTTGTGCCGATGTGGGAGGACTACCGCGACCAGTACCGCATGCGGGCCAAAATCCTCTCCATTAGTCAGGCAACCAGGGATCTTCCGGAGTTGCGCCGTTACCGGCTGGTTCTGATCGATGAAAGCCACAACCTGCGCAATCGCGAAGGGAAGCGCTATCGGGCCATTCAGGAATACATTCAGGAAAACGAGAGCAAATGCATCCTGCTCTCTGCAACGCCCTACAACAAGACGTATCTTGATCTATCCAATCAACTGCGTCTCTTCGTGCCGGAAGACAAAGACCTCGGTATCCGCCCGGAGCGACTGATCCGAGAGTTGGGACAGGATGAATTCGTACGGCGACATCAGTGCCCAGTCCGGTCACTGGCGGCTTTTGAAAAAAGCGAGTTCACCGACGACTGGCGTGAGTTGATGCGCCTTTACATGGTACGCCGGACGCGGAGCTTCATTCAGGACAACTATTCCGATACTGACCCGGATACCGGGCGCAAGTTTCTTACGTTTGAGGATGGCAGCCGCTCCTACTTCCCATCGCGGAAGCCCTGTACCGTTGCTTTTACAATTAACGACAAAGATACCTCAGACCAGTATGCACGGCTCTATGCATCGGATGTTGTGGATACAATCAACGTGCTCACTCTTCCACGTTATGGCCTGGGTAACTATGTTGCCGCAACGCCCCATGAGGCGCCCACACCCCATGAGGCGAAACTGTTGCACGACCTGTCCCGTGCGGGTAAACGGCTGATGGGTTTCTGTCGCACCAATCTTTTTAAACGGCTCGAAAGCAGTGGCCAGGCATTCATTCTGTCGCTGGAGCGGCATATTCTAAGGAACTATGTCTTCCTTCATGCCATCGAACAGGGGCAACCAATTCCCGTCGGCACCCTCGATGCCGGTTCTCTTGACACTGCTACATACGATGAGGATGCCGATGATGCATGTGTGACAGCCGATCTTTTTGAAGAAGAAAACGGTGAGCAATGCGCTATCGAGGCGCCTTCCGGACCACGTTCCGAGGAAGACTTCCGCCAACGCGCAGCAGAGATTTATGCCGAGTATGCCGTTCACTACAAAAAACGGTTCAAATGGCTTCGCCCTTCATTGTTTGTAAAAACTTTGGGCAAAGACTTGGCTGACGATGCGAAGGCATTGTTACAGGTCCTGCAAAAATGCGGCAATTGGGATGCAGTCAGAGATGCCAAGCTGAATGCCCTGCTGGAACTCCTCACACAAAGACATCCATCTGAAAAGGTCCTTATCTTTACCCAGTTTGCCGACACGGTCCGGTATCTTGAGGCGCAGCTGAATGCGCAGGGGATAACTCAGCAGGCGGGCGCAACAGGGGCCTCGGTCGATCCTACGACTCTTTCCTGGCGTTTCAGCCCGGTGAGCAATAACAAGCGAGACAAGATAGCGCGTAGTGAAGAGTTACGCATTCTGATCGCTACGGATGTCCTCAGCGAAGGTCAAAACCTTCAGGATTGCTCAGTCATTGTCAACTACGATCTCCCGTGGGCGATAATCCGACTCATCCAACGGGCCGGTCGTGTGGATCGTATAGGCCAGCAGGCGGAAAAGATCCTCTGCTATTCCTTCCTCCCTGCCGAAGGGGTTGAGCGCATCATCAGATTGCGGGCGCGGGTGCGTCAACGGCTTCAGGAAAACGCCGAAGTGGTCGGGACCGATGAAGCTTTTTTCGAGGGAGATGGCGAAGGTCAGGCTGTTATCGACCTCTACCATGAGAAATCCGGCATACTCGATGGCGATGCCGATACTGAAGTCGATCTGGCTTCGTATGCATGGCAGATCTGGAAGAATGCCATCAAGGTTGATCCCGGCTTGCAGAAGGTTGTGCCTGAACTGCCGGCGGTGGTGTATTCGACAAAGGCCATGAATCCACTTCCCTCCCCCTTGATGGGGAATGATCATGAAGGTGTCCTTGTCTACCTCCGTACCGCCGAAGGTAACGATTCGCTGGCATGGATAGATACACAGGGCAACAGCGTCACTGAATCACAGTACGCCATCTTAAGGGCAGCGGAATGCTCACCCGATACACCGGCGCTGCCGCGCCAGGAAAAGCATCACGAGCTGGTCCACAAAGGTGTCGAGCAGATTGTTGCTGAAGAGAAAACGGTCGGCGGTCAACTCGGCCGACCATCCGGAGCCCGTTTCCGGACCTACGAGCGGTTGAAACGGCATGCCGCAGAGGTCAAGGGGACGCTATTCGACTCCCCGGCTCTTCACAAATCGATTGACGAAATCTACCGTTATCCGTTTCGTCAAACATCGACCGACACGCTGAACCGGCAGTTGCGCAGCGGCATTTCCGATCAATCACTTGCCGAGCTTGTTATGGCATTGCGGGAAGAAGACCGCCTTTGTCTCGTCCACGAGGAAGAACAAAGCTTCGAACCGCGCATTATCTGTTCGATGGGGCTTGTCGAAAGGGAGGGGAACTAGGTGGCAGTTCTCAACATCGAAAGAACCCGCGACCTGTTGCAGCGATTCGATTTTCAGTCGCTCTTCATTGAAGAACTGGGCTGGTCCCAGCCGACCAGCAGACAAACTGCTACCTTTTCGCACGAGGGGGTCAGCTACGGGCGGCAACAGATTGCCCAGCTTTCAGGAGTGGTTGTCCTGGAAATTTCTTCCCAAGACGGCCGGATGCCCGACGCCAAGGCCCGTGCCGCCATGCACAAGGAAATATCCCGCCACCATCACGAAAACCTGCTCATCTTTCTCGACAAAGAACGCACCCAAAGCCTCTGGTACTGGGTAAAACGCGAGGGGACCAAGACCTTTCCCCGCGAGCACCTGTATGTACAGGGGCAGCCGGGCGACCTGTTTCTCAGCAAGCTGGGCGCCATGGTGGTGGATATCTCGGAACTGGATGAAAAAGGCAGTCTGCCGGTAACCGAGGTTGCAACCCGCCTGAAGAAGGCTCTGGACATTGAACGGGTCACCAAGAAATTCTTTGGTGAATTTGACCGGCAACGGCTCGATTTCCTCAACCTGATTGAGGGCATTGAAGATGATCGCATGCGCCGTTGGTACGCTTCAGTCCTTCTCAACCGGTTGATGTTCATCTATTTCCTCCAGAAAAAGGGCTTTCTGGATGGCGGTAACCAGAACTACCTGCATGAGAAACTTACGTCAAGCAAGGCTATCTCAGGGGACGACACGTATTTCTCCGTCTTTCTGAAAGCCCTCTTCTTTGAAGGATTTGCCAAACCGGAACAGGAGCGCAGCCCGGAGGCAAAGAAGCTTCTCGGCTCCATCAAATACCTGAACGGCGGGCTTTTCCTGCCCCATGCCATCGAACAGACAAATCCCGACATCCGCATCCCGGACATCGCCTTTGAAAACCTCTTCGATCTGTTCCAGCGCTATTCCTGGAACCTGAACGACACCCCGGCCGGCAAGGACGACGAGATCAACCCCGATGTGCTGGGTTACATCTTTGAGAAGTACATCAACCAGAAGGCGTTCGGCGCGTATTACACGCGGCCGGAGATTACCGAGTACCTCTGCGAACAGACCATCTACAAGCTGATCCTCGATAAGGTCAACACTCCAGGCATCCCAGGCGTGCTGGCGGCCCGCCGGTTTGATTCGATTGCCGAGCTGCTGCTCAATCTCGATGCTCCGCTCTGTCGTTTTTTGCTGCACGAAGTCCTCCCGGAACTGAGCCTGCTCGATCCGGCCTGCGGCTCGGGAGCATTTCTGGTTGCGGCAATGAAGACCCTTATCAACATCTACTCGGCCATCATCGGCAAGATTGATTTTCTGGCTGACCGAAACCTGACCGACTGGTTACGCAAGGAGAAGGCAGCGCACAAGTCCATCGGCTACTTCATCAAGAAACGGATCATCACCGACAACCTGTTCGGCGTGGACATCATGGAGGAGGCCACGGAGATCGCCAAGCTGCGGCTCTTTCTGGCGCTGGTGGCGGCGGCGCAACATGTCGATGAATTGGAGCCGCTGCCGAATATCGACTTTAACATCCTGGCTGGCAACTCGTTGATCGGCCTGTTGCACGTGGCGGATGCCGACTATGAGCGCGACGCCCAGGGCGACCTGTTCCGCAAGAGCTATCGGGAGATACTGGCCGACAAAAACCGCCTGATCGACACGTTCCGTCACACTGCCGGATACGCCGAAGACCTTCGTTCCATGCGGGACACCATCGAGCAGAAGAAGAAGGAAGCAGTCGGCACTCTTAACAAAATCCTGTTGGAAGAGTTCAGTCGTCTGGGGATCAAATTCGAAGAGGCTACCTGGGATACGGCGAAAAACAAGGAAGGAAAGCCGAAGAAGCGTCCCCTGACCTTGAAAGACATTGAGGCGCTGCATCCGTTTCACTGGGGCTACGAATTCGACGAGATTCTCAATAAACGGGGAGGCTTTGACGCCATCATTACCAACCCGCCGTGGGAGATCTTCAAGCCCAATGCTAAAGAGTTTTTTCAGGATCATTCCGATTTGGTCACCAAGAACAAGATGACCATCAAGGAGTTCGAGAAAGAGCAGGAAAAGCTGATGGCGGATGCCGACATACGCGCCGCCTGGATTGAATACCAGAACCGTTTCCCCCATGTGAGCCAGTATTTTCGTGGTTCCAGCCAGTACAAGAACCAGATTTCGGTGATTAATGGCAAGAAAGCCGGTTCCGATATCAACCTCTACAAGCTTTTCACCGAGCAGTGCTTTAACCTGCTCCGTGGTAGTGGAGAATGCGGCATCGTTATCCCTGGTGGCATCTACAGTGACCTAGGCACCAAGCAGCTGCGGGAGATGTTGTTCAGCGAAACGGAAATAACCGGGCTGTTCTGCTTTGAAAACAACAAAGAGATTTTTGAGGGTGTACATCGCAGCTTCAAGTTCGTGGTGCTGACGTTTGTCAAAGGCGGCAGAACGGATGCGTTCCCGACTGCCTTCATGAGGCATGAGGTGGCAGAACTGGAGCAGTTCCCGAAAGAAGGGGCGTTACAACTAACTGTTGAGTTAATACGAAAACTTTCACCGGACTCTTTGTCGCTTATGGAATTCAAAACGGGCACTGATGCTCATATCGCGGAGAAATTTCTTAAGTTTCCATTGTTGGGTGAAAATGTCCCTAATTCATGGAACCTTGTTCTGTGCAATGAATTCCATATGACGAATGACAGCAAAATATTTAAAACCGAATTAAAGCCCGGTAGGCTCATGCTTTATGAAGGGAAGATGATCCACCAGTTTGCCCATGTTTTTGCTGAGCCGCGTTTTTGGATAGATGAAAATGATGGAAGAAAGGCGATATTAAAGCGTACCGAGGATTCGGGCCAGGAACTTGACTATCAAACTTATCGTCTTGCGTTCCGAGACATTGCCCGAAATACTGATGAAAGGACCATGATAGCCGCCGTTCTGCCAAAGAACGTGTTCGCAGGAAATACACTGTATCTGTCACACTCATTGCCACGTAAGGAATTAATCGCTGTAACTGCCTTGCTGAACAGCTTTCCTTGTGATTTCATGCTTCGACAAAAAGTCAATGCGCACTGCAACATGTTTTATGTCTACCAACTCCCCGTCCCGCGCCTGACGGAAAAAGACCCTGCCTTCCGCCTTGTTGTCGAGCGAGCAGCCCGCCTGATCTGCACTACGCCGGAATTTGACGACCTGGCCAAAGACGTCGGTATTGGCAGCCATAAACAGGGCGTGACAAACGCGGTCGAGCGCGCCCGCCTGCGGGCCGAGCTGGACGGCCTCATCGCCCATCTTTACGGCTTGACGGAAGAAGAATTTGCCTACATCCTGACCACGTTCCCCCTGGTGGCCGATCCGGTGAAAATTGCTATGCAGAACGCCTATCGTGATGTGGAGAGAGGGTTGATCAAATGACACCTCCAAAACGACTGCAAAGTGTGCGGGTCCGCAATTTTAAGGCCATTGTCGACAGCAAGGTGGTCAAGCTCGGCGCACTTACCGCGTTCATCGGCAACAACGGCGCCGGTAAATCGAGCCTGATCGAGGCGCTGGAAACCTATCAGAGTATCGTCCGCGACGGGCTTGACATTGCCATGCAGCGCTGGCTGGGGATCGAGCATGCGCGCCACAAAGGCCAGGAAGCCAGGGAGCGCCGCGGTGAGCTGGTGAACCCGATCAGCTTCGTGTTTACTATCGGTACAAGCCCGCGAAAGGTGCGCCGTATCGAACTTGAAGCAAACAATGATCCGGCAGTAAACAGGATGTTTATTGCTCAGGAGCGTATTTCATATCCGGATGGAACCTGGTTGGATCGTAATGTAGGTGCAGTATCGGCATACAGTCCTGGGCGTTCTATGCTCTCAGCTCCAATGTCCGATTTCGTTGAAGAGGCCCGCCATGTTCTGGACTGGCAGTTTCTGACCTTGAGTCCTGAGCGAATGGGTCTGCCGGTGCCGCAGCAGCGCACCGGGGGCGGGGTGCGACTGGCCCGGGATGGTTCAAACATCGCCGACTTTCTGCTCGACCTGCGGCGCCAGGATCAAAACGCCTTTGACGGTATTGTGGAAACAATGGGTTATGTGCTGCCCTATGCCAAAGATATTCAGCCCTCACTGACTTCATCCGAGATCGAGCGTAAAGCCTGGCTGCAATTGACCGAGGCCGATTTCAAGGTGCCCGGTTGGATGCTCTCCACCGGGACTCTGCGCCTGCTAGCGCTGTTGGCATTGCTTCGTCACCCCAATCCGCCATCGCTGATTGTGGTGGAAGAAATCGAAAACGGGCTGGACCCACGCAGCATCCACCTGCTTGTGGAGGAAATCCGCAACGCTGTGCTGGACGGGACGACACAGGTGATTTTGACCACCCACTCTCCCTATCTGCTTGATCTGCTCACCCTTGAACATCTGGTTTTGGTGGAGCGCAACGCCAAAGGGCAGCCTCTGTTTCTGCGCCCTGCCGACAACGAAAACCTGCAACGCTGGGCTATCGACTTCGCTCCCGGCAAGCTCTATACCATGGGCAGTCTTGTCGCGGGGGGCGCATGAGCAAGGTCGGCTTTATCTTCGAATGCGGCTTGAAGGGAGCGGACGTGCTGATCTGCGAATATCTCGCCTTACAGATCAGGGCAGATATCACGCCGGTATCACGTACCCTCGATAACAAGGAGAACCTGCTTCGTGATGGAGGGAGGGTTGCGGCTGCGCTGTTTGCCGATGGTTGCGAACGGGTGTTGATAGTCTGGGATCTTCGCCCCGCCTGGCCCGACAGGAAACACAAACCTTGCCGCAGAAACGAACGCCTCGCCATTCTTGACGCTGTCGCGCAAGCAGGTGTCGCTGACAGGCCGGTCTTCCTGGTTTGTGTCGAACAGGAACTGGAAAGCTGGCTGCTGGCGGACGAAACGAAGATAGCGGCGTACCTTTCCACTGCTGCTCATCCATATACGGTCAAGCGTACCAGTAAGCCCGATCGCGAGCCAAATCCCAAGGCAGTGATGATGAATCACTTCAAGACAGCGCGGGGGTGGCGTTATGAGGATCGAACCCATGCGATTAAAGTGATGAAGGCTGCCGCTACGGATTTTCGAAAGCTACGCAAGTCAACAAGCTTTTGCAGATTTGAACAAAAATTAACGACAGAGATTGCGGCAAGAGATCGTCTATGACCATTGACCAGATTACAGAAAAAGTACATAACAACATCCGTCTCAGCGACGACGAGGCCCTCTTCCTGTTCGATTCCCCCGACCTGCTGGCCGTGGGAGAACTGGCAGCCCTGGTCAACGAGCGGCGGAACGGCCAACGGGTCTTTTTCAACGTCAACCGGCACATCAACCACACCAACATCTGCGTGAACCGCTGCAAGTTCTGCGCGTTTTCAAAGACCGCCGACGAGCCGGGGGCCTACTGCTACGACCTGGACGAGATCCGGCGCCGGGCCGAAGAGGCACTGGCCCAGGGGGCGACCGAGATCCATATCGTCGGCGGGCTGCATCCCGACCTCCCGTTCGACTTTTACCTGGACATGCTCCGCACGGTGCGTGAGGTCTCGCCGCTCCTCCATATCAAGGCGTTCACGGCGGTGGAGATCGACTTCCTGGCCGGTCTGGCCGGGCTCTCCGTACCGGACACCCTGGCGGCGCTGAAATCGGCCGGCCTCGGCTCGCTCCCCGGCGGCGGGGCGGAGATCCTCGGCCAGTCGGTGCGGGACCGACTCTGTCCCGAGAAGATCAGCGGCGAGCGCTGGCTGGCGGTCATGACCGAGGTCCACCGGGCCGGCCTCAAGTCCAACGCCACCATGCTCTACGGCCATGTGGAGAGCCATGCCGACCGGGTGGACCACATGCGGCGGCTGCGGGAGCTGCAGGACGAGACCGGCGGCTTCCAGGTCTTCATACCGCTGGCCTTCCAGGCCGAAAACAACCCGCTGGGGCACCTGAAAAACCCTGCCAGCGGCGGGGTGGACGACCTGAAGACCCTGGCCGTGGCCCGGCTCTACCTGGACAACTTCGCCAACATCAAGGCCTACTGGGTGATGCTGGGGGAGAAGATCGCCCAGGTCTCACTGGCCTTCGGGGTCAACGACCTGGACGGCACCGTGGTGGAGGAGAAGATCGGCCACGACGCCGGCGCCGACTCGCCCAAGGCAATGAACCGGGACGACATCATCGCCATGATCCGCAAGGCCGGGCGGGTGCCGGTGGAGCGGGACACGCTGTACAACGAACTGCGGGTGTACTAACCGGTTGCTGAAAAACGGCCATCTCGCCGCCGTCCTCGCTCGCTTCCTTGTGCGGCGTAGCGCTGTTTACGCCCGCTGTTTGGGTACTACGCCTCCGCGGAGCTCTCTGCGGATGCGACGATCTGATCATTTTTGAGCAACCTGAGTTTTTAATATTTTGTTAGGACCTCACCATGACCATAACCACCATCCTTCTCTTTCTCGGTGCCTCCATGGCCCTGACCGTGGCGCCGGGACCGGACAACATCTTTGTCGTGACCCAGGGGCTCAGCCGGGGCCGCCGGGCCGCCATCGTCACCGCCTGGGGGATGTGCAGCGGCGTCACGGTCCATACCCTGGCGGCCGCGGCCGGGATCTCGGCGCTCTTCTACTCCTCGGCCCTCGCCTTTCAGCTCGTGAAGTACGCCGGCGCCGCCTACCTGCTCTATCTGGCCTGGCAGGCGGTGCGCGAAGGGGGGCTGCTGGCGCTGCCGGCTGGGGGTGCGGTTGGCGGGCCTTCGGTGGGGGCGCTCTTTCGGCGCGGTTTTGTCATGAACGTTCTCAACCCCAAGGTGGCGCTCTTCTTTCTTGCCTTTCTTCCCCAGTTCGCGCACCGTGACGCCGGCAGCATACCGCTGCAGATGGTGCTGTTCGGACTCCTCTTCATGGCCCAGGCCCTGGTCATCTTCACCCTGATCGGCTTTTTCTCCGGCAGCGTCGGCGGCTGGATCTCAAAGCGGCCGCGGGCCGGTCAGCAGTTCGGCTGGCTCGCCGCCGGCATCTTCGCCCTGCTCGGCGTCCGGCTGGCCCTGGCGCAGCGGTGACGATCATGAGTGCTGTCGCAACCATCATCTGCAACGTCGAACAGGGCGCTGCCATCACCCGGGCCGATGCCCTCCGGCTCCTGACCGATGCCGACCTGATCCAGGTCGGGAAGCTGGCAAACGGCATCCGCTGCCGGCTCCACCCGGACAACCTGGTCACCTTTGTAGTGGACCGGAACGTCAACTACACCAACATCTGCGAGTCAAAGTGCAGATTCTGTGCGTTCTATCGGGACGAGGGGGCAACGGACGCCTATCTTCTGGCCGAGGAAGAGATCTTCGCCAAGATCCGGGAACTGGTGGACCTGGGGGGGACCCAGCTCCTGATGCAGGGGGGGCTCCACCCGGCGCTGGGGATCGACTGGTTCGAGCGGCTGTTCCGGGAGATCAAGGCCCGTTTCCCGACCGTGCAGAACCACTCCCTGTCGCCGGCCGAGATCACCCAGATCGCCCGGGTGTCGAAGCTCTCCCTGCCGGAAACGGTCAGCCGTCTCAAGGCAGCCGGTCTGGACTCCGTGCCGGGAGGTGGAGCCGAGATCCTGGTGGATCGGGTAAGGGCTGAGATATCCCCCAGGAAGATCGGCTGGGAAGGATGGGCCGCCGTCATGCGGGAGGCGGCCCACCAGGGGCTGCCGACCACCGCGACCATGATGTTCGGAAGCCAAGAGACGCCGGAGGAGATCGTGGAGCATATCTTCCGGGTGAGGGAACTCCAGGCGGACCACGGCAGCTTCACCGCCTTCATCCCCTGGACCTACCAGCCGGGCAACACCGAGCTGGGGGGACAAACCGCCACCGGCGTGGAGTATCTGAAGGTGCTGGCCCTGTCCCGCATCGTGCTGGACAACATCCCCAACGTCCAGGCGAGCTGGGTGACCCAGGGGGCGAAGATGGCCCAGGTGGCCCTGTTCTTCGGTGCCAACGACCTCGGGGGAACCATGCTGGAAGAGAACGTGGTGGCCGCCGCCGGCTGCCGGTTCCGGATGAGCGGGGAGGAAATGGTGAACCTCATCCATGGCGCAGGCTTCCGGGCCGCGCAGCGGACCACGCTGTACGACATCGTGCAGGAATTTTGAACGAGAGATACCGAAGGGAACGATTTTGACACCAATTACCATGATCACCACTACCGCCGCCCTGGAACAGGCTGTTTCGCGTATGTCCGGCGAACCACTCTTGGCCTGGGACCTGGAAGCGGACTCCATGCACCACTATCGGGAAAAGGTCTGCCTGCTGCAGGTTTCCACCCCAACCGAAACACTGGTGATCGACCCCCTGGCCGGGCTTGATCTCTCGGCTCTGGGACCCATCCTGGCAGATCCGGCCATCCGCAAGGTGTTCCACGGAGCCGATTATGACGTACGGATGCTGCACCGTGATTTCGGGATGACGGTCAGCAACCTGTTTGACACCATGATTGCCTGCCAGTTCCTCGGCGAGCCGGAGGTGGGGCTGGCAGCCATGCTGCGCAAGCGGTTTGGCGTGGAACTGGACAAGCGCTATCAGCAGGCAGACTGGACCCGGCGCCCGTTGCCGCCGGAGATGATCGATTACGCGGCAAAGGATACCACCCTGTTGCCCGAACTGTGCCGGCAGTTGGAGGCGGAACTGCGGGCCAAGGGACGGTTGGCATGGGTGCTGGAAGAGTGCGAGTTGCTGACCGGAGTGCGGATGACCGAACGGAACGAAGAGCCGCTGTTCCTGCGCTTCAAGGGGGCGGCCCGCATGACCCCGCCAACACTGGCAGTCCTGGAAGAGCTGCTGCGCTTTCGCGAGCAGGAGGCCGAGCGGCGGGACGTACCGCCGTTCAAGATACTGGGAACCGAGACGATCCGGGAACTGGCCGAACGAAAGCCCGCTGCCGCTACCGATCTGGCAGGCATCAGCGGCCTGTCGCCGCGGCTCGTCGAGCGTTACGGCAAACAGCTGTTGGCGGTCGTTGCCAAAGGGGTCAAAGTGCCGGCGGCACGTCAGCCGCGGTTCCCGAGGGAGCGGCGCCCGGAGCGGAATCGGACACAGGAGCAACGCCTCAAGGCGTTGAAGGGCTGGCGCGAGCAGACGGCACGGGGGTTGGGCGTGTCAGGAGGCGTGCTGGTGAACAACAAAACATTGGAGGGACTGGCCGACCTGGGACCGGCTTCCCTGGAGGAGCTGGCAGCCGGAGCCGGGCTCAAGGGCTGGCAGGCTGCGGCTTTCGGCGCGGAGTTGCTGAAGGTCTGTCAGGCAGACGGGTAGATGCTTACAACTTGAGACTTTGCGCCGAATGGGCACAATTCCGGGTAACATACTGATTCAGGAACTTATTACAGCTTAGAGATTACTTCACGATTACAGATTCAAAATCTGAGTAATCATGAGGTAATCTTGAGGCTAAAAATGCCTTTCCTTTTTGGGTCCGGCCTGTTCGGGTTAGGACGGGAGGGGTATCTGCCTCGCCCGATATAAAGCAGAGCAGCCCCTAGCTTCGATCTATTTTTTCCCCTCTGTATCGTCCTTGAAGAGATCGGCCAGTTCCGGTGAATTGAAGAAGTCATCGGGGTCTGTTTTTTTCTCGGCCGCCTTTGCCTCATCCTTGCCGAACATGTCGGCCAGCACGTCATCTTTTGGGGCGCTCACCTGCTCGGTGTTGAATCCTTCGAAATCCTGACCCGGGAAACTGTCTGCCTGGTCACTGCCGCTCCATCCGGGGGTCGTGGTGGCATCGCTGGCAGTGTCGTCAAAGGAAATTTCGCCAAAGGCGGCATCTTCAGCCACCCTAGCCGGCGCTTCAGTCGGTGCGACCGAGGTCGTTTCGAATTCGAACTCGTCGGCAGCCGAAGCAGGTATGGCTGTTTCAGGGATAAAGGAGTCTTCCTCCCCCACCCCCTCCGCGATGGCCTCTTGTCCCGAGAAAACTCCCGGCGGCATGACAACCGGCTGGATGCCGAGAGACATCTTGAAGGCCGCCAGGTCGTTGCCACACTTTTTGCAGCTGTCCAGGTACTCGAAGCTGTTGAAACCGCACTTGGGACACTTCATTGACAATGCTCCTTTCGCACCGATCGGGTTGGTTTACCCCAAATCGCCCCATACATGCTGAAGAATGGCCAGGATCGCCAGGCCCGCTGTTTCGGTCCGGAGTATCCGCGTCCCCATGGTGACCGAACGATAACCCGCCTCCCGGGCAGCTGCCACTTCTTCACCGGTGAGTCCGCCCTCTGGCCCGATGATGACGGCCACGTTATCGGGCCGTGGCGTATCAGCCAGCAACTGGCGAAGGCCCACCGCCTTCTCCCCTTCCCAGAGGAGAAGCTTAACAGAATGTTCCCCCATGCGCAACACATCGGCCAGATTACCGGCCAGCCCCAGCTGCGGCGTGTCCGGACGGCCGCATTGCCGGGCCGCTTCCCGGGCGATCCGCTCCCAGCGCGCCAGTCGCCCCTCGATCCGCTCGTCGCGCAGACGCGGGACAGAGCGGGCTGCGTAAAACGGGACGATCGATCCGACCCCCAGCTCGGTCCCTTTCTGCAGGATCAGCTCCAGCTTCTCCCCTTTGGGCATCCCCTGGTAGATGGTGATGACCGGCCCCTCCGGCTGCAGAGCAGGCAGTTCGTCGCCAATGGCGATTTCCACCCCATCGCTGTCAACCCGGTCGATACTGCCGATGAATTCCCGACCCGCGCCATCGGCAAGGATGAGCTCCGTGCCGGGCTTCAGCCGCAGGACCGTTGCCAGATAATGGCGCTCGTTGCCGGTGAGCGTGGCAACCGTGCCGGGAGCAAGCCGGGCGGCGACAAGGATGCGTCGTCTGCTCATGGGATGGCGCGGTATACCACGCAGCACCAGTCGCCGTCCCTGGTGACCGTGGCCGGCGCCGGGAAGAGCCGGTCGAAGGCGGAGGTGACCACCGGCTCCTTCTCGTTCAGAATGCCGGAGAGGACCAGCCAGCCGTTGACGGCCACCTTGGCAACGAGCTCTCCGGCCATGCGGGCCAAATCCTCGGCCAGGATATTGGCAACAACGATGTCGAAGCGGCCGGATACCATCTGCAACGGGGTAACGGAGGCGGCAATCCGTTTCTCGACACCGTTCAGCCGGGCATTCTCCGTCGTGACCTCCGCGGCGACCGGGTCGATGTCGATGGCAATAACCTGGTCGCTGCCGAGCAGGGCCGCGGCAATGGCCAGGATGCCGGAGCCGCACCCCACGTCAAGGGTGTTGGCTGCCGGGCAGGAGGCCAGGATCTGTTCCAGTGCCTGGAGACAGAGGCGGGTCGTGGCGTGGGTGCCGGTGCCGAACGCCATCCCCGGGTCCAGGCGGATGACGAGGTCGCCTGGTTCCGCAGCATAAGGCTCCCAGGTAGGGGCGACGATCAGCCGCTCTCCGACCCGGGTGGGTTTGAAATGCTCCTTCCAGCTGTTGGCCCAGTCTTCCTGGTTGACCGGGGTGACGACCGCAACGGAGTGCGCCCCGTGTCGATCGGCCGGTACGAGGCCATCCAGAAACTGCTGGATGGCGGTTATCGTCTCCCGGGCCGTGGTCTCGTCGGGCAGATACGCCTTGATCGTCACTATCGGCGGTTCGGTAACGTTATCCAGGGAAAAGGTGTCGAGGGTCTGGTTGTCGACGCAGACGCCGCTGCCGGTCAGGGCAACGAGCTCGTCGGCGACCTGGTCAACAAGGGGGGCGGGCACGCGGCAGGCGATTTCCAGCCAGGTGGTGGGGGTCATGAGGTTCCTTTCATCACGTACGGGCAGTTGCGGCGCTAACCTATCAGAATGGCGCACTATTGACAATAAAAACCCTTGACAACCGCTTGTCCGGCAAGTAATTTCATTAAAATTACTTCAAAGGTGATCCGTTCTGGAAGAGATACGCACTGCCATCATTGCTGCGGTACAGGAACAGCGGGAAGAGCTCTGGTCCATTGCCGAGGAGCTGCACCGCCATCCGGAAACCGGCCTGAACGAGGTCCGGGCCGCCGGGCTTCTGACCTCTGTGCTGGAGCGGCATGGGTTCAGGGTCGAGAAAGGGGTCGCGGGGATGCCGACCGCTTTCCGGGCCGTCTGGGGCGAGGGACAGCCGACCATTGCCATCCTGGCGGAAATGGATGCCCTTCCCGAACTGGGACACGCCTGCGGCCACAACATCATTGCCGCAGCTGCCATCGGCGCGGCCTGTGCCCTTTACCGCACGCTGGCCAGCACGGATGCCCGGATCGTGGTCCTTGGCACACCGGCCGAGGAGATGGGGGTCGGCAAAACGGCCATGATCGAGGCAGGCTGTTTTCGCGACATCGATTTTGCCATGATGGTCCATCCCTCTTCCCGGCGGCGAGTCTTCAAACACTGGCTGGGTCTTGCCAAGATCCGCTATATCTTTCACGGCAAGCCGTCCCATGCGGCGGCCTATCCCGAAGAGGGGATCAATGCCCTTGATGCCGCCATCCAGACATTCAATAGCGTCAACGCCCTGCGCCAGCAACTCAGATCCGATGTCCGGGTGCACGGCATCATCACCGACGGGGGCAAGGCCCCCAACATCATTCCCGAACGGGCCGCCTGCTTCTTCTACGTCCGGGCCGATGACCTGGAGGAGCTGCTGGCCGTCCGGGAACGGGTGACCGACTGTGCCCGGGGGGCAGCCCTGGCGACCGGCTGCCGTCTCGAGGTAGTGGCAGAGCCCGGGGTACTGGCGCCGCTCATGATCCTCAACTCCTTTTCCGGGGTATATGCGGAGCAGCTGGCATGCCTCGGGCTTGAGATTTCCACGGCGCCGCCGAATATGCACAAAGGTTCGTCGGACATCGGCAATGTTTCGCGGGTGGTCCCCACCATCCACCCTCATGTGCCGATCGGCGTCGGACTGCATATCCATACGCCCGAATTCGCCGCTGCAACCGTGACGGAAGGTGGTCGCCTGGCGGTTCTGGAGGGGGCGACGGTCATGGCCATGACGGCGGCACAGATAGCATCCAGACCGGAACTTCAGGAAGAGATTAGGCAAGAATTTTTAATCGGCAGTTGAAATTTTGTTGCTCTTTAATGATAGTATGCTATTGTGCTTAATTAAGAGTAGCTAAACCAGATATACGGTGACATTTGGCCAAAGAACTCTACCTGCTCTCCGATGCTACCGGAGAAACCGTTGACCGGGTTGTGAGAGCGGTCCTCTCACAGTTCAAGGATGTGGAGATCCATGTCAACCGCTTCAACCTGATCAGGGAGGAAGCGGAGATCGTCGACATCATCGACGTGGTTGTGGAAAATCCCGGCATCATCGTCTATACGCTGGTCAATCGCGAGCTTGCCCAGTTTCTGCAGGAAAGGGTCGAAGAGCGGGGGTTGGACGCCATGGACATCCTTGGTTCGCTCCTGTACAAGCTGTCCGATATATTCAACATACCGCCCCAGCAGGAACCGGGCCTGCTGTATGAACTGAACGCCGAGTATTACAAGCGGGTGGAGGCGGTCAATTTTACGGTCAAGCAGGACGACGGCCAGGAGCTGAGACACCTCTACCGGGCGGACATCGTTCTGGTGGGGGCCTCGCGGACATCCAAGACCCCGCTCTCCATGTACCTCGCCCACAAAGGGTACAAGGTGGCGAACGTACCGCTGGTAAAGGGGATCGAGCCGCCCAAGGAGCTGTTCGAAATCGACCAGAACCGGGTGGTCGGCCTCCTGGTGGAGCCGCGCCGGCTGGTCGAACTCAGGTCGGCCCGCCTGCTCCAGCTGCATCAGAACCCGCGGGGCAAGTACGCCAGCTATGACGAGGTACTCGACGAGGTGATCTGCTGCAAACAGCTCTACCGCCGCAATTCCCAGTGGCTAGTGATCGACATCACCCACAAGTCGGTGGAGGAGGCGGCCAGCGATATCGTGAAGAAGATGACCGGTCTTGGTCTGGTGACATAAGTAGTACGAACATTACGCTTCGAGCGGGTGAATACTAGTGCATGAGGAGGTCGGAACAAATGCGAATTCTCGTGGTTGAAGATGAAAAAAAGGTTTCCAGCTTCATCAAAAGAGGGTTGGAAGAGGAGAAGTTCGAGGTCGATGTGGCCGCTGATGGCGAGGAGGGGCTGAAGCTGGCGCTGGAGAAGGTGTATGACCTCCTGGTGCTGGACTGGATGCTCCCGAAACGGGACGGCCTCTCGGTGCTCAAGGAGCTGCGTGATCGTCGCGTCTCGACCCCGGTCCTGATGCTGACTGCCAAGGATACGGTGGAAGATATCGTGGCCGGTCTGGAGTCGGGCTCCGACGACTACCTGACCAAGCCGTTCGCGTTTGCCGAACTGCTCGCCAGGGTGAAGGCCCTTATCCGGAGAAGCGAGATGGACCGCGGCGCCGAGCTCCGTTTCGGCGACCTGAAGCTCGACCCGGTCACCCACAAGGTCTGGCGCGGCGACAAGGAAATCGATCTGACCGCCAAGGAGTATGCGCTCCTGGAGTACTTCATGCGAAACCCGAACCAGGTGCTGACGCGGACCATGATTGCCGATCATGTCTGGGACTACACCTTCGACAGCTTCACCAACATCATCGACGTGTATGTCAACTACCTGCGGAAGAAGATCGACCGCGATGCGGACAAGAAGCTGATCCACACGGTCCGCGGGGTGGGGTACATCCTCAAGGAACAGGATTAGGACTCATAGTTCGAAACAGATCGTGCAAAGCCCCGACAGTCCGCTGCCGGGGCTTTTTTTGCTTGTGCGCCAGGCATGGCTGGATGCGAAATCGCTAGAAACATTAAGGTGTTAAATTGACGAACTGTATCAGTTACGGTATAACACAGGCCATTCGTGGGGGATTGAGGGTGTCTGTTCGATTCACATCAGTTGGATCATCGTCAAGATAACGGCCGCGTAGTATCAGAGGATCTTGAGCGCAGAGTCGAGCACACCGTAAGCTGGGTGCTCAACCCGCTTAGTCATTCTCATACTGTTGATCGTTACCGAGGTGAGATTGAGGCCGCGCTTTTTGTGATTGATGAGCTTGAACGGTCGATTCAGGAGTTGATGAAGCCCCTGAGGGCGGAACCGCAGATATTGCTTCAGCAAATGCTTTTGTCCGTTCTCGCCGGGTGTGCCTCCACTAAAGGGACTGCTGTGGAGGGAAAATCATGAAAAACCGTACCATCAGCGTCAAGGGGAGCGAAATCACCATTTCCCGTAAAGATCAGGACGACTACATTTCACTGACCGATATTGCCCGCTACAAAAATCCGAATGAACCCATCGATGTCATCAAGAACTGGCTGCGAAGCCGCACGACTATTGAGTTCATCGGTCTCTGGGAGCAGTTGCACAACCCGGATTTTAAAGCGGTCGAATTCGACCGCTTTATGTACGAGGCCGGCAGCAACTCGTTTGTGCTTTCCCCCGGCAAATGGATGGCAGAAGGCTTCTGCCGAATTGAATGGCGACGAAATTGGTCAGCAGGCTACTGACCAATCTCAAATTACCCAGAAGCCTTCTGGGTAATTGAAAATGCCACTCCCGTCACGTACGTGACGAAGAGATTTATCTGCATCCTTCCGGGGGATGAATCCCCCGGGCGCCCCTAACGGGGCTTCAAAGCTGTGCAGCAATTTCCTAACCGGACAACGTTGGCCGTGATAGAGAAGGTCAATGGGTTTCTGTGACAGGTTGACATTGCCCGAGAGAATAATTACATTCTGCGCACTCAACACCAAGGAGGTTTTGCCATGTCTCAGTTCGTGACCCGTTTCCTGTCCCTGTCTCTCGCGCTCCTCCTGGGATGCCTGGTCGTGGGCGAAGAGAGCTTCGCCAAGACCGGCCCTCCCGATTTCGTAGAGCTGGCCAAAAAACTGAAGCCGACCGTGGTCAATATCGGCACAGCCAAGACCATCAAGCCGCAACGGCGATTCCAGCGCCCGCAGGGCCCGCAAGGAAACGACCCGTTCCAGGACTTTTTCGAGCGGTTCTTCGAGGACCAGCAGCCCCAGGCCTACAAGCAGCGCAGCCTCGGTTCGGGCTTCCTGATCGAGGGGGGCTACATCATCACCAACAACCATGTGGTTGCCGGCGCCGACGAAATCAAGGTCAAGCTGGACGACAACCGCGAGTTCAAGGCCGAGATAAAGGGGCTGGACGAGAAGCTCGACCTGGCCCTCTTAAAGATCGATGCCAAGGGTGACCTGCCCGCGGCCAGGCTCGGCGACAGCGATACCATCCAGGTGGGCGAGTGGGTCATGGCTATCGGTAACCCGTTCGGCCTGGCCGAAACGGTGACCGCCGGCATCGTCAGCGCCAAGGGACGGGTCATCGGGAGCGGTCCCTACGACGACTTCATCCAGACCGACGCCTCCATCAACCCCGGGAACTCGGGTGGTCCCCTGTTCAACGCCAAGGGCGAGGTGATCGGGATCAACACGGCCATCGTTGCCGGTGGACAGGGAATCGGCTTTGCCATTCCGGTGAACATGGCCAAATCGATCATCCCCCAGCTGCGGGACAAGGGGAAGGTGACACGGGGATGGCTCGGGGTCTCCATCCAGCCGGTGACAGCGGATCTGGCCCAGTCGTTCGGGCTTTCCGCCGAAAAAGGGGCGCTGGTGGCCGATGTGCTGCCGGAGAGCCCGGCTGAGAAGGCCGGTGTCAAGGCCGGGGATATCATCACCGAATTTGACGGCAAGCAGATCAGCGAGATGAATGAGCTGCCGCGCCTGGTGGCCGCCACCACGGTCGGCAAGAAGGTCACGGTCAAACTGCTCAGGGACGGCAAGCCGGAAGAGCTTACGGTTTCCATCGACAAGCTGATGGACGGCGACGATGGAGAAAAGGTCGGGACGGCCACGGACAAGCTGGGGCTCACGGTGCAGGCACTGACCAAGGAGCTGGCCGCCCGCTTCCGCAGCAAGGAGACCAGCGGGGTGGTGGTGACCGACCTCAGTGCCGACAGCGTGGCGCAGGAGGCGGGCATCGCCCGCGGCGACGTGATAAAAGAGGTGAACGGCAAAAAGATAAGTACGGTCGGCGACTACGAAAAGGCCGTTGCTGCCCGGAAGAAGGGGGCAGCCATCCGCTTCCTGGTGAAGCGGGGCAATTCGTCGCTCTACATCGCCTTCAAGGTCGATTAGCGCCACTCTGGACGCATGCTGCACAAAAGGCCTCCCCGACATCCGGGGAGGCCTTTTTCGTTGCCGCTCCTTGCACCGCGGGTGAATCCGGCTACAATAGTTCGCGAAATGTGCACAGGAGGGATTTCATGAAATATTCAGCTGTTGTTGCCGACCCGACCACCCACCCCTGCCCGGCCCTGATAATCGGCTGTTTTGAGGAGATGACCGCAGCGCCCCTGCTTGCAGAACTGGACCGCGCGCTTCACGGGGCCATTTCGTCACTGTATGCCCAGAAGGAGTTCACCGGCGGCCTCAACAAGACCAAGATCGTCCATACCTGCGGTCGGCTGCCGGCAGAACGGCTGCTTCTGGTTGGTCTGGGCAAGCCCGGAGAGCTGACGGCCGAGAGGCTCCGCCAGACTGCCGGCTCAGCGGCCCAGGCCCTGCGGGGAGCGCGCCTGACAACGGCCAGTTCTGTTTTGCATCTGGCCGGCCTGGTCCCGGATGAGGCCGTTGCCGCCACGACCACCGGCACGATTCTCGGCGGTTATGCCTTCACCCGCTACAAGACCGGCAAGGACGAGCCCAGGCCGCTGGCAGCAGTGACGCTCCTGCTCCGGGGCAAACGGGAGGTTCAGGCAGCCAAGAGCGCCATCGCCGACGCCGAGGCCCTCTGCCGCGGCGTACTGCTGGCCCGGGACCTGGTCTCTCTCCCCGGCAATGAGGCAACCCCTGCCTATATCGCCGACAGGGCACTGGAGCTGGCAGGGCTCGACGGCGTCAGCTGTGTCGTGCTGGAACGGACCGAACTGGAGGCGTTGGGAATGGGGGGGCTTTTGGCGGTCGGCAAGGGGTCGCAGCACGCGCCCCGGTTCGTGGTACTGGAATACCAGGGCGGCAGCCCGGGCCAGCGGCCGGTAGTCCTGGTGGGCAAAGGGATAACCTTTGACTCGGGCGGCATCTCCCTGAAACCAAGGGAAGGGATGGAGCGGATGAAGGACGACATGGCCGGCGCCGCGGCGGTACTCGGGACAATAAAGGCGGCATCCGGACTGGCTATGCCGGTCAACGTGATCGGCCTCGTGCCGCTGGCCGAAAACATGCCGGACGGCGGCGCCTACAAGCCGGGGGACATCGTCACCACCCTGGCCGGTAAGACCGTCGAGATCAACAACACCGATGCAGAGGGACGGATGATCCTCTGTGATGCCCTCCACTATGCCCAGCGATACAAGCCGGCTGCGCTCATCGACCTGGCGACCCTGACCGGGGCCTGCCTGGTGGCCCTGGGCGACCAGGCAACCGGGATGCTGGGGACGGATGAAGGGTTGACGCGGGCTATCGCCAGGGCGGGCGAGGCAACCGGCGAACGGGTCTGGGAACTGCCGCTGTGGGAGGAGTACGGCGAGGCGATGAAGAGCGACGTCGCCGACCTGAAGAACGCCGGCGGTCCCCATGCCGGCACCATCACGGCCGCCTGGTTCCTGAAGCAGTTCAGCGGGAAAGCGAAATGGGTCCATCTGGACATCGCCGGCACCGCCTGGGAGGAAAAGGGTCGGCACTACCTGCCGAAAGGGGCCACCGGCGTCGGCGTGCGGCTCTTGATCGAGTACCTAGCCGGGGTGGCGACGAAACGGAGCTGACGTGAAGTCGTGAGGTGGGCGAGAAAGCCGTATCTACTGATTTCATCGTCGTGTCCGTAACCCCCTCTTAAGTTACTAAGGCGGAACCTGACTACTCGACATTCCCCCCTCCTGCC
>CAYSMK010000039.1:0-49518 GCA_964432205.1 uncultured Geobacter sp. | reverse complement strand
GAGACAGATTACGTCACACTGGCAATGATGCCTTTGTTTGGGCTATAGGTCCGTAGTTTTATATTCCACTTGCACTATCAATGATTCGACTGTGAACGAGCGAGGTCTGGCATGTCCATAAGAACACCGATCATAATACTAGGCAACCAAAAATCCGGTACGACTGCCATTGCCAGTCTCTTTGCGGACTATGGGAAGCTGACAAAAACCTTGGATATACCCGAGATATGGACAAGAGAGCGGGATCTGCATGTTGGCACTCTTTCCTTCCAGGCATTTGTAGAAGGTCATCCTCATAGATTTTCAACTCAAGTGATAAAGGAGCCTACTCTTACCTTTTTGTATGAAAAGGTTGTGACATCATTTTCTTGTTCACCATATATTTTCATAATACGTCATCCAGTTGACAATATCCGAAGCATCCTCGATAGACTAAAAATACCGTGTAATCAGGATCACATAGATCTTCAAAATTATGACATTAACGAGTCATGGTCTTACGTGATGAACGGCCAATTGCTGAATATAAACCATGAGCATTATATCGCGAGGCTTGCAATGCGTTGGGTTATAGCGGCTGAAATATATTTGAAGCACAAAGATAAAATGATATTAGTACGCTATGAAGACTTTATGAGGAGCAAATATGATGCTATTCAGCGTATTGCTGAGGATTTGGGTGTAAGAAAAGGGAGTGATATAGGGCATTTGTTGCATCTCCAGTATCAGCCACAGGGAAAAAACAGAGAAAACTCCGTAATCGAGCTTTTTGGTGATAAAAACCTATCCATCATATCTGATATTTGCGGCAGCTACATGAAATACTTCGACTATAATTGAACGCTTATTTTGCTAGGGTTGTGCTATAGAAATCTCCTATAATGATGTTTAGGCAAATCAAATAGTGAATATGCAAGCTACAATCATAAAACAGACTGAGGATACTTATCTCGCAATATGCTATATGCTTTTGCATATCCCGGTACCTTCTGAAACTTTTGTCATCAACGAGATCATAGCATTACAATCCCTTGGCGTTGACATTCATACGGTTTCACTATGGCCGTCACAAGAGTGCCATGAAGAGCTGATGGTGCTTATCAACAATCCCATCTACAGCCTTTCAGATGATGCCATTCAGCAGACAGCCTCAAATAGTTTGTATTATCCTCATGCCTGCAAGCTTGCCTCGAACTATAACATCTCCCAAAACCTGGCAGCCCAAGCTGCCCTTGCGGCTGAGTATACTCTTGCCTGCGCAATCAACCATATCCATGCACATTTTGCGACCGAGGCGGCCTTGGTGGCGTTGCTTGTCTCGAAAATGACGGGTGTGCCATACACATTTACTGCACACGCCTATGATATCTTCAGGCTCAACGTCTCAGGAGAGTGTGATCCCGGCAGACGATTAGGGCTGCTTGTCGAGAATTCCACAAAAACAATAACCATCTCTGAATTCAACAGAAAGCACATACTTTCTGTTACCGATCAGGCTCTTGAGAGAAAGATTGAGGTCGTACACTGCGGAATAGATCTGGAGAGGTTTAAGCCTATTGAACGTGAAGCCGCAGATTGCGTCACGTTCCTGTCAGTGGGGCGTTTAGTAGAAAAAAAAGGTCACGAATTTCTACTGCGGTCATTACGGAAAGTTTTTGACGCAACGGGTGACGTCCGATTGAGAATCGTCGGTGAAGGCGAATTGAGATCAACACTGACGGCACTGGCCGATGAATTGGGCCTTGCTGACAGGGTGACTTTTGTCGGCGCAGTTTCCAGTGATGTTGTGCTGAATGAAATGCAGAACGCGGATGTCTTTGTACTGCATTCTCTGACCGGCAGTGATGGCGATAGGGAGGGAATACCCGTTTCAATCATGGAAGCCTGTGCGACCGGTCTGCCCGTCGTTTCAACCAGGCATTCAGGTATCCCTGAGTTGGTCATTGAGGGTGTCAATGGTTTCCTCGTTGATGAAAGAGACTATGTCGGTTTTGCCGAAGCAATGCGCATCCTTGCCTTGTCCCCGAAACTCAGGGCGAAGATGGGACTCGCAGGCCACTCATTTGTGGCAGAGAATTTCAACCTCCACCGCGAAACTCAAAAGCTTAAAAATATATTTGCCGCAGTAATCGCGGAGTCATCAGCTCGCCCATCGAATGTAGTTCAAGTGTCAGACACTGCGGATGCTGTGTCTGCATGCAGGCCCAACAGTAATCTGCTGAAGAGGATACTGGACAGCATTGCGAACCGCGTCTTTCGTTGATTGCACAAAGAACGTCATCTGTAATAGAGTTGGCTTTCCATGAATATTCCCATCGTCATCGCCGCTTACAACAGAGACCACACCCTCGGCAGACTGCTGTCATCTCTTGCCAATGCCCATTACGACAGACCTGTCACGCTCATCATAAGCATCGATGGTGGCGGTCCCGACAGCGTCAAGGCAATCGCCGATGATTTTAAATGGGAATTCGGCCCCAAGGAGGTTCTCGCCCAGGCCGAGAACATGGGGCTGCGCAGGCATATACTGTCATGCGGCCATCTGGCCACCGAGTATGACGGTATAATCCTTCTGGAAGATGACCTGTTTGTCTCGCCGTGGTTCTATCAGTACACACTCGCGGCTCTGGAATTTTACAGGAATTCTCCCTCCATTTCCGGAATCTCACTCTATTCATACCGGTATAACGAGACCGCATACCTCCCGTTCACCCCGTTGAACGATGGCGCGGATGCGTATTTCATGCAGTTGCCATGCTCCTGGGGCCAGGCCTGGCTGAAGGAACATTGGGAGGCGTTTGAGGCCTGGTATCAAGTACATGCTGATTCTGACTTTAGTGATGACCCGCGTCTTCCCGCCAATATCGCCCAGTGGCCGGCAACTTCCTGGAAAAAGTATTTCGCCAAGTACCTGATCGATGCCGACAAGTATTTTGTATATCCGAGAGATTCATATACGACCAATTTCGGCGATAAAGGGCAGCATCATCACGGGACCAATCTGTTCCAGGTCCCTCTGGTTTACGAAAACCAGCGGGAGTTCGCTTTTAGGCGATTCGAAGAGTCCTGCATCAAGTACGACGTTTTCTGTGAATTACTACCCCACAGCCTGGTCAGATTATCCGGTCGCCTGGACCAGTATGATCTGACTGTGGACCTTTACGGTTCAAAATCAGTTCAAAACATAAGATCCGATTACCTGCTTACCGTCAACCCCTGTTCCAGCTATGTTGAAGCGTTCGGTAGGACAATGCTCCCAGCAGAAATGAATGTAATCCACGGTATCAGCGGCAACCAGATATTCCTGACCAGAACCAGCGAGATGCATCCGGTCGAAGATATCGACAATATGCTGCGACTCAAGGCTGCCAATATCGAGGAACAGAAATACTATTACAGTACGGATGATATGCACTACTCCGACCTGTATGCTCTCAGGAGCAGGTTCCATCAATTGGAAGACGCTTACCAGTCTTTGGATAATGATTATCAACGGGTGAAAAATAATGGATTGGATTGTGTCTCTCGACTGCAAAGATTGGAATCCTCCCTCTCCTGGCGCCTGACCGCGCCGCTGCGGAAAATTCTGGATGCATTGAGGCGGTGACAAGATTGAGGAGCGAGGATAAAGGAACGAGGGGCGAGGAGCGAGGAACGAGGAAGGAAACCGGGACAGAAGGAAACCGGGACAGATTTATTTTCGGAGGGGGCGCAACAGGGACATTCTATTTATCTATTGCATGAATTAGAAAATACATGACAGCGTCCGAAAGTGCCGGTCAAAACCGGCGAGGTGTAGCGAATGAAAGAGTCGTACGGTGAAGGAGTAGCGAACCACACCGGCCCCGCAACAGTGTCAAAACCTTCAGCCACGGATGTCACGGATGGTCTACGGCGCGAGGAGGCGACTTGTTTGGTTCGCTTTCTTGAAAGCCAGTAGAAAGGTTGTTTTGATTTTTTGTCTCACATGAATATGTATTTATTGGGAATAAGGGTTAAATGGTGACAAGCTACCTGGACGCTGGACGCAAGATGTATAGACCGTGAAGGGTGAAATGTGAGGTAAGGCACCGTTGAAGGGATATGCCGCAATGCATCAAAAGTTGTTGTTTTGACACGAGAATCTGTCCAGGTACTCTTGCAGAAGCTGTAAGGAGGGAATATGCCGACAATCAGCATGTTTTACGGTATTCTGGTGTTGATGTTCTTCCGTGATAACCGCCGACATCATTTGCCGCACATTCATGTGCGCTATCAAGGAGATGAAGCTGCCATTTCGATTGATGACGGGAGCATTCTCGATGGTGCTATACCTCAAAAGCAACTCAAGATGGTCCAGGCATGGATAGAAATCCATAAAGAGGAATTGATGGTGGACTGGGAACTCGCAGTAAACGGCGAGGAGCCGTTCAGAATTGCTCCGTTGCAGTGAGGGGGTGTGAAATGCTGCTGGATGTGGTTGCTGTAAAAACCTTACCTGACTATCAGTTGGATCTGGAATTTGAAAACGGGGAGTTGCGCCGTTTTGACATGCGCCCCCTGTTGGCGGTCAAACCATGGGACCGTATTGCCCGCGCGCATCTCTTCGAACTCGCACGGGTTGAGTACGGAACCGTAATCTGGCCGGGTGAAATTGATGTTGCTCCGGAGACCCTTTATGATGATTCGGTGCCGATAGACGTTCTCTGAGCATCGACCGATGCCCTGCAGAAGCCCCTGGGAAGAGTCCCTTGGGGTCAAGTCAGACTTTCTGCCATTCTCGTCACAATCCAGAGGCACTCCCCGATAGGTATTTATGTTGAGTAAATTTACTCAGTGATTGAGTAAATTGCTTGATTGCAGTATTGCCGTTGGTGCGTTCCTGTGCAACAGCCTCACTTCGGTGGAGTTCACCATCACCTACTGGCGGGAGGGCGATCATGAAGTTGATTTTGTTGTCTCCAGGGGGTGCGATGTCTGGGCCATTGAGGTTAAGAGTGGCAGAAGTGGCAAGACGGCGGGGCTGACCCGATTCCGCTCCCGGTATCCTGAGGCGAAGACCCTTCTGGTTGGCGGACAGGGGATTCCGTTGGCGGAGTTTTTCAGTAGGGATGCTGCGACTTGGTTTGCATGAATTATCCGGTTCGTTTTTGACGGCTTACATCTCGGAGGGAAATACGGGCTTACATCTGGGACAGGATATAAACTCCGGGCAGCTCGAACCCTCTCCCGGTGCCTGCCCGCGCCGCTACCACTCATCCCGTATGCTCCGTTGGGCCGCTACCGCATCGCCTTTCCAGGAGAGTTGTCCGCAGATGTCACTGAATGAGTATTTGGGAGCTTGTTGGGATTTTTTCTGCCCGCTACGGGCAAGCAAAAATTGATAAAAATCTCTTATTTCTCGACGTAAAGGTGCAGGGAGAGGTGTAAGGTCAAGTTGATTGGCTTTTGCTGGCATGGTGATTTCTCCTCTGTGTCCACGACTATACCCGTAGTCGGAACGATAGTCAAATCTCTCTCCTGGCGCCTGACCGCACCGCTGCGTAGGATCGGTGACTGGTTACTCAAAAGCCGTGACTGGTGACTCGTGACCCGTGACCCGGAATCAAGGTCAGGGAAAGGCGGTGAAGAGTGAAGACAGGCAGCATGGGGGATGGGAAAACTGAAATGGTGGGGACATTACGATCGGGATGAATTATGTCCTGGATTTAAACGTGGCCGGATGCCTCTTCCCGTGAAGGCAGGCGACTATAATGACAGATTTTGACGTGGTCAGATAGAATACGCCGAACGGGAATCGCCTGAGCAGCGACCTACGAATATTATTGTAAACAATCGGATATTGTTGAGGGTGTCTGGATATGGAGGCGATGCAACTTTCGACCGCACGAAGATATTCACTTCCAAGTCCCTGGTTTTGATGTTCATACCACTGTGCAGCTCCCCGCATGTCAGCTTCCGCAGCTTTTCTGACAATGACGGTGTAGGTCATAACGCGTGCCATAGCCTTTTCCGTACTTCGTTCCAGGTGTCGCCATCATCAGGGTTGAGAGCATAGTCTGCAAGTCGCTTATCCAGTTCGTTTTTTTGCATTTCGGTGATTTCAACGGCATTCTGGTCTGCAGCTATGCTGTCCCAGATGTCTTCTGCCAACTGAATCCGCTCAGAAATGCTCAAACTGAAAATCTCTTGGGATTTATTTGTCTGCACCTGACTCTCCTTCCTTACGGCTCAAATATTTGGTGTCGACCACTTCTGCTTCCACGGTCCAGATTATTTCTGCCATGTCCTTATCCTGCGAGCCATCTCTTCATGGGTGATGACGTTCCCTTTTCGCGCATCTGCAAGCCCGCGTTCCACCATATGATCGAAGGCAAGTTCTCTCAAAATTTCTTCGTATGTTGCATCTTCCGGTTGCTGATGGATGATTTCGGCTAGCTGGCTTTTTACAGTGGCCATGGCATTTACCTCCTGCGGGGGCAGTTCCAGCTTGTTCAGTGCACCATAATACAACTCCATTGCCGTTATTGAGCTTAAGGCAAGTTCTTTAGGCAGAAGCCCTCTGACCAGTTGTTCGATCTGGGCATTGCCCTTGAAAACTTCGATAAAGATATTTGTGTCGATCAAGATCATCTGGCGGTTCTCTTCCACGCTCGTTCCCTGATCACGGCAAGTGAAATGTCACGTCCGGCCCAGATACCGCAGAGCTGTTGCAGCAATTTGGCAGGGTCCGGGGTCGGTGCATGTTTACCTTCTTTTACGTCGACACCTTCCATGGTATGAAGCAACCTGAGAAGGAGATCTTTCGTCCGAGAGTCCTTGATCGTAATGTGAAGAGTTTCCATAGTGTTGCTCTTCCTTTCCCCATCTCCCGCTATATGGTTGGGAGATGCTGTTCCTTTGTGGTGCAAAACGGAGTTGCTGCTGGGGAAACAGTATCACAGGGGAAATACCGTTGCAAGATAACCGGTGGAACAATGAAAACCTCTATCCGCCCCGCTGAGGAGAATCGCTGACGGGGTAAGACGGCTCGGTGCTCAGTCCCTTGGGGTCAAAGGATAAAGGAACGAGCGGGGAGACGAGGAACTAGGTGCAGAGACGGGAAATGCGTTGGGGGCAGGGGAATGTAGTAGCCGGCTCACTCGTCTGCTTGCGCAAGAAACTCGGCAAAGGCTGACAACTCCTCAACTGCCAGTTGAAATGTCTGATCGAGATTTTCTGCCAGTATCTTGAGTTTTTCAGGTTTGAGGTGGAAGGTGTAGACATTACGAACTACATGCCTGAATCCACGATATTCTTCCAACATCTCTTTCAGGCGGGAGGATATGACTGCGGGCCTGACAGCAGGAATTTCAGTCTGCATCTGAATCAAAAGTTCCTGATGCCAGTTGGCAGCCGTTGGGACTTCACCATCTATTGCGGCAGCCAGTTTTTCGAATATTCGCTCCAGGCCGGAATAGAAAGCATGCAGATTCAGTGCAACGCTGTCCAGGTAGAAATCGTCGTTTTGTTGAGCCGCCTTATCCCATGCCTGCAAGGTCCTGTTGACTACCTGCCGGAGATCCGAAAGTTCGCTGTCGATCCTGGCAGCAAGCAGTAAGCCTTTACTGGTCACAATTCGACACCATGCTGTTCAATGTGCTGTAATAAAGATGGAGAACAATCCTCAGCATCCACTAGATCAATTTTGAATGTCTTGCTGTATCCACTGACAAAAGCAGCCGCCTTATAAATGTCTGATGATGGAATTCCCCATACGGCAATATCTATATCAGACCATTGACTGAAGTCCGAACGTAAAACAGAGCCGAACAGAACAACTTTTGAGGCGGAGAATTGTTCCTTCATTACCCGAGCCAGCACCACGGCGATATCTTTTGCCGCTTCGAGCCTTCCGCGCAGAGGGGGCGGTTCTGAAGCAATTCTGAAAGGGTGATACAGCTTCAGTGCTTCAACAGGGATGTCTCTTACTGTTCGTGACGGCATGCCAGGAAATATATCACAGATTGCGACGAAGTCACCGGTATTCATGCACATCAGAATAAAATCAGCAGGGGGAGCAAAGGGGACATTCTTATCTATTTATCTATTGAAGGAATTAGAAAAATACATAACAGCGTTACTCACGATGCTCTCGTGACTCGAAAGCGAAGGGCGGGAAAGTGAAGGGTGAAGAACGGCCGGGAGGCGCTAGGCTGGAGTCGTGAGACCTTGCTTCATTCCCTTGTACGGAGAAGCAAGTCCTTAATCATCGAGAAATGTTTTGCATTGCCGCTAACCAGCGTTCGTCGTGAGACAATGGCAGTTGCCGCAATGATACTGTCGGCAATTAGGAGTCCATGGCTCAGCCGATAGGTTTTTAGCAGTCTTGTTGCGCTTGCGCCGATTTCAGGATTCAGCGGGATGATCGTGAACTGTTCAAGGAAATGGTTGAGTTCCAGTAGCTCACTCTTGTTGCGACATCCGACGATCAGCTCCATTTCCGTGACAGCACTCAGGCACACATTATTTCGCGTCACAAGGGCATTCAGCAGTACAACGCCATCACGATTCCCTCTCCCGGCATCGATAAGGATGTCGGTGTCAAGCAGCAAGTCGCTACTCATGCCTGCTCCAGGTTGACTCCCTTTGTTGTCGCACCCACCCGGCGGAGTCGCTCATGTCGGTCCGATCCTGCCACATCCCGATAAAGCCGGTTTCACGGAGCACCGTCGTACCGGCAGATGAGGGGGGTTCCTGGGCTCTCCTGCGACGATATTTTTTCTTCAGGAACTGATAAAAATCGGTCACTTCCTGCCGTGCTTCTTCCGGAAGTGCGGAGAGATCAAGAATTGCTGAACCTGTCGCTTTCATGAAACACCTCGTATTGTTGGTTCAAGTTTGGTCTTACTGTACAATACAACTATTGCTGACGGGATATTGGTGTCGATCAAGATCATCTGGCGGTTCTCTTCCACGCTCGTTCCCTGATCACGGCAAGTGAAATGTCACGTCCGGCCCAGATACCGCAGAGCTGTTGCAGCAATTTGGCAGGGTCCGGGGTCGGTGCATGTTTACCTTCTTTTACGTCGACACCTTCCATGGTATGAAGCAACCTGAGAAGGAGATCTTTCGTCCGAGAGTCCTTGATCGTAATGTGAAGAGTTTCCATAGTGTTGCTCTTCCTTTCCCCATCTCCCGCTATATGGTTGGGAGATGCTGTTCCTTTGTGGTGCAAAACGGAGTTGCTGCTGGGGAAACAGTATCACAGGGGAAATACCGTTGCAAGATAACCGGTGGAACAATGAAAACCTCTATCCGCCCCGCTGAGGAGAATCGCTGACGGGGTAAGACGGCTCGGTGCTCAGTCCCTTGGGGTCAAGTTAACCTTTCTGCCATTCTCGTCACAAGCCAGGGGCACTCCCCGATAGGTATTTATGTTGAGTAAATTTACTCAGTGATTGAGTAAGTTGCTTGATTGCCGTATTGAAATGCCGTTGGTGCGTTCCTGTGCAACAGCCTCACTTCGGTGGAGTTCACCATCACCTACTGGCGGGAGGGCGATCATGAAGTTGATTTTGTTGTCTCCAGGGGGTGCGATGTCTGGGCCATTGAGGTTAAGAGTGGCAGAAGTGGCAAGACGGCGGGGCTGACCCGATTCCGCTCCCGGTATCCTGAGGCGAAGACCCTTCTGGTTGGCGGACAGGGGATTCCGTTGGCGGAGTTTTTCAGTAGGGATGCTGCGACTTGGTTTGCATGAATTATCCGGTTCGTTTTTGACGGCTTACATCTCGGAGGGAAATACGGGCTTACATCTTAGTCCAGCATCTTGGTGATGTTGAAAACGAAGATGCCGTTCGGGTACAGTTCATCTCCGTCATCAACCGGACATGGAGTGAATTTTTTATTGATCTTCAGTTTCCTTGTCAATCCGATATCCTTTCAAGACAAGTACCGTGCATCATTCAGATTCAGTGATAACTCATCGGATAAACTGAACCTTTGCTTGGAACCCTGGAGTGGCGATCAACGGTTCAAATTCATGGCGGTCGGATGTCAACAGTACCGCATCCTCACGCACGGTTAGCGCAACAGCAAAACAATCGGCAAGAGAGATACGCCCTCGGGCTTTGAGTTTCCCAGCCGCTTTCCAAAACTCAATATCCATATCATCGCGTATAGATAAACCGGCTGCAACCAGGTTGGCTAACAGACCTTCAGTTGGGTCGTTGCCGTAGCCGCGCAGGCTGTCGTAATAGACCTCGCAGAGATTGACTGCATGGACGTAACATATGTTTTCTTCAGCTTCAAGGGCTTGCCTGACTATTGATGCTCCGTCTTCATTCTTGATGAGACTCAGGAGGGCACAGGCATCGAGTACATAAATCATCGCCGAATCTTCCTCTCCTCAAGATCAATCTCTTCCTGTTTCAGTTTGGAAAATTCGGTACTGGAGGTCATTAATGGGTAGGCCCCCATAATGGCATCGAGCGCCTTTTTCCGCTGATCTTGCGGAGAAGCCTGTTCGGAAGCAAGTTGCAGTTGAAACGGCAAACCTTTCCGGTTGCGGACTGCGGCGAAGAATATCTTGATAGCCTCGCTGGTGGTCAATCCAAGTTGATGAAAAATTGTCTCCACTTCCGACTTCAGATGGTCGTCTATTCTCATGCTGATAGTTGCATTTTTTGCCATGGAGTCCTCCTTATAATACTCAAACTAGTATCATTGTACTGCAAATGTCATACAATTGCAAATTCGACTTGGGGGGAGCAATAGGGAGCAACAGGGGGTATCCAACGTCGCCAAAAGGGTGCTCGCTTCCGGCGAATATGACCTCCGGTTTTTCGCCAGTCTGGCAAACGCATTTCCAGAAAGGAACCGTAACCGGTTCAACCATGGGATGTGGTTTTATGTAAAGGGTGATGTTAAAGTAATATATCGCTTGAAATAGTATATTTGGGATGTAATATATAGTTATGGAAAAGCACCTTCTCAAGGAACTGATCTCTCAGCACAAGACGCGGTTTCTCTCCCGTGGCGGCTTGGCGCCTCGGGATGCCCAACGGGATGTCGACCGTTTTTTGCACCGACGTGAGATCGTATTTATTACCGGTGTCCGGCGGTGCGGCAAGTCTTCGCTGATGCGTCTGGTCTGCGATGACCTGCTGACGCGCGAAGCCGTTCCCCCTCCCAATATCCTGTATGTCAATTTCGAGGATGAGCGCCTGGCGGGGTTTGAGGCAGCCGACTGCGAACGACTGATGGAGGCGTTTTATGAGCTTGAGGCGCCCAAAGGGAAAATCTGGCTGTTTCTGGACGAGATTCAGAACGTTCCGGCATGGGAAAAATGGCTCAACCGGCTGTACGAATTTGAAGAGATAAAGATCTTCGTGACCGGATCCAATATGTCGCTTCTGGGATCGGACCTCTCCACCGCCTTGACCGGTAGAAACCGCCAGATCGTACTCTGGCCGTTCTCTTTCCGTGAATTCATGTCCATGAGAGGGGCTGGAGCGGCCACTCTGCCGCATAGCCGCGAGGGGCGTGCGGATGCTGTCAGGATGTTCGACGAGTTTCTCGCCCTCGGTGGTTTTCCCGAGGCTGTCAAGCAGGGCGATGTCTCGCTGCTGGAGCAGTATTGGCAGGACATACTCTACCGGGATATCTTTCCGCGCTACGGTATCAGGAACATTCGGGAGATCCGGGAGCTGACCCTGTTCCTGGCGTCAAACTCCGCAAGCATCCACTCCTACAAGTCGTTGCAGGGTGTTGCGGGGGTGAAGAGTCAGATGACGGTGCGCAGCTACCTGCAGGCGTTGCATGACGTGTTTCTCTTCTTCCCGGTCGACCTGTTCGACTACTCTGTCAAACGCCAGATCTACAACCCCTCAAAGATGTACGGCATTGATACCGGTATGCTCAACGCCGTAAGCTTCAGCTTTTCCCGAAACCTTGGCCACAGCATGGAAAACGCGACGTTTATCGAACTGCGTCGCAGAGGATGCGAGGTGTATTACTGGAAGTCGGCCAAGGGGGGAGAGGTTGATTTCGTGGTCCGCGAAAAGGGGGTTGTCACAACGGCCATTCAGGTCTGCTATTCTCTGGCCGATGCCAAGACCCGCCAGCGTGAGATGGCAGGGCTCGCCGCTGCGGCAGGCGAGTTGAAGGTCGAGCGATTGCTGCTGCTTTCGGGCGAGGCGGAGGAGACGGTTGTACTGGAGGGGAGCGAAATCCGCGTGCTGCCGATGTGGAAGTGGCTGCTGGAGGTCAATTGAAGGGGGATATCAGCGGATGATAACAAAACAATAAGTTGACAGGGTGAGTACATAGTCAGGATGGATGGAGCTGTGGAGGTAATTCCTTGCCGAATACCTCCCAGAGCGATATGGTGAGTTCAGGGAAGGCGCTTGATGTCAACGTCTCGTCCCAGTTGAAGATGTCAGGGGCGCCATATCGCCCTTCAATCAGTGCAAACCGTTCAGCCGCTTCTCCTGAAGGATCAATAATGATGTACTCACGGACGCCGAACCGCTCGTAAAGCCTTCTCTTCTCTCGCCGGTCCTTTATTGATGTTGAGGGAGAGAGAATCTCTGCCACCAGGTCAGGCGCACCCTGGATGTTTTTTTCCGTTATCTTTGAAGGATCACAGACCACCAGAATGTCCGGTTGAACAATGTTCCGGTCGTCAAGTACTACGTCGGTAGGGGCAGAGAACGGCTCGCATGTCTTCCCGCGAAAAAACGAAACCACAATTCTGCCCAGTTCGCGACTTATCCGCTGATGCACGGTTGTCGGGGCAGGAGTCATGGCATATGCTTCACCGTCGATAACTTCCCATCGCTCTTCATCGGGCCAGGTGACGTAATCCGCATACGTGTACGGTCGGTTAATTTTTCTGACTGGTGACCCCATGGCATCGTCTCCGAAATAGTGACGGTATTTTGTCTTCAGGGTAATAACGGTTACTTCCGGACAACACCTTTAGGCGAACAGTGCCGTCAGATCCAGTTCCAGCCCTGAAAGCACCGATACCGGAAGTATTTCCTCCCCTGCATATACAGAGGGCCGGCCGTAGCTGCCGGTTTGATCCAGATGAAACACCATGATGGTTTTGGCATCCGGATCGACAATCCAGTATTCCCGAACCCCACGGCTTTCATAGAGATTGAATTTTTCCTTGAGGTCTTTTCTGGCGGTTGACGGAGAGAGTATCTCGACAATAAGGTCAGGAGGACCCTTACATCCTGCGTCATCGAGTTTTGATGCGTCGCAGACCACAATGATGTCAGGCTGTACTACCGTGGTGATTTTGCTGTCCGGTTCGTCTGCCAGCGGGAGGCGGACATCGAATGGCGCGATATACACTTCGCAGGTTCTGTTATCAAGGAAATCGGCAATTTTTCGATAGATATTTCCGGCAATCCTCTGATGGTTCCTTCCGGGTGCCGGAGTCATGTTGTGCGGTATGCCGTCAATCAGTTCCCATCGTTCGTCCGCATCCCACGTAAGGTATTCTCCATAAGTATAACGCTGATCAGATTGTTGAGCGAGCGGTCCCATGGTTGAACCTCCGTGCTATCCGTATCAATCCGGATTCTTCCCTGCTGGATGGGCCGTCCCGACTTTGCCGTTTAAACAGTACCATAGGGGATATGCTGTTGCAAGGATGGGCGCTCCCTGCGACGGGCCGAACCTCTGCGCCGGCTGGAACAATATCTGCTGCGTGCACGAGTAGGACGTTGTGCACTCCTGCCCAAGTGTGATAGTTTTAACCGTTCTGACTAAGAAGGGAGCCGCTCTTGAATGAACGACTGACACTGACCCTGCTCGACGAACTGGAGGCCGAGGCGATCCAGATCATCCGCGAGGTGGCCGCCGAGGCCGAACGGCCGGTGATGATGTACTCCATCGGCAAGGACTCGTCGGTCATGCTCCATCTGGCCCGCAAGGCCTTTTACCCCGCCCCGCTCCCCTTTCCGCTCCTCCATGTGGACACCTCCCTCAAGTTCCCGGAGATGATCGCCTTCCGCGACCGGATGGCCCGGGAGTTCGGTTTCGAGCTGCGCGTCCACGCCAACCGCCAGGCCCTGACAGAAGGGGCCAACCCGTGGGAGATGGGGACGGTCCGCTGCTGCGGGCTCCTGAAGACCCAGGCCCTGCTGGATGCCCTGCGGGATGGTGGGTACGACATGGTCATGGGCGGGGCCAGGCGGGAAGAGGAGCGTTCCCGGGCCAAGGAGCGGGTTTTTTCGTTCCGCGACAGTCACGGCCAGTGGGAGCCGCGGCGCCAGCGGCCCGAGTTCTGGCAGCTGTACAACACCCGCCTGCAGGCCGGTGAGAGCATGCGGGTCTTCCCCCTCTCCAACTGGACCGAACTGGACGTGTGGCGCTACATCGCCCGCGAACGGATCGAGGTGGTCCCCCTCTATTTCGCCGCACAACGGGAGGTGGTGGAGCGAGCCGGCCAGTTGATCCCGTTCGGTGCCGGCACCGGGCTCCTCCCCGGCGAGCGGGAAGAGACGCGGCTCTGCCGGTTCCGCACCCTTGGCTGCTACCCCTGTACCGGGGCCGTGGCCTCGACGGCCACCACGGTCGAGGAGATCATCGGGGAACTGGAGGAGGTGCGCCTGTCCGAACGGACGACCCGGGTCA
Organism: uncultured Geobacter sp.; assembly: GCA_964432205.1. Taxonomy (GTDB): domain Bacteria; phylum Desulfobacterota; class Desulfuromonadia; order Geobacterales; family DSM-12255; genus Geomobilibacter. Next base: position 34,908 of record CAYSMK010000039.1, on the reverse strand, counting down.
TCGACCACGACCAGGACGGCTCCATGGAACGGAAAAAACGGGAGGGGTACTTCTGATGACGGCGCAGACACACGACCTCGGCATCCTCCGCTTTCTCACTGCCGGCAGCGTGGACGACGGCAAGTCGACCCTGATCGGACGGCTCCTGTACGACGCCGGCGCCCTGTACGACGACCATGTGGCTTCCCTGCGCCGGTCCGGCGCCGACCTGGACGCGGAACTCGACTTTTCGCTCCTGACCGACGGCCTGCGGGCCGAGCGCGAGCAGGGGATCACCATCGACGTGGCCTACCGCTATTTCGCCACTGCCCGCCGCCGCTTCATCATCGCCGATGCGCCGGGGCACGAGCAGTACACGCGGAACATGGCCACGGCCGCCTCCCAGGCCGACCTGGCCGTGCTGCTCATCGACGCCAAGCTCGGCGTCTCCACCCAGTCCAAACGTCACGCCTTCATCTGCGCCCTGATGGGTATCCCCCGCCTGGTGGTGGCGATCAACAAGATGGACCTGGTCGGCTATGGCGAGGAGCGTTTCCGGGAGATCGAGGAGGAGTACCGGGAGTTTGCCGTCCGGCTGGGGCTGGCCAATCTCCTGTTCATCCCGGTCTGCGCCGTGAGCGGCGAGAACCTGGCGCAGAAGAGAGCGAACATGCCCTGGTACACCGGTCCCTCTCTGCTCTCCCACCTGGAGGAGGTATACGTGGCCGGCGACCGGAACCTGATCGACTTCCGCCTGCCGGTCCAGCGGGTGATCCATCTCCCCGGCAGTTTCCGCGGTGTCGGCGGCCGGGTCGCATCGGGACTGCTCCGCGCCGGCGACGAAGTGATGGTGCTCCCCTCCGGTTTCCGCACCCGGGTGGCCACGGTCGGCGTCGGCATGACCCCCGCCTCCCGGGCGGTAGCGGGAGAGTCGGTGACCGTGACCCTGGAGGATGACCTGGATGTGGCCCGCGGGGATATCCTCGTCCATCCCGGCAATGTGCCCCCGGAGCGACGTGAGCTGGAGGCGATGCTGGTCTGGACCGGTGACGAACCGCTGCAGCCGGGGGAGGTGTACTGGATCAAGCAGACGACCAGTTGGGTGAAGGCCCGCTGCGAAGCGATCCACTACCGGGTCGACCCCAACAGTCTGCGGCGGGAGGAAACGGAGAGCCTGTCTCTCAACGACATCGGCCGGGCGCGGTTCTCCCTCTACCGGCCGCTCTTTGCCGACGAGTACCGGAAGAACCGGGCGCTTGGCGCCTTCATCGTCGTGTCCGTCGCCGGTGGCGAGACCCTGGGGGCTGCCACCATCATCGACCGTACCGATTACGATGCGGAGCTGAAGACCGAACGGACAGTTCCTGCCCGCCGCACCGTGGTCTGGCACGACGGGCAGGTGACGCCGGCCTTGCGGGAATCGGTGCTGCGACAGCGCCCCATCACCCTCTGGCTCACGGGCCTGAGCGGGGCCGGAAAGTCGACCCTGGCCTTTGCCCTGGAGCGCCAGCTGATCGAGGCGGGGCACCCCTGCTGCGTGCTGGACGGCGACAACGTGCGTCACGGACTCAACCGCGATCTCGGTTTTTCGCCGCGTGACCGGGCGGAAAACATCCGCCGGGTCGCGGAGGTATCGCGGCTGATGAACGAGGCCGGCCTGATCGTGATCACCTCGTTCATCTCCCCGTTCCGGGAAGACCGCGAGATGGCGCGGCAGATCATCGGCCCGGAGCGGTTCGTCGAGACCTTTCTCAGCACGAACATTTCCGAGTGCGAGCGCCGTGACCCCAAGGGGCTCTACCGCAAGGCCCGTACCGGCGAACTGCCCGGTTTCACCGGCATCTCCGCCCCCTATGAGCCGCCGCCGCAGCCGGAACTGACCATCGATACGGAGAAACTCACGGTGGAGCAGTCGGTTGCCCTGCTGCTTGAGCGGCTGGGGGGGCATCTCCATGGGTAGGCTGCTGCGTACGTTCGTGAGAGTCGGACGTCCCGCTACGCTCCGAGTGCCACTCGCACCTTTGCTGATCCTGGCGATCATGCTGGTCTGCATCGTTGCCGGCAGCGTCTCGGCGGCCGAGACGATGAGGATCGGCCATTTCCCGAACATCACCCATGCCCAGGCCCTGGTCGGTCGGGCCAACGGCACGTTCGAAAAGCGACTCGGTAGCGCGGTGGCGTGGAAGGTCTTCAACGCCGGGCCGACCGCGATGGAGGCCCTGATTGCCGGTCAACTGGACATCGCCTATGTGGGGCCGAACCCGGCGGTGAACCTGTTTCTCCGCTCCAAGGGGACGGCGCTCAGGATCATAGCCGGCGCCGCGAGCGGCGGCGCGGCCCTGGTGGTGCCGGCCAACTCCACCGTGAGCCGGCCCCAGGAGTTCAGGGGAAAACGGATCGCCTCGCCCGAACTCGGCAATACGCAGGACGTGGCGTTGCGACGCTGGCTGAAGAGCAACGGACTGGTACCGGGGAAAGATGTCCAGGTGGCACCGATCAAGAATGCCGACATCCTCATGCTCTTCCAGCAGGGGAAACTCGCCGGCGCCTGGGTGCCGGAGCCCTGGGTGACGCGGCTTATCCGGGAGGGTGGGGGGCGGATCTTTCTCGACGAGCGCTCCCTCTGGCCCGACGGCAGGTTTCCGACGGCCGTGGTGGTGGTGCGCAAGGAGTTTTACGAGCGGAACCGGGAACCGGTCCGGCGTTTTCTCGATGCCCATCTGGAGGTGACGGAGTGGATCCGCAGGCACCCCGCCGAGGCAGGAAAGAGACTGAACGAGCAACTGGGGCGACTGGCCGGCAAGCCGCTCCCTCCCCAGACCCTGACCGAGGCGCTCGGTCGCGTGCAGATTACCCATGACCCGCTGGCCGGACCGCTTGCCACTTCTGCCCGCTGGGCCCAGGAGCTCGGCTATCTCCCCCGCGGGACCGACCTTGCCACGGGGCTCAGGGGGGTGGTTGACGTGACCCTCCTCAACGAACTCCTCAAGGCGCGATCGCTCCCCGCGGTCCGCGGGAATTGAACCCTCCATGGCTCTGGTTGAACTGAAACGGGTCGCCAAGACCTATCAAGGGCAGTCCGGGCCGGTCCACGGCCTGACCGATCTGGAGCTCACCATCAAGGACGGCGAGTTTCTCTGCGTCGTCGGCCCGTCCGGGTGCGGCAAGACGACGCTCCTGAACGTCATTGCCGGGTTCGAGGCCCCGACCGTCGGGGAGGTGCTGGTGAACGGCGTGCTGGTCACGGGCCCGGCTCCGTCCCGGTTCGTGATCTTTCAGGAACCGGCCCTCTATCCCTGGCTGAATGTCCTGCAGAACGTGATCTTCGGGCTCAGGATGGCCGGCCTCGACCCGCGTGCCCAGCATGCGAAGGGGATGGCGCTCCTTGAGACGGTCCATCTGTCCCGGTTCGCCAACGCCTGGGTGACCGAGCTCTCCGGCGGGATGAAGCAGCGGGTGGCACTGGCCCGCGCCCTGGCCATGGACCCCGATGTCCTGCTCATGGACGAGCCGTTCGCGGCCCTGGACGCCCAGACCAGGGACATGCTCCACGAGGCGGTGGAAGAGGTGTGGCAGGCGACCGGCAAGACCATCGTGTTCGTGACCCACAACGTGCGGGAGGCGGTGCGGCTCGGTACACGGGTGATCCTGATGGCGGCACAGGGGGGCGGCATCCTGCGGGAGTATCCGATCGACCTCCCCCGCAACCGCTTTCTGGAGGACCTGGAGGTGGTGACGATCGCATCAAAGATCCGCGACGATCTACGCCGGGAAGTGCTCCGGGGGGCGGCGGACGGAGGTGGCGATGGCCGGTGACCGGCGGCAATGGCGTGACCGGCTCAGGAAGGGTGCTGTCCGCACCGCCTTTCTGATCCTCCTGGTCTGCATCTGGCAGGGGCTGGCCTCGGCGGGGATCTGGAACGAGCTCATTTTCCCGGCGCCGCGGGAGGTTGTCCTCGCCCTTGTCCGCGGTTTCGGCGACGGGACCCTCCCCGCGGCCGTGCTGGCCAGCCTGGTACGGCTCGGCATCGGCTATGGCGTTTCGCTCGCGATCGGCATCCCCCTTGGCCTGCTCTTGGGCCGGATCCGGCTGCTGGACGACACGGTGGGGAGCCTGGCGGTCGGGCTGCAGGCGCTGCCGAGCATCTGCTGGCTGCCGCTGGCAGTGCTCTGGTTCGGTCTGTCCGAGGCGGCCATGCAGTTCGTGATCATCATGGGGTCGCTGATGGCCGTCACGCTTACCGTGCGCGACGGGGTCAGGACCATTCCGACCCTGTACCTGCGTGCTGCCCCGATCCTCGGGGCAACTGGCTGGCGCTTCTACCGCTATGTGCTGTTCCCGGCGTCGTTTCCGTCCGTGGTGACCGGGGCCAAGCTCGGCTGGACCTTTGCCTGGCGGTCGCTCATGGCTGCGGAGCTCCTCTATGTGACCACCGGCATCGGCTCCACCCTGATGACCGGCCGTGAACTGCACGACATGGCCCTGGTGATCGCGGCCATGATGATCATCGTCGGCATCGGCCTGTTGACCGACCGTCTCCTTTTCCGGCTGGGTGAAGAGTTCGTTCACCGGCGCTGGGGAGTGGGGTAGGTTTGGGGCTCGGGGCTCGGGGAGGTGGCGTATGCTTCTGTTGCCGGATTAAATGGGGACAGGATTAAATGGAGACAGGTACGGTCAGCGGCACATACATGGCAACCGATGCAATTGTTGACAGGACAGATAATAATCATATAATTGTCACATAATGTTGTGAGTATGGAGGTCATTATGCATTCACTTCTTGAACGCTCCGATCAGGCTGTTTCTGTCACCGAGGTTTCCCGTTCCGCCAAATCCATTTTTGATCGGCTGTGCAGCGGCAAACAGGAAAAATATGTGGTCATGCGCAACAATGCCCCGGCAGCTGTGATGATGCCGGTCAGTGTGTACGAATCACTGATGGATGAACTGGACGATCTGCATATACAGCTGACGGCCCGGGACCGGCTGCAAAGTTTTGACCGGTCAAAGGCCATCAGTCATGAAGAAATGGTGACGCGGTTTGCCGACGAGGACGAGTCATGACCTGGAGGGTCGTCTACCACCACGAAGTGACGGACGATCTCGAAGCGTTGGGCCGCTATCAGGCACGGGCAGTACTCCGGACGATTGAAACCCGCATCCGTGACGGCGAGCCGGACAAGACCGGTAAGCCGCTTTCCGGTGAACTGGCCGGTTGCCGCCGCATCCGCACCGGTGACGTCCGGATTGTCTACCGTGTACATGCCGGGATCGTCGAGGTACTGATTGTGGCAGTTGGGCCGCGCCGCAATGATGAGGTCTATCAAACGGCCCGTCGACGAGTGTAAGAAGCCGCAAGATGTGAGATGCTAGACGTGGGCCGTAGAGAATTTATGCTCGACCGTATACGACGGGTAGGTGTAGTGCCGTTTGTGGGGGAAAGAACCTGATGCCTTTCATCCGTATATTTTCTGCCTTTATCACCGAACTCCTCTCCCGCCGCCAGATGATCCTGGAGCTGGCCAAGCGGGACTTCAAGACCAAGTACCTCGGCTCCTACCTGGGGATACTCTGGGCCTTCGTCCACCCCACGGTCTACATCATCATCCTCTGGTTCGTCTTCCAGGTGGGGTTCAAGTCCCAGCCGGCCGGCGACACCCCCTTCGTGCTCTGGATGCTCTGCGGCATCATCCCCTGGTTCTTCTTCAGCGAGTGTCTGGCAAGCGCCACCAATGCCATCCTGGACAACGGGTTTCTCCTGAAGAAGATGAACTTCAGCGTCGGCATGCTCCCGATCGTCAAGATCCTCTCGGCACTGGTCCTCCATCTCTTCTTTGTCGTCGTCATTGTCGTGATGTTTCTCGGCTACTCCCTGCCCCTCACCCTGCACGTCGTGCAGGTCCTTTATTACCTGTTCTCCGCCATAGTCCTGCTGCTCGGCCTCTCCTGGCTCACCTCCTCGGTGGTCCTGTTCTTCCGCGACATGGGGCAGATCGTCTCCATGGCCCTGCAGTTCGCCTTCTGGGTCACCCCCATCTTCTGGTCCGCCAAGATGCTGCCGGTGAAGTACCTCAACCTGGTGAAGCTGAACCCGGTCTACTACCTGGTGGAAGGGTACCGGGAGAGCTTCATCTACCACACCTGGTTCTGGCAGAGCCACCCCATGCTGACCCTCTACTACTGGGCCGTTACCGGCTGCATCTTCGTGGTGGGGGCGGTGGTGTTCCGGCGCCTGCGGCCGCACTTCGCCGATGTGCTGTAGACAGTTACCAAGATGAAGCCTTGCTACTCGACATCCCCCCTCCGGGGGAGCACTGAATGGTTCCCGCTTTGCACGGCTCGATCTTTGTGATAGCATATGCTCTGGCATAGGCCGCAGCCGGGGAGGTTAATATGCACGCTGAGCGTCATGTCCGTCTATTTAAGAACGGAAAAAACCAGGCCTTAAGGATACCGCGCGAGTTCGAGTTGCCGGGCAATGAGGCAATCATTCGAAAGGAAGGGATGCGGTTGATACTCGAGCCCGTTGAGCCGGTCTCGCTTCTGGCACTGCTTGCGTCGTGGGATGTTCTCGATGAGGATTTTCCCCAGGTTGATGAAGGTCTGTTGCCTCTGGACGATATTGAGATTTGACATGGCCAGTCATCGTTATCTGCTTGATACCAATATTCTTTCCGACCTGGTGCGGCATCCTTCAGGGCATGTGGCTGAGCGAATCATAACTGTAGGAGAGCACGCTATTTGCACGAGCATTGTCGTTGCGTGTGAACTCCGCTTTGGGGCTGCCAGACGTGGATCTGCAGAGCTTTTCTCCAGGATAGATCAACTGTTGAAGGTAATTGACGTGCTGCCTCTCTCCGAAGGGGCGGATAGTCATTATGGTGAGATCCGTAATGATCTGGAAAAGAGCGGGACGCCGATCGGCCCGAATGACTTGCTAATCGCTGCCCATGCACGGTCGGTCGGGCTGACACTGGTTACTGATAATGTGAGAGAGTTCAACCGGGTGCCGGAACTGGCCGTCGAGAACTGGCTTTCAGCCGGCCGAGAGCGGTCATAGGGAAACTGGATCATTGATGACACTTCAATTCAACGCTTACTTGCTTGAAAAGCATCAAGTGCCTTACTGAACAAGGTGAAAACCAAGTTGACCGAGGAAAGGCCTTTGACCATCCTGTCCCCGTCGAGTTGAAAACCATACCCATGCGTTCAACCAGGGGTAAAGGCAGGGACCGGGGACTGGGGACTGGTAAGGCAGAGCAGTGTGCCAGATTATCATCGACGGCGGCAGCACGGACGAGTCCGTCGAGATCATCAGAAAGTACGAGCAGCAGCTGGCCTACTGGGTGAGCGAGCCGGACCGGGGGCAGAGTCATGCCATCAACAAGGGGTTTGAGCGGGCGACCGGGGCGATATTCAGGTGGCTCAGAAATGAAGATGGTGGGTACTGATTCGGGGGACAACGCGTTGTCTGTTAAGTCTTTTCGTGAAGTTGCGGAGATTGTATAGTAATGCCAACCATTAGTTCGTTCTTCGGAATATTGATCCAAATGTTTTGGGCTGACCATGCGCCGCCGCATTTTCATGCGCTGTATGGTGAGCACGAAGCTCTGATCGATATCAGGACACTTGAAGTGATAAAGGGTACCCTTCCAAGGCGAGCTCTGGCGCTTGTCTTGGAGTGGGCTGCCATGCATCGTGCTGAGTTGATGGAGGATTGGAACCTATGCGAAGCCAAAGAGTCACCGAAGAAAATCGAGCCGTTGGAATAGAACCCCAATCACCCTGGCGCATAGTTGAAGTCTGCCCTATGTCTGACTATGGTATCCACGTGCGCTTTTTGGATGGTACTTCCGGAGAAGTATATCTAAAGCGCCTTGTGTTTTCCGAGCGAGCCGGCGTATTCGCTGCATTGCGTGACGTTGAGGTGTTCGAGCAGGTTGGATTGGAATATGGCGCAGTGACGTGGCCTGGTGAGATAGATCTTGCTCCGGATGCTATGTATGAAGAAATCAAGCGTAATGGTAAATGGATTCTCTAATGACGACCCTACCCAAGGTCTCCATCGTCACCCCCTCCTTCAACCAGGGAAAGTACCTGGGAAAGACCATTCTGTCGGTCATTGAGCAGGGATACCCGAACCTGTGAGCAGATCATCATCGACGGCGGGAGACCTTTTAACGCAGAGTCGCAGAGACGCAGAGGGTAAGGCGTATGCACCCGAATGAAATTTCCCAATGTATTGTGGATGCGGCAATTGAAGTCCACCGGCACCTTGGTGGACCAGGTTTGCTTGAATCCGTTTATGAGGAGGCCTTGGTCCGGGAGCTAATCCAACGCGGTATCACTGTTGAAAGACAGGTGCTCGTACATTTGTGAAAGATGGTATCCGGCGAGTGGTAAAGGGTCTTGAAGAACCGTAATGATTGTTTGATTCTCTCTGCGCCTCAGCGTCTCTGGCATACCGCGCCGCGTATTGATTGCGGAGTTGCGGCTGGTGTAGACTGTTATTCAGCACTTCCTGTTCGGAGAAAATACTGGTACAGAGGAGGTTTTTATGCGAGCGGCAAAGCAACTCATTGATTTGTCGATACTTCCTGCAGAAGCACAACAGGAACTGATGGACTTTTTCGATTTTCTCAAGGCGAAGTCCCGTCGGGCGAGAAAGAGGCGGAGCGAAATGCTGCCCCAGGCATTTTACGAGCCGTTGAAAGTCGACAGGTATGTCAAGGTCGCTCGCGAGGATATCTATGCGGAGATCTGAAGTATTTGTAGATAGCAACGTGTGGATCTATGCGTTCCTGGAATCCCAAAGCGACCTTGACAAGAGAAGGATCGCTCTAAAGTTCCTGGAAGATACGTCACGGAAGTCAAATATAGTTGTTTCAGTACAAGTACTGAACGAATTTCATTGGTTGCTCTCAAGGAAATACCAGGTTGCTGAAGCAGAAATACGGTCGAAGGTGTTTGATGGAATCATGAAGATTGCCGATGTTGTGCCTCTGCAGCGGTCCACGTATGAAAAGGCAAATATTCTGCGTGATGCTTACAATTTGTCCTTTTGGGACAGTTTGATTGTTGCTGCGGCGCGAGAGCGTGGATGTTCTCACTTATATTCGGAGGATATGCAGGCTGGACTGGTGATTGAAAAAGGCTTACGGATAAGCAGTCCATTTGATGTTTTCCCTTTGCGGAGGGGGAAATGACCACCCTTCCCAAAATCTCCATCGTCACCCCCTCATTCAACCAGGGGAAAAGGATTGTGAGAAGTGAGATGCTAGACGTCAGACGTAAGTCGGCGAAAGGTCTTCTCGTCTGGCGTCTTGCGAGCGACCGGAGGGAGCGGTCTCGCGTCCCTGCATCGAGGCTTGATACATGAACCCCTCACAAAACTTTTCACCATCTGATTCCCGAGCCCACAGCCCCGAGCCCTCAGCCCTGAGCCCTCAGCTAGTCACTTCACGCCCTGAGCCCACAGCCCCGAGCCCCGAACCTCGTATCTCCATCGTCACCCCCTCCTACAACCAGGGGAAGTACCTGGAAAAGACCATCCTGTCGGTCATAGAACAGGGGTATCCGAACCTCGAGTACATCATCATCGACGGCGGGAGACCTTTTAACGCAGAGTCGCAGAGACGCAGAGGGTAAGGCGTATGCACCCGAATGGAATTTCCCAATGTATTGTGGATGCGGCAATTGAAGTCCACCGGCACCTCGGAGGACCAGGTTTGCTTGAAAATGTCTATGAAGAGGCATTGGCCTGGGAGTTGACTCAACGTGGTTTCACTGTTGAAAGGCAGGTCCTCGTACCAGTATATTACAAAGGCAATCAGCTCGGATCGCCTCTCAGGCTTGATTTGTTGATTGGGGAAAGCGTTATTGTCGAAGTGAAAGCAACATCGAACTATAACCCGATTTTTGAATCCCAGATTCTTACATACCTCCGCATGATGGATCTTAAGGTAGGGCTAGTCATCAATTTCGGTGAAAAATTTGTGAAAGATGGTATCCGGCGAGTGGTAAACGGTCTTGAAGAACCGTAATGATTGTTTGATTCTCTCTGCGCCTCAGCGTCTCTGCGTTACCAGCAGTTTTTGCTTTGGCATCAACCGATAGCAAAAGGCCATAAAAATGGGTGAAGCTACCTTTCCCAAAATCTCCATCGTCACCCCTCCGGACCGGGGGCAGAGCCATGTCATCAACAAGGGGTTCGCGCGGGCGACCGGGGGGATCTTCGGGTGGCTGAATTCGGATGACTGGTATCATCCTGGGGCGCTGTATGCGGTTGCCGAGGCGTTTGCCGCCAATCCCGAGGCGGGAGCGGTGATAGCGTGAATCCTAAATTTGTTGCTGACGTGAATGTCGAGAAGTCAATAGTGGATTATCTCTCCAGTGCTGGCTATGATGTGAAATGGATACCCGATTATGATTGTCGAATGAGTGACGATGATCTGCTTGAATTGGCACGGAGCGAGCACCGGATTCTCATCACGAACGACAAGGATTTCGGTGAATTCTTCTATAACCAGAAGAAAATTGCGGCAGGAATAATCCTGTTCAGAACTCATGGTCTTGCCAGTGGTGCCAAGGTCGTCCTGATTCGCAAGCTGCTGCGAAGACATCAGGATAAGCTTGAGAAGCATTTTGTTGTGATTGCTGAAAAGACGTTCCGTTTCGTAACAATAGGGGACATACCATGAAAACAGCGACTTTGTTAAAGCGTATTGTGTTGGACCCAAAGGTCATGCTTGGCAAACCGGTGATCAAGGGTACTCGTCTGACAGTCGAGATGATCGTCGAGAAGGTAGCGTATGGGGCGACGATCGATGAACTTCTTCGGGATTTCCCCTTTTTGAAGCCGGAGGATATCCGGGCCGCTCTCCTGTATGCGGCTCGCTCGGTTGCCCATGAGGAAGTGTTTGCCGCATGACCACCCTCCCCAAAATCTCCATCGTCCCCCTAGGGAAAGTCTCTGGAGAAGACCATCTTGTCGGTCATTGAGCAGGGGGACCCGGGGAAATCTACGGGTGGCTGAACTCGCATGACTGGTATCATCGAAGCTTCAGAGTAACGAACAACGGAGGAACAAAATGACACGAGCAGCTATTGTCACCATTGATCATCTTGAGGTAAAGAAAAGTGATCTTAACAGGATAAAGAACCTGTTCAAGGTCACTGACAATGCAGAGGCCGTCAATAAGGCAATGGAACTGGCATCAGGAAAGATCGAGCTTGAGATGATCTTCAGGAAGTACAAGTGTGTTGAAATAGAAAAGATCTATGCTTAAAAAGCCATCGTCACCCCTCCTACAATCAGGGGAAGTACCTGGAAAAGACCATCCTGTCGGTGATCGAACAGGGGTATCCGAACCTCGAGTACATCATCATCGACGGCGGGAGACCTTTTAACGCAGAGTCGCAGAGACGCAGAGGGTAAGGCGTATGCACCCGAATGGAATTTCCCAATGTATTGTGGATGCGGCAATTGAAGTCCACCGGCACCTTGGAGGACCAGGTTTGCTTGAAAATGTCTATGAAGAGGCATTGGCCTGGGAGTATCCGGCGAGTGGTAAACGGTCTTGAAGAACCGTAATGATTGTTTGATTCTCTCTGCGCCTCAGCGTCTCTGCGTTACCAGCAGTTTTTGCTTTGGCATCAACCGATAGCAAAAGGCCATAAAAATGGGTGAAGCTACCTTTCCCAAAATCTCCATCGTCACCCCCTCCTACAACCAGGGGAAGTACCTGGGAAAGACCATCCTGTCGGTCATCGGGCAGGGGTACCCGAATCTGGAGTACATCATCATCGACGGCGGCAGCACGGACGAGTCGGTGGAGATCATCAGGCGGTACGAAAAGCATCTGGCCTACTGGGTGAGCGAGCCGGACCGGGGGCAGAGCCTGTTAACCAACAATCTGTTGACCGGCAAATAGAGGGATAAGACATGCCTAGAGCTGTAGCAGTGAACAAAACGAAGGTGGCAGGGGAGAGTATCGACGCGAGAATTCGCACCCTGCCTGTAGCAGCCCGTCGGGAAGCAATCGATTTTATCGAGTTCCTCGTCCAGAAATACCAGAAGCCCAAGAAACCAGCCGTTGTTTCCGAGAAGGAGTATTGGCTGCACGCTGCCGAGCAATCCGTGCAAAAGGTTTGGGATAACGAGGATGATGATGTCTACAATGAACTTCTCAAAAGGTGACATTATCCTTTTGCCGTATCCTTTTACCGACCTGACGACTACCAAGGTGCGGCCTGCCGTTGTAGTCTCTTCCGACCAAGGGAAGTATGCCGATGTCTTCGTTGTGCCGATCACCAGTAGAACCGGCAACTTGGGCGCCGGGGAGTTTGTTCTGACCGACTGGCAGGGCGCGGGTTTGAACGTCGTCTCTGCAATGAAGCGCGGTTGTGTATTAGTTGACGTTGCCCTGATAAAAAAGAGAGTGGAATCGCTCTGTCACGCCGACCTTCAGCACCTCAATACCTCGTTGAGGGCTTGGCTTGAACTGTGAGGCAATGATGACCACCTTTCCCAAGATCTCCATCGTCACCCCTTCATTCAATCAGGGGTAAAGGCAGGGACCGGGGACTGGGGACTGGTAAGGCAGAGCAGTGTGCCAGATTATCATCGACGGCGGGAGCACGGACGAGTCGGTGGAGATCATCAAAAGGTACGAAAAGCATCTGGCCTACTGGGTGAGCGAGCCGGACCGGGGGCAGAGCCATGCCGTCAACAAGGGGTTCGAGCGGGCGACCGGGGAGATCTGAATCAACGAGTCATTCGGTGTCTACAGTAAACGGGAGGACGTATGGGCTATGCGGAGCTGAAAATGAAATATCCGGAAGGATTTGAGAGTTCAATTCATCTGACGAAAGAGGAGTTTGAGCAACAGTTGCTGCTCATGGCGGCGCTAAAGCTGTTTGAGCTTGGAAAGGTTTCTTCCGGAAAAGCCGCCGAGCTTGCCGGTATGTCGCGTCCGGAGTTCTTTGATGCATGCGGAAGGTATCATGTCAGTATTTACAACTACGATGCCGACGAAATAGCAGCCGAATTGTCGGAAGATTATGCAACAGTCAGGGAGATATCGGGGCGATGACTGCCGTTTCAAATACCGGTCCTCTCATTGCTCTTGCCAAGCTTGGTCGGCTCGACATCTTGGGTGCATTGTTTTCAAAGGTGCTGATTCCTCCGATGGTCCACCGTGAACTTATGGGACGGATGGGGGAGGAGTGGGGCGCCATTGAAAAGGGATTGCAGACGTTTATATCCGTAACCGCACTTCCGGAAGAACTGCCTCATGAGGCTTCAAATGTTTTGATATCAGTGGATGAAGGTGAGCGGCAGGCGATTTCTCTGGCGATTGTTGTCGGTTCAGAAACCCTGCTTTTTCTCGACGATAAGGCTGGACGGACTGCAGCGAAGCAATTGGGAGTTCGGGTTACGGGAACAATCGGTTTGCTTCTGCTTGCAAAGGAGCGCGGTCTGATTGATTCAGTAAAGGAATGCCTTCAGGGGCTTCGTCGGCACGGCTACTGGCTTTCGGATGATATTATTGTTGCTGCTGTTCATATGGCCGGAGAAGAATGCTTATGAATGACAACCGGTCCCAAAGCGCCTATCCTGCATGCCTCTCAGAAGGTAAGCCTGTTAAGGGTAATCTCCCCAAGATCTCCATCGTCACCCCCTCCTACAACCAGGGGAAGTACCTGGAAAAGACCATCCGGTCGGTCATTGAGCAGGGGTACCCGAACCTTGAGTACATCATCATCGACGGCGGCAGCACGGACGAGTCGGTGGAGATCATCAAAAGGTACGAAAAGCATCTGGCCTACTGGGTGAGCGAGCCGGACCGGGGGCAGAGCCATGCCGTCAACAAGGGGTTCGAGCGGGCGACCGGGGAGATCTTCGGCTGGCTGAATTCGGATGACTGGTATCATCCGGGGGCGCTGAAGGCGGTTGCCGAGACGTTTGTTGCCAATCCCGAGGCCGGAGCGGTGGTGGGGGGAGGGGACTTTGTCGATGAGGCCGGGAATGTTATCGTCAGAACCGTTCCAGAGAAGGTGACCCTCGATAACCTCTACTCGTGGTTTGACAGCTATTTCTGGCAACCGTCGTGCTTTTTTACCCGACATGTCTGGGAGGCGGCAGGCCGCCTTGATGAGTCACTCCATCTCTCCATGGATTACGATCTCTGGCTGAGAATTGCCAAGAAATTCACTTTTGTCACAACAGGCGAGATCCTCTCTGCCAGCCTCAAGCATGCCGAGGCAAAGACCACGGCTCGCCTCCACGAGTCCGATCATATGACCCTCAAGCTTGTTATGAAGCATGGAGGGGAGAGGGCGTTTGATCTCATATCGGCCAGCTATGAACGGCGGCTAGTGCAGTCTGACGAAGGCCACAGTCAAGAACTTGCCGCGAAGGACCGTACGATAGACCATCTTCACGAAGAAATAATAGGGAAGCAACAAGAGATTAGTCGCCTGAACGGTCAGATGGCTCAAACAGTGGATAATTTGAAACAACAGATATTGGAAAAAGAACAGATCCTTAATTCTTTGAGTTGGAGGATAACTAGACCGCTTAGATATACAGTTGATAAGGTGATAAATGTAGCTGCAGAGATAAATAGTATATCAAAAATACCTATGAAGTTGTCAGCTACAGATATGAATCTTTTGTTTGTAGATTATCAGGTTCCGCATTATGATAGGTTCGCAGGTTCACGTACTAATTTCATGTATCTTAAGCTAATTAAACGTATGGGATTGAGAGTTATTCTCCTTCCAGCAGATTTTAAGAAAGTTGAACCCTATACCTCTGAACTTCACAATTATGGAATTGAAACATTAGACGGGGCTTGGACGAGTAAGAACTGGCAAAGATGGCTAAGGTTGAATGGTCATAACATTGATTTTGTTTTCTTCAACAAGCCTGAACCTACCTTGCAGTTTATTGAGAAGATTAAAAAACAGACAAAAGCTTGTATATTGTACCAAGTACACGATCTTCACTATCTAAGATTGAAACGCAAATATGAACTGGATGGCAACGAGTCTGTTCTTGAGGAAGCATGTCGCTATGAGCAGATGGAGCGAATTATCTGCGAGCAATCTGATGTATTGCTTACCTTTAGTGATGTTGAACATAAAATTCTTGAGGCGAATTTCCCCGAGAAACTAGTTGCGACGCTCCCGCTTTATTTTTTTGAAACTTTTAAAGCTTCAATTGATGATTTTAGCCAAAGGAAGGATATTTTGTTTGTTGGCGGATTTGGTCATGCCCCGAATGTTGATGCTGTTGAATGGTTTTCCAAGGAGGTGTTGCCTGAGATATTCCAATCAGAACAGTCAGTTAGGTTTTTGGTTGTAGGAGAAAATCCTCCAGAGAGAATTATTGCTCTAAGGTCAGAGCGAATAGTACTGCTCGGCTCAGTAAGTGAGGATGAACTTGAGCGGTTATACTCAACGGTTCGCCTAGTAGTTATTCCTTTACGTTTTGGAGCTGGAGTGAAAGGGAAGACAATAGAAGCAATGTATCGAGGAGTACCGCTAGTTTCTACCAGTATTGGGCTTGAGGGGATTCTTGGGATAACCGACTTATTTGCTCCAGCGGACTCGCCGGAAGATTTTGCACACGCTGTTGTGAGTTTGTATCAGGACGAGAGTCTTCTCGAGGAATATGCCAGAAAGGGACAAGAATTTGTGAAGAACAACTTTAGCATTAGTACGGCTGAAGCATCCATTCGTCGAGTACTTGGCATCGGAACTTCTAATAAACGCGCATCGAGGGAATAGTGGATTCAGCAAATAACGACAACCGTCGAGCTCGACTAATTAGTTTCTACCTGCCCCAGTTTCATCCTGTTAAGGAGAATGATGAGTGGTGGGGTAAAGGTTTCACCGAGTGGACTAATGTGACAAAGGCCAAACCTCTGTTCCCTGGTCATTATCAGCCTCATATCCCTGCAGATCTTGGCTTATACGATTTGCGCCTTGCAGAAACGAGACACGCACAGGCTGAGTTGGCAAAATCGTACGGAATTGAAGGATTTTGTTATTGGCATTACTGGTTTAACGGTAAAAGGCTTCTTGATCGTCCATTTGATGAGGTGCTTCAATCAGGGAAACCGGATTTCCCCTTCTGTCTTGCATGGGCTAATGAGCCATGGTCGAGACGATGGACAGGTGAAGAGAGCGAGGTCCTCCAAGCACAGACTCACTCACCTGAAGATGACCAGAGACATGCGGAGTGGCTCATCAGAGTATTTATTGATAAGCGTTGCATACGTCTGAATAACCGCCCACTATTCTTAATTTATCGTCCACTTCACCTGCCGGAGCCATTAAGAACTACAGAAATTATTAGAGAGACGTGTATCAAAGCTGGATTGCCAGAACCGTTTCTTCTGGGTATGGACAGCCACTGGTCTGATTATGACTTCAGGGAGATTGGCTTTGATAGCAATATTATCTTTGAGCCCAAAATAGGGTTCCTCCCTGGATACAACAACGATGGTCCGTCATTTGACAAATTAAAGAGAAACTTGAAGCAGGGGATTTTGAGTTGGCGGCTTAAAGTATTTGATTACGAGGAAGCCGTCAGGTATCTCAATCCCCGGGAGCTATCTTATCCACATTTTCGATCGATTATGGTGAGCTGGGACAATACTCCACGCCGTGGCGCCAAGGGGGTCGTGATACGCAACGCTACTCCAGAGCGGTTCGGGGCACGGCTTGATGACCTTGTCAAGAGAGTTGAATCCAAGCCATTCGAAGAACGGTTGGTCTTTATTAACGCGTGGAACGAATGGGCGGAGGGGAACCACCTTGAGCCGGATTTGAAGTATAAAGACGGGTTCCTCCAAGCGGTGCGGAGGGTTGTGGTGGAAGGTGAAGAACATGAAGGTGATATTCCATGATGCCTGAACAATCCACTACAAAGAGGGCACGGGTAATTTGTTATTATTTACCCCAGTATCACCCTATTCCGGAAAACGATGTGTGGTGGGGCAAGGGGTTCACCGAGTGGACAAATGTTGTAAAGGCGTTACCTCTGTTTCGAGGACATGACCAACCTCATCTTCCAGCAGATCTCGGATTCTACGATCTTCGCCTGCCCGAAGCACGGGCTGCTCAAGCGGAACTGGCGCTGGCGAACGGCATAGAGGCATTCTGTTACTGGCACTATTGGTTTGCCGGCCGCCGAATTCTTGAACGTCCGATGCAAGAAATTCTTGCATTAGGAGAGCCTCGCCTGCCGTTTTGTCTAGGATGGGCTAACGAAACTTGGAGCGGAGTTTGGCATGGGTGCCCAGACAGGATTCTTCTAGAGCAGACATATCCAGGTGTTAACGATGAGGAAGCGCATTTTTATGCAGTACTTGATGCTTTCTGTGACGATCGGTATCTCAAGGTTGACGGAAAGCCACTTTTCTATGTGTATAAACCGACACAGATTCCTGAACCACGGAGATTTGTTGAGCATTGGCAACGCCTTGCGCTGAAGGCAGGTTTGAAGGGAATATATTTTGTAGGTGAGGATCGTCACTGGAACTGGAATCCGATGAATGACGGGTTCGACGCAAAAGTGCCTAATAGCCCTGGTATCGCACTGGATAGATTACGTTCTCGCAGGCAGTCTCTCGCGGATAAGCTCTGGCGTAAATTAAATAGGTGTTCTAAAGATTTGACAGTCTTTAAATTTTCTGAGTTCATGAATGCTAATCGTGTCGAACTGCCTGGTGAATACGATGCGTATCCTACTGTCTTGCCCGGATGGGACAATACTCCGCGGTCGGGAAATAATGGCTTAGTGTTGATAGATACGACTCCAGAGCTTTTTAGATTACAGTTACGACAAGCAATTCAGCAAGTAGAAGACCGCCCATCTGAAAAGCGAATTATTTTTTTGAAATCTTGGAACGAGTGGGCCGAGGGAAATTACATGGAACCAGATATGGAATACGGCAGTGCTTTTCTAGAGGCGTGTAGGCAAGAGGTTTTCCGTTGAACTTAGATGATGCACAGGTTGTTCGTGTTGCGACTAATTTTGACAATATGCTCTATAAACCTATCGAAATATAACTATTCTTCAAATTGAACAATAATGACCTACAATAGAATTGATAAGATATTTTCATTAATAAACAGGGCTGGCAAGGGGATCGAAATTGGCCCCGGCTATAATCCAATTGCGCCCAAATCCGAAGGATTTAATGTAGTAACCGTTGACCATACCGATAAAGAGGGACTTCTTGCAAAATATGGCGCTTTCGGCATGGATGTTAGTAAAATTGAAGAAGTTGACTATGTTTGGAATGGCGGAAGTTTATGTGAGTTGATAGGTCAAAAGCATGCGTTTGATTACATAATAGCATCACACGTAGTTGAGCATATACCAAACCTAATTTCTTTTATAAGTAGTCTTGAGTATCTGCTGAAACCTGACGGAATCGTTTCTCTGGCGATACCCGACAAGAGATATTGTTTTGATTGTTACAAGCCAATCACCTTGACTCCGGAGTTGCTCGCGGCCAGCCTGGAAAATAGACAAATACATTCAGCGAAAACCAGATTGGAAAATGTGGCATATAATTGCCATGTTAATGGGAACATAACGTGGAGCTATTTCGGATCTTTGTATAAAAATAATAAGCAGCTCATGTACAGTATTGACAATGTGAAAGAGCACTACGAAAACATAATGAGAGAAGAAAATGCAACATATTCGGATTACCATTGCTGGTCTTTTACTCCGTCAAGCTTTAGATTATGTATATTGGAACTTAATCTCATGGGGCTGATTGGGCTGCGTGAAGCTCAATATTACAATACTTACGGTTGTGAATTTTTCGTATCCTTAAAGCCAGGGGAAATAGCCACTGATAATGCAGAAAGGCAACGAAGCACGTTGTTAAAGGAAATAGGCAGGGAAAACATGAACATCGGTCGTTCAGTGGACAAATCCTATGCCCTCGCAATAAATAACCTGTACCGATATGTTTCTGGAGCACTGAATAAGTTCAGAGCAAAATAGTGATCTAAAGTTGACTGGCCTCTGCCGATGACAAACTCATGGCAATGTGCCTCCCCCAGTACCATCTGAGAACATGAGAACAATGCGTGGCGGGGAGAGCATAATAGTGCAGTTAACCATTCCAATATTATGACAAAAGATGTGACACTATTTCTGGTCATTGAGGGCTGTATGGAGTCCCTTTAGGTCTCATTCATCGTGAGGGGAGTTTACGGTCCGGTGTCTGGCGGGTTACTGAATCAGGAAGGTTGGCCGTTGAGGAGAAGCTGTCTTGAGTGAACTGCATGATATCCGTCCTATTGCCATGTACCTGCCCCAGTTCCACCCGATTCCGGAGAACAATGCCTGGTGGGGTGAGGGATTCACCGAGTGGACCAACGTCCGCAAGTCTCAGCCGCGCTTCCCCGGCCACTACCAGCCTCACGTGCCGGGTCAGCTCGGCTACTACGATCTGCGCGACCCGGCGGCCCGTGCCGCCCAGGCAGACCTTGCCCGTGCGTACGGCATCCACGGTTTCTGCTACTACCACTACTGGTTCAACGGCAAACGGCTTCTGGAGACCCCATTCAACGAGGTACTGCGGACCGGGGAGCCGGACTTCCCCTTCTGTCTCTGCTGGGCAAACGAGAACTGGACCCGCCGCTGGGACGGTTCCGAGAAGGAAATCCTGATGGGCCAGCACTATTCCGATGAGGATAGCCTGGCGTTCATCAACGACCTGATCCCGGACTTCCGTGACGAACGGTATATCCGCGTCAACGGCAAGCCTTTGTTCCTGGTCTACCGGACTGGCCTCCTGCCGGATCCGAAGCGGACGGCCGAGATCTGGCGCAATGCCGTGCACCAGGCCGGCTTGGGCGATATCTATCTGGTGCGCGTAGAAAATCATTTGGATGGCGGGACTGAAGTCGTCCCGGCTGAGATCGGCTTTGACGCAGCCATGGAGTTCGCTCCCTACTGGGGGCGGATGGGGGCAAGGGTAAAGAACCTTGCCGAGATCGGCCTGGAAGATCATGACCTCGACGAGGAGGTGGACGTTTACGATTACCTCCGCTGCATGCGCAATATGATCGCGCGGCGTAAGCCCGCCTATCCGTTGTTCAGGGGGGTGTTCCCGTCGTGGGACAATTCGGCCCGACGCAGGAATAAACCCACCATTTTCGCGAACTCATCACCATCGGCCTATGCCGTCTGGCTCGCCTATATGCTCCGGTACACCAGGGAAAACTTTACGGGAGACGAGCGGCTTCTCTTTATCAATGCCTGGAATGAGTGGGGAGAAGGATGCCATCTGGAGCCCGATGTCAGACATGGTCTGCAGTATCTTGAGCAGACCCGTCTGGCCCTGGCCTCTGCGGATGCGGATAATGATTCCGGCAGGATACTGAGTGCACTGTTTGCCGGCCTCGAAGTGAATAACGAACAGTTGTTCAGGATGTTTCACGAAACCATCCAGGGGCGGGACGACCTGATATGGCACCTGCTCGGGAGTGATTCACAGACGTATGAACTGCGCAGCCAATTGGCCAAGAAGCAGGAACTGATCGACAGTCTGTATGCTTCGCTCAGTTGGCGGATAACCGGGCCTTTGAGGGCTTTGCACAAGCTACTGACAAATAGCGGCAAGTAGGCAGTTAGACCTTGAATCAAAACATTCACCAACAGCGCATCCGCGACCTCGAGCGGCGCATCGAAGCGATGGAGTCGTCACTCAGTTGGCGGCTTACCGCACCGTTGCGTAAGGTCGGCTTGTGGCTGGCGCAGCGAACGGGCATGCTGGTGGCAGGTCGGGAGGTCGACCGGACTGTGGATGCTGTCTATGCGGAGTGGATTCGCGAGTACGACACCCTGACCGAAACGGACCGGGTGGCAATCCGACGGCAGATCGCCTCGCTGTCGTACACCCCTCTGATTTCCATTGTCATGCCGGTCTACAACCCGCCACCTGATCTGCTGCAAAAAGCCATTGAATCGGTGCTGGGCCAGCTTTACCCTCGCTGGGAGCTGTGCATTGCCGATGATGCTTCGACCGATCCGCAGGTGCGGGTGGTGCTGGAGGAGAATCAAGCGCGGGATGAACGGATCAGGGTGGTCTACCGCGAAAAGAACGGGCACATTTCGGCGTCGTCCAACAGTGCGCTGGAGTTGGCCACTGGCGAATTCGTTGCCCTGCTTGACCACGATGACGAGTTGGCGGAACTGGCGCTCTATTATGTCGTCCTTGCACTTGGTGAAGCGCCGGCGACTGATCTTATCTACTCGGATGAGGACAAGATCGATGAACAGGGCAACCGCTTCGAGCCTGCTTTCAAACCGGATTGGAGTCCAGACCTGTTTTTTTGCCTGAACTATTTTTCCCATTTAGGGGTCTACCGAACTGAACTGGTCAGGCGGGTGGGCGGTTTTCGCTTGGGGTACGAGGGGAGCCAGGACTACGACCTCTGTCTGAGGTGCGTTGCTGCGACCGAGCCGTCGCGGATTCGTCATCTCCCCCGTGTGCTGTACCATTGGCGGGCTACGGGCGGGTCAACGGCCCTGTCGACTTACACTAAAACGTATGCTGAAAAGGCTGGCCATAGGGCTCTTTCCGATTATTTCGCCAGGATGAATCCGGGAGTGACGGTTGGCAAAGGGAAATCACACATTACCTATTCGGCAGGATTCCCCCTGCCCGACCCGCCACCGGAGGTCTCGATCATTGTCCCTGCCGGAGACCAAGTAAAAAAACTGCGTAACTGCATTGACAGCATCCGCAAGAAAACGGCGTATGAGAACTACGAAATTATTATAGTGGACAATCAGTCAGTTGAAAAAGAAACCCAAGACTACTTTTCCCGACTGAAACAACTTGAGGACATCAGGGTCGTGAATTACGATGCACCGTTCAATAATTCGGCAATCAACAACTTTGCCGTCGCCCAGGCAAGCGGCGAAGTCCTTGTTTTTGTCAATAACGATATTGAAGTTGTTGCAGGAAACTGGTTGGCTGAGATGGTGCGTCATGCTTTCCGGCCTGATGTTGGTGCCGTTGGCGCAAAACTCATCTATTCGACCGGGCGAATCCAGCACGCCGGGATTGTTCTTGGTCTGGGTGGGATTGCCGGCCATGTTCACAACGGGTACCTGTCTTCGGAGCCCGGGTATTGTGGCCGGTTGGGCTTGACGCAGAATGTTGCGGCGGTGACTGCGGCCTGTCTTGCCGTGCGGCGGGAACCCTTTCTCCAGGTCGGAGGTTTTGATGAGGTCAATCTGCCGGTCGCGTTCAACGATGTTGATTTCTGTCTGCGTCTTCTTGCAGCCGGTTACCGAAACGTGTGGACTCCATATGCCGAACTGATTCACCATGAGTCGCTTTCGCGCGGAGCAGACAATGCCGAACGGTTGTCACGGGAGACGGAGGTCATGGAACAGCGGTGGGGAAGCCTATTGCATGACGACCCGTACTATAACCCGAACCTGACACTTACGAATGGCGATTGTTCTCTGGCGTGGCCGCCCAGGCTTGACAAGCCATGGCGGCCAACAACCGTGGCCTCCGCTCCTGGGGATGACGTTGTTTGACCGGGTGCTCGGAACACTCTTTCCGCCAAATTCAAAGCGACGGCTGGCGGGCGTCATGCTGCTGGCTGTCGTACGGGAGCCCCGCAAGGCACTGAGCCTCCTCAATCCCGCCAATATCAGAAATCTGTTGTATTACCTGCGCACCGTCGGCCCCTTTGTGATCGAAAAGTCCCTGCAGCGCAAAATGGCTGAGCAGGCAGCGGCTCTGCCACTCAGTCCCATTCTGGAGCGTGTCCTCACAGGTTCTCCCGCCGGCCGGCAACCACCCGCGAGCCGGGGAGCCGTCGACGTCATCATCCCGGCCTTTAACGGGCTACCTCTTCTGAAAGTCTGCATCTCCAGCGTTCTTGCCAACTCGAACAACTGCAGGGTCATCGTCGTCGATGACGCCAGTACTGATCCGGAACTCCCCGCCTATCTGGCGACTGTCGCAGGAAATCCGGAGCGGGACGTGACGGTGCTGGTGTTGCGCAACGGACAGAATCTCGGGTTCGTGCGGAGCGTGAACCGTGCCCTGGGTGAGATCTCCGGGGATGCGGTGATTCTGAACTCCGATACCGAGGTGCCGCCCGGCTGGCTCGACAGACTGCTGGCACCACTCATGGAAGATCCGGTGGTGGCCACCATTACCCCCATGACGAACGCCGGGACAATCTGTAGCTTTCCGGAGATCAACGTCGACAACCCCATCTTCAAGGGGCTTGGCGTGGCCGATATCGACAGTTTCTTCAGCCGCTACGCCCCATGGGAGCCGGTGGAGGCGCCGACCGGGGTCGGGTTCTGCATGGCGATCAGTCGCACCGCCCTGTTGCGAATCGGTCAGTTCGACGCCGAAACCTTCGGCCGGGGGTACGGAGAGGAGAGCGATTTCTGCCGTCGCGCAGTGAAGGCTGGTATGCGCAACCTGATCGTTCCCAATCTTTACGTTTTTCACAACCACGGAGGCTCCTTTGCCGGCGAAGAGAAGGGCCGACTCATTGCCGAAAATGCGGCCAAGGTGCTGAAGCGGCACCCTGAGTACCTGGCGGAGGTGGATGAGTTCTGCCACCGGGACCCGCTGCGCGATCTCCGCGATCTTCTGGCCACCCTGATCGATGCGCGGTGCCGCCGGTCTGGCAGGAACCTGGCCATTGTGGACAACTCCCTGGCAGGGGGGGCCGGCATCTATTCGAATGCCTTGGCAGAGCGGCTGTTAGTGGCGGGATACGGTCTCCTTCTCCTGCAGGCATCTCCGCTGGAAGGGACCCTTTCGGCCACCTACGCCGGCGAGGAGGTGCGGAAAACGCTGCGGGTGCCGTTGGAAAGGGCCGATTCCCTTTTCCCAATCTTCCAGCTGTTTGCGGTGGAGAGCATCGTGGTGAACTCGCTGGTTGGATGGCCCGATCCGCTGGCAGCCATGGGCACCGTCAACCGGTCCGGCATCCCCTACACGGTTATGTGTCACGATTTTTTCATGGCCTGCCCCAAGTGGTTCCTGGTGGACCGGGATGGCAAGTTCTGCGGTATTCCCGACGATGTCGAAATCTGCGAGGGGTGTCTTGCCGGCGAGGCCCCGTCCGCCTTCAGGTTCCTGTACGGCGAGGCGGGGTTCGACCGCTCCGAATGGTGCCGGAAGGCTGGAGCTTTTTTGGCCGGGGCTGCCGGTGTCGTCTGCTTTTCGAAAGATTCGGCAGCACATCTGCTGCGGGCGTATCCGGACCTCGCGCAGCTGCGGGTGGTTGAGCATGCTATTCCGGGAGCAGAATGGTTTGTCTGGAAGCAGCGAGACTTTCCCGGCGGTACCCTGAATGTTGCCGTGGTTGGAACGATTGACCAGTTCAAGGGGATCGACATCCTGCGGGACTTGGTGGAATCGCCGACATTCGGCGCCCTGTCGGTTACGCTGACGGTTATCGGCGAGACGACCCTTTATCCCCCACACCACAGCAGCGCAGACGGCAGGTTTCATGTAGTCGGCCCGTACCGCCGCGAAGAGCTGCCCTCCCTTCTGGAGCGGTACGGGACCCACGCCGTGCTGGTGCCGAGCATCTGCCCGGAGACCTTTTCTTACGTAACCTCGGAAGCACTTCTGCTTGGTTATCCGGTTATCTGTTTCGATCTCGGTGCACCGGCCGAACGGGTCAGTAAATACGGGTGCGGGATTATTGTGGAAGAGCGGTCGGCAATGGGGCTGTTAACGGCCGTCCAGGAGATGCTCGCCCGACCGGGACAGATCGCTGAACTCAGCAGCCGGACCCGTGCCTATGTGCCGGTATCCGAAGAACGGCACTTCGGGGAGATTCTCCATATACTCGGCAGCTGCGATGATACGAGGCAGGAGGAGAGCCTTTGATACATAGCGTTTCGTTCTAGCCACCTACAACGGTGCCTCACACCTGGCCCTGCCCATCCCGTCGGCAGCGATGCTGCACGACTGGTGGCTTGAAGTCCCTCACGCGGGTAGCTGCCAAAAGCGGCTCGTCTTCATCAATGCCTGGAACGAGTGGGCCGAGGGGTGTCACCTGGAGCCGGACCTGCACAACGGCAGGAGGTTCCTGGAGGCAACGAGGAGGGCGGTGGAGGCAGGGTAATCCCCATCTTCTGGTCTGCCAAGATGCTTCCAATGAGGTGTCTGAACATGGTGAATCGGAATCCGGTCTATGACCTGGTGGAGGGGTGCCGGGAGAGCTTCATCTGCCACATCTGGTCGTGGCATGACGTTAGGGTGTCATAAGGCATCAAATGCCGGTTGACATATGGGAATGGTGCTGTTACATGTAACGTGATGGGGGATGACAAGGTGAAAGCTTCTCAAGTGAAAGAGCGGGTAAGGACTCATCGGGGGCGGTTGCGTGCCGCAGGCTTCAGGCCTGTCCAGCTGTGGGTGCCTGATACGAAGGCCGCCGGTTTTGCTGCGGAATGCACGAGGCAGTCGCTGATCGTTCAGCAGGATGCCGACGATGTGGATGATCTGGTTCTGTTTGCCGACCTGGTAGACTGGGGCGAGGAGTGAACCGGGGGGATCTCATCCTCGTAGCGGCACCCGGCGACTACGGAAAGCCACGACCTGCCCTGGTCATACAGTCAAAGCACTTTTCAGAACACCAGAGCGTAACTCTTTGCCTCCTGACCTCCCACCTCCATCAGGCGCCCTTATTCCGCTATCCCGTAGAGCCGTCGGCTGAGAACGGTCTGTCCGTCGCTTCCGAGGTGCAGATCGACAAGATCATGACCGTGCCGAGGCAAAAGTGCGGACCGGTCATCGGCCGACTGAGTGACAAACAGATGAGCGAGATCACCAAGCTTTTGGTGCTGTGGGTGGGTATAGCCGATGCCTGACCGGTGTGACAGGGTGTGATCCCGGATCTCTTCTGGCATTCCGCCCGCCCGTGATAACTTTGTTATACATTGTAGGAAGGGGGCAGCGATGACCCAGACAGCTCGCAAATCAGGAGAGAAACTGTCGGCTATCCGGCTCAGTGCCGATGAACAGGCGCGGATTGCGCACCTTGCCGAGATCAAGCAGCGCAAGCCCCACCGGATCATGAAAGAGGCACTGCGCCAGTATCTGGACCGTGAGGACGAGGCGGAGAAGCTGCGTCAGGAAACCCTGGCAAGCTGGGACGACTATGCCCGGACCGGCATGCATGTCAGCGAAGACGCGATGAACTCCTGGTTTGATACCTGGGGTTCCGGCAGTGAAGCAGAGCCCCCGAAATGCCGCAGCTGATATATACCCGCTGCGCGCTGGCAGGCCTCGTTCGGGTCATGATCGAAACGAGAACCGTGGTTGTGGTCGGTATCCGGCATGGCCAGGAAGAATCCCGATGAGTGCCACGAAAAAGCTCACCATCCTCCTCGCCACCTACAACGGCGCGCAGCACCCGGCCGCCTAACCGGACACCCTCCTTGCCATGCCTCATGCCGCTTGGCTGGCTCAAGACAACTGCCCGATTGGATTTTCCGGGATTGCCTGTTATAGTGCCAGAGTGGATTTTGACCCTGGAATTTGAACCGTTTTTTTGAACACGAATAATGGATACATTCAATGGAGATGAGGAAAGGTGTTCAGCAATGAAACCCTCCATCGCTTTACAAGCCCATCATGAAGAGGTGCGAAACATCGCCTTGAGTCACCGTGTTCTCAATGTCCGTGTTTTTGGCTCAGTGCTTCACGGTGACGATACTGAAGAGAGCGACCTCGATCTTCTGGTTGATCCCACCCCGGATACCACATTGATGGACATCGGCGCTATCAGGTACGAGCTTCGCAGGTTGCTCGGCATCCCGGTGGATGTGCTGACGCCAAAGGCTCTGCCTGCCAGCTTTCGTGACCGAATCATTGAAGAGGCAAGGCCATTATGAGCAGAGCCGCCCAGCTCCGGGTCAGGGATTATCTGCGCCACATCCTTGACGCGATCGAGCGCATCAACCGTTACGTCGGGAGTATGGACGAGGAAGAGTTTCTGAGAGACGAAAAGACCCAGGATGCGGTTGTCCGCAATTTCGAGATCATCGGTGAAGCATCACGAAATATAGAGCGTTACCACCCGGATTTTTCGGCCCAACATGCCGAAGTGCCGTGGGGGATAGCCTACGAAATGCGTAATGCGTTGGCACACGGGTACTTCATGGTTGATATGGAAATTGTCTGGAAGACTATCCAGAGCGATCTTCAGGGCATGGCCGAACAGGTCTCCCGATTGACCGAGTCCCAACCCGAAAGATGAATGCGCCGTGACGCAGCAGACAGTAACCATCCTCCTCGCCACTTACAACGGCGCGCAGCACCTCCCCGCTCAGTTGGACTCCCTCCTCGACCAGACCTGCAC
Source organism: uncultured Geobacter sp. (assembly GCA_964432205.1). Classification (GTDB taxonomy): domain Bacteria; phylum Desulfobacterota; class Desulfuromonadia; order Geobacterales; family DSM-12255; genus Geomobilibacter. The sequence goes on along the minus strand of CAYSMK010000039.1, from coordinate 7,520 downwards.
CGACTGGCGGCTCCTCGTGCGCGACGACGGTTCCACCGACGCTACGCCGTCCATCCTCGCCGACTACCAGGCCCGCTTCCCCGACAGGATCTCCGTCGTTCCCGGCGCCGGCCGGAATCTCGGTGCCAGCGGCAACTTCGCCGCCCTCATGGCAGAGGCCGACAGCGACTTTCTCATGTTCTGCGACCAGGACGATATCTGGCTGCCGGAGAAGATCGGGCGGACCCTGTCGGCCATGCGGGAGTTGGAGGGGCGGCACGGTACCGAACTGCCCTTGCTCGTGCACACCGATCTGACCGTGACGGACGAACGGCTGACAGTAGTGCAGCCGTCACTCTGGCGCTATCAGCACACCGCCCCATCCCTCTCCGCCCACCTGAACCGGGTCCTGGTCCAGAACTACGCCACCGGCTGCACGATGCTCTTCAACCGGGCCGCCCGCGACCTGGCCCTGCCGATACCTACGGCAGCGGTCATGCACGACTGGTGGCTCGTGCTCGTATCTGCCGCCTTCGGTCAGGTCGGCTTTGTCGACGCCCCTCTCGTCCTCTACCGCCAGCACGGGGTGAACGAGATAGGTGCCCAGGGATTCACGCCGGGCGATGTGCTGCGCCGTTTCACCCAATGGCAGCAGGCACGGGCGATCATCCGGCAGGTGCTTGGCCAGGGGGCCGCCTTCCTCGACCGTTATCGCGACCGGCTGACGCCTCCCCAGCGGGAGATGCTGGAGGTCTACGCCCGGCTCGACTCGTTCAACGGCCTTTTGCGGCGCTGGTACATCCTGAAGTACCACTTCTTCTACACCGGGCTGCTGCGGAATCTGGGGAGACTGATGATCGGCTGAAGCCGCTCGGGGCTCGGGGTTCGGGGCGAGGAGCGAGCGCTGGACGTATGACGGGAGACGTGAGATATGGATTCACGGGAAACCATGGACGCCCTGAAATATCTGTTCGCTTTTCCAAGTGCTGATGGCATGTTATGATTATCTGTAATTTGAGTAATGGAGGTAATACCTGTATGGCGATTACCCTGAAGCTTCCATCCGATCTTGAGTCAAGGCTTAACCATCTTGCAGCGGTCACCCACCGTCCGAAAAGCCATTACCTTCGTGAGGCTCTGGAGGAATACCTGGCAGAGCACGAGGACAGGTACCTCGCACTTGCCCGCCTTGAAAAACCGGCACGTCGATGGACACTCGAAGAACTGGAACAAGATCTTGACCTGGAGAGTTGAAATCGATGACAGGGCTGCAAAGGAGCTCCGTTCTCTCGACGCGAAGGTCCAAAAAGAAATTCTGAGATATCTTCGCGAGAGAATAGCAACCCACGAAGATCCGCGCCGCTTTGGAAAAGCGTTGGGGAGAGAGTTGTCTGGCCTGTGGCGCTACCGCGTAGGCAATTACCGTCTTGTTTGCATGATTGAAGATGCGGTTTTTATCGTTCTCATTATCCGGATCGGACATCGCCGTGATGTGTACGGTCAGTCTTAAGACTAACAGGTGAGAAGTAGTGAATGCTATGGTAGCCCCGGTACCCGTTTTCCATGCCGTTACCAGTCCCCGGTCCCCGGTCCCTGCTTCATGATCTCCGTCTGCATGGCCACCTATAACGGCGAGCGGTTCCTCCGCCGCCAGCTGGAGACGATCCTCCCCCAACTGGCGGCCGGTGACGAACTGATCATTGCCGACGATTCCTCCACGGACGGTACGGTGGCGATCATCCGGGCATTCGATGATCCGCGCATCCGTCTCTTCACCGGGAACCGTTTCCGGAGTCCGATCTTCAACTTCGAGTTCGCCCTGAAGCAGGCGCGCGGCGACATCCTGGTCCTGGCCGACCAGGACGACGTCTGGCTGGAGAACAAGCTGGCCGTGGTGCGGGACCGGTTCGCCACCCCTCCTTTTGGGCCGGTTCTCATCGCGCTGGACGGGTATGTGGTGGACGAGGCGGAGCAGGTGGTCGCCGATTCCATTTTTGCCCGGTTGGATGCCGCCCCCGGCGTCCTGAAGAATCTCTGGAACAACCGCTATCTCGGCTGCTGCCTCGCCTTCAACCGGGAGCTGCTCGACGTTGCTCTGCCGTTTCCCCGCCGCATCCCGATGCACGACATCTGGCTCGGCCAGCTCTGTCAACTGGTCGGCTCCACCGAGTTCGTGACGGAGAAGACCATCCTCTACCGCAAGCACGGCGCCAGCCTTACCGACTTTCGTATCCGCTTCATGCCGTGGACCCAGGTTAAGAGGCGCTGGTTTCTCGCATGGCATCTGCTGGGGAGAACTATACGAGGAATGCTCGGCGGGCTGATCAGAACCAAGAAGGGATTTGCTGCAAAATGAGCGTTGAGTCTTGTTCCCCGTTCCTCGAACCCCGAACCCCGATCCTCGTTTCAGTGGTAATGCCCTCGTACAACCAGGCCCCGTTCCTGGAGGAGGCGGTCCGCTCGGTCCTCGACCAGACGGGGGTCGCGGTGGAGCTACTGGTGCTGGACCCCGGCTCGACGGACGGGTCGCGCCAGCTATTGGTCCACCTGCGGGAGGAGTACGGTGAGAGGCTGCGGCTGATCTTCGAGCCGGACGAGGGGCAGTCGGATGCGGTGAACCGGGGGATGGCGCTAGCGCGGGGGCGGGTGCTGGGGTGGCTCAATTCCGACGACCGGCTGCGGCCGGGAGCACTGGCGCTGGTTGCCGGCCACCTGGACCAGGACCGGCCGGCCTGGCTCTATGGCCGGGCCGGGATGATCGACGGGGAGGGGCGGCCGATCACCAGCCTGATCGTCAGGTACAAGAACTGGCGGGGGGCGCGGTTCTCCCGGCTGAAGCTCCTGACCGAGAACTTCATCCCCCAGATGGCAACCTTCTGGAACCGGGCCATCTGGGCGCGGGCCGGCGGGCTCGACCTGGCGAAGGACCTGGACATGGACTACGACCTCTGGCTCCGCTTTGCCGCGGCTGCCGAACCGGTAGTGCTGGCGGAGGAACTGGCCGATTTCCGGGTGCATGGCGCGGCCAAGGGGAGCGTGCGGACCGGCGAGCAGCTCACCGCAGCCCTGACCACGGCCCGCGAGCACGGCGCCACCATGGGGTGGCGCGGGACGGTCGCGCTCGCCATCCACCGGCTCCTCTCCCTGCGGACGCGGCTTTTGTATCTGATGTTGAAACCGTAATGGGCTCAGGGCTGGGAACCGCTCAGGGCTGAGGGCTCAGGGCTCAGGGCAAAATCAAAAGGCAAAAGACAAAAAGGCCGCCATGCTGGTTGCAGCAGGCGGCCGTTTGTGTTCCGCTTTTCCGAGCCCCGAGCCCGTTACTTCTTTTTCTTCCCGGGCTTCGCCAGCGCCTCCTGCATGGAGCTCCCCATCTTGGTCGGGCTGGATGCGACGGTGACACCGCACTCCTCCAGGGTCCGGATCTTGTCCTCGGCCTTTCCCTTGCCCCCGGTGATGATCGCCCCGGCGTGCCCCATCCGCTTGCCCGGCGGGGCGGTTACCCCGGCGATGAACGCCGCCACCGGCTTCTTCATATGCTCCTTGATCCAGTAAGCCGCTTCTTCCTCGGCACCGCCGCCGATCTCACCGATCATGAACACGGCCTCGGTCTCCGGGTCGCTGTTGAACAGCTTCAGGACGTCGATGTACTTCATGCCGATGATCGGGTCGCCGCCGATGCCGACGCAGGTGGACTGGCCGAGCCCCAGGTCGGTGAGCTGTTTGACCGCCTCATAGGTGAGGGTGCCGCTGCGGGAGACGACACCTATCTTGCCCGGTTTGTGGATGTAGCCCGGCATGATGCCGACCTTGCATTCGCCCGGGGTGATGACGCCGGGGCAGTTGGGGCCGACCAGCCTGGTCTTGCTCTCCTCCAGCCTCCGCTTGACTGGGACCATGTCTCGCACCGGGATCCCTTCGGTGATGCAGACCGCCAGGTCGATGCCGGCGGCGGTCGACTCCAGGATGGCGTCGGCGGCCCCCGGGGGGGGCACGAAGATCATTGAGACATTGGCGCCGGTGTAGCGCACTGCCTCATCGACGGTATTGAAGACCGGGATCCCTTCGATGTGGATACCCCCCTTGCCCGGGGTGACGCCGGCAACGATCTTGCTGCCGTAATCCCGGCACTGCTGGGTGTGGAACAGGCCGCTGCGGCCCGTAATCCCCTGCACGAGGATCTTCGAGTCTTTGTTCAAGAGTATGGACATAGTTCCTATCTCCGTAAAAGGTGAAATGTAAATATTTGGGGAGCAGCCAGGTCCGGGTGCTGGAAAGGTGTGCCGTTCCCCGAGCCTAGAGCCCTGAGCCCGCCTTATCCCAGCATTCCGACGATCTTCTCCGCCCCGTCGCCCAGCGTGTCGCCGGTCTGGACGTTGAGTCCCGATTCTGCCAGGAGCCGCTTCCCTTCCTCAACCTGTGAGCCGTCCATCCTGACAACGATGGGAAGGGCGCACTGGACCTCCGACGCTGCCTCGATGATCCCCTGGGCGATGACGTCGCAACGCATGATGCCGCCGAAGATGTTGACAAAGATCCCCTTCACGTCCGGGTCCTGGAGGATGATCTTGAACGCCTCGGCCACCTTCTCCCGGGTCGCCCCGCCCCCCACGTCCAGGAAGTTGGCCGGTTCGCCGCCGTACTCCTTGAGTACGTCCAGGGTGGCCATGGCCAGACCGGCGCCATTGACCATGCAGCCGATGCTTCCCTGCAGCTTGATATAGGCAAGATCGTACTTGCCGGCGTTGATCTCCAGGGTGTCCAACTGGGAGTAGTCCACCATGTCCGGATACTCCCGGTGCCGGTAGATGGCGTTGTCGTCGAAGGTGATCTTGGCGTCCATGGCCATGAGCCAGCCGGCCTTGGTGACCACCAGCGGGTTCACCTCCACCAGAGCACAGTCCTTGTCCAGCACCACCTTGTACAGATTCAGGATCAGTTCGACGCAGTCCTCGCAGAGGCTGCCGGTGAGCCCGAGCGCAAGGGCGATCTTGCGGGCCTGGTAGGGACGGAGTCCCATGTACGGGTCGATGTTCAGGACGTGGATCTTTTCAGGCGACTTCTGGGCCACCTCCTCGATCTCCATCCCCCCTTCGGCCGAAGCGATCAGGCAGTAGCGGGAACTCTCCCGGTCCAGGGTCAGGGAGAGATAGAACTCCCGAGCGATCTCCACCGCTTCCTCGACCAGTATCCGGCGGACCTTGAGTCCCTCCGGCCCGGTCTGCGGCGTAACCAGCCGCTTGCCGAACAGTTCTTTGCCCAGTTCCTGGGCCTGTTCCGGGTGGTGGACCAGTTTGACGCCGCCGGCCTTGCCCCGGCCTCCGGCATAGATCTGGGCCTTGACCACACAGCGTCCCCCCATCATCTTGGCGGCCCGTTCCACCTGGTCCGAGGTGAGTGCAACCCTGCCCCGCGGGATAGGTATCCCGTACGTGGCCAGAATCTCCTTTGCCTGGTACTCGTGAATGTTCATGCCTCTTCACTCCTTTTAGTCAGGATAAATAACGTTATTATCAATAAAAATCAGGTGAGGCAAGCAGTTTTCAAAATTTGTTTGAAAAGTATTAAAGGTTATAGACCATCAAACCGTAAACTCAAGAGGTACGCAAAATAATCTGCAAAACGTGAGGGTGGTAAATTTAATTTGGCATGTGCCATGCTTTATGAAATTGAACGAAAATTGAATAAACAACGCAAAACCGAGTGATTATGAAGCGTTATCTGTGTGGCGCAAATGGGAAGCAGGTTGCTGGCCTGTCATTTCGCGTGATGGTTCGTTGAGGACTCCGGTATTAGGCGTTGTGTTACGGATTTTTATTTATATCGGTAAGTGGATAGATACGTAGGGTTACGGAGAGAAAAGGAGATTGTCATGGGAATGAGCAGAAGCAGAATGATGGGGGGGCTTGTAGTGCTGGTTGCCTGCCTCTGGAGTGGAATGGCGCTCGCAGCCAGTCCACTCCTGCACAACAGTGCCAACCTGCCCAATGCGACCAATCCGAAATGGGGCGGGAGCTGGGGGGTCACGGGTGGCCAGTACGGCGAATTCACCTGTGCAACCTGCCACAACAAGGCTACCACCAACGTCAAGCGGGTCGTGGAGTCGATTCCCAACACCATCGGCCCCAACGTGAACAAGACGGTGACCTTCAGGAACATGACCGCCTTTGGTAACGACTCGGTCGGCCATAACACGTCGGTCCGGATCTGCGAAGTCTGCCACACCCAGACGAAATACCACCAGTACAATACGGCCAATGCGCCGCAGTCGGGTGATCTCAGCCACCCGAACGGCGACTGTGTCGGGTGCCACCCGCACAGCACCGGCTTCAAGCCGTCGAGCTGCAGCAGCTGCCACGGTCACAACGCCGCCAGCAGCAGCCCGATCACCACTAACAAACACAGCGCCCACATGAATAACGCTACCCTGCTCGGCGCCAACTACAGCTGCGCCGACTGCCACGCGCCGACCGTCAGCAGCGACACGGTATTCAGCACTCCGGCCAACCACGATAACGGTACGGTTAACTACGGCGGTACCAGGGCTGGCACCTATACCTCCGGGACCCAGACCTGTACCAGCTACTGCCATACCGACGGCAAGGGCGGGGCAGCGGCAGTGCCGGTCGTCTGGAACGCCGTCGCCAACAACCTGGATTGTAAGGGGTGTCACGGCGGCACCGGCAGCTTCGGCGAGCCGGGCTACACTACGGGTAACAGCCACGCCAAGCACGTCAGCAGCGCTACCGACTGCGCCAGCTGCCACTATGCCACGACCGAAACCGGCACCACCATCAAGGGGAGCCACACCAACCAGTCCATCGACGTGAACGGCAGCACCAGCATCGGCTACAGCGCCGGTGGCAAGACCTGCTCCACCGCTTCCTGCCACGCCAACGTTTACGGCACCGGATCTGCCACCACCCCGGCTTGGGGCACGGCCGCCGGCTGCTCGGCCTGCCACAGCGTCGCCATCGGCGCCAACGGCCCGGCCACCGGTAGCCACAGCGTCACCGGCCACGTCACCGCCTGTACCGACTGCCACGCCACCGGCACCAGCGCCACTACCAAGCCGGCCACCGGCCATGCCGACGGCAACATCGACGTCGCCAACGTCGGTTACCCGGCCGACGTCACCAAGCATGCGGCCGGCAGCGGCTACACCACCTGCTCCACCGCCTCCTGCCACGCCAACGTCTACGGCACCGGATCTGCCACCACCCCGGTCTGGGGCACCACCGGCAACGGCTGCTCCGCCTGCCACAGCGTCGCCATCGGCGCCAGCGGCCCGGCCACCGGCAGTCACTCGGTCGCCGGTCACGCCGTCGCCTGTACCTCCTGCCACGCCGCCGGGACATCGCCGATTGTAGTACCGTCCACTGGCCACGCCGACGGGAACATCGACGTCGCCAACGTGGGCTACCCTGCCGACAGGGCCAAGCACGCCGCCGGCAGCGGCTACACCACCTGTTCGACCGCCTCCTGTCACGCCAACGTGTACGGCGCCGGCAGCGTAACGACCCCGGCCTGGGGTAGCAGTG
>CAYSMK010000038.1:0-50450 GCA_964432205.1 uncultured Geobacter sp. | reverse complement strand
GGCGGGCCGTGGTGACGGGGGTGCGCGACCAGTGGTGCCGGATCATTTACGACGACGCCGATCGGGAGGGGTGGCTGGAGAGGCCCCGTTCCTGGCAGTTCCTGCCATGGGACAGGTTCCTCAAAGGTCGCTTCGTCAGGTTTCTGCCGGGGCTGCGTAACGGTTACGGCGTTGTCCGGCAGGAGGCCGGCGATGCGGCCCCCGAACTGGCGACACCTGTGCGGGGCTCCCAGTTCAGGGTCCTGCGGGTGGATGACGATTGGGCACAGGTGATGGTGGAGTATACGCGGATCGGCTGGCTTCGCTGGCGCGACCGTGACGGACGCTTCGTCATCGCGGTGGAGTAACCCTGACGTCAATTCGTGAGACCTGGAACCCCGTTTCCGCTCCACTTCCGCGATTTGGCTTTTTCCAGACAAGAATGGCCGGTGGCCGACCTCGCACAGCAGATACGGCTTGTTGCCCACCGGCAGCGGGAATCGCGTGCGTTTCGCTCCACCGGGCCTCCATGCCTCACGGATTCTATGTACCACAAAACCGTTGACCAACCGCCGGCTATATGGTATTCGGGTAAGCCATGTTCAGGGTATCCGGTATAGCAGCAGCAATTCGAGCTACCATCGCCGCGGCGATCGACGCCGCAGGTCTGCCCGCTGCCCGATCATGAACTGACGACTGAGTTCAAGCATACTAGAGGCCGTGGGAGTTCCCACGGCCTCTTTCCATTTCAAGCAGATTATTAACGGAGGCAGCATGCGTACAGATCTGGTAAGGCCCGGCGCCGGCGAGATGACCTATGAAATCCGCAACATCGTCAATGTGGCGGAAAAGCTCCAGAAACACGGGGTTGCCATCAACTGGGAGAATATCGGCGATCCGATCGTCAAGGGGGAGGTGATCCCCCAATGGATGAAGGAGATCGTGGCCAGGGAGGCCATGGCCAACGACACCTGGGGCTATTGCCACACCCGCGGGGTGCTGGAGACCCGGGAGTATATCTGCGAGCTGACCAACCGACGGGGCGGCGCCCGCATCACCCCTGAGGACATCATCTTCTTCAACGGCCTCGGGGACGCGATCGCCAAGATCTACGGCTGTCTCCGGCCGGAGAGCCGCGTGTTGATGCCGTCCCCGACCTATACCACCCATACCCTGGGGGAATCCGGCAACGCCCATGCCGCGCCGATCTGCTACCAGCTGAACCCCGAAGACAACTGGGCTCCGGACCTGGACGACCTGCGCAACCATGTCAGGTACAACCCCCAGATCGTCGGCATCATGCTGATCAACCCGGACAACCCGACCGGCATGGTCTATCCCGAGGAGACCCTCCGGAAGATCGTGGCGGTTGCCAGGGAGTACGATCTCTTCGTCATCGCCGACGAGGTGTACAACAATATCGTCTATAACGGGCAGAAGACGGTACCGATCTCCGACGTGATCGGCGATGTCCCGGCCATTGCCCTGAAGGGGATATCCAAGGAATTCCCCTGGCCCGGCTCCCGCTGCGGGTGGATCGAGGTCTACAACGCGGACAGGGACGAGCGGTTCCGGAAATATGTGACTGCCATCCTCACCACCAAGATGAACGAGGTCTGTTCCACCACCCTCCCCCAGAAGTGTATCCCGGCCATCATGAGCCACCCGGAGTATCCGGTCTACCTGGATGAGCGGATCAGGCGCTACGAGCAGTTGAGCAACATCACCTACAACTTCCTCCGGGAGGTGCCGGGGCTGAACGTCAACCGGACCAACGGCGCGTTCTACATGTCGGTGGCGTTTCACGACGGGCTCCTCAACAGCCGCCAGTCCCTACCCATCGAGAAGCCCGAGGTGAAGGAGCTGGTGGAGTCCCTGGTGAGCGGGGCAAATGTCTCTCCGGACAAGCGGTTCGTCTACCACATCCTGGCCCATACCGGCATCTGCGTTGTGCCGCTCTCCTCCTTCAATACCTCTCTCCAGGGGTTCCGGGTGACCCTCCTTGAGCGGGACCTGAAGGAGTGCGAACGGATCTACCACATCCTGGCACAGAAGATCGACCAGTACCTCAACTCCTGAGCGAGGTTTTTCCCCATCCGGGGATGGGTGGCCACATGGCAGACAAGCGGATCATCAACCGCCTGAAAAAGAGGCTTGCCGTCCGTTTCGGCACCGACGAGCCGTCACGGCTCGCCTTTACCGAGGATATTTCCGCTAGTGGTCTCTTCCTCAAGACCACCAACATCTTCCGGCCGGGCACTCTCATCCGGATCGTCATGGAGCTTGAGGGGGGGGCGGTTGTGGAACTGGAGGGGAGGGTGGTATGGGCCAAGAAGGTTCCGCCCCAGATGATCCACCTGGTCAGGAAGAGCGGCATGGGGGTCCGGATCGTCAGGTTCATCTCCGGTGCCGAGGAGTACGGTCACCTCTGTGCAGGGGCTGCTGCGCGCTGACGTAGCTGCGTGGGGATCACTCCTGCTGCATCACCGCTACTGCCACCTTGCGCGGACGGGGGCCATCGAACTCGCAGAAGAAGACGGCCTGCCATGTGCCGAGAAGCGGCTTGCCCCCCTCCACAATGAGTGACAGGGAGCTGCCGGTCAGGGTCGCCTTGATGTGGGCGTCCGAGTTCCCTTCGCGGTGGGTGTAGTAGAGGTCGGCCGGAACCCGCTGGTTCAGGAACGTGATGATATCCCGCTGGACCGCCGGGTCGGCCCCTTCGTTGACGGTGATGCCTGCCGTGGTGTGGAGGACGAACAGCTGGCACAGGCCGTTCTTGACCCCGGAGGTCTTGATGGCCTCACGCACCTCGGCGGTGATGTCGATCATCTCCGTCCGGTTCCGGCTCTTTACCTCGATGTAGCGCACCATGGCAGACCTCCTTGCAGGTGCCCCGAATCAACGGCTTTCGTTCATGAACGTGCAGCCGCTCTGGTCTCCCAGCCGACATGCCTCTGCAAAGTCGCTCTGCGCCCGATTCCGGTCTCCGGTTTCACTGTAGACCATCCCCCGCGTCACGTAGTGTTGCGCCTTACCCGGCTGCAGGGCAATGATCCGATCCAGGTCGGCAAGCGCCTCTTTCTGACGGTTCAGCTTCAGCAGGAAAAAGGCCCGGGCCAGATACGGTTCCGGGGAGTCGGGCGTTGCTGCAATGGCTTTGCCGTAGTGATGGAGTGCCTGGTCGCTCAGCCCGCGAGCCGAGTACATCTGGGCCAGTTCCGCATCGCTGTAAGAGCTCAGGTCGCGGGCGGCAAAACCGGTAAGCAGCATGGTTGCGGCCAGCAGGCCGAGCGCGACGCGCGCCAGTCTCATGGTCATGATCTGTCTCATTCCACCTGAAGTTTTGCCATTTCCCGCCGCAGGATGTCGATCTGGACCGAGAGGCTTTCCACGCCGCGTTCCAGGATGCGCGCCGAGTCCAGGTTTGAGTTGGCCGAGCTCTGGACACTCGTCATGGCATGATCGATCTGCTCGCTGCATGCGGTCTGTTCCTGACAGGCATCCCGAATTCCCTGGATGATGTCGGTCATCTGGCCGGTTGACGTGGAGATGACACCGCCGACGGTGTGTTGCCTGTCGGTGGAGGCCAGCACCTGGCCGGTAAAATCCTTCATCAGGTTCACGGCCTTCATGACCCCTTTGCTGGTGGCAACCTGCTCCTGGCACGAACGGGCGATCTGGGAGACCATTTCTGCGACGTGCTGCATGGCGCCGTGGATTTCCTGGCTCCCCCTCGCCTGTTCAACGGTGGCATCGGCAATTTCGCCAATCTGCCGGGATGCCATCACGACACCGGAGACCACCTTGGCGAGGGCGTCGCCGGAGCGCTGGGAGAGCAGTTCTCCTTCGGCGACCTTCTGTTCGGTCTGGCTGATGGCAGCCATCGCCTTGCCGGTTTCTTCCTGGACTCCCTTGATCAGCTCGCCGATCTCCATGGTGGATTGACGGGTACGATTGGCCAACGCCTTGATCTCGCTGGAGACGATGGCGAACCCTTTGCCGTGCTCGCCCGCCTGGGCCGCAATGATGGCCGAATTGAGGGCAAGGAGGTTGGTCTGCTCGGCGACCTCGTCGATGACGGAGAGGATGGAGCCGATTGCCGCGGCCCGTTCGGTCAGGGTGGAGATGGATGCCAGGGTTGCCTTGGAGGAACGGCGGATTTCGTCGATACCGGCGATAGTCGCATCAACGGACTGTTTTCCCAGTTCGGCATCGTAACGGACGTTGTCGGAAATCGCCGCCGTTTCCCGGGCGTTCTGCTCGACCTGCTTGATGGTCTCGTCCATCTCGGCAACCGAGGTGGTGGTTTTGTCGGCGGCCTGCATCAGGCTTTCCACGCTGCCACCAATCTCCTCGACTACCGCCGCCATCTGGCCCATGGCGGAGCTGACCTCCTCGATGGAAGCGGCCTGGATTTCCACGTTGTGACGCACTTCATTGATGCTGGCGGCCATTTCATCGATGGCGCCGGTATTTTTCCGAGCCGAAGCGGTCAGGTTTTCGACGCCGTCGGACACCTTGGCGACCGAACCATTGATCCGCTTGACCGCGGCCGATGCCGTTGCCACTTCGTTTGACTGGGTCTCAGCCGCGTTGATGACGGTTGCGGCGACGGCCCTGTTTTCAGCGGAAATGCGTATCAGTTCGATAATGGCCTTCTTGGTGTTGGTTACCAGCTCGCCAAGTCTGGCCAGCATGCCGTTGAAATTTTGCGCCAGTTGCCCGAGTTCATCGCCGGTGGTCACCGGAACCCTGATGGTCAGATCGCCTTCGGCACCCCTGTTGAGTGCCGCGGCAAGGGTCTTGATCCTCTTCGCCAAGCCGCGGGCTATTAACATCAGGACGACCAGCACAAAGAGGATGGCGCAGGAGCCAAAGGCGACTCTGCAGAAAAAAGCGAACTGTTCCGGTGGGAGAACGATGATGATGTTGCAGGCTGCAAGCAGGCCGATGCCTGAAACGGCAAAGCCCACGAGCAGCAGGAGGTGAATCAGGCGAGAACCGAACCGTAGGTTACGTGCCATGCCGAGTCCTGAACGAGATATAGAGGCAATCCAAGGCGTTCATTTTACCCGGATAACTGCCACATGCAACCAGATTTTTTTAATCATCAGTCGCGGAGAAAATGTCCCGTCGTGGCGCTAGACAATTAGAATTAATACAGTATAATCTTGTGGCCGTGACAGAGGAGGACTGCGCCATGCTGATCAAGGTGATATACAGCGACAACAGCGCCGATATGGTCAAAGATTATCTGCTGGAAGGCCTGATAACCTCCGGCCGGATCGTGGCTTTTCGCCGGTCCGACGGGTGGGTGACCATCGGCAGGGACCCGGTACGCCAGGGACGGCGGGAGTACGATGGTTCGGAGCGCAGAAAGGGTGGGGGCCTTACCACCTATTTCGGCTGAACAATGTTCATTGCCCCTTCCGCCACTACCGCCCGGTAGCCGGCACGTATCATGATCTCCGGCAAGTTCTCCCTCACAATCAATCCTTGACAGGAGCCCTCCACTGGTTAATCCTTGCTGCACGCTGTCCCGTGCGTGCCAATTCGTTCGTTCGGGCGCTTTACGGGTCAGAGCAGTTCAGATCGAACGGGAAAGGGGCCGGAATGCCGGAAGATCTCCTGAATATCCAGGGGGTGTGGTTCAGTTACGGTGGTGGCATCGAGATCCTGCAGGATATCTCCTTCCGGCTGCAGGCCGGCGACTATCTGGGGATAGTCGGTCCGAACGGTTCGGGAAAGAGTACCCTGATCAAACTCATGCTCGGGCTGGTGGCGCCGAAACGGGGAGAGATCTCCCTTTTCGGCACCCCCATCTGTCACTATGCCTCGTGGCAGCGGATCGGCTATCTTCCCCAGCGGTTACGCAACTTCAATCCCAACTTCCCCGGCACCGTGGCCGAGGTGGTGAGCCTTGGGCTCCTGGCCGGCAAGGGGTTTCCACGGCGGCGGTCCAGGGAGGACGCGGTGCTGGTGGACAATGTCCTGGATGTCATGGGGATTGGCGGTCTCGGCACGCGCCGGCTCGGTGAGCTGTCCGGCGGCCAGCAGCAGCGGGTCCTTTTGGCCAGGGCCATGGTTGGGTCGCCTTCGCTGCTGATTCTTGACGAGCCGACCACCGCCCTCGATCCGGAGACACGGGAGAATTTCTACGCCGTGCTCAAGCAGTTGAACCGGGACCACGGCGTTACCATCGTACTGGTAACCCACGATACCTGGAGCATCGGCCACTATGCCAGCCGTCTCATCTATCTGGACAAACGGCTGGTGTTCGACGGTGACTTCGACGATTTCTGCCGCTCCGAGGAGATGACGGCGTTTTTCGGTGAGTATGCGCAGCACCTGATCTGCCACCGGCACCACCAATAACGCCCGGTGCCCGATCTTTCAGTTCCGAGCCCCGAGCCCTGAACCCCGAGCGCTTTTCAAGGTTTCCCATGCCCATTACCGAAATCCTCAGCTACGGCTTCATGCAGCGGGCCCTCATTGCCGGCACCCTGGTGGCAGTTCTCTGTGCCATTCTCGGCGTGTTCCTGGTGCTGCGCCGTTTGTCGCTCATCGGCGACGGCCTTGCCCATGTGACCTTCGGCAGTGTCGCCGTTCTCCTGCTGACCCGCGTCGGCGCCCAGAGTGTGTCGCTGGCCGCCATTCCGCTGGTCATGCTCGCCTCCCTCGGCATCCTTCGTCTGACGGACAAGGCCCGGATCTACGGTGATACCGCCATCGGGATCGTCTCTTCGCTCGGCATTGCCAGTGGTGTTGTCCTGGCCAGCGTGGCCGGCGGCTTCAATGTCGACCTGTTCAGCTACCTGTTTGGCAGCATCCTGGCCATCAGCCCCCTGGAAACCTGGATTGCCGCAGCCCTCTTTCTCGTCGTCCTCGTGGCCATTGCCCTGTATTACCACGACCTCTTTGCCATTACCTTTGACGAAGAACTGGCGCGGAGCTCCGGCATCCGGGTCGCGGCAATCAACCGTCTCCTGGTGCTGCTGACCGCCCTGACCGTGGTTCTGGCCATGAAGGTGATGGGGATCATGCTGATATCGGCGCTGCTCATTTTCCCGGCGGTAACCGCCCTGCAGGTGGCCAGAGGATTCAGGAGCACCATCGTGATAGCGGCTGTCTGTGCAGTTGTCTCCGTGGTCGGGGGGATCTTCGTGTCGTCCGTCGCCAACCTGCCGACCGGTGGGGTGATCGTGCTCGTCAATGCACTGCTCTTTGTGGTGGCATACGTCTTTCGGCGCTGTAAGGAGTGAGGGGGACCCGATGGGAGAGACCATACGCTTCGGCATATCCATGGATGACCAGTTGCTGGCGAGCTTCGACCGGCTGATCGGGCAGAAGGGCTACATGAACCGGTCCGAGGCGATCCGTGATCTGATCCGCTCCTCTCTGGTGGAGCTGAAATGGGAAGGGGGGGACGAAGAAACGGTGGGCACGGTTACCCTGGTCTACAACCACCATGTCCGCGACCTGTCCGACAGGCTCACCGAACACCAGCACACCTACCACCAGCAGATCGTCTCTGCCCTGCATGTCCATCTGGATGCCCACAACTGTCTCGAGGTCCTGGTCGTACGGGGAAAGGCCAGGGATGTGAAGATGATCGCCGATGGGCTGATCGGCGTCAAGGGGGTCAAACACGGTAAGCTGGTGATGACCACAACGGCCGAGGAACTCCCCTGACCCGCTTGGCGGCCGCTCCCCTCTTTCAGCTTTTCCCGCTATTGCCGATAACCTACAGACAGTCGCAGCCAGCCTGCAGTTACCGGACTTCCCTTGCCAAGGAACCATGATGACGAACCGCAGCAAGCTCATCGCAGATCTGAAGAGATCTCACGACGAGCTCCTGGATGCCCGCAACTATCTGGACGACATTGTCCACTCCCTGATGGATTCCCTGATCGTGGCAACGCCGGACGGGAAAATCGAGCGGGTCAACGCCGCCACGTGCACGCTGCTCGGCTATGACAGCGAGCCGGTCGGTCTTCCCCTGTCGGCCATCATTCCCGATCCCCCATTCGATGAACTGGCCCGAAAAGGGGTCGTCAGCAATCAGGAGCGTGTCTACCTGGCCAAAGACGGGCGTCGAATCGCGGTGGAATTCTCCGGGGTGGTCATGTGGAACCCGGATGGGACCATGCGGGGCATTGTTTGTGTCGGGCACGACATCACGCGCCGCAAGGAAGACGAGGACCGGCTCAGGCGCTTTGCGGATGAGCTGCAACAAACCAACGAGGAGCTGAAAAATTTTGCCTACATCGTCTCTCACGATCTCCGTTCGCCACTGGTCAATATCAAGGGGTTTACCGGCGAACTCTCCCATTCCCTGATCGAGATACAGGAAACATTCGGCCGTGTTGCCGCCGCCCTTGGCGAACAGGACCGTGCGCGTATCACGGAACTCTTCCAGGTCGATATTCCCGAGGCCATCGGGTTCATCATTTCGTCGGTCACCAGAATGGATGCCCTGATCAGTGCAATCCTGAAGCTTTCCCGCCTGGGGCATCTCGAACTCAGACCGGAACCGGTCGATATGTCAGTCCTGGTCAACGACATCGTCGTCACCGTTGCCCACCAGTTGGAGCGCAGCCGGGCAACGGTAACCATCGATCCATTACCCACCCTGTGGGGAGACCGTTCGGCCCTCGAACAGGTGATGGGGAACGTGGTTGACAATGCGGTGAAGTATCTGGACCCTTCCCGTCCCGGCGTCATCCGGGTGAGCGCCGAGGAGGAGGGGGGGGAGGTCGTCTTCCATATCAGCGACAATGGCCGCGGCATTGCCCGGGAGGACAGCGACAAGGTCTTCGAGATATTTCGCCGGGCCGGCAATCCGGACGTGGGGGGGGAGGGAATGGGGCTTGCCTACGTGAAGGCCTCGGTTCGCCGCCTGGGAGGCAGGATCTGGTACGATTCCGTTCCGGGCGAGGGAACGGTCTTCCACATAGCGGTTCCGACTCGTATTGATGGCGGGAAGGGATAGCGGCGGAAGCGGTGCTGCGAAGGCAAGAACCTGCTAACGGCAGTCATGCACCACTAAGTCATAAAGAGCACTAAGCCCGGATTCGGCAGTTGAAGCCATCCTTCGTTCGCTCAGAGGCGCTGTTTCTATGGCTCTACGGCTCATTTCGCGCAGTCGATCAACTCACCCTCCGGGTTCAGACAGGATCGACTGCTTTTGCTCCATTTCGCCTAGAGCCATCACGAAACAGCACCAAATCGCTCTCTACGGATAACTGTAACTGCCGGATTTAGGCTAAGGATTCATGAAGTTATTCGCTCTTGGGTAACTTCGTGTCCTTTGTGCCTTAGTGGTGAGTGCTTTATTGGTGAACCGGTTGACGACGAGTGCCTGCCGGCTGAGGCCTGGTCAGCGGAATGACGGTGGCGGGCTGGTGATCTGCCACCCCTGGCCTTCCGTATAGCGCCATTCCTGGCTGTCCACCACGGTTTTCACCGTCGCCGAAGGGAGCAGGTAATAGTCCAGTTCGACCGGTACCACCGCCACGCTGCCGGGCGAGAGCCACGACACCGTGCCCACCCGGTAATCGACGATCTGGGGAGCCTCTTCTCTGCCGGGGCGTTTCAGGTAGTCCGGCTGGCGTCTCGGTTGCACGAAGCGGGTAACCGCCTCGTTTCCCTCCTGCCAGCGGAGCAGCCGGTTATATTCGCGGACGCTTCGCTGCAGGTCTTCGCCGGTGCCGGTCATGCTCTGGCAGGCGG
The DNA here is from genome assembly GCA_964432205.1 of uncultured Geobacter sp. Lineage (GTDB taxonomy): Bacteria > Desulfobacterota > Desulfuromonadia > Geobacterales > DSM-12255 > Geomobilibacter. The sequence goes on along the minus strand of CAYSMK010000038.1, from coordinate 40,739 downwards.
ATAGCACCAGCAGTACGAGCGCCGCATACATCCACCTGGCTGTGGTCTTCCAGCTCATCGTTTCCCCTCCCTGATGAAGCGGACCAGGTCCGCGGCAATTTCGGCCCTGCCGAAGGGGGCGATGAGGTAATAGCCGCCGACCTCCCCCCTGATGGTGTCGATCAATTCCCGGGAGATCGCCAGTCCTTCCCGTACGCCAGCCTCTTTTTCCTTGCCGTGCATCCGTTCCCTGACCCGGTCCGGAATGACGATGCCCGGCACCTCGTTGTGCAGGTACTCGCAGTTCCGTTCGCTCACCAAAGGCATGATGCCGGGCAGGAGAGGGATCGACAGCCCGCTGGTTGCCTCCAGCATCGCCATGACCCGTTCGGTGTCGTACAACGGCTGGGTCTGGGCAAACGCGGCACCGTTGCCGACCTTCTTCGCCAGCCTGGCGGCCTGTACCTCCATCCGCGGACTGTTGGGGTTGAAGGCGGCACCGATGGTAAAGCCGGTGCCATGGTCGATGGGGTGTCCCAGGGCGTTGACCCCCCGGTTCAGGTCGCTGAGGAGCTTGATCAGGGTAAAGGAGTTGAGGTCGAAGACCGACGAGGCGGCCGCCTGGTCGCCGAGGCGCGCCGGGTCGCCGGTCACCGCCAGGATGGAGCGGATACCCAGCAGGCTCGCTCCCATCAGGTCCGACTGGAGGCCGAGCAGGTTACGGTCACGGCAGGTTACATGGACGATCACCTCGATCCCCACTTCCCGCTGGATGAGGCTGGCCAGGGCGATGTTGCCGAGGCGCACCCGGGCCAGGGGGTTTTCCGCCAGGTTGATGGCATCTGCGCCGGCCTCTTTCAGCAAGCGGGCTCCGGCCAGGATCTTGCCGCAGTCGAGCCCCCGGGGCGGGTCAAGCTCCACGGTGATGACCGGCCGCACTCCCCACGGCGAGAGGAAGCCGGCGGCCGCTGCCGGTTCTGCCGGCTGCAGTTCGCTGACGCGTACCGGTTGGCCGGCACGACGCACTGCGGGCCGTACCCCGGCGAGCCGTTCGGCCAGCCGTCTGATATGCTCCGGGGTGGTGCCGCAGCAGCCGCCGATCAGTCCGGCGCCGGCAGCCACCATCTCCAGCGCCTTTTCGGCAAAGTAGTCCGGGGTGCAGCGGTAGAGGTAGCGGCCATCCACGTACTCCGGAAAGCCGCTGTTGGCAAAGGCTGCCAGGGGACGGTCCGTAACCCGCGCCAGCCGCTCCACGACCCTCAGAACTTCCAGCGGCCCGGCCCCGCAGTTGGCGCCGATCACTGCCGCGCCGGCATCGGCCAGTGTCCGGCCGGCAACTTCCGTTTCCACGCCGCTGCCGGTCCGGCCCCCCTCCAGGTAGGCCATGCTGGCGATGGCCGGCAGGCCGATCCCTTTGACCGCCTCCAGGGCGCAGGTGAGCTGGCCCAGGTCGGCAAAGGTCTCCAGGATGAAGAGGTCCACTCCCCCTTCGGCCAGGGCCTCGGCCTGCTCCCGGAAGATGGCGGTCACGGTCTCCCGGTCCGGTTCCCGCTCTTCCCCTTTCAGCCGTGCCAGGGGGCCGATGGAGCCGGCAACGAACCGGGGAGGACCGCTTGCGGCCGCGGCAACGGCCTGGCGGGCCAGCTCCGCACCCCGGCGGTTGATTTCCCGCACCTTCTTCTCCAGGCCGATCGGCTGGAGTTTGGTGACGTTGGCGCCGAAGGTGTTGGTTTCGATCAGGTTGGCGCCGGCTGCCAGATATTCCAGGTGGAGTTCGCTCACCAACTGGGGGCGGACCAGGTTCAGGTGCTCGAAGTTGGCGTCGAGACCGACCCCCTTGCCGTAGAGCATGGTGCCGATGGCGCCGTCGCCGATCAGTACCTGTTCCTTGAGTAGCTCGAGAAAGTGCATGGGCGCCCCTTTGGGGAAAGAGAAAAAGGGTCCGGCATCTGTGCCAAACCCTTCCGTGTGTGCGTGGAGCCATCTGCCGGAATCGAACCGGCGACCTATTGATTACGAATCAATTGCTCTACCAACTGAGCTAAGATGGCCTACAATGTTTTGGCGTGCATCTGTCGTTGCAGCGTCTCTGTATTTACCCTATGACGCTGTCGGTGTCAAGCGTTACGCCGGAGGAACCGGCCATACCCTGCATTCCTCTGAAACCTTTCCCAAAGAAGGTTCATGTCGAGTCGTTCTGCCGGCTTGAAATATAGGAGAATACTGCTATAAAGCCGAATGGGGCAGATTCATTCCGGATGGGAAAGAAGGAGGATGGTGATGAGCGACACTAACAATCCGCAAAAATGGTGGGGCAAAGGTCTGCTGTTTGAGAACTGCAGTTGCCAGTTGATCTGCCCCGCACACCTCTCCTTCAAGCAGAACTGCACCCACGAGCGTTGCATCGGTTATTGGGCCATCCGCTTTGAGGACGGTGCCTACGGTGATCTGCCGCTGAGCGGCCTGATGGCGCTGGTGCTCTTTGACACGCCGCAACGGATGTACGATGGCGGCTGGACCGAGAGGCTGTATCTGGATGAGCAGGCCGATGCACTGCAACGGCAAGCGCTGGAGACGATCCTCAAGGGGGGTGTCGGCGGCCCTTGGGCGATCCTGGCGAAATTCGTCACTACCTGGCTGGATACGCAGACGGTGCCGCTCACGTTTGTGGACGAGGGGCGCAAGAAGAGCCTCACCGTCGAGGGGCTGCTCGATACGCGGATCGAAACGTTGCGGGGACCTGACCCGGACAGTGACCCGGTCCTGGACAACCTCTACAACACGATCCATGGCAAGACCCATGTCCTGGCCAAAGGCTTCTCCCGCTGCACCGACAGTGGTTTGGGCTTTACCACTGATGGTACCCATGCCCTGTACTCCCACTTTTCCTGGAATGGGCCATGAGCAGCGAAGGAGGGAAACTGGCCGGATTGGCAGCGGGCGAACGGCTGGCGGTTGCCGGGGGACTGGTGGTCGTCTCCGCGCTGGCGTGGGCCTATACCATCCGGATGGCACAGGGCATGGGGGGGGCGGGTCATGGCGCTCACCACCCGACCGGGCACGGGGTGCTGCATTCCGCCGTCATGCCTCATCTGGCAACCTGGGGCGTGACGGAAGCCTGGATGACCTTTGTCATGTGGGGGATCATGATGGCGGCGATGATGCTGCCGACCGTCATCCCCATGGTGCTGGCGTTTGCGACGGTGAACCGGCAGAACGGACGCAGCGGAGTGCTCGTGCCGGTAGGGGCCTTTACGGCAGGCTACCTCGGAGCGTGGGCGCTCTACTGTGTGGCGGCCACGGCCCTGCAATGGGGGCTCCTGCGAACGGCGCTACTGTCACCCGTCAGCCTGGCTTCCGGGCCGGTCCTGGGCGGGTTGCTGCTTGTCGGGGCGGGAATCTTCCAATGGACCCCCTGGAAAGATGCCTGTATGCAGAAATGCCGCAATCCCCTCGGGTTCCTGCTCACCCACTGGCGGCCGGGCCGCCTGGGGGCGCTCAGGCTCGGCAGCCGTTACGGATTGTACTGTGTGGGGTGCTGCTGGCTCTTGATGCTGATCTGCTTCGCCCTGGGGGTGATGAACCTGATCTGGATGGCACTGCTGACCGTTTTCATGCTGGTGGAGAAGATCACCCCTGCCGGGCGAGCAGTCAGCCGTGTCGCAGGGGTGGGGCTGGTCATCTGGGGAGGCGTGATGCTGTGCCTGCAATGGCCACGGTGAGGGTGGCGAGGGGGGGCTAGGTCGGGGAACGCTCTGCTTTCCTGAGCTGGATTTCGTGAATTTCCATCGTCAGCAGATCGATGGTCAGCTGACGGTTTCTCAGGAGTTCTCCCTGGCCCAGCAGCAGCTTGCAGACCTCGGCTACTTCCAGGCTTGCCACTACCGCCGGGGTGAACGAGGGGTTGCCGTACTGCTGCTCGATCCCCTTGCCGCTGTTCCAGGAACGATAGATCTGGCGCAGCGTGTCATCCCCCGGGAGCTGGGTGGCCAGATGGCCGAACCAGCCGCCGATCGCGCCATGCACCAGCGGGATCTCCATGGCGGAGCAGGTATCGGCCAGTTCCAGGCGGACCGCGATACTGTCCAGGGCATCGACGACTACACTGGCGCCGGCCAATAGCTCCCGGCCGTTGTCGGGCGCGAACGCCTTTTCCACGGGGGTCAGTTGGACAGCCGGATTGATCTCTCCGACGCGCCTAGCCGCGGCCGCCACCTTGGCTTCACCCAGTGCGGCCGGGCTGGAGAGGAGTTGCCGGTTCAGGTTGTGCTCCTCGAACCGGTCCGGATCGATGGCCACGATCTGGCCGACTCCCAGCCGGGCCAACTCCTCGATGACGTAGCCGCCCAGGCCGCCGCAGCCGATCACTGCCACCCGGCTGCGAAACAGCTGCAACTGGCCGGCAGTGGAGACCGTCTGCCGGTTACGCTGGTAGCGGGCCGGCAGCAACTCCGACTCCAGGATTGCGGCCTCGATCTGCCCCAGGGTCAGCTTGAACCGCTCGGCCGCTGCCTTTTGTGCGGACCAGGCGACCAGATCGCCGCTGGCGTGCTCTTTCAGAAAATCATCGAGATCGGACATCTCATCATCCTCTGCCCGGCAGGGAAGCGATTCGGCAGTAGAAGGAGTCCTCGTTCGCTCCCATCCCCCTTCAGCTGTGGCTCTACGGCTCATTACGCTACAGCCGGAAACTCAACCTGCGGGTTCAAGACACTCCATTTCGCTTAGCGCCACAACGCTTCGGGGGAAGTCGCTCTCTCCGGACCCCGTTCAACTGCCGCATTTAGGATCAGGGCTGGTGATTGTCGGGCACCATTATTCCGGGTCGAGACAACGGATCGGCGAGCCGGCAGTCACGGTGCCACCCCTGATGACCCTGGCAAAGATCCCTTCCCGGGGCATGACGCAGTCACCGGCCTGATAATAGATGGCGCACCTGGTGTGGCACTCCTTGCCGATCTGGGTCACTTCGAGGATTGCTTCATCCCCCACGGCCAGGCGGGTGCCGATCGGCAGGGAGGGGAGGTCGATCCCCTCGGTGGTGAGGTTTTCGGCAAAATCACCGGTGGTGACATCGAGCCCCTTGGCTCGCATGGTATTGATGCTCTCCTGGGCCAGCAGGCTGACTTGGCGGTGCCAGTCGCCCGCATGGCCGTCACCTTCCAGTCCATGCTCCACCAGTAACCTGCCCACGGCAACCGGTTTCTTTCTCTCACCCTTATTCTCGCTGATGCAAACGGCTATTACTCTGGCGGACATAGGTAACTTCTCCTGATTTGTGCGTGATGAATCAGCCGCCGATGGCGGCCATGGTAAAGGCGTTGTGATCGCTTTCTTCCAGGGAAAGGCGATGGCTGCCCGGTTTGCCGCCGACGATGGCCCGCAATGCCTCGGTCAACCGGGTCGGATCGCTGTCGGCCAGATACGGTTTCAGATCGGTTTCGTTGTCGCTGAAGAGACAGCTCCTGGCCATTCCGGCCGAGGTGACCCTGATCCGGTTGCATTCGCCGCAGAAATGGCTGGAGAGGGGGGTAATGATGCCGACAGTTCCCTGTGCCCCATCGATCCTGAATTCGCGGGCCGGTCCGGATAGTTCTCCCTGTGCGAGCTGGCTGAGCGGGTAGCGGGCGCTCACCCTGCTGATGATTTCCTCCCCCGGGACGACCAGCTTCTGCCAGCCCGGTTCCTTGATGGTCGGCATGTATTCGATGAAGCGGACCTTGACCGGGCGCTCAAGGGTCAGGGCCGCGAAATCGAGGAGTTCGTCGTCGTTGATCCCCCGCATCACCACGGCATTGAGCTTGATCGGGAATCCCGCCTCTTCGGCGGCCTTGATGCCGGTCAGCACGCGGGCCAGGTCGCCGCGACGGGTGATGCGCGAGAATATCTCGGGCCTGAAGGAGTCGAGGCTGATGTTCAGCCGCTGGACCCCGGCATCGCGCAGTGGGACCGCCATCGTGTCCAGCAGCACACCATTGGTGGTGAGGACCAGCTGTTTGAGGCCGGGAATCGCTGCCAGGCGGGAGAGGAACGGGATGATATCCTTTCTGACCAGCGGCTCACCGCCGGTAATCCGGATCTTTTCGATGCCGATCCCAACGCTGGCCTTGGCGATGGTGAACAGCTCCTCGTAATTCAGCACTTCGGCGTGAGGGCGTTTGTGGATACCTTCGTGGGGCATGCAGTAACTGCAGCGCAGGTTGCAGCGATCGGTGACGGATAGCCGCAGGTAGTTGATCTTCCGTCCAAATGAATCAATGAGCCGCATGGATAGCCACTCCTTTCATGCTCCCGGATTCGTAACGTCTTCGGTTCCGGTTGATTAATGGTATTATGGTACCAGTTTAAAAGAATAAAGTCATCTGCTCTTTTTGCGGTGCCATGGGATACTTTGTTCTGCGCAGGACGCCGGTGCCGTATCCCTGAAATTTTTCATACTTATGTTATATTATTTGGACCTTGCTGGGCAAGAAACCATTTCAAGGAGGGCGACGCAATGCAGAACCGTTCCGCACTGTTTATCAACGGCATCTGGGAAGCTCCAGGGTCCATGCAGCAGATCGAGGTGGTAAATCCCGCCACCGAAGCGGTGATCGGCAGGGTTCCCGCTGCCGGGAGCCGGGAGGCCGATCGGGCCGTGACTGCCGCCAGTGCCGCTTTTGCCGGTTGGGCGCGCACGCCGGTGGCGGAGCGGGCAGCCGTTCTCGGGAAGATACTGCAGGGACTCGTCGCGCGCCAGGATGAGATCGCCCGGACCATAACCGACGAAGTGGGGATGCCGCTCAAGCTTTCCCGCCGCATTCAGGCGGGGTTGCCGGCCGCGGTCCTGGAGAGCTACGTGAAGCTCTTGGCCGAGTACCGCTTCGAGGAGCGGATCGGCAATTCCCTGGTGGTGCGGGAACCGGTCGGGGTGGCGGCCTGCATCACGCCGTGGAACTACCCGCTCCACCAGGTGGTCGCCAAGGTCGCCCCTGCGTTGGCGGCGGGGTGCAGTGTGGTCCTGAAGCCGAGCGAGGTCGCACCGCTTTCGGCGTTCATCCTGGCCGACATCATCCAGGAGGCCGGCCTGCCGGCCGGGGTCTTCAACCTGGTGAGCGGCACCGGCGAAGCCGTCGGCGAACCGCTGGCCCGCCACCCCGAGGTGGACCTGGTTTCCTTCACCGGTTCCGTCCGGGCCGGTCGCCGCGTCGCAGCGCTGGCTGCGGACACGGTCAAGCGGGTGGCACTGGAACTGGGAGGGAAATCGGCGGCCATCGTGCTCGACGATGCCGACCTCGCTGCCGCGATCAAAGGCACGGTCGGTGCCTGCTTCCTCAATTCCGGGCAGACCTGCACCGCCCATACGCGGCTCCTGGTGCCGGAGTCTCTCTATGACCGGGCGGCCACGTTGGCGGTGGAGGCCGCAGCCGCCTATACCCCCGGCGATCCCCTGCTTGAGCAGACCAGGCTCGGTCCGCTGGTTTCGAGCGCCCAGCGGGAACGGGTACGGGGATACATCCAAAGCGGGATCGCAGAGGGGGCGGCGCTTCTCCTGGGCGGCGCGGAGCCGCCGGCAGGGCTGACAAGGGGGTATTTTGTCCAACCGACCGTCTTCGGCCAGGTCTTGCCGGAGATGACCATCGCCCGCGAGGAGATCTTCGGCCCGGTCCTGTCCATCATGACCTATCGGGACGAGGCGGAGGCGGTCCGGATCGCCAACGGCACCCTCTATGGCCTGGCGGGTGCCGTCTGGTCCGGCAGCGTTGCCAGGGCAGAAGGGGTGGCACGGCAGCTCCGGGCCGGCCAGGTTGATATCAATGGCGGTTCCTTCAACCCGCTCGCCCCGTTCGGTGGGTACAAGCAGTCAGGAAACGGCCGGGAACTGGGTCGGTACGGGCTGGAAGAGTTCCTGGAGGTCAAGGCGATGCAGTTCAAGTAGCCCCCAATGAAGCACTAATCCTGATAACGGCTTTTAGGTCCACGAACGACACGAAAAAACACGAAAAAACACGAAAAATAACGGAACCTATAAACGTATTGCAGCAGATCAGCAACTCACCGAACAGGTTGTACTGCCGATGTTGCATATTTTACTGATTTAGTTCGTGTTTTTCGTGCGTTTCGTGGACGATCGCCTTTTTAGGTTAATTTATTTTCCCGGCAGCATGGCAAATCCCGGTGGCAGTCATTATAGTATCCGTCATGGAGACAGTGACCGGTGACCCCGGAACAGGCGATCACGGATGGCGGGCGATACCCGCGGACCTGGGCGGGGACGGGGCGACCATCCTTTCCGAAAGGCAGCTGCAGCTCTGGGTACTGGTGCTGCAGGCCCGCAATGTCCCTTACCGGTCCGTCCCCTGCGGGACCGGCTGGGAGTTGCTGGTGCCGCTCGCAGCCTATCCGCTGGCCCTTGGCGAACTGCGTCAGTACGAGGAGCGGAACCGCAACTGGCCACCGCCGGCCCCGGTTACACCCGTCCAGTACAACAACACCCTGGTGACCCTGTCGGTCCTGCTGCTCCTGGCAACCTTTCACAACGTCACCCAACTTGACGCCACCCAGTTCGGGTATCGGTACATCGACTGGTACGCCATCGGTAGCGCCAACGCCGCCATGATGCTGGACGGCCAGTGGTGGCGGGCCGTCACTGCCCTTACCCTGCACGCCAACTGGCTGCACCTGTTCAGCAATCTGACTATCGGCGGGTTCTTCATCGTCCATCTCTGCCGCGAGCTCGGTTCGGGAGTTGCCTGGTGCCTGCTCCTGGTTGCGGGAATCCTCGGCAATGCGGTCAACGCCCTGGTGCAGCAGCCGGACCATATCTCGGTCGGGGCCTCGACCGCCGTGTTCGCCGCCGTCGGGAGCCTGGCTGCCATCAGCGTGGTCCGCTACCGGCAGTTTCCGTCGAAACGGTGGACAATGCCGGCGGCAGCCGCCCTGGCGCTCCTCGGTCTGCTTGGGACGGAAGGGACAAGGACCGATCTGGGCGCCCACTTCTTCGGATTTCTGTTCGGGATCGGTTTCGGTCTGGGAGGGGAATTTCTGATCGCCAGGCATGGCCGGCCCGGTCCTTTGCTCAACGCATTCCTGGCAATGGCAAGCGCTGGTGCCGTGGCCGGGGCCTGGTGGGTGGCTGTCATTTCTGGCTGACGTAAGCCGTAGCGTATAAGCGGCGCATTACACGATGAGTCAGCTAATTCTGCGTTGTCTTCATGCACTTACGTCCCATCGGGACAGAATGCTGATAGCCGGGGGATTCATCCCCCGGTAATGGATGACCGTCCTTCAGTCACGTACGTGACTAAAATCATGAGTCATTCACGAACACCCGGCGATAAATCGCCGGGCTACAGGCATTCTGTCCCGATGGGACGTAATCTGAATCCGGTTTTCAGCCATTCGCCCGCTGGCGCTCCATGGCGTCGTCCATGACCTTGTAGGCACAGAACTCGCCGCACATGGTGCAGGCGCCGTGGTCGGCTACGCCCGATTCGGCGCGCAACTGGCGGGCCTTGTCCGGGTCGAGGGCCTGGGCGAACTGCCCTTCCCAGTCGAGCTTTTTCCGGCATTTGGCCATGGCGATATCCTTGGCCATGGCACCCTTCACCCCTTTGGCGATATCGGCGGCATGGGCCGCGATGCGGGAGGCTATGACCCCGTCACGTACGTCCTGTACGCTGGGGAGCTTCAGGTGCTCGCTCGGGGTCACGTAGCAGAGGAAGTCGGCGCCGGCTGCCGCGGCAATGGCCCCGCCGATGGCGCAGGTGATATGGTCGTAGCCGGGGGCGATGTCGGTGACCAGCGGTCCCAGCACGTAGAACGGGGCGCCGTGGCAGAGCCGCTTCTGGAGCAGGATGTTGGCCTGGATCTGGTTCAGGGGGACATGCCCCGGCCCCTCGATCATCACCTGTACGTCCGCTGCCACGGCCCGCTGGGTCAGTTCGCCGAGCAGGATCAGCTCGTGGATCTGGGCCCGGTCGGTGGCGTCGGCCAGGCAGCCGGGCCGGAAGCCGTCGCCCAGGGAGAGGGTCATGTCGTACTCCTTGACGATCTCCAGGAGCCGGTCGAAGTGCTCGAACAGCGGGTTTTCCTTGTTGTTGTAGGCCATCCACTCCACGGTGAAGGCGCCGCCCCGGGAGACCACGTCCATCAGCCGTCCCTCGTTCTTCATCCGCTCCACCGTGCTCCGGGTCACCCCACAGTGGACCGTGATGAAGTCGACCCCGTCCTCGGCATGCTTGATGATGCCGGCAAAGATGTCGTCCACGGTCATGTCGACGATCGCCTTCTTCTTGGTCCGGACCGCATCCAGGGCTGCCTGGTAGAGGGGGACGCTGCCGATGCAGGCATTGGTCTCGGCAATGATGGCGCGGCGGATTTCGTCCACCGGGCCGCCGGTGGAGAGGTCCATGATGGCGTCGGCGCCGTATTTCACCGCCACGCGGGCCTTCTCCAGCTCCTTGGCGATGTCCAGGTCATCGGCCGAGGTGCCGATGTTGGCGTTTACCTTGGTGCGCAGGCCGGTCCCCACGGCCAGGGGGACGCCGCCCACGTGCTTCACGTTGTGGCAGATGATGATGCTGCCGCCGGCGATGCCGTCGCGGATGAACTCCGGGGTAACCCCTTCCGCCTTGGCGGCCTGCGTCATCTTGTCGGTGATGATCCCCTTGCGGGCGTATTCAAGCTGGGTCATGAGAAACTCCTTAGGTAAAGGTAGAGGTAAAGGTAAAGAAAATCTTTCAGGTTGAGTCACGGAGCGTGTTGATTATCTTGTTGATCTCGTGATAGAGCCTCGTCAGGGTGTTGTCTAAGGCAACAGCATTTACCTGGTTGATGTATCCGATTCTGACGCCATATTCAAGATGGCTTTGGGTTTCGGTCAGGGAGCCCCGGGCAGTGTAATAGAAATTGATCTTGTCCAGCGTGTGCTTACGACCAAACCCTTCGGCAATGTTCGCAGATATGCTCAGGGCTGAACGGCGAACCTGCGAGGTGAATCCGTAATCTTCCTTCTTGGGAAGGTTGTCGGTAAGGAGATGAACTGTTTCGGCAACCTGCATGGAGTGCTGCCAGACTGGCATTTCCTTAAAGGTTTTGAACATAGATTCTTTACCTTTACCTTTACCTCTACCTTTGCCTGCTTTCCTGCGCGGCAAGAAAATGGTTCACCGGTCCGTGACCGCTCCCCAGGGGGCGGGCCAGGCGGATGGCCGCGGTGATGAACTCCTTGGCCCGGCCGATTGCGACGGGGAGCGGCTCCCCCTGGGCCAGGAAGGTGGCGATGGCCGAGGCCAGACTGCAGCCGGTGCCGTGGGTGTTGGTCGAGGCCAGGCGCTTTGACGTGAACCAAAGGAACTCCCGGCCGTCGAAGAGGAGGTCCGTCGCCTCGGTGCCGGCCAGGTGGCCCCCCTTGATCAGCACCTGTGCGACCCCCATGCCGGCAATCGCCCGGGCGGCCGCCTCCATTCCTGCTTCATCCCTGATGGTCAGGCCGGTCAGCGCCTCTGCCTCGGGGATGTTGGGGGTGAGGAGGTAGGTGCGGGGGAGCAGGTCCCGCATCAGGGCCGTCACGGCGTCCGTGTCGATCAGGCTTGCCCCCCCCTTGGCGATCATGACCGGATCGACCACCACCAGCCGTTTGCGATACGCGGCCAGTTCCCCGGCAACGGTGGTGATGATCTCGGCGGAGAAGAGCATGCCGGTCTTGACCACGTCCACCGGGATATCGCTGAGCACTGCGGCAAGCTGCTCGGCCACAAAGGGGGCCGGTGCGCCGTGGATGCCGCTGACCCCCCGGGTGTTCTGGGCAGTGAGGGCGGTGACGACCGACGCACCGTAGGAGCCGAGCAGGGTGATGGTCTTCAGGTCGGCCTGGATGCCGGCCCCGCCGCCGGAATCGCTCCCGGCCACGGTCAGCACGCTCCCCCTGGGGAACGGCTGCCGGCGGTTGAATAGCAGCGCCATCTCTGCGGCGGCCAGGGCCGGGTCAGGGCTTCCCAGGACGGCCGAGATCACCGCGACACTGTCGGCGCCGCCGTCGATGATCGGCGCGGCATTGTCGCGGGTAATGCCGCCGATGGCCACCACCGGGATGGTGATGCACGCCTTCACCACGGCCACGGCGGCCGGGCCGGCCAGATGCTCCACATCCTTGCTGCCTGACGGGTACATGGCGCCCAGGCCGATATAGTCGGCGCCGGCCGCCTCGGCAGCCAGTGCCTCGTCCCGATTGTGGGTGGAGACCCCGACGATCCTGCCTGCACCCAGCCGGGCGCGGGCTGCCCGCGGGTCGCCGTCGTCCTGGCCGAGATGGACGCCGTCCGCATCCAGCCGGCAGGCCAGTTCCAGGTCGTCGTTGACGATGAACGGAATCCCCTGCTCGCGGCAGAGGCGGCGCAGGGCACTGCCGAGAGCGAGCCGCTCTTCCGGGGGATGGGTCTTGGAGCGAAACTGCACCACCCGCACGCCACCACGAATTGCTGCGGCTACCCGTGCGACCAGGCTGTCGCCGTGGTCGGTGACGAGGTACAGTCCTCGTATGGCGTCTTTTGGCATATGTTCACGCATCGTTGCTACTAAACCTAACCTTGAATAAGGCAACTGGAACGCAGAGGCGCAGAGGCGCAGAGGCGCAGAGGAAAACCAAAACCTGGGAAATCTGCCCGACTCACCCCATGGAGGAATCAGTCGAGCCGTTAAGCTTTTTGACTTTCTCTGCGATTTGTAATGCCATAAAAAAAGCCGCGATGGTGGTCGCGGCTTCCCAGAAATAGATGAACAGTGGAGGTTTTCTGGCCGCTTCCCTACGCCGGGATTAGCCGGATCAGGTTCAAAGGGTTTGAGGCGTGGCCTCATCTCAGTTCGTGCGAACTCCCCCAGCTGGCATCGATTGTGGGGGGTACCCTACTGGAATCGCAGTGTAAAGTCAACGGCTTTTCGGGAATTTGCCTTTACAGCCGGAGGCTGTGGTGGTAGAAATCAGGGGCTCGGGGCTCAGGGCTCAGGGCTCGCTGAACGCAGCACGCTGAACGCACAACGGGAAATAACTATGGACAGCTTTTTGGACAGCCGTCCCACCTATGCCGAGATCGATCTGGCGGCACTGCGCGACAACTTTGCCCAGGTCAGGCAGGCGGTGCCGCCGGCATGCGGCATCCTGGCGGTGGTGAAGGCCGATGCCTACGGCCATGGCTTCATGGACATCGCCCAGGAACTGGAGCGCCTGGGGGTGACCGCCTTTGGGGTTGCCTTCCTGGCCGAGGGGATTCAACTGCGCAAGAGCGGCATCGACCGGCCGATCCTGGTGCTGGGGGGGATCTACCCGGGCCAGGAAAAGAAGTGTGTCGGCTTCAACCTCTCCACCACCCTCTTTTCCCTGGAACAGGCCGAGACCCTGGACGGGATTGCCCGCCGGCTGTACCGCAAGGCCCGGGTGCATGTCAAGGTGGATACGGGTATGGGACGGCTCGGCATCTCATCGGCCGAGACTGCTCCGTTTTTCGCCGCGCTCCGGCATCTGCCCAACCTGGAACTGGAAGGGATCGTCTCCCACTTCGCTTCTGCCGATGAACTGGACGCGGACGGCGACCGCTACACCGAGCAGCAGGCCGGGCTGTTCCTGCAGGCCCTGGCGGCGGCCCGTGCGGCCGGGTTTTCCCCACCGTTCATCCATATCGCCAACAGCGCCGGCCTGTTCAGCAGGAGTCTTCCCGACTGTACGCTGGTCCGGCCCGGGATCGCCCTGTACGGGTCGGCACCGTCGTCCGACTTTGCCGGACGACTCACCCTTCGGCCGGTCATGAGCCTGAAGAGCCGGGTTGCGCTGCTCAAATGGGTGGACGAGGGGACCTGCATCAGCTACGCCCGGCGGTTCAGGGCGCCGGGCCGGACCCTGATCGCCAGCGTGCCGGTGGGGTATGCGGACGGCTACCCCCGTGCCCTCACCAACCGGGGCGAGGCCCTGGTCCGGGGGAGGCGGGCGCGGGTGGCCGGCACGGTCTGCATGGACTGGATCATGCTGGACGTGACCGATATCCCCGGCGTGGCCGTGGGGGACGAGGTGGTCCTCATGGGGGAGGACGGTAACGGCAATGCGGTCAGGGCAGAGGAACTCGGGGCCTGGGCCGGCACCATCCCCTACGAGATATTCTGCGGCATCAGCAAGCGGGTGCCGCGGATCTACAAATCGTAACGTGACACCGTGAGGCGCGGAGACCCGTTTCCGCTCAAGTCCCGCGATTTGGCTTCTGAGGAAGGGCTCTTCCTCTGCTACCCTCGGACTGCGGGCGCTTATGTGTTGCCGGTCGGCCGCGTGAATCGCGGGTCTTTCGCTACACCGGGCCTCCGCGCCTAACGTTGAACTTGTTCTCATAGGGATCGAATATGACCAACACGAAGATTAAACTCACCGCCATGGTGAAAGCGGCCGGTTGAGCGGCAAAGCTGGGCCCGGCGGGCCTGGAAGACGCTCTGCAGGGAATCGGACCGTTCGGCGACCCCGATCTGCTGGTCGGACCGGAAACGGCCGACGACGCCGGGGTCTACCGGTTGACGGACAGCTGCGCCCTGGTGGAGACCGTGGATGTCATCACGCCGCTCGTGGACGACCCGCACACCTTTGGCCGAATCGCCGCGGCCAACGCAATTTCCGATGTCTATGCCATGGGCGGCAGGCCGCTGACCGCCATGAACCTGGTCTTTTTCCCGGCCTGCAAGCTGCCCGGCACGATCCTGCGGGAGATCCTGGCAGGCGGGGCCCAGACGCTCCGGGAGGCCGGGGTCTGCCTGGTGGGGGGGCATACGGTGGAGGACGACGAGCTCAAGTACGGCCTCTCCGTGACCGGCGTGATCGACCCGGGCCGGATCGTCCGCAACTCCACCCCGCTGCCGGGGGACCGGCTGATCCTCACCAAGCCGCTGGGGACCGGCATCGTTACCACGGCGATCAAGGCCGAGCTGGCTGACGCCGGTACCGTGGCGGAGGCTGTCCGCTGGATGACCACCCTGAATCGCCGGGCCGCGGAGTTGATGGCAGCATGTGCGGCCCATGCCGCCACCGACGTGACCGGCTTCGGGCTCATCGGCCATGCCTGGGAAATGGCGGCCGGCGGCGGGGTTACCATCCGGCTGGCAATCGGCCAGGTGCCGCTCATGACCGGGTTGCCAACCCTGGTGGCCGACGGCATGGTGCCGGCCGGCTGCTACCGCAACCGTGACCACTACGCCAGGTTCGTCACCGGCGATGGTCGAGCCGACCGTCTGCTTCCCCTCTATGACCCCCAGACGTCGGGCGGCCTGCTGATCGCCCTGGACCCGGCAGATGCCGACCGTTTCCTCGGTGCCGCACGGGAAGAAGGGCTGTTCGCCGTTGACGTGGGGGAGGTCCTGCCCCGGGGGGAGGCCGCCATTGAGATCGTCTGACAGCTCAGGTTGCTCAAAAAGAGTCAGATCGTCGCACCCGCAGGAAGCTCCGCGGAGGCGTAGCCGCGCTACGCCGCACAAGGAAGCTTGCGAGGACGGCGGCGAGATGGCTGTTTTTCAGCAACCGTCACTGGCCGTTGCCGTTGACCTGGGCACAACCACCATTGCCGCCTCCCTCCTCGATACGGTTTCCGGCGCAATCCTGGCCAGGGAGGGGAGTCTCAACCCCCAGCGCCCCTATGGCACCGACGTCATCAGCCGCCTGGAGTACGCCTGCCGGGGCGAGGCCGAGCGCCGGACCCTTTCCCGCCTGGTCAATGCCGAACTGGAACGGCTGGTCGAGGAACTGCTCTCCCTGAGCGGGATGCCGGCAACGGCCCTGACGCAGGTGGCGATTGCCGCCAACCCTGCCATGTCCCATCTTCTCCTCGACCTGCCGGTGGAGAGCCTCGCCTTCCCTCCCTACCGCCCACGGAACACCTCCAGCCATCGGGTCCCGGCCCGGTCCCTCGGCTGGAGCCTGGACGTCCAGCTGTACGTCTTCCCGTCCCCCGGCGGCTTCGTCGGCGGCGACCTGGTGGCCTTCCTCCACGGCCTCGGGGTACGAGGAGCGGGGAGTGAGGAGCGAGGACCAGGGGGGGAGGAAGAAGTGGGTAAGGACGTGGCCGGTTCCCGAGCCCCGAGCCCCGAGCCCCGAGCCCGCCTCTTCCTCGACCTGGGCACCAATGCTGAAATCGCCCTGCTCGCCGGCGGGCGGCTCTACGTAACCTCCGCGGCAGCCGGGCCGGCCTTTGAGGGGGGCAACCTGGCCTGCGGCATGGCGGCCCTTGCCGGGGCGATCCGCACGGTCCGCATGGCCGGTTCCCGCCTGGAGTGGGAGACGATCGGGGAGGTGGCTCCCCGCGGGCTCTGCGGTTCCGGCGTGCTGGACACCATGATGCTGCTCCTGACCGAGGGGGTCGTGGATGTGACGGGCCGCCTCCTGCAGCCGACCGAGGTGCGGACCAACCTGGCGAACCGTATCGTGGAACTGGAGGGGGTGCCCGCCTTTGTCGTCTACCGGGATGCCGCATCCCTGGTCTACCTCTCCCAGGGAGACATCCGCCAGCTGCAGCTTGCCAAGGCTGCCATCCGGGCCGGCATCGATGTGCTGCTGGCCCGGGCGGGAATGGAGGCCAGCGACCTGGTGGAGGTGCTTTTGACCGGCTCATTCGGTGTGTCCCTCAACCCGGCCGGACTAAAAAGCGTTGGAATTTTCACGGAAAACATGGTACAAGTGGCCCGGTTCGTGACGGAGGGTGCCCTTGCCGGTGTTGAGGAAACCCTCCGTTCTGCGTCATATGCAGTTGTCGAACACCTTGCCGCTTCATTGACAATCATTCCCCTTTCCGGGACCCCGGTATTTGAGCGGCGCTTTCTCGCCGAGATGGACTTTCCCACGGTATGAGTAGGCTTGATCAAGTTACATGCTTTATTGACCAATAACAAACCAGTTGGAACGCAGAGACGCAGAGGCGCAGAGAGAAACCAACCGTTGGACGTTGAACTACAAATTCCATCGGTGAGAGTGCCAATATCAGTCGTTCTTGACGTTCTCTGCGTCTCTGCGTCTCTGCGTTACGGTGCCTTTTGTAATCTATCCACCAGATAAAAGGAGCATGAAAACGATGGCAAAGATCTCCCGAGCCCTGATCAGCGTGTCTGACAAGACGGGCATCATCGAGTTTACCAAAGAGTTGACCCGTCAAGGTGTCGAGATCCTTTCCACCGGAGGTACTGCCAAGCTGCTGCGTGAGGCGGGACTGGCGGTCAAGGATGTCTCCGAGTTCACCGGGTTCCCCGAGATGCTGGACGGCCGGGTCAAGACACTCCATCCCAAGGTCCACGGCGGTCTTCTGGGGATGCGGAGCAATCCGGAGCATGTGGCCACCATGCAGGCCCATGGCATCGAGCCGATCGACATGGTGGTGGTCAACCTCTACCCGTTCGAGGCGACCGTGGCCAGGCCCGACTGCTCCATGGAGGATGCCATCGAGAACATCGATATCGGCGGGCCGACCATGCTCCGCTCGGCTGCCAAGAACAATGCCGACGTGACCGTGGTGGTCGATCCGGCCGATTACCGACGGGTCCTGGCCGAGATGGGTGAAAACAACGGCACGGTCAGCAGGGCCACCAATTTCCAGCTGGCGGTGAAGGTCTACCAGCACACTGCCGCCTATGACGGTGCCATCTCCAACTGGCTGGGGAGCCGCCTGGGCGAAGGGGTCGATCCCTATCCGGCCACCCTGACCCTGCAGTACCAGAAGGCGCAAGGGATGCGCTACGGCGAAAACCCGCACCAGTCGGCCGCCTTCTATGTGGAGCGGCAGGCCGGCGAGGCGTCGGTGGCCACTGCCCGCCAGCTGCAGGGGAAAGAGCTCTCTTACAACAACATCGCCGATACCGATGCGGCCCTGGAGTGCGTGAAGCAGTTCGGCGAAGGTCCGGCCTGCGTCATCGTCAAGCATGCCAACCCGTGTGGCGTGGCCCTCGGTGCCTCCGTGCTGGAGGCCTACGAGCGGGCCTATGCGACCGACACCGAATCCGCCTTTGGCGGCATCATCGCCTTCAACCGCGACCTGGACGTGGCTACGGCCAAGGCGATCGTCGACCGGCAGTTCGTCGAGGTGATCATCGCGCCCAAGGTGCTGCCGGGGGTCATCGAGGTGGTGGCGGCCAAGAAAAACGTCCGGCTCCTGGAGTGCGGCATGTGGCCGGCCAGGCCGGCAGCGCGCCTCGACTTCAAACGGGTCTGCGGCGGACTGCTGGTGCAGGAAGCCGACCTCTCCCTCACCGCCGAACTGAAGGTCGTGACCAAGAGGGCGCCGACCGAAAAGGAGATGCAGGACCTCCTGTTCACCTGGCGGGTGGCCAAGTTCGTCAAGTCCAATGCCATCGTCTACGGCAAGGAGAGGACCACCGTCGGCGTCGGTGCCGGCCAGATGAGCCGCGTCAACTCGGCCCGTATCGCCGCCATCAAGGCGGAACACGCCGGGCTGGAGGTCAAGGGGGCGGTCATGGCTTCCGATGCCTTTTTCCCGTTCCGCGACGGCATCGACAATGCCGCTTCCGTCGGTATCACGGCGGTCATCCAGCCGGGCGGCAGCATGCGGGACAGCGAGGTGATCGCCGCCGCCGACGAGCACGGCATGGCCATGGTGTTCACCGGGATGCGGCATTTCAGGCATTAACGGACACATATAACCCACCACGGAGGCACGGAGACACGGAGGAACAGCGGGAAAATTCAGTGGGGTCGACCAACTCCCCTTTTATGGAAGAGGACTTAGGGGGGGCCTTTGATTGCCGCTGGGAAATCCCCCCTTGCCCCCCTTTCCCAAAGGGGGAAATTCTGTCCGCCTTTCTCCGTGCCTCCGTGTCTCCGTGGTGGGTTTCGATCTGTTTATAGGAGACAAGCTCATGAAAATATTGGTTGTCGGTTCCGGCGGGCGTGAGCACGCCCTCGTCTGGAAGATTGCCCAATCCCCGCTGGTGGACAAGGTCTACTGTGCCCCCGGCAACCCGGGGATCGGGCGGATTGCCGAGAATGTCCCCATTGCGGTGGATGACCTGCCGGGGCTGCTCTCCTTTGCCAAGCAGGAAGGAATCGGCCTGACCGTGGTCGGCCCCGAACTCCCCCTGTCCCTGGGGCTGGTAGACCTTTTCGAGGAGTACGGCCTGAAGGTTTTCGGAGCCCGGCGCAACGCGGCCCTGATCGAGGCCAGCAAGGCGTTTGCCAAGGAGATCATGCACAAGTACGATGTGCCGACCGCCGCCTACGAGGTCTTCACCGAGGTGGAGCCGGCCATCGCCTTCATCGACCGCCTGGGTGCCCCGATCGTGGTCAAGGCCGACGGCCTGGCCGCCGGCAAGGGGGTCGTGGTGGCCCAGACCCGGGACGAGGCCGTGGCCGCGGTACAAGAAATGCTTTCCGGCAATGCCTTCGGCGACGCCGGTTCGCGGGTGGTGATCGAGGAGTTCCTGCGGGGGGAGGAGGCCTCGTTCCTTGCCTTCACCGATGGCCGCAACATCATCCCCCTGGCCAGTGCCCAGGACCACAAGGCAGTCTTCGACGGGGACAAGGGGCCCAACACCGGCGGCATGGGGGCCTACTCACCGGCACCGGTGGTGACGCCGGCCATCCACGAAAAGGCCATGGTCGAGGTGATGCGGCGCACCGTCGACGGTATGGCTGCCGAGGGGCGGCCGTACCGGGGGGTCCTCTATGCCGGCCTCATGATCGACGGCGACTCGGTCAAGACCCTGGAATTCAACGCCCGCTTTGGCGACCCGGAGTGTCAGCCGCTCCTGATGCGGATGAAGTCGGACATCGTCCCGGTCCTGCTGGCGATAGCCGGCGGCGATCTCTCCGGCGTATCCATCGAGTGGCACGACAAGGCGGCGGTCTGCGTGGTCATGGCCGCGCCGGGATATCCCGGCGACTACCGGAAGGGGGACGCGATCACGGGGCTCGATGCGGCGGCAGCGATTTCCGATCTGTTCGTCTTCCATGCCGGCACCGCAGAGCGGGACGGCCAGTTCGTCACCAACGGCGGCCGGGTGCTGGGGGTGACGGCCCTCGGCGACACAGTGCAGGAAGCTATCGACCGGGCCTACCAGGGGGTCGCGGCCATCAGGTGGGACGGGGTCCAGTTCCGCAGGGATATCGGCCGAAAGGCCCTGGGGCGCTCATCCTGAAAAACGGGAATTGAAACACGGAGTCACGGAGAACACTGAGTAATCACATCGTCTTATCCGGAAGCGTGCTTTACCGTATGAACTCGGTTAATGGACCATAGTCCTTCAATATTCTCAGTTGATTTTCTCTGTGACCTCTGTGTCTCCGTGTTGAACTGCCTTTCTTGATATGGTGCACAGCCTCTGATAGTGAAAGCTGATAGATGCTCAACGGAAAACGGATAGTTGTCGTCCTGCCCGCCTACAATGCAGCCAAGACCCTGGAAAAGACCTGGCAGGAGATCCCGTTCGAGTTCGTGGACGATGTCGTCCTCGTGGATGATGCCAGCCGTGACGATACTGCCGAGGAGGCGCGCCGCCTCGGGATCAGGACCATCGTTCACGAACGGAACACCGGCTATGGCGGCAACCAGAAGACCTGCTACCGTTCGGCTCTCTCCCTTGGCGCGGATATCGTCATCATGCTTCACCCCGACTACCAGTATACGCCCAGGCTCATCACGGCCATGGCTGCCATGATCGCCTACGGCGAGTTCGATGCGGTCCTTGCCTCCCGCATCCTGGGGGTCGGGGCTCTCAAGGGGGGGATGCCGCTCTACAAGTATCTGGCCAACCGCGGCCTCACCCTGGTGGAGAACCTGCTGCTCGGGCATAAGCTGTCCGAATATCATACCGGCTACCGCGCCTTTTCCCGCGAGGTCCTGGAGACCCTCCCCCTGGAGACGAACTCCGATGATTTCGTTTTTGACAACCAGATGCTTGCCCAGATCATCTGGGCCGGCTTCAGGATCGGCGAGGTGAGCTGCCCGACGAAATATTTCGACGATGCTTCGTCCATCAACTTCCGGCGCAGCGTCACGTATGGTTTCGGGGTCCTCTGGACGGCCTGCCTGTTCCGTCTCGCCAGGCTCGGAGTGGGCCGGCCCCGACTTTTCCGTTTTCACGTGTAACAGCATTTCACACGAGGTGATCGACATGAATGACGCACAAGTACTGATTCTCATGGGGAGCGACTCGGACCTGCCGGTCATGGAGGAGGCGGCCAGGGTGCTGACCGAATTCGGTGTCGGCTACGCCATGCACGTCTCCTCGGCCCACCGTTCGCCGCGCAAGACAGCTGCCCTGGCCGCAGGAGCATCCGGGCAGGGGATCAAGGTGATCATCGCCGGTGCCGGTATGGCCGCCCACCTGGCCGGTGTGGTGGCGGCGGAAACCGTCCTGCCGATCATCGGGGTGCCGATCGGCGGTGGGGCGCTGAATGGCGTCGATGCCCTCTATGCCATGGTGCAGATGCCGGGCGGCATTCCGGTGGCGACCATGACCATCGGCAAGGCCGGCGCAAAAAACGCCGGCATCCTCGCCGTGCAGATGCTCTCCATTGGCGATCCCGCCCTGCTGGAGAAGCTGGCCGCATACCGGGAGCGGATGGCCGCCGAGGTGGAGGCCAGGGACAGCGAGCTGCAGGTTCGGCTGCAGAATGGTCGTTCCGCGCCTTAATGTATTGTTTATACGAGGTTTAATGGTTTTTTTCTTGACAAACCGCACCCCCGTGTATAAATTTTTGCACGTTTTAATCATTCTGTTCATCCAGCAAGGAGGTAACACTATTATGAAGAAAATGGTAACCGCACTCGCCCTGACCCTCGCCTTCGCCGTCAACGCCATGGCAGCCGACGTCATCAGCCTGCCGGCCAAGAATGGCAATGTTTCCTTCAACCACAAGAAGCACCAGGAACTTGCCAAAGACTGCAAGAAGTGCCACGAAAAGGGTCCCGGCAAGATCGAGGGGTTCGGCAAGGACATGGCCCACAAGACCTGCAAGGGCTGCCATGAAGAAGGGAAGAAGGGCCCGACCAAGTGCGGCGAGTGCCACAAGAAGTAATCGTCCGTCCATAACGGTTGCACGAAAAGGGGGTAACGAAAGTTATCCCTTTTTTTGTGCCGGAAAAATCTGATTTCTTTTTCTTATCTATTTCTTATATAATCGCTCCTTGTGTCGAGGCAGGGGCCTCATTAATTTATTATTGTAAGGAGACGGCATTGACCACCGGCAAGAAAGGCTTCCTTCAATCTCTCTGGGACTTTTTCTGTTCCCTGAAACTGGCGATCTCCCTGCTCATTGCACTGGCGATCACCTCCATCATCGGTACGATAATCCCGCAGGGGAACATCCCTCCCGAGTACCTGCAGACCATCAGCGAAACCAAGCTGAGGGTCTATCAGTCCCTCGGCTTCTTCGACATGTACCACTCCTGGTGGTATATCCTGCTGCTCTACCTGTTTACCGTCAACCTGATCGCCTGCTCCATCAAGCGGCTGCCCCGGGTCTGGAAGATCATTTCCGAGCCGACGCTGGTCATGGACGAAGGCTTTGAGCGCTCCCTGGCCAATACCCATGAGTTCAAGATGCAGGGTGATGCCAGGGGGATCGCCGAAAAGCTGAAGACTGCCCTGAAAGGCCAGGCCTCGCAGCCGGTAGTGACGGAACGGGATGGGGCGCTGTATCTCTTTGCCCAGAAAAACCCCTACTGCCGCCTTGGTGTCTATGTTACGCACCTGAGCATCATCTTTATCTTTGTCGGAGCGCTCCTCGGTTCGTTCTTCGGTTACAAGGCCTTTGTCCAGATCCCGGAAGGGGTCGCCGCCGATACCGTGTATACCCGTACCGAAAAACCGATCCCTCTCGGCTTTGCGGTCCGTTGCGAGAAGTTCAGCGTTTCGTATTACAACACCGGGGCCCCCAAGGAGTTCAAGAGCCTGCTGACCGTTCTGGAAAACGGGAAACCGGTTCCGGGCTACGTCAATGTCCCGGTCATCGTGAACGACCCGCTCTCCTACAAAGGGATCACCTTCTACCAGTCCAGCTACGGCCAGGCCGAGGAGGGGGCGCTCCATCACCTGTCCGTGCAGCCGCGGAGCGGGGGAGCAGCGGTGAAGATCATGGGGCGGACCGGGGAGCGGATTCAGCTTCCGGGCGGGGGGCACCTGGTCGTTGTCGAGGCAACCCAGAATGTCACCCAATTCATGCCCCAGTATGCCGGGCCGGCCGCCAAGGTCGAGGTTACGCTGCCGGGCCGGCAGCCTGAGACATTCATCGTGTTCCGCGATCATCCCGAGGTCGAGCAGCAGCGTGGCGGGAGCCAGCTCATCGCCTACGAGGGGGGTGACGTGAAGCTCTACACCGGCCTGCAGGTGGCCAAGGATCCCGGCGTCTGGGTCGTCTGGCTCGGCTGTGCGCTCATGGTCATCGGCATCAGCATGGCCTTCTTCATGTCCCACGATCGCTACTGGGTGAGGATCGACGGCGGCCGTGTGGTCCTTGGCGGGAGCGCCAGCAAGAACCCGGCAGCCTTCCAGGGTAAATTCGAAGCCCTTGTCGAGAAAATCAAGCAGCTGTAACGCGTTACTTCAGACCCACAACACCGGGAGGAAATACGGATGTCCAGTTCCATGCTTTTTAACATTACGACCATTTGTTTCATGGTCTCCATGCTGGTCTTTTTCGCCTTTCTCGCCTCGAAGAACAAAGGCGTGGGGTTGGCGGGAAGTCTCATCGCCTATGCCGGCTGGCTCATTCAGACCGCTGCCATCCTGCTGCGCTGGAAAGAGTCCTACGACATCGGACACGGCCATGCCCCGCTCTCCAACCTGTATGAATCGGTGGTGTTCTTTTCCTGGACCATCATCCTGATCTACGGCATCATCGAAATGAAGTACAAGTACCGGGTCATCGGCGCTTTTGTCGTACCGTTTGCGCTGCTCGGCATGGCCTGGGCCCAACTCGGTCTCAACAGCGGCATCGAACCGCTGGTGCCGGCGCTGCAGAGCAACTGGCTCCTCTATCACGTCATCACCTGCTTTCTCGGCTACGCCGCCTTTGCCGTGGCCTGCGGCATCTCCATCATGTACCTGATCAAGGCCGGGCAGGAGACCGAGGCCGCGAATCCGTCGGCCGGCGGCGTTATCGCCATGTTCCCCTCGACGCGGATCCTCGACGACCTGAACTACCGCTCGATCATGATCGGTTTCCCGCTGCTCACCCTGGGGATCGTCACCGGTGCGGCCTGGGCCAATTATGCCTGGGGCACCTACTGGAGCTGGGACCCCAAGGAGACCTGGTCCCTGATCGTCTGGTTCATCTATGCGGCGTTTCTCCATGCCCGGATCACCCGCGGTTGGGTCGGCAAGCGGGCGGCCTGGCTTTCGATCATCGGGTTTGCCGCCACGATCTTCTGTTACCTGGGCGTCAACCTGTTCCTCTCCGGCCTGCATAGCTACGGCGGTGGCAGGTAGCCGGGAGCAGCAGCGCGAAAGCGGATCGTGAGAGTGGCGAAATTGTAGCGGCACCAAACAAACGGCAGATTAATAACGCAGAGACGCAGAGACGCAAAGAAGATCAGATGCTTTTTCTTTTAGTCAGGTTTGCTGATTGGCAGAACCGTTTAATTTCACTACGGGCTGGTTTTTCTCTGCGCCTCTGCGTCTCTGCGTTCCAACTGCTTTTAGCGGTTTCACTGTTCTTGGTGCCTGCTGCCGGGGCAGTTGAAGATCCTGTCTGCAGGAACTGTCACCCGGACAAGCTTTCCGGCGTTTCGGTGCATCCCTCCGCGCCGGCTGGTGAATGCCGGGGGTGTCATGCCCTGGTGCCGGGGAAGCGGCACCCTCAGGCGAACGATTCGGTGCGGTTGATCGATGACGGAACAAGACTGTGTAAAACCTGCCACAACGCCTTGCTTGCCGGCAGGAGCGTGCATAATCCCGTTGCTGCCGGTTCCTGCGGAACCTGTCATGAGGTCCACCGTTCCCGCTTCAAAAAACTGCTCAAATCGCCGGTAACCGAATTGTGCGTCACCTGTCACGAAACCGCGGCCACCGGCAGGGTCGTCCACGCTCCGGTTGCCGCGGGTGATTGTCTTGGCTGTCACGAACCGCACCACTCTTCCAACCGTCGCCTGCTGAAGGAACAGGGCGCTTCCCTCTGCTTCAACTGCCACAGGAAGTCCATCGCCGAGGGCGAATCAGTGCACCAGCCGGTTGCCGAGGGCGACTGCCTGGGGTGTCATGCCCCCCATGCCTCCGCCGAAAGGGGGCTCCTGGTCCGTCATTACGCGGAGGAATTTTATATCCCGTACAAAGACGACCAGTATGCCCTTTGCTATGGCTGTCATACCCCCATGCTGGCTCAGGAGGAGCGCACCCTCAGTCGGACCGGTTTTCGCAATGGCGATCTGAACCTCCATGCGGCGCACGTCAACCTGCCCGACCATGGTCGTTCGTGCAAAGTCTGTCATGATCACCATGCCTCCTCTCAGCCCTCTCTCCTCAAGCGGAGGATTTCCGGGTACGGCAGATGGGAAATCCCCCTCTCCTATACCAAGAGGGTGACCGGCGGGACCTGCATGGTCGGCTGCCACAAGACCAGAACGTACGACCGTCTTGCGCCGGCCACGAACGAATAGCTACCGAATCAGGGGTTACATAAGGAATCATGGGGCGGATATTTCGCATACCGACATATGCCGTATTGTTGCTGTTGATGCTGCAGGCCGGGGTAGCCCGTTCGGAGGTCTCCATCATCTATCCCCGGGACAAGGGGTGGGTGGACCGGGCCGATCACCTGGTCATCAAGTTCAACACCCTGGATGCGACCCATGTCAAAGTGACGGTGAACGGCATCACCAGCGAACCTCTGAACATAGGCAGTCCGGAGTACCAGAGGCTCTTTCGGGATTTCCTGATCCTGCAGCCGCTCTGGGACAATGGCAAGAACAGCCTGCGGATCGATCTGCTGGCCGGCGACCGCCTGCTCGAAACCGCCACTGCCGAGATCTTCTATACGCCGAAAGACGTTCCCCTGCCGGTTCCGGCCGAATACACCCCCAGCATTCTTCACCTGTCCGAGCAGGACACCCTCTGTACGCCGTGCCACAACATGCGTCCGACAGCTGCCCAGGCAACTGCCGGCCCGGACCGGAACAATCCCTGCTATACCTGCCATCGACGCATGCTGGGCCAGAAACAGGTGCACGGCCCTGTCGGCTCCTTTTCCTGCGTCTACTGCCACTCGCTGCAGGGGCAACCCCGTTACGCCGCCACCAAACGGGATGCGCTCCTGTGCGGAGAATGCCACGTGGATATGGCGACCAAACTCAAGAAATGGAAATACCTGCACGGCCCGGTTGCTGCCGGCTACTGCGAGGTCTGCCACGATCCCCACGGAAGCCCGAACCCGGCCCAGCTCAAGCAGCCGATCAACAAGCTCTGCCTCTCCTGTCATGAAGAGATTGGCAGGACGCCCCATGTCAACACCATGTCGATGGGAGGGACCGAGGGACATCCATTGAGCGGCCGGCCGGACCTGAATCCAAACCGGAAGGGGAAGGAACTCTCCTGCGCCTCCTGTCATAATCCCCATGGCGCCGATGTCCGTTATTATTTTCAGAATAACGCCGAAGACCGCATGATGTTCTGCCAGTTCTGTCACCGCAAGTAGGCGACACTGCCGGTCCGGTGTCTACGGCACCGTTGGGGTCACGGCGTTTTGGCTTTTTATCACCGATTGCGTGACGTTATTAACATTGAAGCGCGGAACACTAAAAGGAGCTAAGTCTATGCGTAACAGATCTGTTAGGTTGATACTGTGTGTCGTTGCCGTTGTTGTAGCGGCGTCCTTCCTTGGTGGGTGTGCTACTACCACCCAGGAGGTACAGAAGCGGCGCTACTTCTTCCCCCGGCTTCCCGAGCGGCCCCGCCTGGAGTGGCTGAATGCCTACTCGGACCAGAACGACTTCCCCAAAAAGGGAATGGGGAGTTTCCTTGCCAATGTTGTTGGCGAGGAAAGCGGCATTGCGCTGGAAAGTCCGCTCGATATCAAGGCCGGCCCTGACGGCAGGGTATTTGTCACCGACACGGCTCTCCCCGGGGTTGCCATCTTTGACCTGAAAAACAAGGAGGTCCGTCTGCTCGGTGGTGCCAAGGGGCAACAGCTCTTTGTCCGACCCACCAACCTGGCCATTGATGACAGTGGCAACCTCTACGTCCTCGACGTGGACCGGAAGATGATCACCGTTTTTGACAAGGCCGAAAAGCCGCTGCGGGAGATAACCTATGCCGAGACCATGAAGAGCGGCGGTGCCCTGGCCTGGGACAGGTTTCGCAAGCGGCTGGTCTGTGTCGATGTGCGAGGGGATGCGGTTTATTTTCTGACCCCCGAGGGGAAGCTCATCGGCCAATTCGGCCGTTCGGGGGACCTTGACGGCGACCTCAACCGCCCGTCATCGGTTGCACTGAACAGCAAAGGTGAAATCATTATCGGCGATGCCTTCAATGCCAGGGTCCAGGTCTTCGACGGCGAAGGCAAGTTCCTGCGCAAGTTCGGGGTGCGTGGCGATAACCCGGGCGAGTTTCAGCAGCTCAAGTCGGTGGCCATCGACTCCGAGGACCATATATATGTCACCGACGGCAAGGGGAACAAGGTCGACATCTTCAACGAAAAGGGCGAATACCTGCTCACATTCGGGGCACGGGCCTCAGTGGTGCTGACCGGCCGCAATGTGCCGTACGGCTTCCTGATACCCCAGGGAATCGATATCGATGCCAACAACGTCATCTACGTGGTTGACTCCATGAACAAGCGTTTCCATGTCATCCAGTACCTGTCGGACGATTTCATCCGGAAGAACCCCATTCCGGGCTTTGAATTGAAGTAGCGTCTTTGTCTCTTCGCATCCGTCTGCTCGATCAGAATGCACAAAACCCGGCGACACATCGCCGGGTTTTGTGCATTCTGGCAGACCGTTGGTCCGGATGACGTAATTTGACGAACCAGCATCAAACAGTGCCGCCATTCAGCGGCGGGTTCCACCGTAAGGTGTCCGTGATCTGTTATCGCATTAAAGTGTGCACATACTTACTGGTCGGTGAAATGGCCGATTTGCTGCTTGATACTACGGCTTATTGCGATGGCCGTGTTGGTGCTCCGCAGTTGTGGTGTAGTGATTACAGAATGTTATGCTGTGGCGCCGGTTGTGGCATCGATCGTGCTAGAGTAAATGTCATTGACGGCATTCGGGATGGAAAAAAGATTGGCACACCGATTGCTATTACTGAGACAGGGTTAATAAGGGCCGTTTCGGCCAACAACCAAAAAGGAGAGAAGAAGATGAAAAAAGCACTCGCACTCATCGCAGCAGCAGCACTCGTGGCAATGTCCGGTACTGCCATGGCCAAGTCGATCGTCGACTCCAAGCACAACGTCTCCAAGACCAGCCCCGGTTCGGTCAAGACCAGCACCGGTACCCAGATCTGCATCTACTGCCACACCCCGCACAACGCCTCTGCTGCTGGCGGCCCGATCTGGAACCGTAATGCCGGTTTCCACACCAACGCCGCTTACCAGCTCTACTCCGGTACGGCCATGACCAACATCTCCAACAAGTCGGGCTTCACCTCGGACAGTATCTCCCTCTTCTGCATGAGCTGTCATGACGGTAGTGCAATGGGCGGTACCATGCTGGTCAACACCCCGACCGCTCTGGCAACTGAAGAAAAAACTGCAATCTCGGCATTCACCACCGGTATCGTGAAGACCTCCAAAGCCAACCTGACCGGCGGCGACGCCAGCCAGGCAACTGCCGGCGATGCCACCAAGCTGAAGACCACCCACCCGGTTAACTTCGATATGAAGACTGGCGGCGGCGACCTCGCTGCGGTTGCCGACTACAAGATCACCGGCCTGAAGGGCGCTGACTTCCCGCTCTACAAGTCGGCCCGCTCCGAGAAGAGAAGCTTCGAGTGCTCCAGCTGCCACGCCGTTCACGACGATGCTTTCAACCCGTTCCTCCGTGACACCAACGGTGGTTCGCAGCTCTGCCTCGGCTGCCACAACAAGTAAGCCGCACAACAAGCAGTACTTAGAGGGGGTGGGCAACCACCCCCTCTTTTTTCGTTAGAACGCTTGCCCCTGCGAACAATTTGTGCTACATCCTCTCCGCCCTGCCATTCGGCCGATCACGTTCAGTACCGATAACGTCACTAATCCTGGACACCGCTGCATTCAACCGCAGATGGACGCAGGTAAATCAAACACTGATGGTGAACCAACCCCCCTCCCGACCTCCCCCCGCTTGGGGGAGGAGTGCTTGACTCCCTCCCCAGGAGGGGGAGGGAAGGGGAGGGGGAATCAGATGTTACCGGGGGCTAGCAGACGCATTGACTGACCGGCCCCGGCGAAGTCCGGTTTTTGCCGGACCTGTCCGTGAAATGAATGAATACTGGGTGAGTTGAGGTTCATGACCGCCGGGTAATGCCGGATAACCCCTTGCTGATAGCGGTTTCGGCGATAGTGGTACCGTGCCGGTTGTGTCGAGGTACGGTCCTTGCAAACATTAAAACAACACGAAGGCTGACGGATCGTACCTGCCGACGATCAGGCGTGGTGAGAGATGATGGCGATGATGATACATAAACGGGCGACTCTTGCGGCAATCACGGGGCTGGTGCTGCCGGTTCTGATGTCGACGCCGGCCCGAGCCCGATTGAGCGACGATTTTACGGTGCGCAAGGGGGTCTCCGGAACGGCGGAGCTCGGTTACGTCAGTTATGACGCTTCGCAGCGTGGCCAGAAACTGCTGGAGGCCAGCTCCTTCGTTCAGCGCTATTCCCTCCTGTATCGGACTGCCGGTAAGGCGCGTTTCGAGAGTTACGGCAATTACTCCCTTGCCCTCGGCTATGAGTGGAACTCCATCGATGCCTCAGCCAAACAACCCGGCGGCGAGACGGAGCAGTCGGTGCGCAGTGGCCGCATGCTGTACGACGCCAGCCTCACGCTGAACCCTCCCAAGTCCCCCTACGAGCTCCATGTCTACAGCCGCGACATGACCCGGAACAGCATATCCACCAACACGCTGCCCGAACTGAGCAACAACGGCAGCATCATCGGCATGGGCATCCCGACCGATCTCACCCGCAGCGGCACCAATATCGAGAGCGGCCTTCGGCTGGTCATCGGCAAAAAGAGCGGGGTCAAGGGGGCGGTGGGGAACTTCCTTGCCGACATTCCCGCGATCAGTATCGATTACTGGGATATGCTCAGCCGGAACACCGAGGGTGGGGCCCGGCTGGACGTACGCACGAGCAAGCTCAAGGTGTCGGCAGGCGGCATGGGCGATACCTGGCTGCACTACCAGAGTACCGACTTTACCGACAAATTCGTGCCGGACAACAGCTTCACTACCAACAAGATCATCATCGGGACGATCAACCAGTATCAGCGCCGTCAGTGGATACAGTTCACCAACTGGATCAAGCTGTCCGCGGATGCCAGGTTCGAGCAGACAAGATTCGGGAACCCGACACGCAATAAGGAAGAGTTCGACCTGAACATCTTCGGTACGGCCACCAGGCGTCTATGGCAGGCGCGACTCTTTTCCAACTACAATCGCAAGACGGTCGGGCTGGGGGCTCCCGCCGAGGAGCTGCGGCTGCCGCTCTACGTGAGTGGCGTCTGGGGGGCGAACACCGACTGGAGTTTCAATGTGTCGAGCAATGAGAAGCGTGAGGGGGGGGGGCTGACCCCGGTGTCCCGTTCGAGCGAGGATACCCTGTCGCTTAGGCTCAACACCTTCAAGAGGGATCCGTTTGCACTTTCATCGACCCTCAGGCTGAACCACGTCTCAAATTCCGGCGGCGGGGGGGAACTCGGTGCCGACATCGGTCTGGAGACCGTCAGCACATCCCGCTTTTCCCGGAACTTCAGCCTGGCGGGAAGTTATCACCTCCGCACCCGTTACAACAAGCAGAGCCAGTCCTATAGCTACAATCAGGACCTGCTGCTTAACGCCAACTATCAGCCGTCATCCGAGTGGAAATTTTCCTTCCGGGAAACCCTGACCCAGGGGAAGAATGACAACGGAGCGACCGACTTCGGCAGTTCCACGATTGCCCAGGGCCAGAACCCTCTGGGGACGGTTACGGACCTTGCCGTACCTTCCTCCAATTTCCTGCGGCTGGCGACCACCCTTTCGGCTGCCTGGACCCCGACCGCCCGTATTTCCACCAGCCTCTCGGGCACGAACTACGTCCAGTTCGAGTCAAGCGGCAGCGACAGCATGTCCAACGCCATTGCCGCCGGCATCTCCTACAAGTTGCCGACCTTCTACGCCAATCTGAACGGTTCCGCGGCCATGCAGGATACCGGTGACAGGGATATTTCCACCAGTGCCAACGTCACCTACCGTCCCAACCGGATCTTCGAGGCAAGCCTGCGGGGGCGGCTGACCCAGCGGGAGAGCGCCGGTGTCAGCTACAAATTCGTCGATGCGGCGCAGCGGCTCACCTACTACGTCTGGGGCAGTCGCGGTGTCAGTCGCAAGGTGGCGGATCTCTTCGAGGAACTTGCCTATGTCCAGGGAAACGGTGAAACGCCGAAAAAGGCCCTGACCCTGGCAGGCACCTACTACATCTATGGCCGCATCTCCATGAGCGGCCGCGCCACGTACCTGCTTCAGGACGGCACCCTGACGCAGATCTACGGGGCAGGGCTGGCGGCGAACATGAAGCTGCTCGATGCCACGGTCGACTACACCTACGCCAAACGTGCCGCCGACAAGCGGGTAGAAAACCGCCTCGCGGCAACACTGAGAAAATCATTCTAGAGGGCGAAGGGCTCAGGGCTCAGGGCTCGGGGCTCGGGGCTCAGGGCTCAGGGCTCAGGGCTCAGGGCTCAGGGCTCAGGGCTCAGGGCTCGGGGCTCGGGGCTCAGGGCTCGGGGCTCGGTTCCGCTCAGCTTGAATTGCTTCTAAGGTTCGATGTTACAGCCGTCACCAGTCACCAGTCACCGATTTCCAGCCTTTATGCCCATGTCCATCATCATTCCGGTCAAGCCGGGCGGTGCTGTCAGGGCGCTCGCACCGCTGAGGGGTGCCAGCTATCCGGCCGACCGCTACGAGGTCATCGTTGCGGAGGGGAGGCGTCCCAGCTGTCAGCGGAACAGGGCGGCAGCCGAGGCACGGGGCGACATCCTCTACTTTCTCGATGACGATTCGCTCATCGAGCCGGACAACCTGGAGAGGCTCGCACGTCATTTCACCGATCCTGCCGTGGCCGCAGTCGGCGGCCCTTCGCTTACGCCGGCCGGAGACTCCCCGCTGCAGCAGGCATTCGGGCTGACTCTTTCATCGCTGCTCGGCGGCGGGGGGGTCCGCAACCGCTATCGCCGGACCGGTGAGGTGCGGCGTACCGATGACTCCGAGCTGATCCTCTGCAACCTCGCCTTCAGGAAAGAGGTCTTCATTGCCGCCGGCGGTCTGGACGAGCGGCTCTACCCCAATGAAGAGAACGAACTGATGGACCGGCTCACGGCCGGGGGGCACACACTGCTCCATGATCCCGACCTGGTCGTGCAGCGGAGCCAGCGGGCAACGGTCAGCGCCTATCTCCGTCAGCTGTATACCTATGGCCGCGGCCGGGGGGAACAGACCCGCATTACCGGGCAGGGCAAAATTGCCAGTTTCATTCCGGTCTTCTTTCTGGTATACATTATAGCGCTTTTATGTAGTATGCCGTCGTGGCCCGTCTGGTGCCCGCTTTTCGGTTATCTGGCTGCGGTTGCCTGCCAATCGGCCGTGGCCGGGTGTACTGCTCGCCCAGTCAGCAGCGGATTGCATCTGCTCTGGACCCTGCCGGCGCTTCACCTCTGTTACGGGGCGGGGATGGTTGCGGGGCTCTGCCGTCCCCGGTATGAACGGGACAATAACGGAGAGCGGGCGGTGCGGCTCAGGGTCGTCAAGGCGTTGGGGCAACCGTGGCAGTGAAACGGCCACGTTATATGACGTAGCCTTGCGGTCATTCGGAGAGATTTGTTTTCGATGCCGTTGACGGGCCGGCCAAAATGTCGAGGGAAATTAGTGGTCTCCCGTGAGTGGTGGTCAGGCGATCGGCTTGGCGTAATTTTTGCTGAAAAACTAAAAAGATTAGAGCGTATTTTCGCTATGCCTGAGGAGGACGCTATGTATTTCAGGTTGCTGGTCACTTTCATTAGTCTGCTGATGTATGCGGGCATTGCCTCTGCCGCCCCGTTTGCATACATCGCAAACAGTGGTGGCAATTCCGTAACGGTGATCGATGCCGGCGCTACACCGCCTGCCGCGATAGCCACAATCACGTTGCCGGATCAGAGCTATCCCTACGCGGTAGCCGTGAGCCCGAATGGGGTTCATGCCTACGTCACCTGCCAGGACTCCCATAAGATCGCCGTTATCGACACCGTTACCAATACGGTGGTGAAGACGCTGGACTTGTCCCTCAAACCCGGCGGATTGGCGGTGAATGCCGCGGAAACACGGCTGTATCTGGCTGACAACAACAGCAACACCCTCACCGTGATCGACATCAGCAAGCTGTTCGATACCGGACCTCTGCCTGCTGGTACCGCGCCCGAAGTAGGTAGGGTGCAGCTGGGCAGTACGCCCGTCACCGGTCCCGACGGCGTGGTGATCAACGCTGCCGGCAATACGGTCTATGTGGCCAACACCAATACCGGCAAGATCACGATCGTCAGTGCGAACGACGTTACCGACAGCTACAGCAAGGCTGGCGAGATCGCCCTCGATGCGGGCGATTATCCCATGGGGCTGGCGCTGAGCCCCGATGGCGCGAAGCTCTACGTGGCCAACTACACCGGCAGCGTCGCGGTGATCAATACCGCCACCAGGGCGATCACGATCAAACGTTCGTTGGGGGAGTCGGCTTCGCCCACCGTGGCGGTGAACCCGAAGAGTGCCAACAAGTTCGCCTATGCGCCGAGCGGCTCTGGTGACAAGGTATTCTTCATCGACACCAACGCTGCTCCTGATGCGGTGCTGACCACCCCGCGTCCCGCTACCCCCGACGTCGGCCCCGGACCCTGGGGTGCGGCGGTCACGCCTGACGGCACTAAGCTCCTGATCGTCAACAACCTCGGCGATACCGTGTCGGTGCTCGACGCCGTGACCGGCGCGTTCATCAATTCGATACCGGTTGGTGTCAGGCCGACCAGCATGGGCAACTTCGTGACCCCGGAATATCTGTTCGTGGTGAATGCCAGCGTTGACCCGGCCGGCACCGGTACCGGCACGATCTTCCCGGCAGCGGGTGCGATCCCGGTAACCGCCATCGGCCGGACCTTCTGCTTCACCCCCAACGGCACCGACATAATCGAGAACGTCACCCTGGCCGGTGTGGATAAGGGGGCGCCTGGCTGTATCGATATCGCCAATATCTCCGCCAATCAGGACCTGGTGGTCAAGTTTGCCGCGACTGGTAGTGTTGACCGGAAGGCTCTTACTGTCGAGCTGACGAACATCGGCGGCCGGGTCTACACGACCCCGGCCGGCATCGACATCACCAGCGGTATTGCCACGGCTGATTTCACCACGGACAGTCTGGTGACCATCACCGCCGACTTCACTGCCAACCCGAACAGGGCGATCGAGGCATGGGGCGGGGCCTGCACCGGGACGTCGCAGTACTCCAATAGCTGCACCGTGACCATGGATGCGGCGAAGAGCGTGACGATCAGTTTCGGCGCCAAGCCGTCGACGGACAAGGTCAAGATCAAGGAAACTGATTCGTTCGCCAGCAACATAGCTGGAGCCCTCGCCGCAGTTCAGAATGGGCACACTATCCAGATTCACAAAGACTACCGCACTCTCTATCAGGCTGACGACGTGACGGTGAATATCGCTTCGACTTCCACCATAACGATGAGCGGTGGCTGGGATGATTATACCTTCTTGGCTAGGGCTACCGGAAACATGTCCAGCATTAAGAGCCTTACTCTTCAGAGTGGTGGGGTGATCGCAGAGAATCTTGTGATACAGTAGTAATTGTAACGAATTAACGTTGTGTTTTATTACAAACTACACACTCATAAACAGACTCAAAACGTAAGGAGGCACACAATGCGGAAGTTGATTAAAGGGATGGCGGTAGTGCTGGCAGTATCCGCCCTGATGGCTGGTACGGTGTTTGCGGCGGGGACTGACAAGTTGAAAGTCAGAAATGCTGGGAATACTGCGGATGTTTTCAAGGTTCAGGATGACGGGACGATTGTCACAGGTACCGGTGGTTTCTACTACGATGGAACATCAAAGTTGACTGGATTTGGTACTACAACGCCGGTAGGCGCACTCAGTGTAACAGCAACAACCTCGGCAGGTACAAGGGGAGCAACGATTTCACAACACACCTCAAACGCCGCCGGTGCCGTTATTAACTTTAGAAAAAGTAGGGGAACGGAGGCAGTACCAGTTACTGTTAATACTGGAGATTATATCGGTGCCTTTGGTTTTTTTGCTAATGATGGAGCAAGCTATTTGGCAACCGGATTTTTTGGTGCAGTCGTAAGAGGAACGGTAGCAACAGGGACTGCTCCTACTGAATTATTTTTCTGCAATGGTTCAAGCGCAATATCTAACTGTTACTCAGAAGGAAAAGTGCGGATGCTGATTGATGCGACAGGTAAGGTTGGAATAGGTACGACGACGCCAACTTCTCAATTATCTGTTGTTGGCCTTCCGACGTACGATACAGTGACTGCCGCGACCGGTGCAGGTCTGACAACCGGGGCAATCTTTAAGACAACTGGCAACGTCCTTATGATAGTGCCGTAAAGATACTATCGGTTTTAGCTTGTAGGTGTAGGTTGGAGAAGGGTGGTTATTTTATTAACCACCCTTCTTTCTGTTATACTATTCAATTATTGTAATTATTGTAGTATGAGGGGGGATTTAACAGCTTTACTTCTGTTTTTTGAAAGCCGAAGGTTTTATGACTGATACTATCGTTATTAATGCTGAAAACCTCTCCAAAATCTACAAGCTCTACAACTCCCCCGTAGACCGCCTGAAGGAATCACTGCACCCGATGCGCAGGCAGTACCATCACGATTTCTGGGCATTGAGGGATGTTTCGTTCAAGGTGAACAGGGGGGAGACAGTTGGCATTCTCGGCAAAAACGGTGCCGGCAAGTCAACACTATTGAAGATCCTCACTGGTGTGCTCACCCCCACGAGCGGTCGTGTAACCGTCAACGGCAAAATCTCTGCGTTGCTTGAACTTGGCGCCGGGTTCAACCCTGAGTTGTCAGGGCTCGAAAACGTCTATTTCAACGGAATGGTTATGGGTTACTCCAGAGAGGAGATTGATTCAAGGCTCGATAACATCCTCTCCTTTGCGGATATCGGCGAATTCGTGTATCAACCCGTCAAGACATACAGCAGTGGTATGTTTGTGAGGTTGGCATTTTCTGTGGCAATCAACGTGGCCCCCGATATTCTCATCGTGGATGAGGCGTTATCCGTCGGCGATATGTTTTTTCAGGCAAAGTGCATGGCAAAAATGATGAAAATGATCGACGACGGGGTCACCGTCCTCTTTGTCAGCCATGACACCGTGTCAATAAAGAGTCTGTGTCAAAGAGCAATCCTGCTTCAGGACGGCGCCATAGTTGCCAATGATGCGGCGGGCAAAGTTGTCGACATGTATTTTTCTGCAAGAGTTGCGGGACAGCAGGTGGTAATTAAGAAGAATAATGAGGTGCGGGAACGACTCGTGGAAGAGGCAGTACAGGCGATGGGCAGATTGGATCTGAAGCGTGCAGCCTTCTCTAATAACGAGGAGTTCGAAAAACGAGCGGCGTTTCAAAGAATATGTAATGGAAAGGCCGACTTCGTGAATGTGCAGTTGCTGGATGAATTTGGCAATGAAATACAATCTGTCGAATATGGTCAGAAAGTGACATTGAGGATGAGCCTTGTAATAAATGAGGACATTCATCTGCTCAGTGGTGGCTATCATATAGTGAACATGAGCGGGGTCAAGGTTGTCAACTCCGATTCGGTCATTGAAAACAAAATGATAAGCTTTCCCAAAAGAGGTGAAAAGTATATCATGGATTGGCAGTTCAAGACTTCTTTGCAGGAAGGCAAATATAATATTACCTCTGTTTTGTCCATTCCCCTCAATATTGAACTCGGTCAGGTAGATTTTTGTGATTATGTTCCTTGCGCCCTACAATTCGAAGTCCGCAGGAGGGAGAATGGCAGACTATACGGCTGTGTCCATTGGGATAACGCTGTAGACATAAGTCGGCTCTCATGATTGCAGCATTGCAAGATGCTAATTAAACGGTTTAGCAGGAAAGAGTATGAAACTTGGCATCATGCAACCTTATTTTTTCCCGTACATAGGGTATTTTCAACTCATAAACGCAGTTGATTTATTTGTTCTTTATGACGACGTGAATTATATTAAACAAGGATGGATCAATAGAAATTATATTTTGCTAAAAGGAGCAAGGCATCTTATCTCCTTGGAATTGAGAGATTGCAGCAGTTTTAAACACATTAATCAGATCATGGTCGGATTTAACAGGCATAAGATGATAAAATCTATTTATCAGGCTTATACCAAGGCACCTTACTTCAAAGCAGTTTTTCCAATAATAGAGGATTGCCTCCTGCAAGAGGAGCAGAACCTTGCGACGTTTGTTGGATATAGCATCCAAGCCGTTGCCAGCTACCTGAAAATAAAAACATCTTTTGTTTTGTCTTCTGAGATTAATAAGGACAGCAGCCTCAGAGGCCAAAGCAAGGTGATGAGCATATGTAATCTTCTTTCTGCAAGCCAATACATTAACTCTATTGGCGGCACCGAACTTTATTCCAAAAAAACTTTTGAAAAGGCAAATATAGAGTTGCATTTTCTCCGAACCCGCAATGTTAGCTATAAACAGTTTAATAGTGCTGAGTTCGTGCCAAATCTTTCTATCATTGATATGTTGATGTTCTGTCCAGTTGCGGACATCCAGTCTTTCATGGAGGAATATGAACTTGAGTGATTTCAGCTTGGAAGATTATGTGAAGATTGCGTTCTACGTGTCAAATAGAGCTACTCGTTTGCGAAGGGCTATCGAGTTATTGATCAGAAGACATGTAGATCTCCTTAAAATGGTCAACTTCGTTTTTGTAGATAACGTTGAAAATGAAGACCTAAGAAAGAGTTGTAAGACTGCCCACATTGAACTCATTGAAGAGGATCTTACCTCTATTTCAAAATCCCAAAGAGGTGCTCATGTTTCTGATAAGCTTTTAGATCTCTTGAACACACATCACGTGTCATATCTAATAAGCTTTGGCGACAAGATATTAAAAGGTGAAATTTTATCGCAATACCGGAACAGGATCATAAATATTCACCCCTCACTGCTCCCTGCATTTAAAGGGCTGCATGCCATAGACAAGGCATTAGAAGAGGGTTCTTTCTTGCTTGGGAATTCTGCCCACATAATTGATGAAGGGATCGATACAGGCCCTGTCATTATGCAGTCCCTGCTACATAGTTCCGAATATCAAACCTATGATGATGTATTAGATCTACAAATTCCAATGCTCATGCAGTTAATGACATGGCTCAAGGATAAAAGACTTCTCCTTGAAAATGGCAAACCGCATATTAAAGGCGCTAAGTACAAAATATCGCGATTTATCCCCAATCTGGAAATAGAAGTGAACTGCTAAACTAAATTATTACATGGGCGGTTATGTTAGAAAAACCAAAGCCATTTGTTAACCCTATATACGTAACGCGTCCGATTCTGCCTGATCTGAGCAGTGTGACTGAAAAGCTTGAAGAGATCTGGAAATCGCAGTGGTTGACCAACAATGGCCCTCAGCATGTTTTGCTGGAGCAGGAACTTACTAAAACTTTGAAAGTACCGAATCTTTCGCTCTTCAATAACGGTACTATAGCACTTATTGTTGCGTGTCAGAGTCTACGATTGTCAGGCGAAGTTATAACGACTCCATTTACTTTTCCTGCAACTCCTCACGTATTAACCTGGAACAACATAAAACCTATTTTCTGCGACATTGATCCGGTAACAATGAATATTGATGCGGACAGGATTGAATCCCTCATCACCCCCCAGACAACTGGAATCCTTGCAGTTCATGTGTTCGGCACCCCATGTGACACTGTAAAAATCCAGGAGGTGGCTGACCGCTATGGCCTGCGTGTCATATATGACGCAGCCCATGCCTTCGGTGCGGAAGTTGATGGCCAGGGAATTGGTACATTTGGCGATATTTCCATGTTCAGCTTTCATGCGACTAAACTGTTTCACACCGCAGAGGGCGGGGCGCTGACATTCAACACAAAGGCACTAAAGGCCCGCATCGACCTGCTGAAAAACTTTGGGATCAAGAACGAAGAGGAAGTGGTGATGCCGGGAATAAACGGCAAAATGAACGAAATTCAAGCTGCCCTAGGCGTTGTTGTTTTGGGGTACATAGAAGAAGAATGGCAAAAGAGAAAAGTTCTCTCTGATAAATATAAAGAGTGCTTGAAGCATGTTGACGGCATTACATTTTTGGACAATGATAAGGCAGGGATAAAGAACAGTTACCAGTACTTTGTCATCAGAATAAACGAGAGCGATTTCGGACGGTCGAGAAATTATGTTTGTGATGAGTTACGAAAATACAACGTATTCACCCGTAAATACTTTTACCCCTTGTGTAGCAATTATACCTGCTATCGGCAGTTACCGTCAGCCGCTGCTGAAAATCTACCAGTTGCAACTAAAGTCTCTCACGAAGTATTGTCACTACCTTTTTACGGCTGTCTTTCTGAAAATGATATTGAAAAAATCTGCCAGATTTTGCGGTATATACAAAAAGCTGCTTAAACGGCTTCTTTAGGTTAAAATCATGAACATAGAAAATGCAAAACTGAGTGTCTGCTTGACTACCTACAATCATGAACAGTTCAT
Source organism: uncultured Geobacter sp. (assembly GCA_964432205.1). Classification (GTDB taxonomy): domain Bacteria; phylum Desulfobacterota; class Desulfuromonadia; order Geobacterales; family DSM-12255; genus Geomobilibacter. Next base: position 808 of record CAYSMK010000038.1, on the reverse strand, counting down.
TGCTCAGGCAATTGAAAGTGTGCTTATGCAGCAAACCACCTTTGACTATGAAATAATTATAGGAGAGGATGACTCCTCAGACAATACTAGGGCAATAGTGAAAGATTATAAGGAAAGGTTTGCTGACCGGATTCGACTTTTCTTAAACAGCAGAGATACTGTTATATATATAAATGGTAAACCTACAGGGCTTTGGAATTTCATAAACAAACTGAATAATACTAGAGGAAAGTATATCGCACTGCTTGATGGCGATGATTATTGGACTTCTCCACAAAAGTTGCAGAAACAAGTAGACATACTTGAAAGTGACCAATCTCTTGGGGGCTGTTTTCACGAAACGCAACTCGTCTATGAAGATGGAAGCCTTGGTAAAATATATGGCAGGGACGTAAATGATTTAATGTATCAGGACGATACGATTACAGCGTATTCTCCGTTTCATACCTCCTCTTTTGTTTTTAGAAAAGAGGCATTGCAAATTCCTGATTGGTTTCATGAAACACAGAGCGCCGATATGGCTTTATTTTCAATCGTTTCAGCATTCGGTCCTTTGAAAAAAATTCCCGAAATCATGAGCATTTATCGAAAGCATAAAGGGGGGATAAGTAATCGCCCCGACGTTATAGATAAATTTACCAACAACAGGATCAGACTTATCGAACGCTTAAACACTTTTCATGGTCTTACTTACAACAATAAGGCAATGGATGTTATTCGCCAAATAAGAGAAATGCATGGGGAATAGTTTTACGGTCCTATAGCCCAAAAGAAGGCAAAATCAGCATATCTCGTTTGTGTTACACAT
>CAYSMK010000037.1:0-52209 GCA_964432205.1 uncultured Geobacter sp. | reverse complement strand
CGATGATCAGCCCGAAGATCATCAGGATGATGACCCGGTTGCGGGCGGAATATTCGATGATTCGTTCGATCATGATAAAATCCTGGCTCTGGGCTCTGGGCTCTGGGGAAAGCAGGTTCTCCTAGTGCCTCGTGCCCGCCTTTCTCACATCTTCATGTCATCCATATTCAGTGACTTCTTGCCCGGAGCCGGTGCAGGTTTCGCCGGCTGTGCCGGGGCACCATGCCCCTCGTGTCCCCCTGCTGCCGGGGCCGGTCCCTGCGCTCCCGTTTTTTCGCCGGTATGCTGGCTATGGTCCTGGCCGCCCCCACCCTTCAGCTGTGATTCTGAGTCGATCAGGTAGCCGCCGGACACCGCCACCTTGTCGCCCGGCTTGAGACCGGAGAGGATCTGGACCTTGTCGTCTACCCGCTCTCCTACCTGTACGTCCCGTGGTTCGAACATGCCCGGCGAGGTTTCTACCCAGGCCACCTGGCGCTTGCCGGTATCGATGACCGCCGTCACCGGAACGGCGATCCCCGTGACAAGCGGAACCTTGATGATGGCGTTGACAAACATGTCGGGCTTCAGCCTGTTGCCAAGATTTGCCATCTCGACGCGAGCCTTGATGGTATGGGTCTTGGGGTCGTGAAACGGATAGACGTAGCTGATCCTGCCAGTGGACTTAACATGCAGGTCGGCCGAGGAGCGGATCTCCACCTGCTGGCCAACCCTCACGAACGGGATCTCGTTTTCGAAGACTTCGATTTCCACCCAGACCCTGGAGAGATCGGCGATGTTAAAGAGCACGTCGCCCGTATTGACGTACTGTCCCTGCTGCACCATCTTTTCGATGACCACGCCGGAGAGCGGCGTATAGATGGGGAGCCGGATGTTCGGCTTGCCGGCCCTTTCCAGCTCAAGAATCTGGCTCTCCTTGACCCCGAACAGCATCAGTCGCTGCCTGGCCGAGGCGACCAGGCCGTCGCCGTTTTGGGCAATGGAGGGAATCGGCGAGTCCTTCAACTGGTCGCGGCTCTTGACGGCCAGCAGGTATTCCTGCTGGGTCGCCACCAGATCGGGCGAATAGACCTCGGCCACCGGTCTCTCCTTGCTGACTAAGGCACCGACACTGTTGACGTGCAGCTTGTCGATCCGGCCGGCGATCCAGGCGGTGACCTTGGCCTGCCGCGACTGATCGAACTGGACGATGCCGACGGCGTTGATCTCCTTGTTCAAGGTGGTCTGTCTAGCCGCCACGGTGGCGACGTTGGCCATGACCCGCTGGGTCGGCGACAGGGAGACGTGGCCGATCATCTCGGCCTGCTTCTTCTGCTCCGCGGTCTGTTCACCGCCGGCAGCGCCGTCGAGCTTCTTGATCAGCTCCATGCCGCAGATCGGGCAGGTACCCGGCTTGTCCTTGACGATGAACGGATGCATGGAGCAGGTGTAGAGCTGCTTGGCAGCGTGCTCCAGCTTTGAGTGGCCGTCCTTGTCCTTATCGAACCAGCCCGTCTTGTACAGCCAGCCTCCACCGGCTGCCGCAGCCAGGATGAGTAGTGCCAGCAGTAGTGCAACCCTCTTTTTCAGGCTCATGGTCGTACCTCGGTATGGTTAGGTGTGGGATGCCCGGCAGCAGGAGCAGCTGCAGAGGGAGGCGCACCCTCTTCCGTGTTGGCGGTCAACAGATCGCTGCCGACCACCGCCTCCAGTTGGGCCAGCCGCATCATGTACTCGGCCTGCGACTCGTACAGCTCCCGCTCGTAGGTGAACAGGTTCATCCTGCCGTCGAGCAGGGTCAGGAAATCCACCTTGTTCACCCGGTAGCCGATGACCGCCGACTCCAGCGCCTGCTCCGCCTGGGGGATGATCCCACCCTTGTACAGTTCCACCAGCTTCCGGCGGCGCTCCAGCTGGGCCAGGAGATCGTTGACCGCATAGCCGATGCTGTTCCTGAGGGCCTGCAGTTCTGCCAGCGACATGTGCGATTCGGAGGACGCCTCCGCAACCATGGCCTGGCGCCGCTCACGCTGGAGAGGGAGATTGAAGGTTACCCCAAGGGTGAACATGTTGTAGCCCGGATCGCTGACCATCTCCGTCGAAACCGCCTCCTTGAACATGTACTCGAAGGAGAGGTTGAAGTCGGGCCAGTACTCCTTCCGGGCCAGCCGCCGGGACGCCTCCCCCTTGTGCACCAGGTTGGTCAGGCTCTTGATCTGGGGCCGTTTCTCATCGGCCGTCTCCTTGAGTTGCTGCGCGGACAGTTCCAGCTTCGGCAGGTCGAAATCGGCAATCCTGGCGACCGGACTGTTCTCCGGCCGAAAGAGGAGATAGTTGAGGTTGGCTTCCAGACTCCTGCGCTGCTGCTGCAGGGTGATCTGCATCTCCAGCATCTTGGATTTTTCCAGCCCGGCCTTGTAGATATCCTGCTGCACCCCCTGACCGACGGAATACTTGGACTCGGCAATGGTCCTGATGTCGTCGAGGATCCGCAGGTTCTTTTCCACTATCTCCAGCTCTTTATCCACGGCATAGAGCTGGTAATAGGTCTCCTTGACCATGCGGACCAGCTCCAGCCGCCGCTCCTCGATGGCCCACCGGTACGACTCGGCCTCGTACTGGGCCACCTCCTCCTTGATCGCCCGCTTCCCCCAGAACGGAATCTGCTGGGAGATGCCGATCACCTTGGCGGACTGGGGGTCCTTGTCGAACACAAACGGCTCCCGGGCGAGCATATTCTGCAGCTTGAACATGAACATCGGGTCTTCCAGGCTCGAGGCCTGCTTCGCCCTGGTGGTAAACATCTGCCAGCGGGCCTGGGACGACTTCAGTTCGGGATTGCTCTCAATGGCGGCTTTGATCAGGATGGAAAGGTTTTCGGGCGGGGCACTGCTGTCTGCTGCAAAGGATAAGGTCGCTGCAAGGGCGACGTATGAAACCAAGGTGAACAGACCGATGCGCATTTTCATGGGGACCTCTGTAGCGGGTTAATTACGCTTTTCTATTCACATGATGTGCCACCAGCATAACCAACCGAACCAACTACATTATCCCTGCTTTACCGGCAAAATCCAGGGTAGACATGCTGAATATTCTGCACCGGGAGGAGAATTTTCCCCACTACTTCCTGTCAGGCAGTACGATTCCGAATTTTTCCAACCGGTAAATGAGGGTATGGCGGGGAATCCGCAGAAACCGGGCCGCGGCAGCCTGGTTCCAGCCGTTCCGCTCCAGGGCATCAACCACGACCTCCCGCTCCAGTTGCTCCAGCGAATACCCCTCGTCGGGGAGCCTGACGACCGCAGCGCCGGGCTGCTCCTGCGCCTTCCCGGCAAGGACCTTGTCCGGCAGCTCCTCCAGCGTTATCGTCTCCCCGCTCCGCATGATGAGCAGCCGCTCCACGGTATTTTCCAGCTCGCGGACGTTGCCGGGCCACGCATACCTGACCATGGCATCCAGCACGTCCTTGTCGAAGCCCACCCTTTCACCGTGGTGCTTGGCGCAGAAATACCTGATCAGAAGCGGGATGTCATTGCGCCTCTCCCGGAGGGGGGGAAGATGGATCGGGATGACCGACAACCGGTAATACAGGTCTTCCCGGAAAGTGCCCGCCGCGATGGCCCGGTCGATATCCAGGTTGGTGGCCGACACGACACGGACATCCAGTTTCCGGACCGTCGCCCCCCCCACCGGCTCGACCTCCTTTTCCTGCAGCGCCCGGAGCAGCTTGGGCTGGAGCTCTACCGGCAGATCACCCACCTCGTCGAGGAACAGGGTGCCGCCCTCCGCCAGCTGGAACTTGCCGGTTTTGTCCTTGATCGCGCCGGTGAATGCCCCCTTCACGTGCCCGAACAGCTCGCTCTCCAGAAGGTCGCGGGGGATGGCGGCGCAGTTGATGGCAATGAAGGGCGCATTCCGGCGCGAGCTGCTGGCGTGGATCGACCTGGCAACCAGCTCCTTGCCGGTACCGGACTCGCCGGTGATCAGCACCGATGCCTCGGTGTCCGCGACCTTGCGGACGATCCCGAACACCTTTTCCATCTGCGGCGAATTGCCGATAATGGTCTGAAAATCGCTCCGGTCGGCCAGCTCCGTCTTCAGCCGCCGGTTCTCCTCGGTGAGCCCGGTGAACTGGAGCGCCTTTTTCACCGTGAGACGCAGCGCCTCGCGGTTGAACGGCTTGGTGATGTAGTCGTAGGCGCCCAGCTTCATCGCCTCAACGGCCATGTCGACGGCGCCGAAGGCGGTGATGATGATGACCAGGGTTTCGGGCGACTGCTCCTTAACCGCTTTCAGTACCTGCATGCCGTCCATGCCGGACATCTTCATGTCGGTGATGACCAGGGACGGCTTCTCCTCGGCAAAGAAACGCAGACCCGCCTCGCCGGACTCGGCGGTGGTAACGTCATACCCTTCTTCCTGAAGGTTGTATTCCAGTACCCGCCGCAGTGACGGGTCGTCATCGATGATAAGGATCTTCTGTTTCATGGTGGTCCTTAGAGAACGGGGTCGGACTTAACCTGCCGGGGGTTTTGGGAAATACCTGACACCGGGTAGTCCTTCAAAATCATTGTCCTGTGTCCAGAGGGTCGCGTCATTTGTCTGTGTCGTGGCCAGAATAATGCTGTCGGCCATTGGTATCTTTGCATCCAGGCTCAGTTTCGCAGCCAACAGAGCGATTGACGAAGATAATTCGATGATTCTGCCCTGCTGCATTAATGCCGTTGCTTGGAGCGCCGAGTCTTCTCCGCGTTGACGACAGACCACTTTGAACACCTCATACAAAATAATTGTCGGCACCAATAATTCCGAGACGTTGCCAAGGGGCTCCGCAAAACAGTCGGCATTCGGGCCGTCCGAGAAATACTCCAGCCATCCCGATGAGTCCACGATGTTCACAGGCGATCTTCCTCTCTACTCACAGTTGTATCAATACCCTTGAGAAAACCCCTCATTTCTCGGATATCTCTGGACGGCATCAGCTCGATCCTATTGCCGTAGGCGATGACCTGCATCATCTGCCCAGGAATTAGATGTAGGCTTTCACGGACATCGCGTGGAATCACTACTTGGTATTTTGGTGAAAGTTTTACGGCGTTCATAGTTTACCCCTATCGATATGTTTTTCGTTTAACAAAACAATATTCGATACAAACTACAATAGCAAGCCTTGATTACTCTGCGCAGCTCTGCGTTTCCAGGAGGGGAGGTCCGGCGGCAACGGAACTATGTCCGCTATCGGTTTGCCGTTTCACACAACGCGCACCGTTTCGCCCGATTCCACGAGATCGAAATACTCCATGCCAGGCCGACAGGTCTAGTGTCCCGGCAGGCTGACCGTAACCGTCGTTCCCTTCCCGGCTTCGCTCTCCACCGCCAACGTACCGCCATGCCCATCGATGATCTTCTTGGTTATGGCCAGCCCCAGACCGGTCCCGTCCGGCTTGGTGGTAAAAAACGGCTCGAAGATCTTTGCCAGCGCATCTGCGTCTATACCGCTACCGCTGTCGCTGAAGCGGATCTCAAAGCCCGACTCCGCCTTCCTGAGCGCGATCGCCACCCTGCCACGCGGAGGGGTCGCCTGGAGGGCGTTGATAACGATATTGAGGAATGCCTGGCGCAGTTTTTCGCCGTTTGCCCTGACCAGCGCCTCGCCCGGAAACGGCTCCAGTGTCAACGCGATGCCCCGATCCTGGGCATCCCTTGACACCAGGGTCACCACGGTTTCCAGCTCCTCCACCAGGGAGCAGCGGGTCATCTCCGACGGCTGGGGCCGCGCCATGCGGAGGAAATCCTCCACCACCCGGTTCAACCGCTCGGTCTCCCTGATCTGGATCTCGATGAACTCGTGCTTGGGGTCGCCGGGCCGGTAATCGTCCTTCAGGATCTCGGCGGTTCCCCGAATGGAGCCCAAAGGGTTTCTGATCTCATGGGCCAGCACCGCCGCCATCTCCCCCAGGGTGGAGAGCTTCTCCGCCCGGCGCAGTTGTTCTTCCACGACGATGATCCGTTCCGACTGCTGCTGCAGCTTCTGATACGACTCCTCCAGCCCCCGGGCGGTCTTCTGCAACTCCACGGTCCGCTCCCGCTCCCGTTGGGACAAGAGGCCGGTCACGCCGCCGACGATGTTGTACATGACGATCTCCAGGTACTTTTCCATCTCCACGGTCAGGTGCCCGCCCCACTGGAACAGGATATGGGGGGCATAGGCGATGCTGACGGCAACCGAACAGAGCAGACCACCGCGGAAGCCGAACCAGAGCGCCGCCAGGATGATGGGGATGTAGTAGAAACGCTGGAAGATGTCGTGGAGGTAATGGAGATGGAGCGGGGTGAGATAGTGGAGCAGGCTGATGCCGACGATGAACGCGGCCAGCAGGACGATGCGGGTGAGGTTTTGATTCATGGTATCGTTTATAGCGCAGGAATCCGAAGGTACAAGCTAATTCTGCCCTGTCTTATTTGGTTTTCGTCCCATCGGGACAGAATGCCTGTAGCCGGGGGATTCATCCCCCGGTGTTGGGATTTGATTAATCCTTCCGTCACGTACGTGACCAAAGAACATATCGCTTGAATCCCGGCGATAAATCGCCGGGCTACAGGCATTCTGTCTACGGGGCGCAATGTGACAAAGGGCACCTTCTTTCCGTTACGCCGACGCTACCACCATCCCGTCCTTCAGGGTGATGGTCCTGTCCGAGTAGGCGCCGTTGTCCGGGTTGTGCGTCACCATGACCACGGTCTGGCCGGCAGCGTTCAGCTCACGGAACAGCGCCATCACTTCCTCACTGGTCTTGGAGTCCAGGTTGCCGGTCGGCTCGTCCGCCAGCAGGATATGCGGATTGTTGACGATGGCCCGGGCAATGGCGACACGCTCCTGCTCACCGCCGGAAAGCTGGTTGGGGAGCCGGTCAAGCTTGGAACCGAGTCCTACCCGCTCCAGCGCCGAACGCGCCGCACTCTTCTTGGCTGCGGTACCGGTCTTGACGATGGCCAGCGGCAGCATGACGTTTTCCAGTGCCGTCAGGTACGGAATGAGGTGAAAGGACTGAAAAACGAACCCCAGGTTCTGCGCCCGGAAATCGGCCAGTTTCTCGCCCGGGAGCTGGTAGAGTTTCACGCCGGCCATCTCGACCTCGCCGGTGGTGGGGTGGTTCATCCCCCCCAGCACGGACAGGAGCGTGCTTTTCCCGGAGCCTGACTGTCCCATGACGGTGATGAACTCGCCGGCCTCGATGGATATATCGACGCCGCGTAGCGCCTCGACAACGTCGCCGCCGCTGTTGTACTGCTTCTTCACGTTCTCTATCTTGATTAACGACATGATCCGCTCCATCCAATCCGTTTATTGTAGGGGCGTCCCCTTGTGGGCGCCCACATTTGGGCAGGCACAAGACCTGCCCCTACAGCGCCCGCAACGCCTCGGTCGGGTCCATCTTGCTGGCATGGAGCGCCGGATAGAGGCTTGCCAGAAGCCCCAGCACCACTGCCAGACCGATCGAACCGAAAGCCACGGTCGTGTCCCATACCAGGTGGGCAGTCCTGCTTTCCGCCATGAACGGCAGGGCCAGCTTGGCGCCCCCCATGCCGGCGGCATATCCCAGGAATCCGGCCAGGAGACTCACCAGGGCCGCCTCGAACAGGATGATCCGCATGATGTGGCTCTTCCTGAAACCGATGGCCCTAAAGACGCCGATCTCGGTGGTGCGCTCGTTGACGCTCCCCATCATGGTGACGAATACGATCAGGGAGCCGATGAAGACCACCACGCCGGCCATGGCATAGGAAAACCGTTTGAACTGGTCCAACGCCTTCAGCCGCCCTTCCACCACCTGCTGGATGGCCGATACCCTGGCATCGGGCAGCTTCTCGGCAATCTGGGTGACCATGTCGCCGATGGGACAGCCGGAGCAGAGGGCCGCCACCTCGGCCAGGGTGATCTTCCCTTCCTTGCCGAGCAGTTTCTGGGCCTTCTTAAGCGAGGCAAATACCAGCGAGTCGTCCTGGGAACCGGTCTGGTCGAGGATGCCGGCCACCGTAAAGCTCTCGCCCTTGATCTGCACCGTGTCACCGGTACTGACATTGAGCACCTTGGCAGCATCACTGCCCAGCAGCAGTTCGTTCTCGGCCTTTGGCGCGTCGCCGAAGATCTTCCACCACTGCTTCATCTTCAGTTCGCTGTCGAAGTTGACCCCGACCAACAGGACGTCATGGCTCCCCACCCTGGCGCCACCCAGCACCTTCGGGCTGATGGTCGAAATGTTCTTGTGGTTGGTGATGGTGGTTATCTTTGCCAGGTCGCTTTCGTGAATTTCCCGCTGATCAAAGGTGACCCCGCCCAGGCTGATGCCGCCGTAGTTCATGGCCAGGCCGTTGCTCTGGGGGGTAATGAGGATGTTGGCGCCGAACTCGTCCATCTTGCGCTCGATATCGCCGGACATGGAAGCGGTGAGGGTCACCAGGGTGACGATGGTGGCAATGCCGACCATCAGGCCGATGGTCAGGAACGCCATCTTTGCCTTGCGCCGTTTCAGGTTGTTGATCGATATGGTGTGCAGTTTCATCAGAAGTATCTCGCTCCGCCTTTGAGGTCATCCACCTTGATCGAGATGGTGCCGCCGTTCAGCTGGTGCGGCAGATAGCCGGGGTTGCAGCCACCGGTGGCGTTGGGACCGAGACGGTTGATGGCGAACTTCTGGTTGCAGTTCTTGCAGTTCATCTTGTCACCCTGCTGCTCGTATCCCTTCCTGGACTTGAAGCAGGCATCACAGGCATCGAAGGCGGTCTTGTAGCTGCCGTCGGCCGACTTGACCGCGAAGAAGGCGATCTCTTTGCCGCCGTCCTCGAACTTGTAGAAGCGGGCCTTGCCATCGGCAACTTTCCCCACCGGGATCGAGACCACGCCACCCGAAGTTTTCACCTTTTCGTACTTGCCGAACGAAAAGGCGTAGACCGTTACTGCTCCCAGCAGAAGGGTCACGATAACAGCCAATACATATACGGTTCGTTTCGTTGTCATTCCAATCTCCTTTTTCGGTTAAGAGACAGGTAAAGGTATGCGTTCGCTAAGCTCACAGGCAAAGGTAAAGAACATCCATTTCTTCACCTCTACCTCTACCTTTACCTGTATTTACTTGTTCCCGCCGCAACCGCCGCCCTTTTTGCCACAGCAACCGGCTGCCGATGCAACATTCTGCCCGATATCCCTGCCGGTCATCTGTTTGAACTGCTCCGGGGTCACGACAGTATACAGGCTGCTGCCGAAACCGGTGGTGCTGACCTTCTCGGCCAGGGCCTGCGGCCTGACCGTCTTCGTATCGTAACCAACGATGACCCAGCCGCCATTCACGTCCACCTCGGTGACCGCTACTCCCTTCAGAGACTCAAGGGCCTTGGAAATCTTGGTGGAGCAGCTGCCGCAGGTCATGCCGGTCGTCCTGAGAACTGCAATGGAATCGGCAGTGGCGCCGACCCTGACGCGAAAGGCCAGCACCACCAGCAAGGAAACGACCGCTACGACAAGGAGCGCAGTGAAAATATTTTTGGCACGCATGATAAACCTCCCCGGATGACGGCATCATCACATCAAGTCTCGTGCCAAACCCGCCTACAACCATGGCAACCTGATATTACAGCACGTTATGGTCTGGGCAGACACGGGAATGGTCTAACCGGATGGAGAATATTCCGTTCATATGGAGAATATTCTACAGCCAGTTACCAGCTTCCGGCACAGCTCCGCATTGCCTACCAATCCACTGTTTTTATCTTAATTTTATTTCTTGACAAACTTGATGAGTTTATCTATTTTTCAACTAACATCATTCTTATGCAGATTGCTCTTTACGCAGTGCCAGCGTGGACTGGGCGAAGAAACCGTGTGACGGTCAAATCTCTACTGATCTGGGAGAGTATATGCAAGAGACAGCCCGGCGGCTCAAATTCGACACCCTGCTCGTCCATGGCGGCACGACACCCGGTCCGGCCGGCGCCACCAAGGCTCCCATCGTCCAGGCGACGGCATTCGCCCACGAAACTGCGGAAGCGCTGGAAGACATCTTCCGGGGGAGAGCAGTCGGCCAGATCTATACCCGCATCGGCAACCCCACCACGGAAAGCCTGGAGCGGAGACTGACGGTCATCGAGGACGGGATCGCCACCATCGTTACCGCCTCGGGGATGGCCGCCATCACCACCGCCGTCATGACCATTGTCAGGAGCGGTGACGAAATTCTCTCCTCATCGTCCGTATTTGGTGGTACCTTTTCCCTCTTCCGGGACACGCTCTCCAACTACGGGGTAACCACCCGCTTCGTCGACCCGACCGATCTAAAGGCGCTCAACGGGGCGATCAGCGAGGCAACGCGACTGATTTTCGTCGAGACCATCGGCAATCCCAAGATGGACGTGCCGGACATAGCGGCCATAGCGAGCATCGCCCGCGAGCACGGTATCCCGCTGATGGTCGATGCCACCATCTCCACCCCGTATCTGGCACGGATGAAGGAACTGGGAGCGGACATCATCATCCACTCCACCAGCAAATACATCAACGGTACGGCCAACTCCATCGGCGGCGCCATCGTCGATTGCGGCACCTTCGACTGGCAGAGCGCGAAATTCCCGCACTTCGAGCCCTTTTACAAGAAATACCGGAACTTCGCCTTCACGGCCCGCACCCGCAAACTGATCCACAAGGATTTCGGGGCCTGCGCGGCACCGATGAATTCGTTCCTGTTCGCCGAGGGGCTCGAAACCCTGGCCCTCAGGATGGAGCGCCACTGCGCCAACGCCCTGAAACTGGCCCAGTTCCTGGCCGGCCACCCGAGGGTGAGCTGGGTGAACTATCCCGGCCTCCCGGACTCCCCGTTCCATGAGGTCGCGGCGCGACAGTTCGGCAACCGGTTCGGCGGTATCCTCACCTTCGGCCTGGCAGACCGGGAGAGCGCCTTCCGGCTGATCAACAGCCTGCAACTGGCAAAGAACCTGGCCAACATCGGGGACACCAAGACCCTGGTGATCCACCCGGCCAGCACCATCTGCTGCGACTATACCCCGGAGGTGAAGGCGCTGATGGGGGTGACCGAGGAGTTGATCCGGGTCTCGGTGGGGATCGAGGAGAGCGGCGACATTGTCGAGGACTTCAGCGAGGCGCTCGATAAGCTCTAGCTCACTGGCCCGCGAGGGCCGACTGCATTGCGGAGCGACTGTGCCCGAGCATCAGCCTTTGTAGGCGAAATGGAGCAAAGCCAGCCCATCGTGTCTGAGCCCGCAAGGGCGAGTTGATGGGCAGGCGCGGAATGAGCCGTACAGAGGCGATGCGAGCGGCACATGGAGCGGAGCGAGGTAGTCGGCCCTCGCGAATCACACTATTCAACCAAACAGGAGCGTACACATGCAGCTCACAGTCAATGGCAAACAGACCAGCATCGCGGACCAGGAGATCCTCTCGGTGACCAGCCTGCTGGAGACCCTCCAGGTCTCCCAGCGGGAATACGTGACCGTGGAACTGAACGGCGAGATCCTCGACCGGGCCGACTTCGACGGGGCAACCGTGAAGAGCGGGGACGCGGTTGAATTCCTCTACTTCATGGGCGGGGGGGCTGCCTAGATGTTCACCGAAGAGCAGATCAACCGCTACTCGCGCCATATCCTCCTCAAGGAGGTCGGCGGCAAGGGGCAGCAGAAGCTTCTCGACGGCCGGGTCCTGGTCATCGGGGCCGGCGGCCTCGGCTCCCCCATCGCCCTCTACCTGGCAGCCGCCGGGGTCGGGACCATCGGTCTCGCCGATGCCGACGAGGTGGACCTCTCCAATCTCCAGCGCCAGATCATCCACTTCACCCCGGACGTGGGGAAGCCCAAGGTGCTCTCCGCCAAGGAGAAGATGGAGGCGATGAACCCCGATGTCACGGTCACCCCCTATCAGACCTGGGTCACGGCCGAGAACATTGCCGACATCATCCAAGAGTACGACTTCGTCATCGACGGCACCGACAACTTCGCTGCCAAGTTCCTGATCAACGACGCCTGCGTCCTGGCCGGGAAGCCTTACTCCCACGGCGGCATCCTGCAGTTCGACGGCCAGACCATGACCGTCATGCCGGGCGAATCCGCCTGCTACCGCTGCATCTTCCCGGAGCCGCCCCCCCAGGAGGTCATCCCCACCTGCTCCCGGGCCGGCGTCATCGGCGTCCTCCCCGGCGTGCTCGGCACCATCCAGGCCACCGAGGCGATCAAGTTCCTGCTCGGCGCCGGCGAACTCCTGACCGGCCGTCTTTTGACCTACAATGCCCTCAGGATGCGGTTCCGGGAGGTCGCCATCAGGAAGAACCCGAAATGCCCCATCTGCGGCGAGAATCCGTCGATCACCGAACTGCGGGACGAAGTGAATGCCGTGAACGTCTGCGACCTTGATTCTGCTCGGGGATAAGGGCTCGGGGCTCGGGGCTCGGGGCGAAAGGATAAGAAACATGCTGCGTATTCCAGAGGCCATTTACGCTGCTATCATTCATCTGGCACGAGAAGGGTTCCCGCTCGAGGTCTGCGGTATCCTGGGTGGATTGGATGGCGAGGTGAGCATTCATTTCCCCATGACCAACCTGGATGCCAGCAGCGAGCATTTCACCCTGGATCCGAAGGAGCAGTTCAGGGTCATCAAGGAGCTCCGCGCCAGTAAGCTGGAAATGGCCGCGGTCTACCACTCGCACCCGGCCTCCCCGGCCCGTCCCTCGGCCGAGGATATCCGCCTGGCCCTGACCCCGGACATCTCCCACGTCATCGTCTCCCTCGCGGAGCAGGAGCCGGTCCTGAAGTCGTTCCGGATCACCAACGGTGTGGTGGAGCCGGAAGAAGTAGTGGTAATATAGTACTATGTACCCTGTTCCGTGAGTGGAGCGGAAGCGGGCCTCCATTACTCACAACTCCGGGATGACAATTAACGAGGAGAACAAAAAGTGTCGGAAGAGAAAACCACAACACAGATCGACCTGAAAAACCTCAAGGCGGGCGGATTCATCAAGGAGCGCGGCAAGGACCTGTTCACGATCCGTCTCCGCGTCCCCGGCGGCCGGATGGCGGTGGAACGGCTGAAAAAAATCGCCGTGGTGGCGGAAAAGTACGGCAAGGGGTTCGTGCATCTCTCGGTGCGCCAGTCGGTGGAACTGATCAACATCAATTTCAGGGACTTCGATGCCGTTGTGGAAGAGTTGGGCGAGAAGGAACAGAAGGTTGCCTCGTGCGGCGCCAGGGTCAGGGTGCCGACCGCCTGCGGCGGCTGTGAGTACAACCCCAACGGCCTGGTGGACACCCAGCGCTCGGCACTGGAAGTGGACGAGAAGCTGTTCGGCACCGTCACCGGCCACCATAAGTTCAAGGTCGGTTTTGCCGGCTGTCCCTTTGACTGTCCCAAGTCGGCCACCAACGACGTCGGCTTCCAGGGAGCGATCTGGCCGGAACTGAAAGAGGACGAATGCATCAGCTGCGGCCTCTGCGCCAAGTCCTGCACCGAAGGGGCCATCACCATGGGCGGGGACGGCAAGCCGGTATTCGCGGCCGACAGCTGCCTCTCCTGCGGCGACTGCGTCAAGGTCTGCCCGACCGAGGCGTGGAAAACGGCAAAGAAAGGGTACACGGTACGGATCGGCGGCAAGTGGGGACGCCGCCCCCTGGTCGGCACCCTGTACGCCGAATTCCTCCCTGAGGAGCGGGTCGTGGAGTTCGTCCACGAACTGCTCGCCTGGTACGGGGAGAAGGCGGAGGGGCTGGGGCGTATCCGGATCGGCGACATAATCCTCAGGGAGGGCCCACAGTCGCTGGTCGAGCGGCTCCGGTCGAAGTTCCCGGAGCACGTGGTGAAGGAAACGATTCCACCGACAGTCATTCCGACCCAGACGGGAAAACGCTGAATTCCGCAGGGGCATCTCATGGCCCCTGCCAAGAGGATAGATATGAAATCCATAGACCTGCGCAACGTTTCCTGCCCAACGAATTTCGTGAAGGCCAAACTGGCCCTGGAGATGATTGACGAAGGGGAACAGGTAGAATTCCTCATAGACGACGGCGAGCCCGTGAAGAACGTGCCGCGAAGCCTGAAAGGCGACGGGCACAAACTCCTCGGCCTCAGACAGGATGATGCGGGACATTACATCCTCCTGATCGAGAAGGTCGGACAGTAAGAAAAAGGGCGGATCATGGTCGTCGAACGGAACAAACTCCAGCAACTGCTCCGCGTACCGTTCCGGTATGGCGCACTCTCCGAGCTCCGCCGCGAGAAGAATGTATTCCTCGTCGGTGGGGACCTCCCGGCACATCAGACGCTGGAGACCATCTTCGACAGCTGCGTCCAGCAGTCGGCCGAGCTCTTCTGCGTAGAGTTCGGCAGTGTGGACAGTTTTCACCTGGGCGAAGAGCTGACCCGGCTGATCAAGAAGAATTTCAGCGTCCATGTCATCGGCCGGTTCGACGGGCCGGTCCCGCTCCATCTCCTGGAGCGGGCCTATGCGGCCGGGGTGGATATCATCGATATCCCGCTCGTCGTAACGGACGCGGCACTCTCCCGTGAAAGGGGAACGGAACGGGAGGCGCGGCTCGCCTCCCTGGCCGAGGCGCTGCAGATCTTCCCCCACTGGGGCGTGGCCTCGACCCTCATTGCCGGTGACGAGCCCCCCTGCTCCACCATCAGCGGCATAGATATTCTTGCCGGCCACGGCATCGTCCCCCTGGTAACGCCGTCACAGCGTGGCGCGCACTACGGCATCGACGAACTGGAGGGGATCTTTCAGCACCTGGCCACGGTATGGCGGAAACAAAGGATGGTGACGAAACCGCTCCTCCCCCTTCTGGATCTTACGACGCCACTGGAGCCCGCCCGTCCCGGCGGGATGCTCAAGGGGTTCATCGATCGCCTGTACGACCGGCAGCTGCTGGCGGCATCTGACCTGCGCCGTTCGCTCAGGGTCAGGCAGATCGAGGAATCGTTCGAATCGTCGGGGCTCTGACCAGTGAAACGGGAACGTCAACACACCGAAGCGGCAGAAACGGCACCTGCCCGGCTCTTTGACAAACCGCTCAAGATCGACAACCGTCCCATGTGGCTCATCGTCCTGGACCGGACGGTGAGATACCAGATACTGATCGGACTGGTGCTGCTCTGCGCCGTGCTGTTCCATCTCTCGCCGCCGGAAGGGCTGTCCCGGGAGGGGTATCACGCGTTGGTCCTGTTCGGCGCAACGATCTTCCTCTGGGTGTCCGGGCTGCTCCCCATCGCGGTGACCGCCCTCCTTTCCATGGTGATGCTGCCGCTTCTCGGGATCATGGATGCCAAGAGGACCTACGCCATGTTCGGCAACGAGGCGGTCTTCTTCATCCTCGGCGCCTTCATCCTGGCCGCGGCCATGACCGGCACCGGCATTTCGGCCCGCCTTGCCAGGGCCATGCTGGCGCGGTTCGGCAGTACACCGACCAGGCTCGCCGCCACGGTCTTCCTCCTGTCGGCGCTCCTGTCGTTCGTCATGAGCGAACATGCGGTGGCAGCCATGATGTTCCCGGTGGTGGCGGAGATCGCCGCCGCCCTCAGGCTGGAAAAGGGGACGAGCAGTTACGGGAAGCTCCTCTTCATGGCGATCGCGTGGGGGTGCATCATCGGCGGCATCGCCACCTTCCTCGGCGGGGCCAGGGCTCCGCTGGCCGCCGGCATGCTGAAGGAAAACACCGGTCTCACCTTCGGGTTCCTGGAGTGGACCTTCGCCGCCTGCATGATCGTCATCCCGCTCCTCTTCATCGGCTTCCTGCTCCTGGTGCGGTTCTTCCCCCCAGACCTGGAGAGCGTGGACGAGGGATTGAGGTTCCTGAACCGCAAACGGATCGAGACCGGCAAGTTGGGGTACGACGAGATGGTGACGGCAGCGGTGATGGTGGCGACCATTGCCTGCTGGATCATCCTGGGAGAGAAGGCGGGGCTCGCCGCCATCGCCATCCTCGGGGCAGCGGCGCTGTTCACCTTCCGGGTCGTTACCTGGGAAAAGATAGAGGAGTACGTGAACTGGGGGATCGTGCTGATGTACGGCGGCTCCATCGCGCTGGCGAGTGCCCTGGAGAAAACAGGGGCCGCGCTCTGGATCGTGAAGAAGGGGATGGGGTTCTTCTCCCACTCCCCCCTGGTGGCCATCGGGGTGATCTCCCTCGTCTCCATGGTCCTCACCGAGTGCATCAGCCATGCAGCGGTGGTGGCGATCCTCATGCCGATCGGCATGGGGCTCTGCAAGGCCACGGGGCTGGACCCGAAGGTGATGACCCTCGCCATCGCCCTGCCGGCAGGACTTGCCTACTGCCTCCCCATGGGGACCCCGGCAACGGCCATATCGTACGCCTCCGGTTACCTGAAGAGCAGGGACATCATCGTCGCCGGCAGCATCATCATGGTCATCTCGTGGCTGTTGTTCATCGGCTCGGTACTGTTCGTCTGGCCGCTCCTCGGGCTGAAGATCTGATCGACGTAGGGGCGCCGCAAGCTTGCGCCCTGGTTTCGCAACATAACAACGGGCGCAAGCTTGCGGCGCCGTACAGGACGAATAGAATGACAACTCTTCCCGAAATCCCACCATCCGCGCCCCAGGAGATCCTCCGCCTCGGCATCGAGGTCGCCGGAGGGCCGGTGAAGCTGGCCTGCTCGTTCTCCGTGGAGGACATGGTGATCATCGACATGGCATCGAAAGCCGGGCTGTCCATCGGCATCTTCGCCCTGGACACCGGCCGGCTCAACGAGGAGACCTATGAGGTGGCCGATGCCCTCGCCGAGCGGTACCGGCTCAAGGTCGAATGGTTCTTCCCGCGCCAAGAGGCGGTGGAGGAACTCCTGCGCAGCAAGGGACCGTACTCCTTCCGCGAGTCGCTGGAGAACCGTCACGAATGCTGCCACATCCGCAAGGTGGAGCCGCTCGGTCGGGCGCTGAAGGGGTTGGCAGGGTGGATAACCGGGCTGCGCCGGGAGCAGAGCGTGACGAGAACCGACCTGGCCCCCATCGAGATCGACACGGCAAATGGCGGCATCCTGAAGATCAATCCGCTCCTGGAGTGGACAACGGAGCAGGTCTGGGAGTATGCTAACCAACACAGGGTTCCCACCAACCGGCTCCACGCCCAGGGGTATCCCTCCATCGGCTGCGCCCCCTGCACCCGGCCGGTGGCCCCCGGTGAACACCCGAGGGCCGGCCGGTGGTGGTGGGAGAACCCGGAACAGAAGGAATGCGGCCTGCATCGCCGCTGACGCAACGACGCAGGTAAAGGTAGAGGCAAAGGCAAAGAACGGCTATTCTCTACCTCTACCTTTACCTCTACCTGATTCGACGAAGGAGAATCTATGTACGACCATCTCGACGAACTTGAAGCCCAGTCGATCTACATCTTCCGCGAGGCGTATCGCAAATTCGAAAACCTTGCCATGCTCTACTCCATCGGCAAGGACTCGACCACCATGATCCACCTGGCGCGAAAGGCCTTCTTCGGCAAGCTACCCTTCCCCCTGGTGCATATCGACACCACCTACAAGTACCCGGAGATGATCGAATACCGTGACCGGATGGCGAGGGAATGGGGTGCAGAACTGATCGTGGGGAAAAACGAAGAGGCCATTGCCTGCGGCATGGGTCCGGATCAGGGTCGACTCCTCTGCTGCGAAAAGCTGAAGACCGAGGGACTGACCCAGGTCATCGAGAAGAGCGACTTCCACGGCCTGTTCCTCGGCATCCGCCGCGACGAGGAGGGGAGCCGGGCCAAGGAGCGGGTCTTTTCCCCGCGGGACAAGAATTTCGAGTGGGCCTACAAGGACCAGCCACCCGAACTGTGGGACCAGTTCAACACCTCCTTTGCGCCCGGAACCCACATCCGGGTCCACCCGATCCTCCACTGGACCGAGCTGAACATCTGGGAATACATCAAGCGGGAGGGATTCGAGATCTGCCCCCTCTACTTCGCCAAGGACGGCAAGCGGTTCCGCTCTCTCGGATGCATGCCCTGCACCAAGCCGATCGATTCAACCGCCGTGACAGTGGACGAGATCATTGAGGAGCTGAAGATCATCAAGGCCCCGGAGCGGGCCGGCCGGGCCCAGGACCAGGAGAATGCGTATGCCATGCAGAAACTCAGGGCCAAGGGATACATGTAATACTTTAACAATTCTGGTTAATAACTAGCGGGAACAAGCGTTAACACTAATGACTCAATCTACAACGGAAAAGAAACGGATCGTCGTCGCCATGAGCGGCGGGGTTGACTCGTCGGTGACTGCGGCCCTCCTGAAGTCTCAGGGGCACGACGTCATCGGCGTCACCATGCAGCTCTGGGACAAGGGGCGCCAGGAGGCGTCCGCCGAGGAGGGGTTCCGCCCTTGCTGCACCCTGGAGGACGCCCTGGATGCGGCCCGGGTTGCCGACCGGCTCGGGATCGACTTCCATGTCCTCGACTTCGAGGAGGCGTTCAGGAGTGAGGTGGTGGACCGGTTCGTGGCCGAGTACCTGCACGGTCTCACCCCCAACCCCTGCATCGTCTGCAACGAGCGGATCAAGTTCGGCATCCTCCTGGACAAGGCGCGCGAACTGGGCGCCGACTACCTGGCCACCGGCCACTATGTCCGCCTGGAGCAGGGGCACGACGGGCTCATGCGGCTCAAGAAGGCCGATGACCGGAAAAAGGACCAGTCCTACTTCCTCTACCGGCTTTCCCAGGAGGTCCTGCAGGCGACTCTCTTCCCGCTCGGGAGCCTCTCAAAGCCTGAGGTGCGCAGGATCGCAGAAGAATACAAGCTGCCGGTGGCGAAGAAGGCCGAGAGCCAGGAGATCTGCTTCGTCGAGAACAACGACTATGTGGCGTTCATCGAGAAGCGGAGCGCTACCGCCCACCTTTCCGGTACCATCGTCGACCGGACAGGAAAGGTCCTCGGCAACCACGAGGGGACCCACCGCTTCACCATCGGTCAGCGCCGCGGACTCGGGATCGCCGCCCCCCGCCCCCTCTACGTGCTCGCCACCGACCCGGCCAGCGGCACGGTCACGGTCGGTTTCGAAGAGGAGCTGTACAGCGGCTCGCTGACCGCGGGCAGCGTCAACTGGCAGCAGCCGCCGCCTGCCCAGGAATTCACGGCAGCCTGCAAGATCCGCTACCGCCAGGAGCCGGTCTCTTGCAGAGTCAAACTGCTGGAAGGCGATCGGGTACGGGTCGACTTTCCGGAGCCGGTGAAATCGGTCACCACTGGCCAGTCGGTGGTCTTCTACGACAACGATACGGTACTGGGTGGCGGCCTGATCGGTGAGGAAACGGAAAACCAACGGGAGATATCCAATGCAGAACTCTGAAACGCTGAAAATAGTCATCGTCGGCCATGTGGACCACGGCAAATCGACCCTCATCGGCCGGCTCTTCTTCGACACCGGGAGCATCCCGGAGAGCCGCTACCTGGAGATCGAGGCGACCTGCCGCGCCCAGGGGCGCGAATTCGAATTCGCCTACCTCATGGACGCCCTTGAGGAGGAGCGGGACCAGAACATCACCATCGACACCGCCTCCACCTTCTTCAAGACCGAGCAGCGTTCCTACGTCATCATCGACGCACCGGGACACAAGCAGTTCCTGAAGAACATGATCACCGGCGCCTCCTCCGCTGATGCGGCCATCCTGCTGGTGGACGGGGTCGAAGGGGTGCGGGAGCAGACCAAGCGCCACGCCTATGTGCTGTCGCTCCTGGGCATCCGCCAGGTGGTGGTGACCATCAACAAGCTGGACATGGTCGGCTACGACCAAAAGGTCTTCAGGGAGGTGGAGAACGACATTCGCGCCTTCCTCCACTCGGTGGACATCATCCCCTCCTACGTCATCCCGATCTCGGCCCGCGAGGGTGAGAACATGGCAGCGCGCCACGGCGGCACCCCATGGTACACCGGCCCGACGGTCCTGGAGGCGCTGGACACCTTCCAGAACGTACGCGGCGACACCACCCTCCCCTTGCGGCTACCGGTGCAGGACGTGTACAAGTGGGACGGAAAAAGGATCTATGCAGGGCGGGTGGAGACCGGCGAGGTGCGCAGGGGGGACGAGGTGATCTTCCTCCCCTCGGGCAAGATCACCCGGATCAAGAGCGTGGAGCAGTGGCAGCAGCCCGACCTGGCAACGGCCGGGGCCGGGACCTGCATCGGCGTCACCACCGAGGACGAGCTGTTCGTCGAGCGGGGCGAGGTGATCGCCCACCGCCGCAACGCCCCGGTCAGGACCAAGGAGCTCAGGGCCAGCATCTTCTGGCTGGCCGACCAGCCGTTCAAGGCCGGCCGGACCTATACCCTCAAGCTGGCCACGGCTGAGGTTCAGGCCACCGTGCTGGCCATCGAGGAGCGGCTCGACTCGTCGACCCTGGAGGTCACCGAGCGCCACGCCCCCGAACTCATGGCCACCGAGGTCGGCAACGTCCTCCTCTCGCTGAAGTACGAGATCGGCGCCGACTTGTACAGCGAGAACGTCCGGCTGGGGCGGTTCGTGATCGAGGACGGCACCCAGATCGGCGGCGGCGGGATCATCCGCAGCTTTGCCGACGGCACCGGGACTGCCTCGCAGCGGATCAGCCTGAGCGATACCTTCATCATCGGCGACGAGGGGAGCTTCGTCGATCTGACCGGTGAGCGGGGGAACATCGATTTCGACGTCTCCGTCTCCTTCCTGGAGTACCTGGGACAGGGAAACCGGGTCCTGTTCAAGCTGCGCGATCCGGGGCAGATCGAACCGGTGGCGCTCATGGCCTACGAACACCACCTGAACTTCACCTTCAGCCGCAACAAGGACCGGGTCAACCTGATCCTCTTCAGGAACCCGACGCCGACGACGCTGTCGGAGGCTGACCTGAACGGCGGCCTGTAGCCGAAAGCAATTACCCCGTTCCCAACCTGACACGGCCCCTCCCCTCCTCCGGGGTGGGGCCGTGTCGTTTTGGCAGCCGCAGAGTCCCACAGCAGGAACGGCCGAACATTATCTGGCGGCGGAGGCTGACGACGGAGATTTCTATGGTAGTATGTTAGAAAATACTATTCTGAGATCCTTCGCTGCATACCGCGGCATCTCCCTGAAGGCTGTAAACTATGGGACATTTTGTCCAATTTTGTACTGAAAACCCGGTCCTGGTGGTCTTTGCCGTCATCGCGCTGGGCTATCCACTGGGGCGCCTCAGGATCGGGCCGGTTTCACTGGGTGTGGCCGGGGTGCTTTTCGCCGGCCTGGGGGCAGGGGCGCTGATTCCCGGCATCAAGCCGCCGGAGGCGCTGCATGTGCTCGGTCTGTCCATGTTTGTCTATGCCATTGGCCTGTCATCGGGCCCCTCTTTTGTTGCCGCCCTCAAAAGTGGTGGCATCAGGGCCAATCTGGCCGCCCTTGCCGGTCTGGCGGCAGCGACCCTGGCGGCAATCGCGACCGGCAACTGGCTCGGCAAGGCCCAATCCGCCGGCCTTTATGCCGGTGCCCTGACCAATACCCCGGCCCTGGCCGGGGTGAGCGAAACCCTGCGCACAATGGGGGATGAGCCGGGAGCGACGACAGCGGTCATGGCCTATTCGGTGGCCTATCCCCTGGCGGTTGGGCTGGGTACAATCCTTTTTTCCCTCTCGGCCCGGCAGTTTTCGCGTTTTTTCGGTGAGGACCCGGTCCATGAGGAGCTCTGCCAGACAGCGGTGCGGGTCGACAGTGTCCGCGCCACCGATGCGCGGCTGGGGGATTTGACGGCGGAAGGCGAATGGCAGGTGGCCTTTGGCCGCCTGACCCGCGACGGCATCGACCGGGTAGCCTTTCCGAACGAGCGTCTCCAGCCCGGCGACGTGTTGACCCTGGTCGGTGCCAAGAACGAAGTGGAACGGGTCTGCGCCGCCCTCGGCGAGCCGGCCGGGGATGCCAGCGCCCATCGCGAAGGGACGGTCGATGTACGGCGGATCTTTCTCTCGAACCGCCGCCTGGCGGGATTATCGATCGAACAGCTCAACCTGGAGGAACTGTTCGGTGGCCGTGTCACCCGGATCCGGCGGGGGGATGCCGACATGGTGCCGCCGCCGGGCTTCGTGGTGGAACTGGGGGACCGGTTGCGGGTCGTGGCGCCAACCGTCCGCATGAAGGATGTCGGCAACTACCTGGGCGACTCCTATCAGGCGGTCGGTGAGGTAGAAATGCTCACCTTCGCCCTGGGGCACGCCATGGGACTCCTCCTCGGCGCCCTGGCGGTCACCGTCGGCGGCGTTACCCTGAAGCTCGGCTTTGCCGGGGGACCGCTCTGTGTCGGCCTGCTGCTCGGCTCGCTGCGCAGGACCGGCACCCTTGTCTGGCAAGTACCCCATGCCGCCAACATGGCAATTCGACAGTTGGGACTGGTCATCTTCCTGGCCGGCATCGGGTTGCGGGCCGGAGGCGGTCTGGGCGCCGTCCCGCTGGGGCAGGTAGCCGGGCTGGCGGGCGCGTCGTTGGCCGTGACCCTGTCCGGCATCGCCGTGACGCTGTTCATCTCCGGCCGCTGGCTCGGCTTTTCCCCCGCCCGCAGTTGCGGCCTGGCCGCCGCGGTCATGACCCAACCGGCGCTCCTCGCCTGGGGCCAGGAGCGCTTCGGCTGCGGCCCGGTGGACGAAGGGTACGCCACTGTCTATCCCCTCTCCATGATCGCCAAGGTCCTGCTGGCCCAGGCGATTCTGATCGCGGTGAGTTGAAGCAATCATTGCAATCCCCTGCACTCTAACAATAACCTCAATCCGTGACGGGTACTGCGTCGACGAAGCGACTGTGCCCGAGCGCCAGCCGCTGTAGGCGAAATGGAGCGTCAACCGGCCTGCTTGTTTGAACCCGCCAGGGTGAGTTGCAGGCCGGTAGCGAAATGAGCCGTACAGCGGCGGTGCGAGCGGCACGCGGAGCGTAGCGGCGCGGCACCCGCCACGGATTCACGCATAAGGTACGAATCTGAGTTGCTGTGACGCACCTGCAGACGCCGGTGCATGAGGTATACTTAGGACAAGGGAGAAAACGGTCTGACGTCGTCAGCTGGAAACCGGTGGCGGAAGATCATTATCTGAGACGAATGGTGGATCACGATGGATGCGAATGAGTTCGAATTGCGCAAGTTCGTTGCCCCGGAATTCATTTTCGGCATGGACGCCCGTTCCCTGGCCGGCAGGTACGCGAAAAACCTCGGCGCCACCAAGGTGCTGCTCGTCACCGATCCGGGGGTGATGGCAGCCGGGTGGACCGCCGACGTTCTCGCCTCACTGCGGGAAGCAGAGGTGGAATCCGCCGTTTATGCCGCTGTTACCAGCAATCCCAAGGCGAGCGAGGTGATGTCCGGCGCCGACCTCTACCAGCGGGAAGGGTGCGATGCCATTGTCGCGGTCGGCGGCGGCAGCCCGATCGACTGCGCCAAGGGGATCGGGATCGTGAGCGCCAACAGGCGGGACATCCTCGACTTCGAGGGGGTGGACCGGGTGGAACTTCCCATCCCTCCCCTGATCTGCATCCCCACCACGGCCGGCTCGGCCGCGGACGTTTCCCAGTTTGCCATCATCACCGATACCGAACGCCGGGTAAAGATCGCCATCATCAGCAAGATGATCGTCCCGGACGTCGCCCTGATCGATCCGCTCACCACCATCACCATGCCGGCCGATCTGACGTTCTGCACGGCGATCGACGCCCTGTGCCATGCCATCGAGTCGTACGTCTCCACGGCCCACTCCCCCATTACCGACATCTTCGCCCGGGAGGCGATCAGTCTGATCTCCTCGAACCTGCTGCCGACCCTGAGTATGCCGGACAACGCCAGCTTCCGCGGCCGGATGATGCTGGCGAGCCTGGATGCCGGCCTCGCGTTCTCCAACGCCAGCCTGGGAATGGTCCATGCCATGGCCCACAGCCTGGGGGGGATGCTCGACTCTCCCCACGGCGAGTGCAACGCCATGCTCCTCCCCCATGTGATCGATTTCAACTTCGGGGCGGTGCCTGACCGTTACCGGCAGATCGCCGAGGCGATGGGGGTGGCGACCACCGGCATGGCCCCGGATGAAATCAGGGCAACCCTGCATTACCGGCTCGATTACCTGCGCGAAGCAACGGGAAACACCCGCACCCTCAGCCAGCTCGGGGTTACCAGGGGTGACATCCCGGAGCTTGCCGCCAAGGCGCTGTCCGATCCAACCATCTTCACCAACCCGCGCCAGCCGACCCTTGAGGATATCGAGGCCATCTATGAAAGAGCCCTCTGATCGCCCAACTGCCTGGAACGCCGAGCTGGAAAAGATCATCGGCCTCGGCGAACGCTCCCTGCGGAAGACCTATTATCCCGAACTGATGCAGAAGCTCAATGAACTGGAGCGGTTCCGGGCCCTCATCGACGAGAGCAACGACTGCATCTTTCTCATCCAGGCGTCACCGCTCACCTTCGTCGATGTCAACGCATCGGCCTGCCGCCAGCTCGCCACCCGGCGCGAAGAGTTCCTGGGACACCCCCTGGCACGATTTTTCCCGGAAGAGGCGGTCGCCAGAATAACCGACCTCGTCGACACCGGTCCCCACCAGGGGTGGGACCGGGACATGATCACCACCCGCCTGCAGAAAGGGAACGGCGAATGGCTGCCGGTGGAGATCACCATCCGGGTGGTCAGTTTCAACAAGACCTATTACGGTGTGGCAGTGGCCCGGGACATCACGGAGCGGCAGCGGGCCGAGGCGGTGCTGCTGGAGAATTCACGCCTGCGGCGGGACATGGAGCTGGCACGCGAGATCCAGCTCTCCCTCCTGCCGGCCGTCCCGCCGGAACTGGGCGGCATCCAACTGGCCGGCTGCTGTGTCCCCGCCACCGACGTGGGGGGAGACTACTACGACTACTACCGCCGCGCCGACCACGCCGTGGATCTGGTCATTGCCGATGTCTCGGGGCACAACATCGGTGCCGCCCTGATGACGGCGGAGGCCAGGTCGGTGCTGCGCGCCACGGTGCAGTCGATTGCCGGTTCCGGCGCCATCCTCTCCGCCCTCAACGAGATCCTGTATGACGACCTCAACCAGGCCGGACTGTTCATCACCCTTTTCTATATCGAGTACAACGTCACGACCCGCATCCTCACCTACGCCAATGCCGGCCATGTCCCGCCACTCCTCGCCCGCCGCAGAGAGTCCGCCTGCCGGGAACTGGACGCCGAGGGGATGATTCTGGGGGTCCAGAAAGGGATCGTGTTCGAGGAACGACAGTGCCGGCTGGAAACAGGCGACCTGCTCCTCATCTACACCGACGGCGTCATCGAAGCCCAGAGCCCTGCCGGCGAACTGTTCGGACGCGGCCGTCTTTGCGAGCTGCTCCGCTCCTGCCCGGAAGCATCCCCGCAGGAGGTCATCGACGCGGTACTTTCGGCAGTCGCCGCGTTTACCGGCACCACCACCCTGGAAGATGACGTGACCATGATCGCCATGAAGGTCCTGTAAGAAACCGGGACCGACCTGCCCCCCTCACGCTCCTCCCCCCGCGATCAGCGCGACCCCGACCAGCATCAGACCGCCGCCGATGAGCCTTTCCCGCAGCCCTTCCTCGCCGAACAGGAACGATCCGTAGAGCACCCCCATGAGGAGGCTCAGCCGCTTTACCGCAACCATGTAGGCAACGTTGGTGAGACTCACGGCGATTGTTCCGGAAATGATCTCCCCGAAACTGAAGAGCGCCGGCAGCGCAGCTGCCCGAAGGATCCCCGTACCGCCCGGCTCCCGCACTACGTAGCGCCCCTTCCAGAGAGCGACGGGGGTCAGACAGGCGAACAGCAGCATCGGGTAGAGCCCGGCAAAGAAGAGAGGGGACGAACTGGCGATCGCCTTCTTGGCCAGGGTGGCGGTAAAGCCGTAAAGCACGGCGACAGCGATCATGCAGAGAGAACCCCGCTCCCTGAGAATGGCCTTAAACGGGTCGAGCAGACCGGCGCCGCGGTTATGCAGGTTGATGACGTAACTCCCCACCGTGATCAGGACGATGCCGACACCGCCGGTCGTGGAAACCCGTTCGCCCAGCAGCAGGTGGGGAATCACCAGGAGAAAGACCGGCGTCAGCGCCAGAAACGGGACGGTGAGCCCAAGGGGCGACAGCTTGAGCGCCTTGAAATAGAGGATGAGCGCCAGCAGTTCGAGCGGAAGGGACAAAAGGACGGTCGGCAGGAAGTCGGGGCCGATTTTCGGCGCCGGGAATATCACGAGGAGCAGGCCGAGCAGCGGCATCATCAGGAGCAGACGGAACCAGGCGACGAGGTACTCGTTGTGCCTGGCAGCCAGCGCCTTTTTGGTCAGGGCATCGCTGGTGGCCAGAGAAAGGGCACAGAACAGCGTCAGGGGAAACCAGAGGATCGTCATGCACTAAGGGTAGCGCATTACCGGATTTTATCGAGTCGCACATGTGCACGGATCAGGGTGGAGTTCGCCGATGATCCGCACCCGGGGGCCGCTCCTCAGCAGTGTGAACGTACCGCCGGGAGGATCGGGAGTTTTCACCAGGTTCTGAACGTTCCCGAGTCGATATGAACAAAGCCGTCACCACCCGGGTAGTAACCCACCCCGCCCAGTCTCAGGGCGACCGCGGTCCGCCGGACCGTATTCAGGTCGATGCCCGGAATGGCTATGTCAATGGCCTTGCCCAGGAGGTGGAGGCTCTGTTTGGCTACATGCTGGCCGCTGTGCAAAAGGCGCGAGTTGTAGGAGGGAGACCGGTAGCCGGAGATGATGTGGATCTCGTTTCTCCCCCCAAGCCTCTTGTCCACGAGGTTGAGATATTCAATGGCGTCGACGTCCATGACCGTCTGCTGGTTGCTGAAGTGGCAGCGCAGAATCCAGTTTACCGCATTGAGGGCATCGACGTCATAGGACCCGTCAGCTCTCCGGAAGGTAACGGAGACCCGTTCTTCCGTGTGGGTGTTGTAGAGTGAAAGCGATCCCGGCGCGGCGAGAAGCGACTTCGCAAGCGCTGCGCCACAACTGCCCAGGGCCAGCGCCCCTGCCAATGCCGCTCGGAGAAACGACCGTCTGGTGAATTTTTTTGTAAACAAACCCCATCCCCCGTCTTCGGTATTCCTCCTTTGCCATTGCATAGAAAAGGGGGTTTTTACCAGCCAACAGAGAAGCTGTCAACTCAATTACCGTTAACCTTCCCGGGTCAAAAAACGACTCTCCCTTCCGGATGGAGGACAGCACCCGCTTGCAGTGGTTTGCCCGGTTCATTGTCGCAACATGGAAGTTGTTGTCATATCTTGACCACTTGACTTATTGCTGCACCCCGACACAATTGATTTGTACGCACTCACGTCACGGGCGATGCCATGAACGTTCCCAAGGCACGTACATATGCCCTGCCGTTCCCCTGCAGGAACGGTACGGCGAACATTAGCGGACGGGTTAACGGTGTCGATGTCTGGGTCACGCGCCGATTCCTGCACGTCCTTGGTGAGCCCGCATTGCGCGTGGTTTTGTGGGATGGGCGGGAAATCGTCCCCCCCGGCGCCGCTCCCGCTGTCGGCATGGTGATCCGCAACCGGGCCACCCTGTGGCGGCTGTTGACCAATCCCCTGCTCCACTTCGGTGACGATTACAGCGCCGGCCTGATCGAGGTTGACGGGGGACTGGTGGCTTTTCTGGAAGCCGTCTACCGGGCCATGGCCCGCAGCCCCGGATTCCGCCGCCGCCCCTATCCTGACGCCTACCGCCGCAACCAACCGAAACTGAACTCCCTCTCGGGAGCCCGCCAGAACATCCATTACCACTACGATATCGGCAATGCCTTTTACCAGCTCTGGCTCGACGCGGACATGCTCTATACCTGCGCCTACTTTCCGGACCCGGCTGCGTCCCTGGAAGAGGCCCAGATCGCCAAGATGGAACTGGTCTGCCGCAAGCTGCGCCTGCAGGCGGGGCAGACCGTGGTGGAAGCGGGCTGCGGCTGGGGCGCCCTGGCACGGTACATGGCCGGACATTACGGGGTCAAGGTCACGGCGTACAACATCTCCCGCGAGCAGATCGCCTATGCGCGGGAGCGCGCCCGGGCAGAAGGGCTGGAGGGACGGGTCGAGTATATCGAGAACGACTATCGCACCATCACCGGCAGCTATGACGTGTTCGTCTCGGTGGGGATGCTGGAGCATGTGGGGCCAGATCATTACCGGGAGCTCGGCAGCGTCATCGACCGGTGCCTCAAGGAGCAGGGGCTCGGCCTGATCCACACCATCGGCCAGAACGTGGCGGCACCGATGAGCCCCTGGTTCCTGAAACGTATCTTCCCGGGCAGCTACCCGCCCACCCTCCGGGAAATGATGGCCATCTTCGAACCGTGGCAATTCTCCGTCCTGGACGTGGAAAACCTGCGACTGCACTACGCGAAAACATGCGAGCACTGGCTTGAACGTTTCGAACGAAACCGGGACCGGGTACGGGAGATGTTCGACGACTGCCTGGTCCGGGCCTGGCGGCTCTACCTGTCCGGGTGCATCGCCAACTTCAACCTCGGCAACCTGCAGCTTTTCCAGGTCCTCTTCGCCCGCCCCGGCAACAACCGGATACCCCTGACCCGC
This sequence comes from uncultured Geobacter sp., assembly GCA_964432205.1. Classification (GTDB taxonomy): domain Bacteria; phylum Desulfobacterota; class Desulfuromonadia; order Geobacterales; family DSM-12255; genus Geomobilibacter. The sequence goes on along the minus strand of CAYSMK010000037.1, from coordinate 23,644 downwards.
TCCCATCTCGCCGCCCCGGCCGGGAAGTCCTGATGGAGACCTGCGACGTCCTCATCGTCGGCGGCGGACCGGCAGGATCGACCTGTGCCGGCAAGCTGCGCCAGGCCGGGTTTGATGTCCTCCTGCTGGACAAGGCGACCTTTCCACGGGACAAGCCGTGTGCCGGCTGGATTACGCCGGCGGTGCTGGCCACCCTGACGATCGATCAGGAGGAGTATCGCCGGGGGCGGGTGCTCCAGGAGATCAGCAGCTTCCGCACCGGTCTCATCAACGGGCCCGAGGTGGTGACCCGCTATGGCGCCACCGTCAGTTACGGCATCCGCCGTTGCGAGTTCGACCAGTACCTCCTGCAGCGTAGTGGTGTGCGCCAATCGCTGGGGGAGCCGGTGGCAACGCTGGCAAGGCACGACGGGGGTTGGCTCGTGAATGGCCGCATCAAAGCCAGGCTTCTGGTCGGTGCGGGAGGGCACCATTGTCCGGTGGCGCGGTTTCTGGGGGCAAAGATCGGCAACGAGGCGGTCATCGTCGCCCAGGCCGCGGAGTTTACCCTGAACCCGGACCAGGAGCGTCTCTGTCGCATCCCGGCCGACACCCCGGCACTCTATTTCTGCCATGACATGAAGGGGTACGGCTGGCTGTTCCGCAAAGGGAGGTTTCTCAATGTCGGCCTGGGAAGGATGGACACGAAAGATCTCGGCCGCCATACCCGGGAGTTCTGCGCGTTTCTAGAGCAGCGGGGTGACCTGACAACCGGTTGTGGTGACCAGTTCCGGGGGCATGCCTACCTTTTGTACCAACAACAGGGGGGACGCACCTGCGTCGCCGATGGTGTGCTGCTGATCGGCGACGCGGCCGGGCTTGCCCGGCCGCAGAGTGGTGAAGGTATCCTGCCCGCGATCGAGTCGGCCCTGCTGGCCGCGGATACCATCGTGGCGGCCAATGGCGATTATTGGCAGGCGAACCTGGAGCCGTATGCGGCACGGCTGGCCAGCCGTTTTGGCAGCAGAGGCGGCGAACTCCCGGCTTCGCCGCTGTCCTCAAAGGTCTTGCGTGTTCTCGGGGCCAGACTGCTCTCCAGCAGCTTGTTTGCCCGCCATGTCGTGCTGGACCGCTGGTTTCTCCATGCCCGGCAGTAATGGACAGAAGTTCGAGGCTATTCGGAAGGGTCGGTGACAGGCTGCTGGCCGTTGCCAGGCGGTAGTGGCACGACCGGGTATAACGGTTTCCCGGCATCTCCGCCATGGGTGGGGCACTGCTCCTTCGGCTCGGTCCCCACGACATAGTACTCGTCCCGCTGTTCTGGGCAGGCAGGCGTCGCCAGGTAACCGGTGGCCGGGTCGATCGAAACAGTGACAACCGTTTCCGGTATCCGGAAATCAACAGCCGGTCTGGCCGCCAGGGCCGTCCGCATGAACCTCTCCCAGATCGGGGCAGCGACCGCCCCGCCGGTAAAACCTCTTCCCCCCGGCTTCGGCTTGTCATATCCGACCCAGATGCCGGTTACGACCTGGGGGGTATAGCCGACGAACCAGGCATCCCGATAATCATCGGTGGTGCCGGTCTTGCCGGCAGACGGACGTTCCTGGCTGAATTTTTTCAGGGACTTGGCGGTGCCATAGACCATCACGTCCTTGAGCATCCGGGTGGTGACAAAGGCGGCAGCCGGCGACAGGACCGGCGTCACTGCCGGAGGAGTCTCCGTCCAGGCACGACGGTTGCGATCATAGATCCGGACAATGGTCCGTGGTTCGGCCCTAAAGCCCCCGTTGGCCAAAGTCGTGTACGCCATGACCAGGTCGTGGAGGGTGACCTCTTCCGTTCCCAGGGCCAGGGAAAGGTCGTGCTGGGCACGCAGCGGCAGCCCCAGGTTGCGGGCAACATCGACAAAATACGGCACCCCGATCGACTCCAGCAGCTTGACCGTAATGACATTGTTCGAGTAGGCCAGGGCCTGTCTGAGGCTCAGCTCGCCATACTCCTCCCTGCCGTAATTCTGCGGTTTCCAGAGCTCATTGTTGCCGCGGTTGTAGGCTGCTGCCGTATCATCCCAGATGCTGGCGCTAGTGACCCCCTTTTCGAGTGCGGCCGCGTAAATCAGCGGTTTTATGGCCGAGCCGGGCTGACGCCTGGCCAAAAAGGCCCGGTTGTAAGGGCTCTGGGTAAAGTCGACGCCCCCCACGGCCGCCACCACATCCCCCGTAGCAGGGTCCAGGCTCAGCAAGGCGCCCTGCAGTTCGGGAGAAATCCGTTGCACCCCGTCACGCAGGGTCTTTTCCGCCAGCTTCTGCAGGTTCAGATCCATGGCCGAAATCACGTCCAGGCCGCCCTGCTCGATGATCTGCGGCCCGTACCGCTCCACCAGTCGGCTCCGGATCTGGGCCATATAGTACGGGGCCTGGCCTTGCGGCATGACCGACGCGGGCCGGGCCCGCAACCGCTGCTTCTGCCGGGCGGTGATCATCCCCAGGTCCAGCATCCGCTTGAGGACCACGTCCCTCCGTCCCGTGACGTTAGCCGATTTTCCCGACGGATTGTAGCGGCCCGGATTTTTGGGCACCCCTGCCAGCAGGGAACATTCGGCGTCGGTCAACTCCTCCGGGTTCTTGTCGAAATAGAGCCGGCTGGCCTGGGCAATCCCCCAGGCGCCATTGCCATAATAGATTTCGTTGAAATACATCTCCAGGATCTGCTTCTTGGTGTATTTCTTCTCAAACTCCATGGCCAGGCGGGCTTCCTCGAACTTCCGTTCGATGGTTTTCTCACCGGTCAGATACTTGTTCTTGATCAGTTGCTGGGTGATGGTCGAGCCGCCTTCGGCCAGTCTCCCCTTGACCACGTCCTTCACCAGTGCCCGGGCGATCCCCCGGACATCGATCCCGCCATGCTCGTAGAAACGGGCGTCTTCAACGGCCACCACGGCCTTTTGCAGGAACGCGGGGATGCGTTCGATGGAGACCCAGTATCGCTTCTCGGGCAGTATCCGGCCGACAAACCGACCCTGGCTGTCAAAGACCTTGATGGAAGAGTACCCGGATGACAGAGGGGGATAGGTGGCGAATGGTTCCTGGGCAGGAACCGGTGCGACCAGGAACAGGGCCAGGAACAGCGCCAGGGCAAGGGAGGCTGCTGTTTGTCTAACGGACGGGGATAGGTAAACCAAGGAATTACGATCTCCTGCAGCGTGGCTGAACTCTTATGGTTTGGCTTGTGCGGGCGTTTCGGTGACAACTTCCAGACCGGTCTCCCGGGCGAGCGTCTCGAGGAACTGCAGGGCCGTTTTCTGCCGGTTCTGCTCCCTCAGGAGATTCCGGATATACTCCCTGGACTCCTCAAAGGTGGCCGGCCGTCGCTCGCTCCGCTGGTCGACCTTGATGATCTCGTAGCCGAAGGCGGTCTCGACAATACCGCTCACCTCGCCGGCCTTGAGGCTAAAGACGGCCTGCTCGAACTCGGGGGAATTGGTGCCACCGGGAGACAGGAGGCCCAGTTCCCCTCCCCTGGCTCCCGAGTCACGGTCCTCGGAATGCTCCCGGGCAAGCTGCGCGAAATCTGCACCCTTTCTGACCTGTTCGAGCAGCTGTTCCGCCCGGGCCCGCGCCGTCGCCTTCTCTCCCGGCGGCAACTGCTGCCCTGCCGAGATCAGGATATGTCTCGCCCTGACCGTTTCCGGCCGGAGGAGTTCCTTCTCATGCTCCAGGTAATAGGCCTTCAGCTCCTCATCGGTCACCGTGACCGTGGCAGTTACCTCCTTGGCCATATACCTGTTGGCAATATACTGATCGAGCAGGTTGGCAAGGAGTTCCCGGATCTCCGGCTTCCGGTCGAACCCCTCTTTCCTGGCCTTTGCGGCAACCGCCTTGGTCAGCAGTAACTGCCGGATAAAACCGGTCCGCTGTTCGGGGCTCGACTGCACGGTCTGCTGCACCTCGGGAGGCTGGCTGCCGAGCAGCCGCTCGAAATCGGCCTCCCTCATGACGAAATCGCCAACCTTGCCGACCACCGGGTTCAAATCCTCGGCCTGCACCGGGCCAACCTGGAGAATGGCGACCAGCAGGGCCGCGACAAGATGCTTTGTGTTCATGGGAATTCCTCTGTATCAACGTAAAGATATCCGCAGCCGCATAGCTGCGCTGCGCTGAGTTGCGTTACTCCGCCGCTTCGAGGGAAGCGTAGACCAGCTTTACGTTCGTCTTTTTCCCCTCGACCGATCCCTCGAAGCGCAACTGGACGATCTCTCCTGAGGCCGGAACCGTGAGCCCCCGGTTGAGCGACCCGGCCAGGAGTTCCAGGAGGGGAAGCCGGTCGTTGTTGATGACCAGGACGGTGAAGTGATTGCCCGGTTTCTTGGCCAGTTCGGCAAAGGTGGCGTGGATGCTCGTCGTTGCCTTCATTACGGCCGCCTTCGTAAAATCAGTGGCAACCTCCTGCCAGACGTCGACCGTGACCGGGGTATTCTTCACGAACTCGGCCACGTATTTTTGCAGCTTCCCGATCTCTTCCGCCGGCACCAGCCCGGCCGAGCTGAAACGGTTCGTGGCAACGATGCGCTGGTCTTCCTCGATCCCCAGCGTGGCGATGATCTCCGAAACCGCGTTCAGGCACATGGCATACGGCTGGGTGTAGATGATGTCGAAGCACAACCCAACCAGGTTGCGCTGGCAGCTCGTCCTGATCACGTCGAGCTCGGCAGCCTTGATCAGCCAGATGATCACGTTGATTTTTTTTGCGGCCACTATGCGCCTCCGGTGCGGTTGACGACAGACGGCGTTCCCATCGGCATGTTCAGGGGAGCAACGCCGGGATATCCAATGGGGGCGAGTATAATCCGTCAGCCGGCCGCGTGCAATCAGAAGAAGGGAGCTGAAACGAAACGATACCGTCCGGCTCTCAGAACAGACGCTGCAGAACGAACAGGCCGATCATGGCAATACCGATAGCCAGCTTGCCGGCCACGCCTATTGCCAGCCCCACCACGGTGTCGATCCCGACGCGGCTTGCTTGATCCAGGCAGCGCTGCAACGAGAACGGGATACCAGTCACCGTGGACGCATCTCGTTATTTCATTCCAGCCGTTTCCAGGGCCCGGGCGAGTTGATCAGGACACGACGTATCCCCCTGGCAGGCGATACCCTTCAAGCGTCGCACCGCTTCCGCTACCGGCATCCCCTTGACCAGGGCAGCCACTGCCTGGGTATTACCTGCGCAGCCGTCGATAAAATCGGCGCTGACGATGAAACCGGCCTCTATCTCAATGTCGATCCGCGTGGCGCAGGAACCTGCTGTTTCATAACTGAATCGCATTACTGCACACCCCTTTTCCTGTGGCCAGGCATCGAAAGCATCGCCTGCCAGCCATATAATAGAAACTCCCGCCCAGGCAAGCCCGAACGGGAGTTCATAGTACGACACCAGCCTCTCAACCTCAAGCTTTTCCTCATGTATTACGTCTACGTGGCTTCGTGACGGATGCCGCTCCACTTCGCTCCGCGTGCCGCTCGCACTGCCGCTGTACGGCTGATTTCGCTACCGGCCTGAAACTCACCCTGACGGGTTCAGACAATCAGGCCGCTGGCCGCTCCATTTCGCCTACAGCGGCTGGTGCTCGGCCACAGTCGCTTCGCCGGCGCGGCATCCGTCACGGATTCAGGGTCTACATACTTCGTCATGGCTCACGGGCCATTCTGCGATACAATAATATGTAGTGATCAAAATTTATGGAGGCGCAAAATGGGACGCAAAGTCAACAATACCATGACAGATGCCCTCATGCTTTTGGGCGGCGGCATCGTCGGGGCCGGCCTGGCCCTGCTGCTCGCACCCCAGTCCGGCAGGAAAACCCGTAACGAGATCACCCGCTTCGGCAAGACCATCGGCAGAAACGGCGAGAAGGCAGTCCGTGACGTTGCCGACAGGATGGGGAAAACGGCGACCGACATCATGCGCAGCGGCAAGGAACTGACCAAGGAAGGGAAAAAGGGACTTCTGACCGCCGTTGAAAAGGGACAGGAGACGCTGGAATCCCAGAAACGGAAACTGGCACGGATGGTCGGTTGATCACCGACACCCACGGAGTCGAAAAATGGGGCTGGCACCTGTTTATGAGGTACCCGCCCCTTTTCCCGGCCATGACACGATCTATCACGGCACATTACCGATGAACTGTCGGTCAGGGCATGCGATGCTGTTTCGTGTTCGTGTGATAATGGTCATAGATTTATTTCGTAGAGATTGGTATCCTCGGCACACAATCGCATAGCAGTGATATACGACAATACTAAACCATCCGTGAGGGTGGGACGGAAAGCCCAAGGGTCTTACTGAGACAGCCGGGTCGCCGAAATATCTGGTAAGGATATTGGCGACCCGGCTTTTTTCTTCTGACGCCAACAACCCGAAGCACGGGGGAAAAGATGGGCAGACTACTTGGTAATTGTCTTGGTTCGCTGTTGCGTCGAAGCAGCTTATTGATCATCCCGGGGATACTGCTGGTTCCCACGCTGGCTTCAGCCGAGAGCATCGATCTGGTACGCAGCGCGGTAATGGGCACTGCCGATCCAATCGTGGCCAGGAAGGTCGACAACAAGCCACTCCTCGTCGGGTTGGACGAGAATGGCGATGTGACGATTTATTACCGTAACGTCTCGCTCACCATGTCCTACAGTCCCGCTGAACTGCTCCCACCGGCCAGGGAACGGGTCGTTCTCAACTCCTCCCCGGAATCATCGGCGGTTGGCGGGTTCGGTATCAAAGTCGGATTCGCCTTCTAGTGCCCCCCAGGCGTTCGATCAGTCCCTGCACTTCCGGATGTCATGGAGAGGCATGGTCGCAGACTGCGGCCCCTAGTGTCCAGTGCGGTTAATTCCTTCCTTACAATTCTGGTTCTTTTGGCCCCTGGCTACGTTGCGTCTCCTCGGCTTAGGCCCCGCTAGGCCTGCGTCGCCGCGCCTTGCCAGGAACCAAAATCCCTCAGAATTCTTGCGGTGAACTGACCGCACGGGACACTAGGAGCGAGGCGTAATACTCGACCGTTGCCACCAACTGATCCGGGGTGAACGGCTTGGTTATATAGTCGGTGATGAACTCCTGGATACCGTCCATCTTGCCGTCCAGCTCGCCCTTTGCGGTGAGCATGAGGATGATGTTCCCGTCGTAGACCCCCCTGTCGACAATCTGGCGGATGGTGTCCCAACCATCCAACTCCGGCATCATGACATCCATGAGCAGTATGCCCCTGAAGCCGGCCTCCAGGTAGCTCAGACATTCGTCCCCTCCGGAGGCGGCAACGACCGTGCCCCCCTTTGACTGGAAGAGCATTTCAACCGCATCCCTGACATACCGGTTGTCGTCAACGATCATGACCTTGATATCCACGGGTATGGCGCTCCTTTACGATGCGGGAATGGCATCATCGGTCAGTTTCCCTGGTCAGCAGGCATGGTTCAGGGGACATTGCCGAAACGCAGGGCAGGTGATTCGGCATGGTCATAGAGCCGGGCGTAGATCCTGGCCGACTCCGCCTGGCAGGAGAGTCGGTACTCGTCTACCTGGTCAATGTTGTTGAGCAGGGTCGACACGACACCGGCGTCAAGAGCCCGGTCGGCAACCATCTCCCTGAGTATCCGGCAGACATGGAGCCGCGTCATCCCGCTCCGGTAGGGGCGGTCCTCGGTGAGGGCGGTGAAGACATCGGCGACGGCGATGATCCTCGCTCCGAGAGGCAGTTCGCACCCTTCATAGCGGAAAGGATACCCCTTCGAATCGATCCGTTCGTGATGGAACGACGCCCAGGTGCAGACCTCCTCCAACCCGCCGATCTTGCTCAGGGCGCGGTAGGTCCAGAAGGGGTGCTTCTTGACGATATTGAACTCCTCCTCGGTGAGCTGGGTCGGCTTATGGAGGATACTCTTGGGGATGGTCAGCTTGCCTATGTCGTGCAGGTAGCCGGCTGCCTTCATCATCTGCGAGCTGCTTTCCGAGAAGCTGTAGAGTTTTGCCAGCGCTTCTGCGGTTCCGGCAACGCCACTGGAGTGGGAGGCGGTGTAGTGGCAGCTGAAATCGATGAGATTGCTGAACACCTTGCTCAGATTGATGATGTTGTCCACATCCAGTTCCACATTGACGAAGCGGAGACCGGTAACCACGGCGTCGATGACGGATGGTGCGTCGAGGTTGAACCAGAAATACTCCTTCTTGGCGAGAGACTGAAAGGCCTTGACGTATTCCGGATCAAAGAGCCGGCCCGACTCCGCCTCCATGCGGCGGCAGATGTCCGGAACCTGGCCGATGATCTCCGAATCCTTCCGTATCAGGGAGTCGATCACTCCTGACAGATAGATGATCTGGCTGAGCCGCATGGTTTCCGCATCCAGTTCTCCCTGGCCGGTCCCGTAGTCCCAGGACTTGTGGTGATGGCGGATGATCTGGGCAACCCGCCTGAAAGGCCGGAAATCACGCAGCAGCAGGTAGCCCATGTCGGCGTGGTTGTCACGGTTGGCTTCGTAATCGTCCTGGTTGAAATCTTCCTGCAGGGAAAAGGCACCTATGTCGTGCAGTACGCCGGCGAGCACCAGTTCGTTCTGCTGTTCGGTCGGCAGGCCTATCTCCGTGGCGATGCTGGAGGCAATGTAGGCAACCCGCATCTGATGGCCGACGATGACGGGGTTGACCCACTCCATGACCTTGGCAAGACAGAGGATCATGTCGGACAGGAGAACTTTCAGTGGCTTGATGATCATAGTGGCGCCTTTTTCCTTAATGCCTCGTGGCCTGCGCGGTCACTGCGCAAAATACAGAACGCATATACGTCTGCCCACGAGCAGTTGTCGTGCCAACAGGACAGTTTAAATTATTATGCTATTCCAAAGAGTTACCAAGCTATGAAGTCAGAGAGGGGTGAGACGAAAGTTGCTGGGATATGGGAGAGATCAGGATACCGCACCGTCGGTCAGGGCGATCAGGTGGTGAGACATCGGTTGCAGGTGCAAAAGATGGCGCAGGGGTTATTCGCTGCCCCTTCTGTTCAGACGCTTGTTCAGTGCCTGGCGGGTGAGTCCCAGGTAGGTGGCGGCAATCCCCTGGTTTCCCCGGGCCAGCTTCAGGGCGTGGGCAATGAGGGAATCCTCCGCCTCCTTGAGAGTCGGCATGGCTTCGGCGCTCCCCTCACCCTGCCGCAGCCTCCGGCAGAAGGCAACCGGATCGATTGCGGACGGTCTCCGGCCGCTGCCAATGACATCCCTGAAGCTTGCCAGGGAGAGAACACCCTTCTGGTGCCTGGTTACCGCATCGAAGATCATTGCGTTCAACTCGCGGATGTTACCGGGGAAATCGTATGAGGCGAGGTAGTCCCCCAGTTCCGGCGGAGGGGTCGGCTTCGCCTTCCTGAGCTGCTGTGCCGCCTGGTCGAGGAAGTGGTCGACGAGCAGGGGGAGATCCTCCAGGCGCTCCCGGAGCGGGGGTATCTGCAGCTGATGGTAGCTGAGCCGGTAGTAGAGATCTTTTCTGAAACTGTCGTCGGCAACCATCTCCTTCAGATTACGGTTCGTGGCCACGATGATCCGCGCATCGCACTTTTTGGGGACATCGGATCCGAGGGGGTAGTACTCCCCTTCCTGGAGAAGGCGCAACAGCTTGATCTGCGACGACATCTGCAGGTCGCCGATTTCATCGAGAAACAGGGTGCCGGCCGCTGCCCTGGCCAAAAGGCCTTCCCGTGCCAGGTCAGCGCCGGTAAACGCCCCCTTGCAGTGGCCGAAAAGGGTGTCGGAAAACATCTGGTCGTCCAGACCGGCGCTGTTCACGGCAACGAACGGTCCGCTCTGTCCGCTGAGTTCGTGAAGGACCCGGGCGACCAGTTCCTTGCCGACCCCGGTCTCTCCGGTGATCAACGCCGGCTGGCCGGTTGATGACACCGCTTCCATGTAACGGAAGAGTGCCCTCATCGCCGGACTCCTGGTAATGACCGGCTCAAAAGCCTTTTCATCCTCGAGTTGGTCTGAGAGGAGCCGCCTGGTGAGAGCGGATACTTCGTGGCGGAGGGTATGCAGTTCCATGGCGCGCTGCACGCAGGCCAACAGGCGGCTTTTTTCCGCGGGCTTGACAAAGTAGTCAAAGGCCCCCGCCTTCATGCACTCTACCGCCGATTCGATTTCATCGGCAGCGGTCATGACGATGACCGGTATGTCCGGATGGCTGGCCTTGAGCTCCTTCAGGAGGTCGTAGCCGGGGACAACCGGCATGTAGAGGTCGAGAACGATCAGTGCGACCTCCCGTGCTGCCAGGATGTCCAGGACCCGGCGGCTGTCGCTCTCTGTCAGGATAGTGCCGAATCCGGCACCGCGCAGCATCACGCTGGTACTGAATAAGATTTCGTCTTCATCATCGACGAGCAGGACCGGGAAGCCGGCGCCGGATTTGTTCTTCATCTACACACTCCTTTTCGGGTCGACACGGTGCTGCTGAGATCGATTCCACCTAAGCGGCCGGGATATCCCACTCTGCCCCCTCTGCAACCGGAATCCTTACGGCAACTGTGGTCCCGTGCCCGGGCCGGGAGTCGAACTGGAGCGAGCCTTCATGTTCCCTGAGGATGGAGGCCGAAATGGAGAGCCCGAGCCCCGTTCCACCCTCTTCGAGCCTGGTCGAAAAAAATGGCTCTGGAGCACGCTCGATCACTTCTTTCTCCATCCCTATCCCTTCGTCCTCCACGGTAAGCACGATACAGCTCCCCTGTTCTTCAAAGGCGGTCGTGACGCGCACGCCTTTTGTGTTGTCGGGCAGCGACTGGAGGGCATTCATTATCAGGTTGATGACCACCTGTTCGATCTGCTGGTGCTTGCCCCTCACGGGAGGAAGCTCCTCGGCCAGCTCCGTGGCAAACCTGTTGGTATGTCTGCGGATATGATGACCGAGGATCACGATCGCTTCGGCGATGGTCCTGTTGATGTCGAATGTCCCGACCGGCCCCCCTTTGTTATCACGGGCAAAGTCCTTCAATCCGGCGACAATTGCGCTGATCCTGCGCGAGCCTTCCGTCAGCCCCCCCAGAAGCCGGGGGACCGTCTTGTGCATCTCGGCATAGGGAAGGCCGCCCAGGCGAAACTCCCCCTGCTCGATGAAATGCCTGTCGAGAATAGGGGCGGCATCATGCCAGACGTCGCCCAGGACCGAAGCATTCACCGAAATATAGCTGTTGGGGTTGTTGATCTCATGGGCTATGCCGGAAACGAGCATGCCGAGGGAGGTCATCTTGTTCGTGTGGATGAGCCGTGCCTGGGTCTCCTTCATCTCCTTTTCCAGGCGGATCCTTTCGGAGATGTCGCGGATGGAACAGTAGACCACGTCGCCATCCTTGAGGCTCATGAGCTTGCAGCGGATAGAGACGGGAACCCTCGCACCGTCCTTGCGAATGATGGTCACCTTGTCCGCCTGGACGCTCCCGGTTTCGAACGGCCCGGGAACGACATTGATGAACTTCCGGATGTCGTCGGGAACCATGAACGAGCAGCAGCCTAACTGGGTCATCTCTTCGCGGCTGTAACCGAAAAGATCGGCCGCGGCCTGGTTCACGTCCACGACATCGTGGTTCTCGCGGGTCATGAGCACGACGGCATCCCAGTTCTGGGCGAAGAGTTGGTGAAAACGCTCCTCCAGCTCCCGCAGGGCATCTTCTGCACGCTTCCGTTCAGTGATATCCAGGGCGATGGACAACAGCCGCTTCTTTCCGGCAACCGTAATGATTTCGCCGTTATAAATGCACCTGATGCGACCACGCTCCCGGGAATTCACCTCAAGTTCCATGTCCGTAACACGGCAATGCTCCTGCAAGGCCAGTACGAGGGGGTTTCTGTTTTCCGGCGTCAACCACCCCAGTTCCAGGGACGTTTTGCCGATTACTTCATCGCGGCTGAAACCGGATAGTTCGACAAACTTATTGTTCACATCGAGATAGACCCCTGTCTCGATATCGCTGATGGTCAACAACACCGGCGCATTATAGAACGCCTTGGAGAACTTGTCCTCGGTCTCCTTCAGGGCCTCCTCCACCCGTTTGCGATCGGTGATGTCGAGGATCGTCCCGACGAGGCCGGCGGGCGTGCCATCGACATCAAGAAAGACGCTCTTGTAGAAGATGACGGTGCGGTGCGTGCCATCGGCATGCCGAACCTTCGCCTCATACATCTGCACACCCTGGCGTTCGAAAAGCTCCAGATCGGCCTTATGGTAGATCTCCGCCAGTTCGACGGGAGCCACGTCATAAACGGTCCTGCCGATGAGTTGAACACGGCTGATGCCCAGATGTTCTTCGAATGCGCTGTTGCAGCCGAGATATCTCCCGTGCACATCCTTGTAAAAGATCGGGTTTGGAATGGTGTCGATCAGCACCTGCAAGAAATGGAGATGCTCCTGGACCGTCTTCTTCTGGGCATCGAGTTCAGAGAGCGTCTGGCCGAAGGCATCGGCAAGCGCCCCGATCTCGTCGTTGGAGTTGATCCCGGTCGGTTGGTAATGCACGCCGCTTCCGCCGGCTACGGTTTTGACGTGCGCAGTGAACCGGAGCAGTGGTGCCGTCAGCCAGTTCACGACAAGCCAGGTCGTCATGATGGAGAGAAGCACGACAATGGGGATGGCGACCAGCATGAACTTCTTGGTATGGGTGATGGATGAGTAGGCCTCGGCCCGGGTAAAGGTCGCGGAAAGGTACCAACCGGTACTCTTCAGGCGCTTGTAGGAACTGACCATCTGGCCGCCCCACGACGTGACGTTTTCCGCAGTTCCTTCGAAGCCCTCCAGCGCCCGGTCGAAGAGCGGATTGGTGCCGGGCCTGACAATATCATTCAGGATACTCTCCCGCCGGGGATGGACCAGGATTTGTCTGTCGCTGTTGAACAGGCAGAAATAGCCTGTTTTCCCGATCTTGGCAGAGGCTATCTTGCCCAGAAAATTATCCTTCATCAGATCGACGCTGCCGCCGAGAAATGCAACCAGGTTGCCTCTGGTGTCAAGGAGGGGGGCGGTCAACATGACGACCGGATGATGGTGACGTTTGATAGAGAAGTACGGTTTGGAGATGTACGGCTTTTTTGTCTCAATGGTTTTCCGGAAATACTCCCTGAAGGAAAAATCGGTCGTTCGCATCTGCAGGTCGTTGGGGCTCCCGGCGAGGACCTTCCCCGACGGCAGGAAGAGGTAAAAGCCGTTGTCGAACATGAGCCGGGCGTCTTCCCTGTCATTTATGAACTTCTGGGCCTTTCGCCGGTCGGCAAGAATTTCCGGCGTAACCTGCTTTGCCACAGCGATCAGTTCCGAATGATATGTGTGTACCTTGTTGTCGACCTCGTCGGCCATCGACGATAACAGGGCAAATTGCTGACCGAATATAAACTCCTTGAACTGACGTTCAAAATACAGAATCCCCGCGTAGGACCCTGCCGACATGAAAAGCGCAACCAGCAGCGCAACGGTTACGGTTATTTTTGTTTTTAAACTAATCATTAACGTTCCTGAGTACAAACAAAGAAAAGACCCTGATTTCTCGGGGTCTTTGGGTGGCGTCCAGACAACGGATACTTTGTCCGTATGAGTATGTGCACTTTGAAAATCACGGGCTTGCCAGATACGCCAAAACTACGCCAATGCCTCACGGCTGGACAGATCCCGCCGGATCGCACAAAGGTTGCAAGTGATACATTCTTACCATGTGCGGTCAATTTACGCTACAAATAATGCGTGCGCCCCCTGGAACAGCGTGACGGCCCGGGATCTCCCGGGAGGCGCCTGATCATGGAGATCGCTGGCCGCTCGCTGGCCGCCTGCCGCGCCAGGATAGTCGCTTGCCCGGATCGCGCCGGGTGGTACACTCTCTGCCAGGGCGCTGACCCGCCCCGACTGCCACAGGAGAGTGAATCGTGCCCGAATCGACCCATCCGACAATCCATCGTACTGACTATGCCCCGCCCGACTATCTGGTCGACACGGTCGACCTCCGTTTCGAACTGGGAGAAGAGACCACCCTGGTCACGGCGCGGTTGGCCATGCGGGCCAGCCACGACCCGGCAACCGGGCCGCGGCCGCTGGTGCTGGCCGGTCGCCGGGTCGTCCTGAAAAGTATCAGCCTGAACGGAACCCCGCTGTCGCCTGACCGCTATCTCCTGACAGCCGAGGGGTTGACACTCCCGGCCGTACCGGCCGCCTTCGGTCTGGAGATCGTGACCGAACTGCGCCCCCAGGATAACAGCTTCCTGGAAGGGCTGTACCGGTCGGCCGGCATGTTCTGCACCCAGTGCGAGGCCGAAGGGTTTCGCGCCATCACCTTCTATCCGGATCGGCCCGACGTGCTGGCAATCTTCACCACGACCATCGAAGCCGATAGCGACCGATATCCGGTCCTCCTGTCAAACGGCAATCCGACCCGCAGCGGGACCCTGCCGGGCAACCGGCACTTCGCCACCTGGCACGACCCGTTCCCCAAGCCGAGCTACCTCTTCGCCCTGGTGGCCGGAGACCTGGCCTGCTGCGAAGGGGAGTTCACCACCTGCTCGGGGCGGGAGGTGGCCCTGCGGCTCTACGTTCACCCCGACAACCGTCACAAGTGCGACCATCCGCTCCGCTCGCTGCAGAAGGCGATGCGCTGGGACGAGGAGACCTTTGGCCGAGAATACGACCTGGACATCTACATGATCGTGGCGGTGGACGATTTCAACATGGGGGCCATGGAAAACAAGGGGCTGAACATCTTCAACTCCCGCTACGTCCTGGCCAGCCCGGAAACCGCCACCGACGACGACTACCAGGCGATCGAAGAGGTGATCGGCCACGAGTACTTCCACAACTGGAGCGGCAACCGGGTCACCTGTCGCGACTGGTTCCAGCTCTCCCTGAAGGAGGGGCTGACGATCTTCCGCGATCAGGAATTCTCGGCCGACATGGAGTCGGCCGGGGTGAAGCGGATCAACGACGTCCGCTACCTGCGGACGGTCCAGTTCGCCGAGGACGGCGGCCCCCTTTCCCACCCGGTCCGGCCCGACTCCTACATGGAGATCAACAACTTCTACACCGCCACCGTGTACAACAAGGGGGCCGAGGTGATCCGGATGCTGCGCACCCTGCTCGGTCCGGAGCGGTTCCGGCAGGGGATGGACCTCTATTTCGCCCGCCATGACGGCCACGCGGCCACGGTCGACGATTTTGTCGCCGCCATGGCCGAGGCGGGCGGGATCGACCTCGGTCAGTTCGGCCGCTGGTACAGCCAGGCCGGCACCCCCCGACTGACGGCCAGTGGAAGTTTCGAACCGGCGACCGGCAGCTACACCCTGGTCGTCCGGCAGTCAACCCCGCCGACACCCGGGCAGCCGCTCAAGGAGCCGCTGCATATTCCCCTGGCCATGGGGCTGTTGAGTCAAAAAGGGGAAGAGCTGGCCGTCACCCTGACAGGGGAGCATGAACAGGGGCCGACCACCAGGGTCCTGGAGCTGCGCCGGCCAGAGGAGACCTTCCGCTTTACCGGCCTGGCCGGCGAACCGGTACCGGCCCTGCTGCGGACCTTTTCCGCGCCGGTCCGGCTCGACTATCCCTACCGGCACGCTGAGCTGGTCCTGCTCATGAGCCGTGAGACCGACCCGTTCTGCCGCTGGGAGGCGGGCCAGCAGCTGGCAGCGCAGGTCCTCCTGGGACTGATCGACGACTGGCGCCAGGGTCGGGAGTTCAGGCTCGACCAAGGTTTCGTCGCCGCCTTCGAGGCGGTCCTGACCGGCCGGACCGAAGATCGGGCCTTTCAGGCGGAGGCCCTCACCCTGCCCACCGAGGCATATCTCGCCGAAATGCTGACCGAAATCGAGCCGACCGCCATCCATGCCGCCCGCCAGTTCGTGCGGCGGACACTGGCCACCTCCCTGCAGGGAGAGTTCCTGGCCGTGCGTGCCGAGTGCCACCCCAAAGGGCCATACCGCCCGGATGACGGCCTGAGCGGCCAGCGCCGACTGGCCAACCTCTGTCTCGCCTATCTCGCGACCCTTGAGGAGCAATCATTCATCGATCTCTGCGTCGAACAGTACCGGACAACGGACAACATGACCGATGCCATGGGAGCCCTCACCCCGCTCGCCTCCTGCGACTGCCCGGAGCGCGAGCTGCTGCTGGCCGAGTTCTACGATCGCTGGCAGGCCGACCGCCAGGTGGTCGACAAATGGTTTTCCCTCCAGGCCACTGCCACCCTGCCCGGTACGCTGGACCGGGTGACGGCGCTCCTGGCGCATCCGGCGTTCGAGCTGCACAACCCGAACCGTTTCCGGGCCCTGGTCGGCGCCTTCAGCCAGGGGAACCAGGTCCGCTTCCACAAGCCGGATGGCGCCGGCTACCGCTTCCTGGCCGACCAGTTGCTGCGGCTCATCCCGCTCAACCCGCAGGTGGCGGCCCGCCTCCTTGGTCCCCTGACGCGCTGGCGCCGCTTCGACGCTAACCGGCAGCAGCTGATGAAGATGGAACTGGAGCGGATTCGGGGGATGAAGGATCTGCCGCGGGACGTCTACGAAGTGGTGATGAAGAGTTTGGCGGAATGAGGCCGGGGTTGGGTACCGGGGATGACGGACCAGGCCGGTGACTACCCACTCTCCAGTTTCGCCAGTTCGTCGATGATCCTGGCACAGACCTCCTCATGGGAGAGCACGGAACAGCCTATCGTGATGTCGGCGTACTCACGGTAAAGGGGAAGCCGCTCGGCGAACAGGTCGGCGAAGGTCTGATCCGCACGTTTTGCGAGCCCCCGCCGGGCGAAGTCCCGGACCCGTGATTCCAGTGTCGCGATATCTGCATCAAGGAAGACAACGACGCCGTCCGACCTCAAGTGGTTCATGGCCCTTGTGCTGTACGCGGCACTGCCGCCGGTGGCGATGACGTGCCTGCGACACGTTATGCCGAGGAGGACCTCCTCTTCGACCCGGCGTAAAGCCAGGTATCCCTCGTGGTCAACAATCTCCTGCAAAGGCCTCCCGGCAGCTGTCTGGATGAGAAGATCCGTATCGACGAAATCGCGGCTGGTCAGCTTGGCCAGGATTACGCCCACCGTGCTCTTGCCCGAGCCGGGCATGCCGATCAGGACGACATTGGATCGTGTTCGTATCATGGTGAAGGGTATCTATTCTCGCTTAGGGAAACTCCCGTCCGGGCAGGCCCTAACGGGAGCTCATAGTACGACACCGGACGGTCAACCTCAAGCTTTTCCTCATGGTATCCCCAGCGGATTCCCAGGAGTGTAGCGGCCCGCCTCCCGACGCAGGTCAAATGCGGTTGTGATATACTATACGCATGAAGTGCACCAGGGATGCCTATCCAAGGGAACGCACCAGGTTGCCTTCTCTTCAGCATCTGCATTGACCGTCACGTTCCTCCTGTACCGGGAAGATACGCATCCCGAAAGAGTTTTTCATGTCGAGTCGTCCCCGGCGGCATTGAAAAACGAAAGGAGGAATCATCATGGCACTTGCAGAACAAACATTCGGATTCTTCATTCCAACAGTTTCCCTGATGGGTGTCGGGTGTGCGAAGGAGACAGGAGCACAGGCCAAGGCGCTCGGCGCAACGAAACTCCTCATCGTAACCGACGCCGGGCTTTCCAGGTTTGGAGTCGCCGACAAGATCAAGGCGCAGCTTGAAGGGGCCGGCCTCAAGGCGGTCATCTTCGACGGAGCGGAACCAAACCCTACCGACAAGAACGTCGCAGACGGGGTGCGGGTCTATAAGGAGAACGGCTGCGACGGCATCGTCTCCCTCGGAGGCGGCAGTTCGCATGACTGCGCCAAGGGGGTTGGCCTGGTCATCGGCAACGGCGGCACCATCCGCGACTTCGAAGGGGTGAACAAGAGCAGCAAGCCGATGCCCCCGTTTCTCGCCATCAACACCACCGCCGGCACCGCCTCCGAGATGACCCGCTTCTGCATCATCACCAACACCGATACCCATGTGAAGATGGCCATCGTCGACTGGCGCTGCACCCCGAGCATCGCCATCAACGACCCGCTGCTGATGGTGGGAATGCCCCCGTCATTGACCGCGGCCACCGGGATGGACGCCCTGACCCATTCGGTCGAGGCCTACGTCTCCACCATCGCCACCCCGATCACCGACGCCTGCGCCATCAAGGCGATCGAACTGATTGCCGATTATCTCCGCCCGGCGGTGGCCAACGGCGACAACCTGGAAGCCCGCGACAGGATGGCGTATGCCGAATACCTGGCCGGCATGGCCTTCAACAACGCCAGCCTCGGGTACGTCCATTCCATGGCCCATCAACTGGGCGGCTTCTACAACCTCCCCCACGGCATCTGCAACGCCATCCTGCTCCCGGCGGTCTGTGAGTTCAACATGATCGCCAATCCGAAGCGCTTTGCCGACATCGCCGTTGCCATGGGCGAGAACATCGATGGCCTGTCCGACGTTGATGCAGCCACAGTCGGGATTGCCGCCATCCGCAGGCTCTCCGCCGACGTCGGCATCCCCGCCGGCCTCAAGGCGCTGAACGTCAAGGAACAGGACCTGAAGGTCATGGCGGAAAATGCCCAGAAGGACGCCTGCATGCTGACCAACCCGCGCAAGGCGACCCTTGAGCAGGTCATCGGCATTTACAAGGCTGCCATGTAAGAGAACATGAGGAACGGATCATGACGGAGAGGATCGTGCGCTGTAACGTGACCTCCCTCTCCGGGACGGAAGGGAGGTCACGATGAAAGATATCCTCGATACCCTCAGGGAGGACGGTGCGTTTCGGACCCTGCTCTCGCTGGTGGAACTGGCCGGGGTGGCCGGCAGGCTCAGGGAACAGGGGCCGTTCACGCTGTTTGCCCCCAACGACGAGGCGTTCACCCGGGTCAACCTGGACGAGATAAGCGGCGACAGGGAAAACCTCGCCCTGCTCCTCGCCTACCATATGGTCGATGGGAAACTGACTGCCAACGACATCGCCCGGGACGAACAACTCATGACGAGCAGCGGCAAGTCCCTGACCGTGCGGCTGGAGGAAGGGCGCCAGGTGATCGACAACGCCAGGTACGTCGCCACCGACATCGAATGCGCCAACGGGATCATCCATGTCATCGACAACGTCTTCCTGCCGCAATTTTCCGGCTGGTATTGCGGCTGCTGCTGACACGGCGGCGCGGCAACCCGGGAAATGAAGACGACCCCGTGTATCGTCGAATCACATCGGGGAGCCGGGCGTTTTCGCCCCGGAGAGTTCCGGTCGTTTGACCTTTTTCCAGCCCCTGTCGGGATTGAATACCGTCATGGACTCGGCGATGCGCCGGGTGCCCTTGCCGAGATTCTTCTCGTAGATGATCCCCTCCTGATTTACCACAAAGGTCATCACCCCGGAATTGCCATACTCTGCAGGGTACGCCACGAGCGCAAACCCGAGGATCATCTTCCCCTTGACCAGATAGTTGTAACGCCCTCCGTTGGCATGTGGGCCCTGCCCCTTGAGGATCTTGAAATAATACCCGTGGAAGGGCGAGAGATTGCCTTCCGTGGTGTATCCTTCCCGTGCTGCCCGGGCAATCAGCGGTCCGAGAGGGCTCTCCTCCCCGCCCTCCCGCGCTTCCCAGTACAGGCCGTCGCGACTGCCCGGCGTACTGATGAATCGCTGCGCAAATTCTACCTTGCCGCCGCCGCGGCAATCCTTGCTCGCGTACTCGTGCTGTGCATCGACATACGCATCGATCACCTCGATGACCTGCAGCTCGTTGCGGCCGATCCTCCGGTTCAGGATCTCCTTCTTCCCCTTACCGATGTCGAAAACCCAGCCGGCCCCCTTCTTTACGATCGGGATCGGCATGGACCAGTCGTCGGCGCCGATATGCAGTATCATGGTGCGGTCAGCCCTGGCCTCCAGGGAATTCTTCTGCTCGTAGGACTTGATGAATCTGGCGCGTCCTGCCCTGTCGGCCACGCTGTCACCCGACGAGAGCAGTTCCCTGCTGCCGGGTCCGAGGATGACGAGCATTTCCTTTTCATCATCCGCCCTGATTGCCGCAACAAGCGCCTTTACCGCCTCATCGGGCGACAGGGAGCTTTTCTGCCGTACCCCTGCCGCAGGGGAATCCGTGGTGAGTAATGATATGAACATGACCACGGTGACGACGCCGGCCAACAGGGCCAGCCATCCCCTTCCGATGTTCGCATGCAATGCTGGTATAGTCATGGTTCCTCCCCGGTATGTGTCATTACCCGACACGGCTGCTATCTGCGTGAACCGCCTCCATGCCCGCCACCGCGCGAGCCGCCGCCATCCTGGCGCTGTATCTGTATCCCGCGCGAACCGCCGCCCTCCGGGCGCTGCATCTGGCCGCCACGGAAACCATCACCCTGCCGCCTCATTTCCTGACCGCGGGTGCTCGCCCCTCCGCGCTCGCCCGCCTTGTGCTCGAAGCTCCCTTCACCGATACCCCGGAAGGGGGTATCCCGCTGTATCCTTTCACGCCCGGGCTGCTGGCGTGGCGTACCGACACCATCCCGGCGCAGCTCGGGGGCTCGCGTCCCGCCAGGCTCCTGCCGCACCCGGGGCACAACCTGTCTGTCCACGCGCGGGGCGACCTGAGACGGGCCCCTGTCCTGCCGTTCAATGCGCCCACCCGGATAGCCGCGCCTTTCCAGGTTGGGCGGCGATACCCGCGGCGGCCTTGATCCGAACCGTTCACTCGTTCTCAGGTCCCGGTACGCAACCCCTCTCCGGTGTATGGGGTTATGCCTCCAGACCGGCCCGACGACATCCCCTCGGCCGATGTGTCGGTGGAACCTCCTCGTCCTGTTGATGTCGATGTGAATACGATGAACCGGCCAGTCGAACCAGACCCAGGAGAAGGCGCTGAACCCGATGAATATACGGGGGCCGAAGCCGATGAAGGCCCCGCTGACATACCCGGGCGGATAGTACCAGTAATAGGGAGGATAGGCGGGATACCACCACGGGCCGTACACATAGGCCGGATCGTAGACCGGCACATGGATGACCTCCGGATCGGCAGGTTCGATCCTGACAATTTCCCGCTCCACGATCACCTTCTGTTCGTCGGTCGTCTTGAGCGTTCCCTGCTCCCGGGCCTTGCGGCGCAGCTCCTGAATGGTGGCCGTGACCTCTTCTTCCTGGCTCAGGAAGGCATCGCCCAACTTCCTCGTCTGGTCGAGCTTGTCGCTCATGGCTGCGAGAATGTCGGGGAAATGGCAGAGCGATTTGACGCTGGGATCCCAGGTTTTATCCTGCAGGGCGTCGTCCAGTTCGTCACCCTTCAGATGCCGGTTCTGACTCCGCCAGCGATCCGCCTCCACCACCTCCAGCGGGTAGGTGGACGCCATCAGCACCTGGGCGGTCAACGCATCGGGGTAGAGTGCTATCGGCGCAAGCATCTGTGTCAGCTCTTCCTTGCTGAAACGGTACCCCTGCTCGTCATCCTCTCCATCCTGAGCCATTATTCCGGTCGGCATCACGAGCATGGCGATGATGATCCACGTCACCCCACGCAAAGCTAGTGTCGCAGCTCTCATAAGGTCTCCTTTGTCGCGAGTGCGGATTTCTTGCACGTCGCGCAGCTATGTTCACAGTATAGCAGGATATCTGAAGCGTGTGCTGCCAGAACCCACCCTCCTTACTCAGCTTTTCCCGGGACGGTCCGTTCTGGTCCCCATCATTTTCTCCACCATCAATCGTGAACTCTTCAGGTCGGTGCCGTGGAGTTCACGGTACAGACGGATCGCCAGCATCTTCTCCCCCTGCCGCGCCAGCCGTTCCACATCCGTATCACTGCCGGTTCCCGGCGGCGGATAGATGCTGGCACGCCGGGCCCGGGTGAGACGAAACCCGTTCCACCAGTCGAACAGGACAGCCATGGCAGCCAGGCCTGCCAGCATCGCACCCAGCCGGCTGGCCGGCAATCCGGCCTGCCGGGCCGCAGCAAGCGGTACGAGAATCATGGCGAGGCCGAGAATCGCCAGCAGCAGCCCTGCCAGGCCGCCTCTGCGCACCAGAACCGCCTGAGCCGTGTCGTCCGGATTGCAGCGGGCCATGACCGTCATCCCCACGGGATAACACGAAACGGCCTTCTCCGCCTGCTCGCGGGTACGATAGAGCTTGCCGCTAAAGGCCAGGTCGCCGCCGGTCGCTTGGCCGCCACCGGCGGCGTAGGTGTACCTCACCTCCGGCCGGAACATGACCTGCTCCTCGAAGCATGGCACGTCCCTCACCTCGCTCACAACGATGCGGGCAGGCACCTGTGGCCAGTGACGCGAGGAGCACCACCGACGCAGCGTCACGAAGCCGACGGCCGCCACCGGCAGCCCGGCCAGCGCCAAAAGGGTGCCGAAGACCAGGCCGAATGCCAGGGGAAGGTTGTGGAGGATGGGGGAGAGAGAGCTGTCCATGCGTATCAGGCTCCGGGCGTTCCGGCGGGTTTCATCCGCATCCTGGCCTCCTGCGAGTCTCAACTCGCATGCTGCCTGCCGTTACGGGTTCCCTGATGCGCAAGGCAACTCTTTGGCTGGCATGGTTTTCATTCTAGCCGGTTTATGGGATGGGGCAACCGCGGGGAAGGAGGATGAGCCTGATCGAGGCGGGAGAAGGGAAAGGCGATGCGGGTTCCCCCAATAGGCAAATAAAGAGGCTCAATAGAAAAATAGAATGTTCTCCAATTTTGATGGTAAAAATGCGGCTCTAAGGTCTAAATCCGGGCTTCTTCTGCCTATAAGCCCAGTGAGTTTAGGTGGTTGATTTGGCCCGCCCCCCAGGGTGCACCCTGTATGGTATTGTTATAGGTCACTCTTCTTAGGGACAATCCTCAATTCTGATGCCATGTGAAGTCTATCAAACGTCCTTTTTAGTGTCTTGGAACCAAAGTTTGTCAATACCGGGGTATCAGGGAATTCTATTATATCTCCTACCGTTACAGGGGTTTCAGCTACAGCGACCCAAGACACAACTCCATCTTCCTCATATTCAATATACGAGTATCCTATTGTATTCATGCTTGAAATTACTTTTCCTCGATGGATGTCGCTTTTCTTAGCCTCATCCTTGGGAACTGTCGGTTTTTCTTCTTTGACTTCTTCTGTAACTTTGATTATTGGATTATCTGCTGGTACTTCTCCTGGTGTTGAAATATTACCTTTATCTGACTTAGCTTCATCAGAAGTATTGATAATAGGGCTTTCTTGTTCTGATATTTTAATATCGGATGCAAAGATGATCTTTGCAAAAGGTTCCTTAAGGGTTCTGGACTGATAATTCAGCAGGGGTTGGTTATCAGGGAATTCAACAATGTCATTCACCTTGACAGGGACTTGCAAGACAGCAACCCATGATACTGATTTGCTGTCTTGGTACTTTATGTACGTGTAGCCACCTTCATCGAAGGAGGATATTACGGTACCCTTATGGATAGCTTCAGTATCTGAAGAAGTTGTTGCTCCTACCTGAGATTCATCGGCAGAGTAGGATATGCCATTAATGGCGGCAAGCAATACGAACAATGCTGCTAGTAGATGCCTAGTCTTCATTATGAATCTCATAAAAGCCTAAATCTCCTATTGTGTTGATATATTAGATACTCAACTTTCGGGCTCTGCGTCGAATCAAGTGGGTTGAGAGTGTAGGCCGTCGAACTTGAGCTTG
>CAYSMK010000036.1:0-52450 GCA_964432205.1 uncultured Geobacter sp. | reverse complement strand
GGAATGCCGGTCGCTTTCACGTCAGTTCCATCGGTCGAATTCACCGGAATACGCAACTGGGGCCATGATTTCCGACCACACTATCGCCTCCTGGAGCGAATCGTCCGTACTCTGCCACCGAATCTGCGGCTGCTGGCGACTACAGCAACGGCGAACAACCGTGTCATGGCCGATTTGACTGCTGTCCTTGGTCCAAATATCGAGGTTTCCCGCGGCGGATTGAACCGGCCATCACTGGCGCTTCAAACTATGCGCATTCCAAGTCAAGCCGAACGCCTCGCCTGGTTGGCCGAGGTCGTGCCTCAACTGGAGGGACACGGTATCATCTATACGCTGACCGTTCGCGATGCCAATCTGGTGGCCGACTGGCTGATATCGCGCGGCCTGAACGTGGAAGCCTACTCCGGGGAAACCGGAGAGCGCCGAGCCGAACTGGAGCAAGCTTTGCTGGACAACCGGGTCAAGGCTCTGGTTGCTACGACAGCCCTCGGTATGGGCTTCGATAAGCCGGATCTTGCCTTCGTAATTCACTATCAGACGCCGGGGTCTGTGGTGGCCTATTACCAGCAGGTGGGCCGGGCGGGGCGGGCGCTTGACGCTGCTTATGGCGTACTGCTAAGCGGGGAAGAAGAAACAGACATCACAGATTTCTTCATTGAGAGTGCTTTCCCGACTCAGCACGAAGTCCAAGCCGTTCTTGATGCTTTGGACGCCGCGCCCAACGGCTTGTCGGTTCCGGAACTTCTGGGGCGGGTCAATCTGAGTAAAGGCCGAATTGAAAAAACCATTGCTCTGTTGTCGCTGGAATCTCCGGCACCCATTGCCAAACAGGGCACCAAGTGGCAACTGACTGCCGCGCCTCTGAACGCATCATTCTGGGTCCGGGCCGAACGCCTGACTACTCTGCGGCGCGATGAACAACGGCAGATGCAGGATTATGTTGACCTGCGGGACGGACACATGGAGTTTCTCATTCGTGCTCTGGATGGCGATCCAGGTGAGGTTGACGTTCCTGATCTGCCGCTTTTGACTACAGCGACCGATCCGGTCTTGGTTCGCGAGGCTATCGCCTTTCTGCGTCGCACCAGCCTGCCGATCGAACCCCGTAAACAGTGGCCTGCAGGCGGATTGCCACGTTACGGGCTCACCGGGCGCATTGCCCTGGAATTGCAGACCCAGCCCGGCAAAGCGCTCTGCGTCTGGGGGGATGCCGGATGGGGGAGTCTGGTCCGGCAAGGGAAATGCCATGATGGACGATTCAGCGATGATCTGGTCACGGCGGTTGTCACCATGGTGCGGGAGTGGCACCCGCAACCGGCTCCCGTTTGGGTGACATGCATCCCTTCCCTGCGCCATCCTGAATTGGTCCCCGATTTCGCCCGGCGGCTGGCAGCAGCCCTTGGTCTACCGTTTCATATAGTGCTGCGAAAGACGGATAATCGCCCGGAGCAGAAAACCATGGCCAACAGCACTCAACAGGCGCGCAATATAGACGGTTCTCTCGCGCTTGCTGTCGAGGCGCTGCCAAGAGGCCCTGTTCTCTTGATCGACGATATGGTAGATTCACGCTGGACCCTAACGGTTGCAACCTGGCTGTTGCGCTCACGGGGTTGTGGCGAGGTGTTTCCTCTGGCACTTGCACGTACGGGGCATGACGAATGATCGATTCTCTATCACCAAATACACAGGCTATCCTTCTCTTGACAGCCCCCTTGATTGTCGGCAAGGGAACTCCGACGAAGGACTTGCTGACACCTGGCGAGTACAAGCGACTTGCCCGCTTTTTGTGGGACCGACAGCAGCAACCGGCAGACCTGCTGACCGCAGAGGGAAAGTCGCTACTCCAGGAATACCATTCGCTGATAGACAGCAGCAGGCTCAAGCGGCTGCTGGAACGCGGCTTTCTGCTCAGTCAGGCAGTGGAGCGGTGGCAGACGCGGGCAATCTGGGTGATCAGCCGGGCGGATTCTTATTATCCGAAGCGCCTGCGAACACATCTCAAGGATGATGCCCCCCCTCTGCTGTATGGTTGCGGCGAAATGAAAATGCTTAACTCGGGGGGGCTGGCGGTTGTCGGCTCCAGAAATGTTGATGACGAGCTTATTGCTTATACGGAAAAAGTTGGGAGTCTTGCTGCGGGGGCAGACCGTGCTTTGGTGTCCGGCGGTGCACGGGGTGTTGATCAGGCTGCCATGCGGGGCGCTCTGGAGGCGGGAGGCAGGGTTATCGGGGTCCTGGCCGACAGTCTTGAAAAAGCCGCCATGAACCGGGAGAATCGCAACCATCTTATGGATGGACGGCTGGTACTGATTTCTCCTTATGATCCAAGCGCCGGTTTCAATGTCGGACATGCCATGCAGCGCAACAAGCTGATTTATGCCTTGGCGGATGCGGCGCTGGTAGTGAATGCGGACTACGAAAAAGGCGGCACCTGGGCCGGGGCGGTCGAGCAGTTGGAGAAACTGCATTGTGTGCCTGTCTATGTCCGTTCAAATGGAATGACAAACAAAGCTCTGGATGCGCTGCAACGAAAGGGAGCCTTTGCTTGGCCGAATCCTGCGAGTTCGCATGAACTCGTCGAAGCACTTGACGTCAAACTTGTATATGGCAAAGCAGACCCTATGCAGGAAGAGTTGTTATCCGTTGCCAGTGAGCTGCCTGGCCCGGATTATCAGCCGATACCGGCTGCTATAAAGACACCCGCGGCACCAGCCAGTCAACCGAACGTACTGGTTCATGGTTTGGCAGAGGAGCTTTTTGCCAAGGTACGGGAGCTTCTGCAGCGCTTACCAGGCCCTTGTTCGGATTTGGAAATTGCCTCTATACTCAACGTCTCGAAAAGCCAGGCAAAGGAATGGCTGGAATGTGCCATTCAGCAAGGGTGGGCCGAAAAACGCGGCAACCCGGCGCGCTATCATTTCAGTGTAGAAAAGCAGCCGGGTTTATTTGGCGGCTAGAACGCAAAGGCAGGGGCAGCCCCCTGACCTCCTCTGCCCGACCACGGCCTTTGCGGCGTTCCCTCGGATTTCCCATGAGGTACATGTGCAAGTTTTTAGGATTTTCCTTTCTTCACCCGGTGATTGCAGAGATGAGCGTGAAGCTGTTCATCAACTTGTAGGACGACTCAATGCCGATCCTCTCGTCAAAGTTTGTGCTCATGTGGAAGTTGTTGCTTGGGATTGGGGAGTTGGAGTTCCATTAGACGCCATCAGCTCCCCCCAAAGCTCGGTAAATGAGCACCTACCGACTCCTGAGGCCTGCGATGTTTTTGTTGGAATATTCCGAACACGTTTTGGCACACCACTGCCGACTGATGAGTTCAGAAAAGAGGACAGCAGCCCTTATTTGTCAGGGAGCGAGTACGAATTTCACCGGGCATGGCAAGCGCGACGCCTTGGTAGAGAGCATCCCCGCATCTTAATGTTTCGCTGGAAGACTGATGGCGACAATCTCAGCGAAGATTCCGAACAGTCCGCACGATTAACTTCATTCTTTCAATCCCCTCCTTTTCATGACGGGTCCACTTGGACCGGCTCAGTACACGGTTTTCTAAAAACAGATGATTTTATCATGCAGCTTGACGGATACCTGCGACGATTCTTGAGTCAATCAGCACCAGGTGTAAAGCCTCCTCTTCGGACATGGTGCAGGCAACTTGCCGTAAAACTCTCTGACAGTGCCGGCCCCCGTTACACTGCAGATGCTCATGTCGAAACAAGTATTGGAAAAGTATTTGACTGGCTATTAATCCGACGAGATGCAATTAACGAATTTGACAAAGGATTGGCAGAGGTCTGGGAGAATCTACCGTCAAAACTTGGTTTCGACGAAGAGAAAAAAAGTCTGGCTGAAGTTGCCGAAGGTTTGCGCAATGACCCTTCTTGGCAGAAGCTACCTGATTTTGCAGGTATTCTGCTGTTCCTCAAAAACATTGAGAAGCATGCCTGGCAGGAACTCCATAAACTGGAGGAAACGAAAAAAAAAATAATGACGAAAAACTCAACCACCAACTGTGGCAACTTCGACAGCTAGGCTCTAAGGCCCGTGAAGCTGCTGAACTTATCGACAATTATTCACATTTTGCATCTAAAAGGGTTCTTGTTCTTACCGGTCCGGCGGGGCAGGGCAAAACCCATACACTTGTGCATGAAGCCCATCGAACATTGAATCAAGACGGGCTTGCAATCGGCATTTTGGGCCAGGAACTAACAGGCACGGGAAACCTTTTTGAAGAAATCCGTCTATGCCTCGATTATTCCGACTCCGTATCGGGTCTCTTTGATGCACTTGAGGCTGAAGCCGCGCAATCAAATCAGCGCGTATTTATCGTACTTGACGCGCTCAACGAAACCCATGATCGCGGACGTTGGCGTGGCCAGTTGCTCGGCATGCTCCATGAAATCTTGCGTCGTCCCCACCTTGCCGTTGCCTTAAGTATTCGGTCTGATTACCTATCATATGTTCTTCCAGATGTCGCAGATGGAATAGAACCACCTTGGGCAACATGGGAGCATTCTGGGTTTGCCGGAATGGAACCGGATGCATTGATCCAGTATTTTGCTCATTTTGGAGTTAAAGCGCCTATTGCACCGCCGATAGGCGAACTCGGGAACCCACTTTATGTGCAGCTTCTTGCCAAAAGCATGCAAGAGAGAAAGGAACTTATCCATTGGCTCCCTTCGTGGTTGGATGTCTGGAAAGCATGGGTAGATAAGCTGGAAAGAGATGCAAAAAACCGAACGATATGTGATCCATCGCGTATCGAACCAGTCCGTCGTACATTACAAAAACTTGCGGAAACAATGCTGGAGTCCGGCAAATTCGTTCTGCCCCGCGAGCAAGCCGATGAGATAGCACATCGCGTCTGCGGTGTGAATGGTGTCATTGGGTTTCTTTGTTCTGCTGGTGCTTTGATTGACAGGATCGACAGCAACCATGAAGAGGTAATCGATTTTGCCTATGAACGTCTAAGCGATACATTTATTGCTGACTTGCTTCTTAAAGACTTGTTCCAGACTCTAATCACTAAAGAAGATAAACGTAAGGCTTTGGTTGCAGCTACAAAGCCTGACGGCAAGTTGTTTTCTCTGGTAAGCCGTGAATGGATCGACCATCCATTATACTATCGTCGGGCCGGATTGCTGCGAGCACTATGCCTCTTTGCCCCGCGGCAAATTGGTTGCGAATTACCGACTCTTTTCACCGATCAAATCAAAGAAGTCAGTTGGGAATTACCAAGCGCTTTTGCTGATAGCCTTCGCTGGCGCAATAAACCTGAGGAGTTCGGCTCATCACCAAAAGAATTATGGAACCTACGGGAAAAGTGGTGTCGGAAAGGCAGTACATCAGCTGAACTGGATGAATTATTAGCACTGGCTTTAATCCCGGAACATCCATTCGAGATGGGAAAAGTTCTACATCCCTGGCTGCTGAATCAGGAATCACCTGGTTCCCGCGATGCCTCCTGGACAATTCACATCATACCCATTTCCTTGTCAGAGACTTCAGTTGTCAACGTGGTAGTGCGATGGGTAACCGAAGCTAATTTGGAAGGTATCCGCAAGGAAATTGCACTTCCTGCGGCACAAGCGCTTGCCTGGCTTACTACAACATCACAACAAGGTATGCGGGAAAAAGCGATGCAGGGGTTAACTCGGCTACTTGTGGCATGCCCAGAAGTTGTGAAAGAATTTCTACCGGACTTCCTGACCGTTAATGATGCATATGTTGTAGAGGCTGTTCTGATAGCGACGTTGGGGATGGTGATGGATGGGCATTCTCAAGATGCTGCAACTTATGCTGCTCAACATATTCTGGAGGACATGTTTCCAGAAGGGAATTGCAATTGGATTCACGTTACCATACGCCATTATGCTCGTCGTATTGTCGAAACTGTCCATGAGAAAGGATGGTTGCCAGAAGCAAATTACGACTTTGTGAAGCCTCCATATCGGAGCTCTCTGGAACTCGATAAAGTTCCTGAAAAGAAAGGCTTAAAGGCTCTTGATACCTCGCGAGGATTTCAATCAATAATTCATTCAGCAACGGATTGGGACTTTTATCGTTATGTTATGGGTGGCAACTGGGGGACTCTTCCGTTTAGCGCTACTCCAATGAACGGTACAACTGAACCAACCAGACCCTTTACTGTTTCCGATAGAGAAGTTGGTGGACCGACAAATTTAAAGATCTTTGATTTAGCCCTTGCAGGACGTTTTGTGGCCTGGAATTGCCGCAATCTAGGTTGGACATCAGAGCTATTTGAGCAGTTTGATACCGGATATTTAACAGATTCATACGGAATGACACATGATCGTGGAAGGATAGAACGTATCGGGAAGAAATATCAGTGGATAAGCTGGAATACACTTTTAGCTTTCTTGGCCGATAACTATGAACTGATAGAGGATAGAAATGGTGACCCAGGGAGTTATGACTCTCCCGCGCAGCTAAGTTACATCGATATATACGATCCGTCGCGATGGACAAGCGGTAATCTTGGCAAAAACCGTGGCGGAACAAATAGTGGATTCTGGGCTGTGCCGAGTCTTCCTGAATGGCCTAACCCAAGCATTGAATCTATAAAAACCTGGGGGGAATTGTCAAGTCACGACCTTTCACCAGTTGATGTGATCTCATGGACTCCAGAATTGCCGCAAAGTTGGGGCAAAGGACCTTGGATACTATTTGGGGCAGAACATATTTGGAGTGAGAAGTTTGCTCCTGGACAATGGGGAAGAAATCGAAAATTTCATTCTGATATTTGGTGGCAAATATCTCCTCGCATAATTTCGACTGCCGATTTTCCCATGCTACTACATGAACTGGATACACAGGAAACGCTAAACCGCTTGCGACAGATCGGTCGAATCGACCAACTCAAGGCAAGAGATGTTGAGCTGCCAGCATGGAGTGGTTTAGAAGGTATCTTCTCAGAAGGTATTCACAATACATCCGAAAGTAGATGGAAAGACTGGCTGCCTGTTCCGTGGATGCATTGTGTTGGTGAATGTGGTGACGTCGATCGCCGAGACGAACACAGACCAGTGTTGATGCCATGGCCCCGACTTTTCCGAGACTGGCAGCTTGAACTTGATTTACGTCGTGGCGTGGTTCATAGGAACGGAGAAATCATTTTTGGACTTGCCGGTTGGGTTTTCAGACAGGACGCTCTCATTGCTAGGCTGGAGCCGCTTCAGCGGTTACTATCGGATTCAGGATACCGACTGATTTGGTTACTTCGAGGTGAGCGCCGCGCTTTTTTGAACATATCGATGCCTCATCAAGATCTTAGCTCATGGGTTGATCTGCGGGGACTCGCCTATTTGGGAGTTGATGGTCGTGTTCAGTTGGCATGGTTTGATAGAGAAGTCCGGAAAAGAGATTAATATTATCACAATCGGTTAAGCCTCATTATCTAGGCAGTTTAAGGCAAATCCATGGCCACCCTAATCCCCAGCATAACCACCTGCAAATTCGATTCTCCCGGCGAGCGCCGTTTTGCCCGCCTTTTGGAGGCGAAGCTGGAGGACGACTATCTTTGCTGGTTTAATGTCCCAATTGGCCCGGCCCGGCTTCATCCCGACTTTATCATTCTGCATCCCCAACACGGCATACGAGAGGGCAGTGGGGTCAGGCAGTGGGGTCAGGCCAGACTTTCGGACATTCGGGAGTTCCGGGGACATGCTAGTTGGCTGGGGTCGGACCAAGAATGCGCAAATACAGGGGCAGCCCCTGACATGAGACATAATTCATGGCTACACTAATCCCCAGCATAACCACCTGCAAATTCGACACTCCCGGTGAGCGACGCTTTGCCCGGCATTTAGAGGCGAAGCTGAGGAGGGCAGTGGGGTCAGGCCAGAGCCGGAATAGGAGGAGTAAGAAAACCATGACCGAACCAATCCTCCCCCCGTTGAGCAATTTCTTCATACACTCGCCAGCTATCCCTCCTCGCCGAACACCGCGCCGCCCTGATCCACGAAAGCGTGACCGGTCAGCGGGAGGTTTGAGGTGATAAAAAAACTATTTATCAGTTTTTGCCTTAAAATATCTATTTAAGTAATGTATACTTTACCTAAAATGCAATTTTAGGACATTACACCATGATTGCTACCTCATCCGAGCTTATTACCGTGCTGCGGCAGTACAACCCCTGGTGGCGCAATTCACCGGCTGCCGACCTTCCGAGCTGGCGGCGGCGAGCCTTTCACGACATCCTCTCCTGGATGCAGTCACCACCCGCGCCACGGGCACTGCTGCTCTCCGGCGCCCGCCAGGTGGGGAAGACCACCCTCTTCCTTCAAGTAATTCAGGAGCTGATCGACAACGGCGTTCCCCCGAACAAAATCCTTTATGCCACCTTCGACCACCCGCTCCTCAAGCTGCTGGGGTTGGATGGGCTGCTCAAATTGTGGCGGGAGTTCGAGCCGGAAAGCGACGGTATCGAATACCTCTTTCTCGACGAAATCCAGACCATTCGCGACTGGCAGACCTGGCTGAAACTGCAGGTGGATTTTGAGAAGAAACGACGCATCGCCGTAACCGGCTCGGCCACGCCACTGGTGACGGAAGGGCAGGAATCGGGCGTCGGACGCTGGCACACCCTGCGACTCTCCACCCTCTCGTTTTTCGAGTACCTTCAGCTCAAGCAGATAAGTGTACCGGAACTGCCGGAGATCAACTCACTCGTCCGGCTCTTTGACTGGAAACCGGCACAGTTTGCCTCTGTTGCCGCCGATGCAGCGCCGCTGGTGGCGCATTTTCACGAATATCTACTGCGGGGCGGCTTCCCGCAAAGCGTCCTGATGGGAAGCATCACCGCTGCACAGAAGCTGTTGCGTGAGGACATCGTGGACAAGGTGCTGAAGCGTGACATGACCGCGCTTTTCGGCGTTCGACATATTCTGGAGCTTGAGCAGGTCTTTCTCTACCTCTGTCTGCATGGCGGCGGGATTCTGGATGTGCAGACGTTGTGCAGCGACCTGGGACTGAAAAAACCGACGGTGAACAACTTTATCAGTCTGCTGGAAGCAACCCACCTCATCTACAAACTGCCGCCGTTCGGCTACGGCAAGGAGATCCTGCGCGCCCGCTACAAGGTGTATCTTGCTGATGCGGCCATTTCTCCATCGGCGCTGCTCAAGGGAACCTCGCTTCTGGAAGATCAGGTCGCACTGGGCGTTGCTGTGGAGACAGCCTTCTTCAAACATATCTTCGCCCGCTATTATTCAACCAGTGTTGGCTTTTCCTACTGGCGCGGCAAGAACGATCGGGAGGTTGACATCGTTGCCGAGGTTGATGGGCGGCTGATTCCGTTTGAGGTGAAATACCGTTCTCAGCATACGGGTGCAAGTGAGTTGAAAGGGCTAGCCGAGTTCTGCGCCGCGCGCAATGCACCCCGTGGCTATGTGATTACCAGGGAGATACAGGACTTTTCCATCCTTTCACTGAATAAAGAGGCAGAGACCAAAAACGGCAACGTGCCGATCAGGATAGCCAAGATACCGGCGCCATTGGCCTGTTACTGGCTGGGCAAAACAGAGCTGGATGAATTGCCGGGAGAATAACGGAAAACCTGCCGGCAGGAGGCTGCCTGTTTCCCTCTCAAGGATTGCAAATTCCCCCGGCTTGGTCCACAATGCACCCCATGCCAGAACTCCACCTCTCCGACGAACCTTCCGAAATCCGTCCTGCCCCTACCCGTGAGCGCCTTGCCAGAATGCTCGTCATCTCCCTTGCCGTGCACCTGGCAGTCTTTTCGGCTGTACTGCTGGCCCCGCAAGGAGGCGGCGACGGCCGTACCGTGGCCTTTGTCGACCTGACCATGCCGGCAGACACCCCTGCGGCCGCCCCCACTGCGCCGTCCCAACCGGTGCCAACGCCGCAGCCCCTGGCTGAACTCGGGGAGAAGCCTGCCCCGGATGCAGACGAACCGCCGGCCGCGGAGCCTGAGGCGGCCGCTGAACCGGCAAAGACACAGCCTGTTGCCACCGGCGGCACCTCCATCAGCCTGGGGATCGGGCGGGGGTACTTCGGGAGTCTGGGAGACGGGGAAACCCTCAAGGATGAGATCCGGGAATACTATTTCGAGATGGTGAAGCAGGTCAACGATAAGTGGTGGCAGCGCCCGGAAGCGGACGACAGCCGGGTGGGGATGGTGATGGTGACGATCGTCGTGGCCCGTGATGGCAAGGTGGTCAACTGCCAGCTGATGCGCGGCTCGGGCAGGCAGCAGTACGATCAGGCGGTGCTGGCCGCGGTTCAGGCATCATCGCCGCTGCCACCGCTGCCGGCTGCGTTCGACGGTGATTTTTTCCAGGCACCTCTGCGGGTGATGCCGCCTCTGAGCCTGATGCGGATTGGCGAGGGACTGAAAGGGGTGGGATTCAGGTAAGATCGTCGTCGAGATCGTCGAGAGAGAGGGTGACGTACCCTTCATTCCCTCTGGCTCCGCCCAGTGCCGCAAGCTTTTGCGCGGTTTCCCGGAAGCGGCCGTTGACGGCGGCAATCTCCTTGAAGAGAGCCAACGCCTCATCGTTGTTGCCGCTCCCCTCATGCAACAGGGCCAGTTCGTATTTGAGGGTGAGCAGTTCGTCGCGACTCAATCCCCGGATTCCCATGCCGGTTTTGAGCACGGCCATGGCCTTTTCGGTATCACCCTTTTCCCGGTAACAGAGACCCTGCAGGACCAGTGAGTCCACCTTGCGCTCCGGCGCCCTGGAGGCCACCCTGAACTCGGCGATTGCCTCGTCGAAAAGCCCCATCTCCTTGAAGGCGATTCCCAGGCTGTAATGGGATTCGGCGTCATCCTGCCCCAGCTGTTCGTCCACTCCCCGCCTGATGGCCGAGATCTGCCCCCCGTCTTCGTCGGCCTCGCCGAAATCGAACGAGAGATCTTCGAGTTCGCCAGCCAGCGCCTCGCCCAAATCCGCCGCGAAATCCTCTGCTGATACGTCCTGCTGCGGTTGAGCTGCCGATTCGTCCCACGGGGCCTCGGGCAGTTCGCCGAGTTCAACCTCTACTTCTACCTGGCTGGCTGCGGAGCCCAGCAGCGATGGCTCCTCTTCGGCGAGGGGGGACAGATCGATTTCGACCTCCCAATCGGCAGGGGGCGTCTCTTCGGATGTCGTTGCCGGTTCCGCCGGGACCTCGGGTTCCGTGGGACAGAGGGGTTCGGTCGATTCTGCAGGGTCAGCGGGAAGTCCGCCGGCCGCTGCTGGGGGCTCTTCCCTTTCCGCTGCACGTTGTCTGGCGCCTTCCGCCAGATCGGGAAATCCACATGCCTCCACTGCCCGGATGAATCCGGCAAGGAGTGCAGGGTCGAACGGTATCTTGGCAAAAAGCGCTTCCGCCAGGCCGGCAAGGGCGTCAGCCGCGTCCGTGGCACGCAACGACGGGCCATGCTCCGCCAACAGGGTGCAGGCACTATCCCAGGAGCCGTCGTCGATGGCGGCCCGGATCAGCCGTTCGCGCGGGGCCGGGAGGGCCGGCAGGGCGTCTATGCATTCACGGCAGGACTGCAGATAGGGCGTGCGGTCACTACCCCGGCCGAGGATCTCCAGGAGGAGGAGCCACGCCTCCTGGTTGCCCGGTTCGCGGGCAAGGAGATCCCGGAGGGTGGTTGCCCCGCCCCGGTCATCGCCTGCTTCCTGCTGGCGTCTGGCAACGTTCAACAGGAGGTCCGGCCGGTTCGGGAAAAGGGTGCGGGCTCGCTCCCGTACCGAGCCGAGGGCTGCCGTGTCGTTTCGCGTGCACAGCGTAAAGGCCAGGACCGAGAATTTCTCATACGCCTCGTCGGCCTTCCCGGCCCGAGAGGCAGCCTCGCAATACTTGAGCAGGATCTGTGGATTCCGGGGGTCGATGACCAGCATCGCCTCCAGCACACCGAGGGCTTTAGCGGCTTCGCCTGCCTTCTCGAAGAGCTTCAGGGCCGAGGCATATTCGGCAATGGCATTGCCGGTCAGCCCCTGTTTTTCGTTCAGTGAGCCGAGGTTGAGGGCTATGTCGGGATTGTCGGGGGTGAGTTTCTGGATCTGCTTGTAGACGGCAATCGCCTTCAGGTAGTGGGCACCGTTGGCATAATTCCTGGCAACGGTCGCGTATTCTTCGATAGCCTGCTCCTTCCGGTTGGAGCGGACCAGGAGGTCGGCAATGCGTTGCCGGATGCCGAGATTGGCCGGTTCGAGCGAGAGGAGCTGTTCATACTCCTTGATAGCCCGGTCGAACTGGCCCTTGGCGATAAATTTTTGAGCACTCTCCAGGAGTTTGTCTTTTTGGGTCACGGACAGGCTCGTAAGGAGGGGGATTTGCTGTGAAGGAATCCCCGAACTGGTTGGGAATGATTTGCGTCTGTAACGTAATGGAAAGACGACAGTCTGTCAAGGGATTCGGGTCGATTCCCTGTCTTCCAGGAACTCCCGTGAATAGGCGACGTAGTTGCCGGCCGAGCGCTCCAGCCAGGCCCGTTCTTCCGGATTAAGGTCCCGCTTGTATTGAGCCGGTGCTCCGACCCAGAGGGTGTGGGGAGGAATGACCGTCCCCTCGGTCACCAGCGCCCGTGCCCCCACCAGGGCACCGGTGCCGACCACCACCTTGTCCATGACGATGGCCTGCATGCCGATAAAGGCGCCGTCCTCGATGGTGCAGCCGTGCAGGGTGACGCTGTGGCCGACGGTCACGTTATTGCCGATGATCAGGGGCGCCCCCGGATCGCCGGCATGTTTCCGGTGGGTCACGTGCAGCATGGTGAGATCCTGGATGTTGGTCCTGCTGCCGATCCTGATATGGTTGACGTCCCCCCGGACCACGACGTTATACCAGATGCTGCTTTCGGGGCCGACGGTGACGTCGCCGATGATGACGGCCGTTTCGGCAATGAATGCGGTCGGGTCGATGGCTGGCGCGATACCCTTGAATCGCTTGATCATGGGGTTCTCCTTCGACGTGAATGATGATAACTGCAATCATTAATCACACTCCTCGTTACTCTGCAACCCCTTTTTTCGTCTCCCGATCTGTCGGCAGAGCTGTCGCAGGTGTGCTGCCTCCCGGCGGCTCAACCGGTGACCCTGGAAAACAATGGCGCCGTAGCGCTCCACCAGTTCGCGCAGGGCCGGGTCGTTGAGCTCTCCGGCCAGGGCGTGGAGCCCCTTGGCCGGGGACGGGACGATACCGTAGACCTGCCGGATCCGGGCCAGGACCCTGCGTACCAGGCGTTCCTCACGGCTGGTGCGGTACTGCCTCGTGAGGAACGGCACCAGGAGCAGCACCGCGCCAGACAACAGGACGGTCCAGATCCACCGGACAGAACCGGAGAGGCGGAAGTCGCGCGACAGGCTGACCAGGCGGTTGGCTGCGGAGAATTGCCGCTCCAGGTCATAGCTGATGACCGTCACATTCCAGTAGTAGCTGCCGGTGTCGAGGATCAGGGCGATCCGTTTCATGAACCCCGGGGGAGGAACTGCCCGTGCCTGGCTGAAGTTCACCGCCCAGCGGCTCGGGTCGACGGTCACCCAGCCGCGCCCCTCGATGAACAGCTCTACCCAGACATGCGCCCGGTCCTCGGTTACCACGTAGTATTGGCCGAGGTCGTTGTAGGTTCCTCCCAGATATCCGCCCACGAGGCGGGCCGGGATTCCTGCCTGTCGCAGGAGGAGGGCACAGGACGAAGCAAAGAACTCGCAGTGTCCCGTTCGCTTTTCAAAGAGGAAGAGATCCAGGGCCGTCGGACCGGTGGGGAGGCCGGTGGTGCCATAGCTGATCTTTTGCTGCCTGAAGAACTGCTCCACCAGTGCCAGGGCGTGCTCGGCCCCTGTTGCCTCCCGGCCGATCCGTTGGCCGGTTTCCTTGAGCCGTGGCGGCAGGGTCGCGGGGAGCTTGCAGTAAAAGGTCCGGTCGATGCCCCGGGGTACCGCAACCGCATCCAGCAGGACCGACGTGACGCTGTAGCGGAGTTTACCCGGGCTGGCTGCGGTGGGGCGAAAGACCAGGTCGGGCGAGGCCTGCACCCGCATGCCGGTCAGCTGCCGTGGAATATTCAGGGTCGGCAGGACCGGGGAGCGCATCCCTTCGAGGTAGATCTCCTGGCTGACGATTCCAGTTGCCGGGATGGCCGGCGTTTCTGCTGGCGGGGACTTGCGCACCCAGGCAGTGCCGTCGAAGCTGTTCAGCACGATGCCGCGCCAGTAGAGCCGTTCGGGGTCCTGTGCCGGCATGGCGGCCCGAAAGGCGACTACCCGGTTTTGGGCGATGGTGGCGCTCGAACCGGGGGCGACATGGTCGGTGAGACCGGTGGCCGCGCCGGCTGAAGCGCCGGCCAGTGCGTTCCAGAGCGGGAACTGGGTCCTGGGGAGGATGAGGAAGAACAGGGCCATGAGCGGTAGCGTGGCCAGGGGGAGCACCAGGGCCGAGGTGATGAGGGAGCGGAGCTGGCCGGGACCGAAGGCGGCATCGGGTGCCGTGTCGGCCACGGTCAGGACCACCAGGGAGACGGCGGCCAGGACCAGCTGGAGCACCAGGCAGGCCAGGAACGTGGCATCGAGGCTGAAGAGGGAGGAGGCGGCCAGGCAGAAGAGTGCCAGGGCAATGATCTGCAGATGGTGCCGGGACGACCGCGGGGTGGCCAGGCGCACGGCCAGGAGCATTGCCAGCAGGTTGGCGGCCGGCGCCACCAGGTTCGTCGGGCTCACCCGGACTGCATAGAGGAAAAAGATGACGATGGCGAGCGGGGTTGCCATGCGGCCGGGAAGGGGTTTTCCCCACCGGTCCGCATAGAGTCCCCAGGCAAGGGCCAGGGGGACGAGGGCCATGGGCAGGCGATCGAGCCACGGCGCGAGCGGGATGAAGCCCAGGAGGGCGACACCGGCGACCAGGAACCGGAGGATGGTCTCAATCCGTACCATAGAGTGCCAGTTCCCGCAGCAGCCGTAAACGATGGGCCTGGTCCGCTGCCGGAGGGATCACCCGGTGCGGCAGCGTCAGGCCGATGGGACGGTTTGCCCGTATCAGTCGATTCACCAGGTAGACGGCGCGGCCGAGCATCTCCTCCCTGGTTTCGGGCGGGAGCTGTTTCAGATCGAGCGTGAGCGGATCGGCGCCGGTGGCGGCGAACTCCTTCACCTTCAGGTTCCCGTGCCTGGCGGAGAGACGCCAGTGGATCAGCTTGAGCGGTTCGCGGCCGCTGTAGTCGCCGATCCGCTCCAGGTCGCCGTTCAAGCCGCGGCTGGCGGACCTCTGTTCCTCCCGGTATCCCTGCTCGTCGCCGCTGCCGGGGAGCGGGCACGTGACCGGTGCGGGAAAGACCAGGTAGGGGGTCTTGAGCGGGACCGGCCGGGAACGGACGAAAAAGCCGACCGGGAAGCGTGAGGCCAGTTGCAGGCGGTCGATGGTCCCCCTGCCGCGTGCCGGGAAGGCGAGCGGGATGGTGAGCCGGGCCGTGCCGTGCCGGGGGAGGGCCAAGAGAGTCCCGGCGCCGGACATGACCGACACCTTGAGGAGAAACGACGGGAGAATCATGCGGCGGCTGGTCAGTTCCAGGGTGGCGCTGCAGGGGGTGGCGCAATAGATCTCCCGGGGGAGTATGAGGCGGGCCTCGATGCCGCGGATGTTCAGCCATCCCAGGACCCCGCTGGTGGCCATGAAGCCGAGCAGGGCGGAGACGATCAGAAAGAGCAGGTTGTTGCCGGTATTGACGGCGGCAAACCCCAAGAGCAGGGTCATGGCGACGAAAAAGGCGCCTGCCCGGGTTATGGCTACGACCGGGGGACCGGTATGGTGGCGACGATTTCGCGTAGCAACTGCTCCTTGTCCGGGCCTTCCAGCTCTCCCCCGAGTACCAGGCGGTGGGCCGAAACCGGCACCACCATCTCCTGCACGTCTTCCGGGATGACGAACTCCCTTCCCGCCAGGTAGGCCTGGACCTTGGCCGCTTCGGCCAGGTTGATGGCGCCGCGGGTGGAGATGCCGGTCTGTACCTGCGGGTGCTCGCGGGTGGCGGCAACGACGCGGTAGATGTAGTCTACCACGGTTGGGGCAATGGTGATGCCGGTCACGGCGGTCCGGGCTGCCAGGATCTCGGCGGCCGTGACCATGGTGGGAATATGGCGCAGGGTTTCCCTGATGCTGCCGGATTGAATGATCTCCTTTTCCACGTCCGGTGGCGGGTACCCCATGCCGGTTCTCACCAGAAAGCGGTCCATCTGGGATTCGGGCAGCGGATAGGTGCCGACCTGTTCGGCCGGATTCTGGGTGGCAATGACCAGGAACGGTTCCGGCAGGGGGTAGGTAGTCCCTTCCACGGTTACCTGCCGTTCCTCCATCGCCTCCAGCAGGGCGCTCTGGGTCTTGGGCATGGCCCGGTTCACCTCGTCGATCAGCAGGATATGGCTGAAGATCGGGCCCCTGACAAAGGTGAACGCGCTGGTTTCCCGGTTGAACACCGACAGGCCGGTGATGTCGGAGGGGAGGAGGTCGCTGGTGCACTGGATCCGGCCAAAGGTGAGCCCCAGGGCGTTGGCCAGGGCCAGGGCCAGGGTGGTCTTGCCGAGGCCGGGGATATCCTCCAGCAGGATGTGGCCACCGCTCAGGAGTGCCACCATGGCGAGGCGCAGGGGCCGTTCCTTGCCATGGAGGTGCTTTCGGGTCAGCTGCTGGATCGCCTGCAGCAGCGCATGTTGTCCGGACAGGGGCATCGGTACCTCGGTTACGCTTCCGTCTTGAAGCGGGCAAACTTCTGCCTGAGTAGTTCGGCTTCGGCGTCGAGCCGCTCCATGGCGGCCTCCAGAGCTGTTGCCGTGGCCAGGTTCTGCTCGGCCTGACGGTCGAGGACGGTGGTTGCCCCGATCATGTCGTGGGCCAGTGTCCCCTGGCTGGCAGCGCTCTGGGCCATGTTCCGGGCCAGCGAGAACAACTCGCCGACCAGCTGGGCGATATGGGTGCTCTCCTGGGCCTGGTCGGCGATGGATTGCTTTACCAGGCTGGAGCAGGTGCGCAGTTCATTGACGCTTTGAAGTATCTGGGTGGCGGATTTGCTCTGCCGGTCGATCCCCAGTTTGATGTCGGCGGACATCTTCCGGAAACTCTCGATGGAGTTCACGTTCAAGGCGATGTTCTTGCTCTGCACGCTGACGCTGCTCTCTATTTCCAGGGCCTTTGCCAGCGAAATCTCGGTTTTGTTGGCGATCTGCCGGATGGCGGCCTCTGCCTCGGCAGACACTACCAGCCCCTCCTCGATCTGTGAACTGCTCCGTTTGATGGCGGTGCTGGCCAGGGCAATTTCAGCCTGCACCTGATGGATGATCGCGGCTATATCCTTGGTGGATGCGGTGGAACGGCGGGCCAGGCTCCTCACCTTTTCGGCGACAACGGAGAAGGCGCGGCCGTGGGGGCCGGCCTGGGCGGCCAGCACGGCCGCATTCAGGGCCAGGAGATTGGTTTCGTCGGCAATATCACCGATGAGGCCGACGATCTGGCCGATGGCGTCAGACTTGCCGGTCAGGGATTCGATCGCCGTGCTGGAGGTGTGCACCTCTGACCGGATCTTCTCCATCCCCTGCCGGGTACGGTTCACCAGGCCGAGGCCGGCGGTTTCGGCGGCCTCCTTGACGTCCCGTGCCAGGCCTGCCTGTATCTGGGCATTATCGCCGATGTCCCGAATCGATTCATTGATCCTGGCGGCAGCCTTGACGGCACTGCCGGTCAGTTCAGCCAGCACGACCAGGTTGGCCGTGCTCTGCTTGAGGGACGAGGCGATCAGGTTGACCGCTCCCTGGATGGTATCGGCGGTCTTGTCCAACTGTTCGGTGTTGTCGGTGATGGCGGCAATGGAGCTTGATATCTGCTGCGTGGCGGCCGAGGCGGTCTGCGCCGAAAACTGAAGATGATCGACATCGGCGGCCGAGGCGGCGATAGCCTCGTCAAGTCGGGAGAGCGATGCGGCAACGGTCCCGGTCGTTGCCGACTGGTCGCCGGCTGCGGCCTTTATCTCGATGACGGTCTGTTTGGTTGCCGCGGTCAGGGCAACAACCTCGTGATGGCTGCCGGTCACGTTCCGTACCATATCCTGCAGTCCGGCCACGAAGTTGTTGAAGGCAGCGGCCAGCACGCCGAACTCATCCCTGCCGGTCACGGTGAACCGTTTCGTGAGGTCCCCCCGACCGGCGGCAATCCCGTCGAGCGCGGTCGTAATCCGTTTCAGCGGGCGGACGGCATAACGGCGGAACGTGAGATAGATGAAGCCGGTGTTGATGACGATAATCAGGCCGGCTGTGGCCAGGACCAGCGACCGGAGGTTTGCCATGGTCCTTTCCAGGTCATCGAGGAGAATGCCGCTGCCGACAATCCAGCCCCATGGCTCGAACAGCCTGACATACGAGAGCTTTGGTGCCGGTTTGGCAGTGCTTTTCTTTGTATAGTAGCTCACATAGCCGGCCCGTTTTTCACGGCAGATCCGGACAAATTCGACAAAAATCGGTTTGCCTTTCGGATCCCGGTAGTTTCCCACGTTGGTGCCAACCAGGTCGGGGGCGCCGGGATTGAGCAGGAGGGTTGGCGTCAGGTCGTTGATCCAGAGGTAGCCATTACCGCGGTACCGCATGGCGCCGATGATCCTGAGTGCCTCTTGCTGGGCCGTGGCGAGCGGTTTTTCCCCTGAAGCGACTTGCTGCTGCAGATCGGTCAGGATACCGTTTGCCATATCAATCATCTGTTCCAGGGAGGTCTTGCGGTCGGCCAGGTAGGTCGCTTCCAGGCGGGGAAGGACGATGAACAGCACGAAAAATGTTGCAGCGATGGTGACGAGAAGCGAGCCGCTGACAAATTTGAAGGCAATTCCATGGGGATTGATGTTCACGAAAACTCCAGAGTGTGATTAAGCATTTTAAACATACCCGAGACCGTGCCGGATCGCAAGTGACGGGCGTTGCAGATCAGGTCATCGGCGTTATAGTAGATCGGTCGGTGTGCGTCCCATCCTCTAAAGTTTGAATGGGTACGGTCGACAGGTGTATAAACGGTATCGGCAATGAGTGATGAGAGTTGACGGAATATTCCGGAGGGGACATGGGCACGAGGATCGGCATACTGACGGGCGGGGGAGATTGCCCCGGTCTCAATGCCGTCATCAGGGCGGTGGTCAAGGGGGCGACCATCCGTTATGGCTGGGAGGTGGTCGGGATCGAGGACGGTTTTGACGGTCTGCTCAGTCCTGCCGAAAAGTGTCGTCCCCTTTGCCTGGAAACGGTCCGGGGTATACTCCCTCGCGGGGGAACGATTCTCGGTTCCACCAACCGGGGAAACCCCTTCTCCCACCCGGTGGAGCGCGATGGTCGGACAGAGGTGGTGGACATCTCCGACCGGGTGGTGGAAAACATCCGTCAGCTCGGCATTGACGCCCTGGTCGTGGTTGGCGGCGACGGTTCCCTCAATATCGGCCTGGAACTGGCCCGGAAAGGGGTGAAGATCGTTGCGGTTCCGAAGACCATCGATAATGATCTGATGGAGACCGACGTCACTTTCGGCTACAATACCGCCCTGGAGACGGCAACTGATGCCCTGGACAAGCTCCATTCCACGGCGGAAAGCCACCATCGGGTAATGGTGCTGGAGGTGATGGGGCGCTATGCAGGCTGGATCGCTCTGGAGTCCGGAATTTCCGGCGGCGCGGATGTTATTCTGATACCGGAAATCCCGTTCCAACTGCCTGCCATCTGCCGTTCGATCAATGAGCGTCGAGAGCGGGGGAGCCGTTTCAGCATTGTGGTGGCTGCGGAAGGGGCCTTTCCGAAAAAGGGCTCACGGGTCGTCAAGGTCCCCGGTAAACAGGGGGAAGCGGTGGAACGCCTCGGCGGGATCGGCGACTACGTGGCCAGGGAGATCGGTTCCTGTCTGGAGATGGATACCAGGGTGACGGTTTTGGGCCACCTGCAGCGGGGGGGCTCACCCTCGACCTTCGATCGCTGTCTCGGCAGCATGTTCGGCGTCAAGGCCCTCGAACTGATCGCTCAAGGCGACTTCGGCCAAATGGCCTGTCTCAAAGGGCGGGAAATCCGCTCGGTGGCCATCGAAAAGGCGGTCCGCCGGCTCAAGCTGGTCAATCCGCACGGGCAGATGGTGCGCTATGCCGAGCAGTTGGGGATCATGCTGGGGCGATAGGACAGGCAAGCGGCAGATTGACAAGCGTTGCCGGCTGACATAGAGTACATCGATTGGGATTTATTCATACATTGAACCGGCCGGATGGCCGGGTGGGCGGCAGAGACGCTGGCGGACGTTCAAGAAAGCGGAGGGTTTTCATTTGAAGAGCGATGCGGTTGTTGTGAACAATAATAAGCTCCTCTATGCAGTCCTGGGGATCGTCCTCGGAGTCGGCGCACCGGTGGCCTGGACGGTTATCCGCCTGATGTTCTTCTCTGATCCGTCCCTGCCCGTTTCCGGGCAGATCTTTTCCGATTTTACGAAGAGCGCCTACAACGTTGCCCTGTACAGCTACATGGGGATCGGCACCGCTGTCGTCATGGGGGTGTTGGGCTTTTTCATCGGCAAGGCGAGCGACGAACTGACGATCAGGGCCAGCGAGCTGGACACGCTCCACCGCGAGGTCGCGACCCAGAAGGAGCTGTTCGAAAACCGCTACCGGGTGCTTGACAACAACATCAAGAACTTTCACCTGATCAGCAGCAAGATCCAGAAATCGGTCGACCTTGACGAGGTGCTGTATCTCTGCGCCGAGGGGCTGCACGACGTT
Source organism: uncultured Geobacter sp. (assembly GCA_964432205.1). GTDB lineage: Bacteria > Desulfobacterota > Desulfuromonadia > Geobacterales > DSM-12255 > Geomobilibacter. The sequence goes on along the minus strand of CAYSMK010000036.1, from coordinate 31,707 downwards.
CTTGGCTATGAACGGGTGAATATCTTCATGGCGGACAAGGACCGTTCCTCCCTCTCCTTCATTACGGCCACCGGGAGCGATGATTTCGACATCCGGGGGGTGAGCATCCCGCTGGATGCGCGCAGCGGGGTGCTCTTCAAGTGCTTTCAGGACAAGCGCAGCTATCTGGTGGACGATATCGCGGCAATGCCGGAAGAGTTCCAGATGCAGCCCCCCTGCCGTGACATGGCGCCGCTCCGCTCGTCGAGTTTTGTCGTCTGTCCGATCGTCGTGAAAGGGGAGTCGGTCGGTATCTTCGCCATCGACAACAAGTTCAGTCATCGCCGCCTGAACGACACCGACGTCGATACCATCAAGCTCTTTTCCGATCAGGCAGCTTCGGCCATCAACAAGATCAACCTCCTCAAGGCCATCGATACCCTTATCCGTGAACTGGACCGCTCTTTCTCGGAAATCCTCAAGACCCAGCCCGAGTGCATCCGCCATATCTTCAACATGAAAGGTGCGGTCGATTCGGTCAACGAGAATTCGTCCCATATCGCGGAGGCCGCCGAGGGGGTCATGCGTTCGGTCGAGGAGACAAGCTCGGCGACAGAGGAAATCTACCAGGCCATCGAGCAGGTGACCCGGAATCTCGACGGTTTGACGGAAACGTCGTACAAGGCTGCGGCAGCCATGGAGGAGATCAACGCCTCCCTCAAGAACGTCGAGCAGAACACTGCTGTTTCCCACCATCTCTCCCGCCAGGTCAAGGAGCGGGCTGACGAAGGGCGGGGGGTCGTTGACGAGACCGTAACGGCCCTGGCGGATATCCAGCATGCCGTTGATCTCTCCTATAACGGGATCAAGCGGTTGAGCGAAAACAGCAGCCGGATTGAGAGCATCGTCAACGTCATCAACGATATTACCAAGCGGACCAACCTCCTGGCCCTGAACGCCTCCATCATCGCTGCCCAGGCCGGCGAGTACGGCAAGAGCTTCGGTGTCGTGGCCGACGAAATCCGCAACCTCTCCCTCCAGACCGGCATGTCGACCGGGGAGATTACCGGCATCATTGACGAGATCATGACCGAATCCAAGAACGCCTCCAGCAGTATCACCCTGACCAAGGAGCTGGTGCAGAAAGGGGTTCATCACGGCAACGAAACCGGCGCAGCCCTGCAGGCCATCATCGACAGTGCCTCTGAAGCGATGGAGATGACCGAGGAGATCAAGATTGCCACCGAGGAACAGGCAACGAGTGTGCAGTTGGTCACCCAGTCCATGGAAGATGTGAGCGCCATGACCTCGCAGCTGTTCAATGTCTCCAAGGAACAGGCGAACTCCGCCCGAAACATCGCCTTGGCCGTTGAGAACATCAAGTTGATGGTCCAGGGGATGGTGGCTGCCACCGCCCGCCAGGTGGAAAGCGGGACCGAGAGCAAGCGGACCGTGGATGCGGTGGGGGGGGTGGTCGAGAATATCTTTGCCAGCCTGGAGAAGCGCCAGCAGGAGGGGGTGTCGGTGGTGAAGGAGCTGGAGATGATCCGGAAGGTTTCCCTGTAGAAAAAATGTAGACAACCGCTGTTTTATTGTGCTAATTAATGTTCATCTCGTGACAGGGCCTGCTACGTAAGAGTGGAGCCACAACTGCACGGATGGCAGATACTACATACCGCCTGGATTTCGTGATGAAACCGGGACGGAAAATGTCACCACGACAACTTCACGGAGTTCCCGTGTCAGGTCATGAGGCGTCTTTCCGTTCGGGAAGGCGCCTTTACTTTTTGGGAGTAGGTAACGTGATTAAACGCACGACGGTTCTTGACATTCAGAAGATGAAGGCGGACGGCGAGAAGATCTCCGTCCTTACCTGCTATGACTACCCAACGGCCCGGATCATGGATCACTGCGGTATCGACGTGATGCTGATCGGTGATTCATTGGGCGTGGTAGTGTCGGGGTACGAGAATACCCTGCCGGTCACCATGGAGGAGATGATCTACCATACGCGGGCCGTGGTACGGGCCGAACCGAAGGCACTGGTGGTTGCCGATATGCCGTTTCTTTCCTATCAGACCGACCTGCGCGATGCCCGCATCAATGCCGGTCGTCTGATCAAAGACGGCGGGGCCGCAGCGGTCAAGATCGAGGGAGGCGCCAATATGGCCGAGACCATCCGGGCCATTGTGGCCATGGATATTCCGGTCATGGCCCACATCGGCCTGACGCCGCAGTCGATTCACCGGATGGGCGGCTATCGGGTCCAGGGGAAGAAGGAGGAGCAGGCCAACCGGCTCCTGGAGGATGCCGTGGCGGTTCAGGAGGCCGGAGCCTTTGCCGTGGTGCTGGAGGGGATTCCCCAGAAGCTCGGCCAGCGTATTACCAACGAACTCACCATCCCCACCATCGGGATCGGCGCCGGTCCCCACTGCGACGGCCAGGTGCTGGTCATCCACGATATTCTGGGTCTGTGCGAGAAATACTCCCCCAAATTCGTCAAACGGTATGCCGATGCCCAGGCCCTGATTGCCGGCGCGGTGCAGAGCTACATCGCCGAGGTGAAGGGGGGGACGTTCCCCGACGAAGAACATTCGTTCAACTGAGAAACTGAACCCGTGGGGCATGGAGGGCCGGTGGAGCGAAATCCCCGCGATTCCCGCGGCCGGTCGGCACCAACCGTATCTGCCGTGCGAGGTCAGCCTCAGCCCTTGAATGCCCCACAATGTCAAATCGCGGGTGTTTGAGCGGAAACGGGTCTTCATGACTCACAGTGAGGTGAGAAGTCAGTTATGCAGATCGTCGAATCAGTCAGTCAGATGCAGGAAATGGCCCTGGCCGCACGGCGGGCAGGAGAAGGGATTGCCCTGGTGCCGACCATGGGGTATCTCCATGACGGCCACGCCTCCCTCATGCGGGCGGGGCGGGCCAGGGGAGAACTGCTGGTGGCCAGCATCTTCGTCAACCCGACCCAGTTCGGTCGCGGTGAGGACCTTTCCACCTATCCGCGGGACCTGGCCCGTGACACCAGGATTGCCGAGGCCGCCGGGGTCGATCTCCTCTTCCTCCCCTCGGCGGAGGAGATCTACCCCCCGGGGTTCCAGACCTACGTGAATGTGGAAGAGATCAGTCTGCCACTCTGCGGCGCCAGCCGGCCCGGACATTTCCGGGGGGTGACCACCGTGGTCTGCAAGCTGTTCAATATCGTTCAGCCGACAGTCGCCTTTTTCGGCAAAAAGGATTTCCAGCAACTGGCCGTGATCAGGCAGATGGTCATTGATCTGAACATGCCGGTGACAATCGTCGGGATGCCGATTATCCGGGAGGCGGATGGTCTGGCGATGAGTTCCCGGAACGCCTACCTCTCGCCCGACGAGCGGCAGAAGGCCCTCTGTCTCAACAGGGGACTGGCCGCGGTCCGCGCGGCCTATCGGGCCGGCGAGCGGAGTGTGGCGCTGTTGCGACAACTGGTCATCGCGGCCATTGAGGCCGAGCAGACGCCGGTGATCGACTATGTCGAGTTCCGCCACGGGACAACCCTGCAGGAGGTCGCCTTTGCCGACGACCAGACCCTGCTGGCCCTGGCGGTGAAGATAGGAACCACCAGGCTGATCGACAACTGCGTACTTGGGGAGGATGACTGACATGAACAACGGTTCGTGTCTGAGGTCCGTGTTTTAGTCCGCCAGTCGGTCGCAGGGCGACCGCTGAGCCGAAGGTTAAACGACAATGCCGAAAAATCGTGACGTAGCCCGCGCCAATCTGGAAACCCTCTACCGGATCTTCACCGTGCCGGAAGCGCCCGATTCGACCCTCGGCGCCATCGATCAGGCGATTACCGGCGATGTCACCGGCTTTTTGCAGACGCATATCGTTGCCATTGAACGCAACCTCGAAGAGATCGAGGCGAATTTCTCCTCCTTCAGCATCCCTGAAGAACCGACCTACGTCTCCGAATATACCGAATTCGTCAAGGAGAACCTCGTCGCCCAGTCGGTCCATACCGCTGCGCCTGGTTTTGTCGGTCACATGACCTCGGCGCTCCCCTACTTCATGCTCCCCCTGGCGCGCCTCATGACCGCCCTCAACCAGAATGTGGTCAAGGTGGAGACCTCCAAGGCCTTTACGCCGATGGAGCGGCAGGTCCTCGCCATGCTCCATCACCTGGTCTATCGCCGCGATGACGACTTCTATCCGCCATGGATTCACAACAGTCAGCATGCACTGGGCGCCTTCTGCTCCGGCGGCACCATCGCCAACGTCACGGCGCTGTGGGTGGCACGCAACCGCCTCTTCGCCCCGGACGGGGCTTTTCGCGGCATTGCCCAGGAAGGTCTGGCCAGAGCCCTGAAACATCGCGGCGCTGACGGGATCGCCGTCCTCGTCTCCGAGCGCGGACACTATTCCTTTGGCAAGGCCGCCGACCTCCTCGGTCTCGGCCGGGACGATCTGATCAAGGTGCGGACCGATGCGCATAACCGCATCGATCTGAACTTCTTGAGAGAAGAATGCAGGCGCCTCAAGGAGCGGAACATTCTCCCGCTGGCGCTGGTCGGTATCGCCGGGACCACCGAAACCGGCAATGTCGACCCGCTGGAGGAGTTGGCCGATTTCGCCCAGGAACTCGGCTGCCATTTTCACGTCGATGCTGCCTGGGGTGGGCCGACCCTCTTTTCCGATCGCTACCGCACGCTCCTCGCCGGCATCGAGCGGGCCGACTCGGTTACCATCGATGGGCACAAGCAGCTGTATGTGCCGATGGGGGCGGGGATGGTCGTGTTTAAAGACCCTACCGCCCTGTCGGCGATCGAGCATCACGCCAATTATATCCTGCGTCATGGTTCCAAGGACCTCGGCAGCCATACCCTCGAAGGGTCGCGACCGGGGATGTCGATGCTGGTTCATGCCGGGTTTTCCATCATCGGCCGCAAGGGGTATGAGCTCCTCATCGATATGGGGATCGAGCGGGCGCGAACCTTTGCCGACATGATCCGGCAACATCCCGATTTCGAACTGACCAGCGAGCCGGAGTTGAATATCCTCACCTACCGCTACTGTCCGCTCAAAGTACAGCAGGCCTTGGCCGGAGCAACGGCTTCGCAGCGCGCCGACATCAATGCTCTCCTTGACCAGGTCAGCCAGCTCTTGCAGAAATATCAGCGGGAAGCCGGAAAGTCCTTTGTCTCCCGGACGAGGCTGCGCATGGCCCACTATGGTGAGGAGCTCACCGTCCTGCGTGTCGTGTTGGCCAACCCGCTGACGACCAATGAAATTCTGGCGTCGGTTCTGGCAGAACAGTGCGAGATCGTGCAACAACCGGAGATTCATGCGCTGCTGCAGCAGGTTGAGGAACTCTTTACAGAGGCGGGTACGGGGAACGAGGATAAAGGAACGAGGATAGAGGTTGCTAACCTGTAGGACCGGGGTAGCTTTTCTCGACTCTCGACTCGAACCTATTTGAAGGGCAAAGGCCGTGCGGCTTTTGCCCTTTTCTTTTTGCCTGCTACAATGGAGCGAGGTGCTGATCCGAAACCAGTGAACGAGGCCACTAATGCAGATTTTTGCCGCTTCCTGTCTTCTCTCTGTTGCCAGCCCCCCGATACCCGGTGGAGCGATGGTCGTGGAGAACGGCCGCATTGCCGCGGTCGGCCCCCTTGCCGAACTGCGCAAAAGCTGGCCGGGGCCGGTGCGGGAGTTCCCCGGCGGTGCCATCATGCCGGGGCTGGTGAACGCCCACACCCATCTGGAATTGACCCACTTCCCGGCCTGGAAGATCCGCAAAGGTCTGCACTACATGCCGCGGACCTATGCCGACTGGATCATGCAGGTCGTCAAGATCCGCCGGGGGCTGACGGCAACCGAGCTCGCCCATTCGGTTGCCGAAGGGATTGCCAAGTGTCTGGAAACCGGCACCACGACCGTGGGGGAGATCCTGTCGGAACGCTCCCTGCTGCCCCACTACACGACATCTGCGCTGGGGGGGCGGATATTCTTCGAGGCTCTCGGTATGGAGCCGGCCCGTTGTGCCCGTCTGGCCGCCGATCTGTACGAGGCATTGACGAGTTTTCCGTCTGCCCGGCTGCTGCCGGGGATTTCTCCCCACGCCCCCCATACGGTCGTGGGGCCGTTTTTCAGCCGCCTTGCCACCATGGGGAAGGAGCTGGGCGTTCCCCTCATGACCCACCTGGCCGAATCCCCGGAAGAGCTCCCGTTTTTTCACGATACGACCGGTGCCCTGGCCGAGCAGATCTACCCCTTTGCCGGTTGGGAGGACTATCTGCCCGCTCCCCGGCATACAACGCCAACAGCGTTCCTCGACGCCCTCGAAGTGCTTGATGCCAACATGACGGCAGTGCACGCGGTGCAGATCACCCCGGTAGATGCGGATATCCTTGCCCGGCGCGGAGTTGCGGTGGTTCTCTGTCCGAGGAGCAACGAGCGCCTGGCTGTCGGTACGGCTCCGGCAGCCCTGTTGAAGAAGGCCGGTATTCCCCTGGCACTTGGCACCGACTCCCTGGCCAGCAACGACTCCCTCTCCCTGTGGGATGAAATGCGCTTTCTTCTCGACAAACAGCCGCTGTTTTCACCGGCCGAGGTCCTTGCCATGGCGACGCTTGGCGGCGCCCACGCACTGAGACTGGCGCATGAAGTCGGATCGATCGAGATCGGCAAACGGGCCGACTTCCTGGTGGTGACCGCGCCTCCGGCCGTTACTGCCGACAGCCTCTACACCGGCATCATCGGCCAGAGCCAGCTCGAACATGTGTTCTGCGCCGGGGAGGAACTTTGAGTCGTCACGTGAATGCGTGACGGCTCCCGCCCCACTTCGCTCCGCGTGCCTCTCGCACCGCCGCAGTACGGCTCATTCCGCTACCGGCCTGTAACTCACCCTGACGGGTTCAGACAAGCAGGCCGGTGGCCGCTCCGTTTCGCCTACAGCGGCTGGAGCTCTGCCACAGTCGCTTCGCCGGTGCGGCATCCGTCACGGATTCAGGTCGTCAGTAAAACGGTTGCCATTTCTTTTGCCCCTCTGCTAGTATGCGCCCATGGGCGAAAAGCTGATCTGCACAAACAAGAAGGCCTTCCACGAATATTTCATCGAAGAACGGATCGAGGCCGGCATGGTCCTGCAGGGGACCGAGGTCAAGTCCCTGCGCATGGGAAAGGCAAATCTTGGCGATGCATTTGCCATGGTCCGCGACAGCGAGGCCTTTTTACACAACCTTCATATCTCTCCCTACGACTTCGGCAACCGGGAGAACCACGATCCCGACCGGATGCGCAAGCTTTTGCTGCACAAGAAGGAGATCGTCCGCCTCTTTGCTAAGATCCGTGAACAGGGGTACACCCTGATTCCGCTTCGCCTCTATTTCAAGGATGGCAAGGTCAAGGTCGAGCTGGGACTGGCGAAAGGTAAGAAGCTCCACGACAAGCGCGAGGATCTGAAGAAGAAGGAGCAGAAGCGTGAGGTTGCCCAGGCATTGAAGGAGCGGCACCGGGGGTAGCAGTTCGTCCCGGGCCGTTTGGTGAGTCTCGGGCGGCTCATTGGCTCTTGTCTCCGCAGGCAGGGCATGCTATAAAATGCCTCGCAAACGATTTGCGAGAGTGGCGGAACTGGCAGACGCACTGGACTTAGGATCCAGCGCCGCAAGGCATAGGGGTTCAACTCCCCTCTCTCGCACCAGTAGATAAACTAAGGGTTTCACGGGTTTTCCGTGGGGCCTTTTTGTTTTGGGCAGCTCAGGCTCATTTTCGCGCTTGCAAAATTCTGCGGGGGATAGATAATTGTCACCTTTGGAGGTTGCGAGTGGCCAGGCGAGGCAAGAAACCCGAAGAGTACGGACAGCTCGCTCTTTTCGAAGAGAAAGAGCCCGAATGGTTGAAGCCGGTCAACCAACTGGGCTACACCATTTCCATTCCTGAGCAGGGGGCGGGTGATGTTGATGCTGCCGATTCCATCTTTGACCGGCAGGGAAATGATCCGGAGCGGCCGACAGCTCCTGATGAGGGTGGCGATGACCTGGTACAGTTTGCAGAGTGGTTAGCTAGAAAGAGCGCGAGCTGACTGGTTGCTCATTCCCAGGGTGAAATAGATGGTTGCCCCGCTGCCGGGGACTCCCTCGGCCCAGACCCGGCCGTTGTGGCGCTTGACGATCTGTGCCACGGTGGCCAGACCGATACCGTGGCCTTCGAACTCTTCCGCCGAGTGCAGCCTCTGAAAGGGGGCAAACAGCATTGCCGCCTTGGTCATGTCGAAACCGACACCGTTGTCGCGAACGAAATAGGTCGGCTCTCCCCGGACGACGTGTGCGCCGAATTCAATGATTGTCTTCTCGTTCCTGCCCGTGTATTTCCAGGCATTGCCCAGCAGATTTGCCAGCACGACCCTCAGTAGGGCGTAGTCACCATTGCAGCAGATACCCTCCTGCAGCACGAAGGTTACCGCCCGCTCGGGCATCTTCTGTTTCAAATCTTCTGCTACCGCCTTGGCCAGATTACTGAGGTCTATCTCGGTACAGTCAAGATCGTGGCGGCCCAACCGGGAAAATTCAAGCAGCGAGCGGATGAGCTTGTTCATCTGCTGCACCTCATCGGCAATCGTCTGCAGATATCCTGCACCGTCCTTGTCCAGCCTGTCGGCATACCGTTCGCGCAGTAACTGGTTGTACCCGTTTATGACCGTCAATGGTGTGCGCAGGTCATGGGAAACTGTGTAGTTAAACGCCTCCAGTGCACTATTGAGCGCCTCAAGTTCCGCGGCCCGGTCGGCAAGGCGGGCGTTCAGAGACGCGATCTCTTCCTCGGCCATTTTCCGCCGGGTAATGTCTTCTTTTTCCACGACGAAATTGGTGATGGCGCCCTGGTCATCAACGATCGAGGTGATTGCCACCGACTCCCAGTAGCGCTCCCCCCCCTTCGTGCGGTCCTGCAGTTCGCCCCGCCACTCCTTGCCACTGCTGATGGTCTTCCAGAGCTCTTCCGCAACGTCGGCAGCCACGTTGTCGGCAAGCCGCGATCGCAGATTCTTTCCGACAACATCGCCGTCGGCATATCCGGTTATCTCGGTAAACCGGGGATTCACATACTCGACGGTGCCGTCATGTGCGGTGATCATGACCATGCTCGGGCTTCTCTCCACGGCCCGTGATAATTTGCGGATGAACTTCTCCTGCTCCCTGACCCGCTGTTCCAGGCGGATCCTCTCAAGGCACTGATCAATGCTGGCAAAGAGTTTACGCTGGTTGATCGGTTTCAGCACGTAATGGGTGATCCCCGCTTCAATGGCATGCAGCAGGTAGTGGGAGTCATTGTACGCCGTCAGGACGATGATGTGCGCCTCCGGGTGCTGTTCCCTGATGGCACCGGCCATGCTGAGCCCATCCATGAGCGGCATGTTGATGTCGGTGATGACCAGGTCCGGCCGGTGCTCCCGGTAGAGCTCCAAACCGTTCTTGCCGTTTTCGGCACAAAAGAGCCGGATGCCGGAAAGTTTGATGGTGAGCATTCTGCTCAGGATCTCCCTGGTGTCGGATTCGTCCTCCACCAGGAGGATGGAGACGGGAACCACGTTCACTGTTGCATCGTCTTTTTTCATGCGCACAGATTATCAGGAATAGCTGGAGATGCAAAGGGTTAGCTTTCGGTGGCGGTTCCCCAGAAAAATTATCAATAAATAAGTTAAAGATTGAAGATTAAATATCGATAACTTTTATTGAGGCTAAACAATGTGGGCTAATGAGTCTTAACTCAACCAGGAGGGTGCATGATGGAGCGTTTCAAATTCGGCAACTGGAAGATCCTGACCAAAGTCCTCAGTATTTCAATCGTTACCATTGCCCTGTTTATGTCCGGTATCCTGTTTTACTTTCTCCCGCTGGTGGAAAGGAACATGATGCAGGAAAAGATCTCAGCCACCCGCAATGTGGTGGAGGTCACCCACAGGCTGATCGAGGGCTACCAGGCCAAGGTGAAGAGTGGTGAGCTGAAGGTTGTCGAGGCCCAGAAGATGGCGATGGTTGCCGTAAAAAACCTGCGCTACAAAGGGAATGAATACTTCTGGATCAACGATCTGGAGCCGAAGATGGTCATGCACCCGATCAAGCCGGACATGGACGGAAAGGTGCTGACCGATGAAAAGGATCCCAACGGCAAGCGGATCTTCATGGAGTTCGCAGCGCTGGCAAAAGACAAGGGGGAAGGGGTTGTCGACTACATGTGGCCCAAGGAAGGGTCGACCAAGCCGGTACCCAAGATCTCCTATGTCAAGCTGGCAAAGGATTGGGGCTGGGTCGTGGGGAGCGGCATTTACGTTGACGACGTTCAGGCGGAAATGGCCCGGATGAAGTGGCGGATCATTGCCGGTGCCATAGTCGGTGCGGTGGTGATTTTTTGCCTCGCCTTTTTCGTTGCCCAGAGGATAAAGCGGGCACTGGGGATGGCCGTTACCATGGCGGAACATATCGCTGCCGGTGACCTCAGCACCAAGATTACCGTTGAGTCGCAGGACGAGACCGGCAAGCTGCTTGGCGCCATGCAGGAGATGGCCGAACGGCTCAGGGCGATCATGCAGGACATAGAACTGCTCTCCGTGGCTGCGGTTGACGGCAGGCTGGGAACCAGGGCCGATGCCTCCAGGCATAACGGTGAATTCGCCCGGATCGTAGCCGGGGTCAACGGAACCCTGGATGCGGTGATCGGGCCGCTCAACGTTGCGGCAGATTACGTGGCGCGGATCAGCCGCGGCGACATGCCGGCCAGGATTACTGACAACTACAACGGCGACTTCAACGAGATCAAGAACAATCTCAATATGTTGATCGACGCCATGAACATGGTCACGAACGTGGCAAAGGAGATCGCCGGCGGCAATCTGATGGTGGCCGTGAAGGAGCGCTCCGAGCTGGATGAACTGATGAAGGCCCTGGCAGCCATGACGAACAAGCTCTCCGACGTGATGGGGAGCGTCAAGTCTGCGGCCGATAACGTGGCAGCCGGAAGCCAGCAGCTCTCCGCCAGTTCCGAAGAGATGTCGCAGGGGGCCAGCGAGCAGGCGGCAGCAGCCGAAGAGGCGTCGTCCAGCATGGAGGAGATGGCGGCCAATATCCGCCAGAATGCCGACAATGCCATGCAGACGGAAAAGATCGCCGTCAAGTCGGCAACCGATGCCCTGGAAGGTGGAAAATCGGTGGAAAAGACGGTTGGCGCCATGAAGGAGATTGCGGACAAGATCTCCATCATCGAGGAGATCGCCCGTCAGACCAACATGCTGGCGCTGAACGCCGCCATCGAGGCGGCACGGGCCGGTGAGCACGGCAAGGGGTTTGCGGTAGTGGCAAGTGAGGTACGAAAGCTCGCCGAGCGGAGCCAGGCAGCAGCGGCGGAGATTTCCGAACTGTCGGCCTCCAGCCTGCAGGTGGCAGAGCAGGCCGGGGAGATGCTGGCCAAGATGGTGCCCGACATCCAGAAGACCGCCGAACTGGTACAGGAGATCAGCGCCGGCAGTCGTGAACAGGACACGGGCGCCGAACAGATCAACAAGGCGATTCAGCAGCTGGATCAGGTGATCCAGCAGAATGCCTCGGTCTCGGAAGAGATGGCCTCCACCGCCGAGGAGTTGGCCTCCCAGGCAGAGCAGCTGCAGTCATCCATAGCCTTTTTCAGGATCGATTCCACGGCGGCGGTGAGCGTTCAGGACGACGCCACCAGGCTGAAATCCCGCACCAGGAAACAGGCCGTGACCAAGACCAAGGCGTTGAACCATGGCAAGGCCAACGGGTATGCCGCCTCCTCCGGCTCTGCCGGGAAGGCGGCCAATGACGGCGGTTTTCACTATGAGCTCACCCGCGATGACGGTCTGGACAACGACTTCGAGACGTTCTGATCCTTACTGAGTCAGCATAACGACAAACGGTTTCGTCGACCCCCCTGTATTCGCAAAGGTGTCGGCGCAGCCGTTTGCTTTTCCCTGTGTAATTACTGCCCGCAGTGCCACAATCCGGATTGAAGCCCAACGGCAACATGCTAGAGTATATTCAATAACGTTGATCATCGGTCGCGAGGGGGCCTGTTATTGATCACCGAGGCAGGCGCAATGCCGTATCTCGACAGGAGAAAAGGATCATGACCGGACCGGATGACAATGAGAGGCGTGTCAGCACAGCCGTTACCGCCGCAGACCCCTGCGTGGACAGCGAGCTGGCGCTGGCGCACAAGATCGAGGACCTGCTCTTTCCGAAAAGCTCGCCACTCTGCACCTGGTGCTGCATCGGCGTCAGGAACCAGATGGCCGATGAACTGGGAGGTGACTACTTCGACTTCATCACCATGCCGGACGGCTGCCAGACCCTGTTCATCGGTGACGTGACCGGCCACGGCCTGCACGCCTCGATCGTCATGTCTCTTGTCTACGGCTACCTCCACCGCGCCACCCAGGGGGAGTGCGACCCGGTGGGTCTGATACGTCAGGTGAACCGGTTCCTTACCTCCTTTGCCCGGCGCAGCCAGGCCCTGGACCACTTCTTTTCATCGACCCTGTTCTTCGGGATCATCGACCCCGCGTCCCTGGAGATGGTCTATGTCAACGCCGGCCATGTACCCCCACTGGTCCGGCGGGGGGAGGAGATCATCCCTTTCAATACCACCGCCCAGCCGGTCGGCTACTTCGACGACCTGGAGATCAACAGCGGCAGGTTCCGTTTTGTTGCCGGGGATCGTCTGCTCCTCTATACCGATGGTATCGTCGAGTCTGCCAATAGTGCAGGAGAGCTGTTCGGCAGTGACAGGCTCCGGGAAACGCTTCGCACCGCCTCCGGTGACGACGCCGAATTCCTCGATATCCTCTTCAACCGCCTGCAGGGATTCGGCGGAGACGTGCCGGCCGATGACGACTGCACCGCCATCGTCGTGGATTTCAACAGCTTCAGGCCGGCACCGGCTTTGCGTGGCAAATGACCACACATACAGGCCGTACCGGGTCTTACGGAGCCCTCACGAACGGAGGATGCTCCAACCGTAACGTGTCAGTTTTCTTTGATGTTCTCCGTGACCTCCGTGGCTCCGTGTTGAACTGACTTTTCTTGGGAATTTCGCATGAATACCCTGCTCGATCTGGTGGTTCTCTTCGGCCTGGCCCTGCTGACCGTCATCCTCGTCCGTCGCCTGAAGCTCCCCTCCATCATCGGTTTTCTGGTTGCCGGCATGGTGGCCGGTCCCCACGCCCTGGCCCTGGTGGGGAACTCGCACAACGTCGAGCAGTTGGCGGAAATCGGCGTGGTGCTCCTCCTGTTCACCATCGGCATCGAATTTTCCCTCAAGGAGCTGGTACGGATCAGGCAGATGGTCTTCCTGGGCGGGGGGCTGCAGATGGTGCTCACCATCCTGACCGTCGCCCTGCTCAGCCACCTGGCCGGCTATCCGCCGGGTGTAGCGCTGTTCTTCGGTTTCCTGCTTTCCCTCTCCAGCACGGCCATCATCCTGAAGCTCCTCATGGACGCCGGCGAGATGGATGCCCCCCATGGCAAGACCGTCCTGGGGATACTGATCTTCCAGGACCTCTGCGTGGTGCCGCTCATGCTCTTCACCCCGCTCCTGGGCGGCAGCAGCCAGGGGGGAGGCGCGGTCCTGCTGGTGGCGGTCAAGGCCCTTGCCGTGGTGATAGCCACCTGGTTCGGCGCCCGGTACCTGATTCCGTGGCTCCTCGGCCAGGTGGTCAAAACCCGCAGCCGGGAGCTGTTCATCCTGTCGATCATCTTCATCGGCTTCGGCACCGCCTGGCTCACGGCCGCGGCCGGCCTTTCCCTGGCCCTCGGGGCGTTCATCGCCGGCCTGGCCATTTCCGAGTCGGAATACAGCCAGCAGGTGATGGGGGATGTGATCCCGTTTCGCGATGCCTTCACCAGCCTCTTCTTCATTTCGGTCGGCATGCTCCTGGACCCGGCCATCCTCGTGCAACGGCCGCTCTTGCTCTTGTCCATCATCCTGACCATTCTGGCCGTGAAGGTGGTGGTGACGGTCGGCGTGGTCCGTGCCATCGGCCTGCCGCTCCGGGTAGCCATCGTAGCCTCTCTGGCGCTCGCGCAGATCGGAGAATTCTCCTTTCTTCTCGCCCAGAGCGGCCTCAAGCACGGTCTGCTCTCCGCCGAGGTGTATCAGCTCTTTCTGGCTGCCTCCATTGCCACCATGGTGCTGACGCCGTTTCTTGTCCGTGGTGCCGAACCGTTGGCGCTGGTTGCCGTGAAGAGGCTTCCGGCGCGGCTGGTGCGGGGAGGGCGCACCCTGGCCGCCCGGGAGCGGAAAGTCACCATGTCCGGCCATGTGGTGATCGCCGGGTATGGCCTGAACGGGAAGAACCTGGCCAGGGCACTGAAACATCATGCCATCCCGCATCTGGTCATCGACACCAACCCGTTCACGATCGGCGCCGAACGGAAACGGGGGGAGAAGATCGTCTTTGGCGACGCCTCCCATCCGGAGGTGCTGGAACACGCCCGGATCGACCGTGCCCGCTGCATCGTCGTGGCCATTTCCGATGCGGCGGCGAGCCGGCGGATCGTTGCCATGGCGCGCCAGATGAACCCGACCATCCATATCATCGCCCGGACCCGCTATCTGATGGAGGTCGAGCCGCTCTACACGCTGGGGGTGAACGAGGTGATTCCCGAGGAGTTCGAGACCTCGGTGGAGATCCTATCCCGGGTCCTGCGGAACTTCCTGGTGCCCCAGGACGAGATCGAGCGGTGTGTAGGCGACGTCCGCCGGGACGGCTACGGGATGCTCCGCTCCCTGAGCCGCCGTCACAGCCATGCCGTTGGTATCAGCGGGTACCTTTCCGGAGCCGAAATCGGTACGTTCCGGGTGGTGACGGGGGCAGTCCTGGAGGGGGAAAGCCTCAGCCAGGGAACCATCAGGAGCCGCTCCGGGGCCTCGGTTCTGGTCATCAAGCGCGGGGCGGAGGTGATCCCGAACCCTGACCCGGTCTGGGAGCTGCAAAGCGGCGACCTGGTGCTGCTCCTGGGCACCCCGGAGCAGTTGGCCGTGGCCGGCCGGCTCTTCGAACCCGAAAAACCGGTTGGAACGCAGAGACGCAAAGACGCGGAGAGTCAAAACCTGTAAGTTCAGAACCGATCAACCAACTTGAACGATTCTCTCTGCGTCTCCGTGCCTCTGCGTTATTCGATTGCCGTTTGCAGTTACGACTCACGATGTTCCGGTTCACATTATCTGACAGGCTGCTATACTTCCTCCCATGTCTTTTGCCATCGTCACCCGTGCACTCACCAAACAGTACGGCTCCCTGGTCGCGCTGAACGCGTTCGACCTCACGGTCCCCCAAGGTTCCATCTTCGGCCTGCTCGGTCCCAACGGCGCCGGGAAGACGACCCTCATCCGGATACTCACCACCCTGATGCGCCAGGATTCCGGCGAGGCGTTGGTGGAGGGGTTCGACACCCGCACCCAGGGGAAAGAGATCCGCCGGCTGATCGGTGTGGTCCCCCAGGAGAACAGCCTGGACCGCTACCTGACTGCCCGGGAGAACCTGGAGCTGCATGCGCGGCTCCATGGCATGCCGGCCCAGCGGTACCGGCAACGGATCGACGAAATCCTTACCCTGATGGGACTGGCGGAGCGGCAGAACGACTTTCCCGACACTTACTCCGGGGGGATGCTGCGGCGGCTGGTGGTTGCCCGGGCGCTCCTGCACGAGCCGAAGCTCCTCTTTCTCGACGAGCCGACCACCGGTCTGGACCCCCAGTCGAGGCGGGCGGTCTGGGACTATGTCCGGTCGGTGGCCGGCTCCATGACCATCATCCTCACCACCCACTACCTGGAGGAGGCCGAGCAGCTCTGCGACCGGATCGCCATCATCGACCACGGCCGGCTGATCGCCCTGGGAAGCCCGCAGGAGCTGAAGGCGCGGCTCACCGGCGGGGCGGTCTACGAGATCGAGTTCGGCCGGGACGGGGAGCAGTTTGCCGCCGCGCTGCGGAACCTGGCCTGTATCGGCACCCTGCAGGTCGAAGGCCGGACCGTCATCGTCGAGCTGGAGAGGTGGGAGTGCCTCTCCGAGGTGATCGCGGCCCTGAACGGGGCCGAGGTGCGGCGGATCTCGCTCAAGGACCGGACCCTGGAGGAGATCTTCATCTCCCTGACCGGCGAGGGACTGAGATGAGCCGGGATGCGATAGGTGCAAGGAGTCCACGTTTGCTCAAATTCCCCGTCGCTGTGGCTCTACGGCTCATTACGCTACAGCCGGAAACTCGCCCTGCGGGCTCAGACAATCCGGCTGTTTTACGCTTTAATTCGCCCAGAGCCACGACGCTTCGGGGAAAGTCACTCTCTTTGGACTCATTGCGCCTGCAGGAGCTAACATGATGACCTTCCATGGCACCGCGGCCATCTGGCGGCGCGACATGCTCGTGCTCCGCCGCAACCTGCTGGGGGAGCTGGTGGCGGTAATAGCCTACCCGCTCACCATCTACCTCGCCTTTGGCATCGGCATGAAGGGATACATCGGCCAGGTTGAAGGGGTGGAGTACAGCCTGTTCATCGCCCCGGGCCTGATCACCATGACCGCGGTGAATGCCGCCTTCAGCGAAAGCGTCTGGAGCCTCTGGTTCCACCGCCGGGTACAGTTCACCATCGAATCGTACCGGGTGACCCCGATCACCGTGTCCGAGATCGTCATCGCCAAGATCCTCTCCGGCTTCACCCATGGCCTGGTCAAGGGGCTGGCCGTGGCGCTGGTAATCTTCGCCATCACGCCGTTTCGTTTCACGCCGGGCCACCTGCTAGCCTATCTCGTCTTCCTCATCCCCGGGTCGGCGCTCTTCTCCTTTGTCGGCATCATCTGCGGCACCCTCATGGACAAACCCGAGACCATCGGCAGGGTGGAGGCGGTGTTCATCATGCCGCTCATGTTCATGTCCGGCATGTTCTTTCCCCTGTCGTCCTATCCCGCTGCCGTCCTGCCGGTCATCCGGTTGCTCCCCACCACGGCGCTGTTCGAGGGGGCGCGCCTGGCCCTGGTTTCCGGCCGCTTCACGTCAGCCTACGCCGTGCTCCTCTATGTCACTGCCGCCGTACTCTTCACGCTGGCGGTAGGGATCTTCCGCCGCAAGATGTCCGAGTAACAACTACAGAAAATAAAATTTTGCTTAATGATAAAATCATCTCAAGTTGGCCAGATGGCTGCCGAATAGCGTGAATACGTTATAACCGTACTGTTTTGCGGATATAGCTCACACGTGGACAATGGCGTCATCGATTCTGCCTCCTTCCCCTTCGGAATCCTGACAACTGTCCGCGACGGCAGATGATGCCGATAACCCTTACCGGCGGAAGGGACCTCCGTACATGTCAGACATTTTGAGCAGCCGCGCCTCGCTGCAGCAGACCATGACCTTTCTCGGGGCCATTGCCAGCGGCATCGAGCAGGCCATCGGCGAATCGGCGAACAGCATCTCCTATCTGGCCGGGAAACGGCTCGGCATGAGCCTTTCCGAAAATGTTGCCAAGACCGGTGACATCGAGCAGGCCCTGTCGTCGGTGACCGAGGTCCTGCTCGCCAACGGCTGCCTCTGGCACTTCGAGTCGTTCCGGACCCACGACCGGCCCGAGCTTGTGCAGTCCACGGATCAGGGGGACGACATTCATCTCGTCTTCCGTGACTGCATGATCCGCCAGTCGCTGTTCATGTTCGGCCACCACCAGAAAGGGTCGCTGTGCAACATGATGTTCGGGTTCTTTTCCGGCGCCCTGCAGAACATCATGGGGCGGGAGTCGACCCTGGAGATCCTGCATGCCGGCGAGAACGCCTGTTACAAGCGGCTCACCATCCACAGGAGCGGACAATGAGCGCTGCGAAGAAGAGTTCTGCCACCACCCCGGCCCTGGTGCCGGTCAACATCGAATGGCTGAGCGACTGCTCGGGGTGCCATGTCGCCATCGTCGACCTCCACGAAAAGATCCTGGCGGTCCTCCAGTCGGTGACGATCCAGCGCTGCCCGGTGCTGACCGACATCAAGGATTATCCCCCGGCCAAGGTCGGTCTCGTTTCCGGAGCCATCAGGACGGAACACGACCGCCATGCTGCCGAGGAGATGCGCAGGAGCTGCGACCTGATCATTGCCTGGGGCTCCTGTGCCGTCTATGGCGGCATCGCCGGGGCGGGCAACCTGAACAGCCGCGAAGAGATCTTCGATGCCGTCTATCTGCACAACAAGACGACCATCCCCTTTGCCCCGCCGACCGACCGGGTCTCACCGCTGGAACCGTCGGTCAGGCCGCTTGACAGCGTGATCGACGTCGATCTCTATCTTCCCGGCTGCGCCCCCCATCCGGCATTCGTCTTCGAGGCGCTGCTCACCCTCCTGGAGGGGCGGACGCCGAAGGCCACCAAGGAGTCGGTCTGTGCCCACTGCAAGCGGTCCATGCGAAAGAGAGACACCGATCGGATCAGGAAGCATTCGGAAGGGGTCCCCGACCCGGATGACTGCTTCCTCAGCCAGGGGTACATCTGCATGGGGTCGGTGACCCTTGACCGCTGCCTCTCCCCCTGTCCCCTCAACGGTGTACCGTGTACCGGCTGTGCCGGCGCCACCATGCAGATCCTCACCGAGCCGAACCGGGATATCCGGACCGAGATCGGGGAGCGGATGTCGAGGCTGACGCAGATACCGAAAGAGGCCATCGTGAAGGAGATCGAACGGACCGCCAAGTCCCACTACTCCTACACCATGGCAACCGCGATGATCGGCGAAAAGCCCACCTTTCTCATCAACAAGTGGATCGAGTCGGCGGAGGAGGAGTATGCGTAAGACCATTGCGATCGATCCGGTTACCCGCATCGAGGGGCATGCCAAGGTATTCATCAATCTGGACGGGGACAACGGCATCGAATCGGCCGGCCTGGTCGTGAATGAACTGCGTGGTTTCGAAAAGATACTGATCGGCATGGAGGCCGACCGGATGCCGCTCATCACCGCCAGGATCTGCGGCGTCTGCCCGACGGCGCACCACCTGGCAGCCACCAACGCCCTCGACCATGCCGCCGGCGTGGAGCCGCCGCCGGCGGCGAAGCTCCTGAGGGAGCTGATGTACATGGGACACATCATCCATTCCCACTCCCTGTCCCTGTTTGTCCTCCAGGGGCCGGACCTGGTGCTGGGGCTCGATGCCGACCCGGCCATCAGGAATGTGGTCGGCATCGTCCAGGCGAACCCCGAGCTGGCCAGGAAGGCGCTCCGGATCAGGAGCATCGGCCAGCAGATCAATGAACTGGTGGGAGGGCGAGGGACCCACCCGGTGACCTCCGTTGCCGGGGGGATCACCTTCGTGCTCGACCGGGAGCGGGAGTCCCAGCTGCGGGCCTGGGTCGACGAAGCGATGCAGCTCTTGCGGGAGCTGGCCCCGGCCGTGAAGGAGCTCCTGTTCAGGATGATAGAGCGCCATCCCGCCATGCTGAACGACTGGGTGACCCCGTCCTGGTCGCTCGGTACACTGCGTGACGGCAAGGTCTCGCTGCTGGAAGGAACGCTGCGGGCCGTGGACGAACAGGGGGGCACGGTTGCCGAGTTTCCGGTCCGGGAGTATGACCGGCACCTGACGGAATCGGTGCTGGACTGGTCGTACATGAAGCAGGTGCACTTCTCCCACAAGGGGGAGGGGCACGAGTACCGGGTAGGGCCGCTGGCCAGGATCAATGCGGTCGGCCGGTACGGCACCGAGTGGGCGGACCGGGAATATGCGGCATTCCGGGAGCAGTTCGGCGCCCCGTGCCACGCCACGGTCCTGCAGTCGTACGCCAGGCTGATCGAGCTGGTCTGGGCAGTGGAGTACGCCGGCACTGTCCTCGACAACCCGCTGATCCACGGTGAAACCCGGGTACCGGTGAAGTTCGGCGGTGGCCGCGGCGTCGGCCATGTGGAAGCCCCCCGCGGCACCCTGATCCACGATTACGAGATCGACGGAAACGGCATCATCCGGGCGGCAAACTTGATCGTAGCCACACAGCAGAACTACACCCTGATCAACCGGACCGTCAGGCAGGCTGCGGAAAGCCACGTCATCGGGAGGACGGATGACGCTGCCCTGTTGAACGCCATCGAGTTCGGCATCCGCTGCTACGACCCCTGCCTGTCGTGCGCCACCCATGCCGTCGGCCGGATGCCGCTGGAGGTGGTGATAACCCGGGGGAGATCGGTACTGAAGAGTTTGCGGAGGGGGAACTGATGCTGGAGATTACGGTTCACGAACAGGCCTGCCGCGGCTGCGAGATGTGTGTCGACATCTGCCCCACCAAGGTCTTCGAGTTCAACAGCGACAAGCGTCTCTGTGAGGTGCGGCACCAGGAGGACTGCATCGCCTGCCTGAGCTGCTCCTATCTCTGCCCGTCCGGTGCGATCAGCCACACGGGACACCGAGAGGTCAAGAACTTTTATCGCGATCTGGAGTTCTGCGGCAAGATGGAGAAGTTCCTATGAGCAGCGAATCCGTCCGGGAGATGACCCTTGAGGACCATCGGAAGGCGTTTGGCGAAGTGGCGTTTCTGATGGATATCTTCACCGCCACCATAGACAACATCATGGGCGGGGCCACGGCGCCGGTCGGCCGCTTCGCCGGCCGGGAGATGGCCAAGAAACTTCCCATCACTCTCGACAACCCGTCGCTTGAAGAGGCGATAGGCCTGCTTGCCGCCAGGATGTCCGCCGGGTTCGGTGTCACCCTGGAGGGAACCGACGGCAGACGGGAACTGGTCTTTGACCGGTGCGCGCTGCGTGAGGTCTGCACCCTCCGTGGGATTCAGGCCGGAGGGGCGCTCTGCAAGCTGTTCCACGCCTATTTCGACGGCATCCTGAATGAGCTGATCTGCCGACCGGTGAAGTCGGAACTCGTCACAACCGGCGACTCCTGCCGGGCAACGGTCTCTACCCAGTGACTGCGGCTGCCATGGAACGCACGACCCTGGTGGTCTGCATCGGCAACGAACTGGTGGCCGATGATGCCGTCGGTTATGAAGTCTTTCGGACGCTGCAGGGGATGCAGCTTCCCGCGACAGCGAGGCTTGAATATGTCGGGGTAGGCGGCATCGCCCTGCTCGACCGGTTGACCGGTGACGAAGCGGCCATGATCGTCGTCGATGCCGTCCAGTTAGGTGACCCGGCCGGCACCATCCACTGTCTCTCCTGGGACGAACTGCCGGAGAACGGCAATGCCGCCATTTCCGCCCACGGCATCGGCCTGAAGGAAACCATCGAGGTGGGCAGGTTGCTCTGCCCGGAAAAACTGCCGCCGTCCATTGTTCTGGTCGGCATCGAGGGGCGCTGTTTCAACCGCATGCGGGAGTTCATGACGCCGGCCACGGCCGACGCCATCCGTACGGCCGCTGACTGCGTCAAATTCCAGCTATACAGATGCCAGCGAGGTTCCCGAGATGAACAACGAGTCGCCATCCACCGCTAAACCCCGCAGGAACGCCACCGTTCACGCCGAAATCCAGCGGCTCGCCGAAGCGATGATGAACGGCAGGCTGGACGAACGCGGCAACTCCGCCTCCTTCAAGGGTAAGGATGCCGAGCTGGTGCTGCTCGTGAACCGGATGCTGGACACCCTGATCGCGCCGTTGCGGCTGACTGCCGGTGCCATCGACGAAATCGCCCACGGCCGGATACCGTCGTTTGTGATCGACGAGTATCAGGGGGAGTTCAACGATATCAAGCGCAACCTCAATACGCTCCTGGCCACCCTGTACGGCATGAACAACGAGACGCAGAACCTGATCGCCAGCATCAGTGGCGGGCGATTGCGTACCCGGGGCAACGACTGGGACTATCACGGTATCTGGCGGGACCTGATCGCCGGGGTCAACGGGACGCTCGATGCCGTCCTGAACCCGATCCACGAGGCGAGCACGGTCCTGGGGCGGTTGGCGGCCTACGACCTGAGTGCCCGGATGGAGGGGCGGTATCACGGCGAACATGCCGTGATCAAGAAGGCGATGAACCTGACGGCCGAATCGCTTCATTCGGCCGTTTCCCAGGTGGCGGAAACGGTGGAACTGGTCTCGAGCGTCGGCAACCGGATCAGCGAGGGGAGCGAGGTCGTTTCCAATGGGGCTGCCGAACAGGAGCGGCAGCTCTCGGAAACATCGACCACCGTGGTCCATCTTGCCGAATACGCGCAGAAAAGCGCCCGGCACACGGCCGAAGCCCGCATAAGTGCCCAGCGTTCGGCCGCATCGATCGCCACCGCCAAGACCGAAATGGAGCGGATGCTGGAAGCGATGGGCGAGATCCGCAGTTCCGCGGACAATACCGCCGGGATCATTCAGGATATCGACACCATCGCCAAGGAGACCGACAAGCTCTCCTCCAGTGCCACCTCCAGGGCGACGCTCGTTCGTTCATCGGCCAGCGGTTTCGGCGTGGTTGCCATGGAGATCCGCAAACTGTCGGAGCGGTGCGAAGAGACGGTCAAGAGGCTGCAGGACTTCCAGCGCCGGGTCGAGTTCACTGCCAGGTCGGGCGGTGATGCCGAGCTGGCGAGGGTTGTCGGCGAGTACGAGGATCTCATCCACGACCTCAAGAACGTAGCGATGAACTCCAACCTGCTCGGGGTCAATGCCGCCATATCCGCTGCCCATGTGGAGGGCGCCGGCAATGATTTCGAGCTGCTCACGGAGGAGATCCGCCAACTGGCCAGGCGTTCCACCGGTGCGGCCCAGCAGACGGAACGGCTGATCCGGACCTCGGTCGAGCTGGCGCGCAGGGGGGAGGGGATCAGCAAGGAGATCGACCGGCACCTGGCAGGGGCGGTGGAGGGGGCGCGCTCCATCGATGCCCTGACCGAAGATATCTCCCGGGCCACTCAGGAGCAGGCGAGCGGTCTGGAGCAGATCAGCCGGTCGGTCAGCCAGATCAACGACGTCACCAGCCGGAACGCGGCAACGGCCTTCCACTCGGCCGATGCGGCCGGGGATCTGGAGCAGCAGGTGCGGAAGCTGGCTGTGATGGTGAGCAAGTTCCGCCTGGACGGGGTTGCCGGGACGTCGGCAGTGGAATCACCAGTGGCATAAGAAGAAACATCTACGGCTTTTAGGTCCACGAACGACACGAAAATACACGAAAAATAAAGCGGCTGCACTGATACCAACCGCCTCGGGGGAGATAGCCCCTGTGGCGGTTTTTTTACTCTCGGAACGAACTGCCGGAGTTGCCGTGCGTTGCGACAAAATTGCGTTACTATGTACCTGAAAACAACCGCGTCTCCCAATACCATGGAGTGCGACCATGAAACAGAACATCGGCACCACCTCCCCGGCAGAGGCAGTTGACGAGCTCTGCATCAACACCATCCGCTTCCTGGCGGTCGATGCCATCCAGAAGGCGGGCAGCGGCCACCCCGGCCTGCCGCTCGGGGCCGCGCCCATGGCATACGTCCTCTGGACCCGGTTCCTCAGGCACAACCCCGCCAACCCTCGCTGGTTCGACCGGGACCGGTTCGTCCTCTCCGCCGGCCACGGCTCCATGCTCCTCTACAGCCTGCTCCATCTCACCGGCTATGATCTCCCCCTGGCCGAGATCGAGCGGTTCCGTCAGTGGGGGAGCAGGACCCCCGGCCATCCGGAGCGGGGTGAGACCCCCGGCGTCGAGACCACCACCGGGCCGCTCGGGCAGGGGCTCGGCAACGCCGTGGGCATGGCGCTGGCCGAGGCCCATCTAGGGGCACGCTACAACCGTTCCGGGGTTGAGATTATCAACCATTTCACCTACTGCCTGGCCGGCGACGGCGACCTGATGGAGGGGGTGGCGGCCGAAGCGGTATCCCTGGCCGGGCATCTGGGCTTAGGCCGGCTGATCGTGCTCTACGACGACAACCGGATCTCCCTGGCCTCGTCCACCGATCTCTCCTTTACCGAGAACCGGGCCGGCCGGTTTGCCGCCTGCGGCTGGCACGTCCAGAACGTGGCGGACGGCAACGAGACGGCCGCCATTGCCGCGGCCCTGGAAAAGGCCAGGTTTGAGACGGAGCGCCCCTCTCTGATCGTGGTCCGGACCCATATCGGTTACGGCTCCCCCCATCGGCAGGACAGTTTCGAGGCCCACGGCTCGCCGCTGGGCAGCGACGAGGTGCGGCTCACCAAGGAGCGGCTCGGCTGGCCGGTCGAGCCATTCCATCTGCCGGAAGAGGCGGTGCGCCGTTTCCGTGAGGCGCTGCCAGCAGGGGCGGCGCTGGAACGGGAGTGGTGTGATCGGTTCGCTGCCTACGAAAACGCCTTCCCCGAACTGGCGGCGGAGCTCCGGCAGGCCATGGCCGGGGAGCTTCCGGCCGGCTGGCAGGAGGCGCTGCCCCACTTTCCGGCCGACGACAAGGGGATGGCGACCCGACTGGCCGGCGGCAAGGTGCTGAATGCCCTGGCGTCCCGTATTCCGTCGCTGGTGGGCGGCTCGGCAGACCTGAACCCCTCCACCTTCACCGCCCTGAGCGGGCTGGGGGACTGCCAGAACCCGCGGCTTACCGCCATCGACCGGCAGGGGGCCGTGGGTGGGGGGTGGGGATACGGTGGCCGCAACATCCACTTCGGGGTACGGGAGCATGCCATGGCCGCCGTCATGAACGGCATGGCGGCCCACGGCGGTGTCATCCCGTTCGGCGCCACCTTCCTCGCCTTTGCCGACTACCTCCGGCCTGCGCTCCGCCTGGCCGCCCTGATGGGGCTCCATCTGGTCCAGGTCTTCACCCACGATAGCATCGCCCTGGGGGAGGACGGCCCCACGCACCAGCCGGTGGAGCAGTTGGCCACGCTGCGGCTGATCCCGAACCTGGTGGTGATCCGGCCGGCAGATGCCAACGAGACCGCCGTTGCCTGGCAGGTGGCCCTGGAGCGAAGGGGGCCGGTGGCGCTGGTCCTGTCGCGGCAGAGCCTGCCCGTCCTGGACCGGAGCCGCCATGCCGCCGCCGAAGGGCTCCGGCGGGGAGGGTATGTCCTGGCCGAGGCTGCAGGCGGGGCACCGGAACTGATTCTGATCGCCACCGGCTCGGAGGTCCCGCTGGCGCTGGCGGCCCAGGACTGCCTGGCAGGGGAGGGGGTGCGGGTCCGCGTCGTCTCCCTGCCGAGCTGGGAACTGTTCAGCGAACAGGCCGAAGAGTACCGCGATGCGGTCCTGCCGCCAACAATGACGAAACGGCTCGCCATCGAGGCGGGCTCACCGTTTGGCTGGGAGCGGTTCATTGGCAGCAGCGGGGCGATGCTCGGCATCGACCGGTTCGGGGCATCGGCACCGGGTGATGTCCTGCTCAGGGAGTACGGCTTTTCCGTGGAGAACGTCTGTCGCCACGCCCGTGCCCTGCTGGGGGCCGATACCTCCGGGGAGCGTTCCCGACCATGAAAAAACGGATCATGTTCACCGTCATCGGTTTGCTGGTCCTCGTCGGCATCCTGGCCGGCATCAAGGCGCTGCAGATCGGCGCCATGGTCGACCAGGGGAAAAGGTTCGTGCCGCCGCCCGAGACCGTTTCCACCGTGCTGGTCACCGCTGAGTCGTGGGAGAGTGCTCTGACCGCGGTCGGAACGCTGACCGCCGTGCAGGGGGTGACCCTTGCCGCCGAGCTGGCCGGCAAGGTGGCGGCGATCGCCTTCGAGCCGGGGAGCCGCGTGCAGAAGGGAGCCCTGCTCCTGCGCCAGGACACGAGCGCGGAAGAGGCCCAGCTTCCCGGCGCCGTGGCGCAGCTGAACCTGACCCGCGCCAACCTGAAGCGCGCCGACCAACTGCTCGAGGGCGGCATCATCTCCCGGGCCGACTTTGATACCGCCGTGGCGAACGCCGACCAGGCACGGGCCCAGGTGGACAACATCCGGGCCTCCATCGCCAAGAAGACGATCCGCGCGCCGTTCAGCGGCCGGCTCGGCATCCGCCTGGTAAATCTCGGCCAGATGCTCCGGGAGGGGGACCCGATCGTCTCGCTGCAGGCACTCGATCCGATCTTTGTCGACTTCTCCCTGCCGCAGCAGGATCTCGCCCGGGTGCGGCCCGGCCTGCCGGTCCGGGTGACCGGCGACGCGCTGCCGGACGATACGCTTCAGGGGCGGATCACCGCCATCAACCCCCAGGTCGACGCGGACACCCGCAATGTGAGGGTGCAGGCAACGATCTCCAACCGCAACGAACGGCTGCGTCCCGGCATGTTCGTCAACGTGGCGGTGGGGCTCCCGGTGCCGCAGCGGGTGCTGGTCATCCCGGCCACGGCGGTCCTGTACGCCCCCTACAGCGATTCGGTGTTCGTGGTCGAGGAGGGGAAGGATAAAAAGGGGAAGGTACTCCGCCAGCAGTTCGTGCGCCTGGGGACCAAGCGGGGCGACTTTGTCGCGGTTACCGGCGGGGTGAAGGCAGGGGAGGCGGTGGTGAGCAGTGGCGTCTTCAAGCTCCGCAACGGCCAGGCGGTGGTGGTGGACAACAGGCTCAATCCGAACTTCCAGCAGGCGCCCCGACCGGAGAACAACTAAGGCCGTGCTGCGTTCAACGTGCGACGTGCGACGTTAACTGCAAAACCTCTGATTTGACAGAAAAGCAAGTAGTTTGATGTCAAGGTTTTTACATAGCACGTTGAACGCAGCACGTCGCACGTTCGTTAGGTTACCCATGAACATTACCGACCTCTTCATACGCCGTCCCGTGCTGGCCCTGGTGGTCAACCTGGTGATCATCATCGCCGGGCTCCAGGCGATCCGTACCCTGAACGTGCGCCAGTACCCGCGCAGCGAGAACGCGGCGGTGACCGTCACCACCGTCTATACCGGCGCCAGCGCCGACCTGGTGCGCGGCTTCGTCACCTCGCCGCTGGAGCGGGCCATTGCCGCGGCCGACGGCATCGAGTACATGGAGTCCCAGAGCACGCTCGGCCTCTCCACCATCAAGGTCCGCCTGAGGCTGAACTACGACGGCACCAGGGCGTTGGCGGAGATCAGCTCAAAGGTTGACCAGGTCCGCCGCGACCTGCCGCCGGAGGCCGAGGTGCCGGTGATCAACATCGAGTCGGCCGACAGCGAGTTCGCCTCGGCTTACTTGAGCTTTTCCTCCGACATCCTGAAGCAGAACGAGATCACCGACTACCTGGTGCGGATCGTCCAGCCGCGGCTCTCGGCCATCCAGGGGGTGCAGCGGGCCGATATCCTCGGCGCCCGCACCTTTGCCATGCGGATCTGGCTCAAGCCGGAGCGGATGGCGGCCCTCAACGTGAGCCCCTTGCAGGTGCGCCAGGCCCTGGCCGCCAACAACTTCCTGGCGGCCCTGGGGAGGAGCAAGGGGTCGCTGATCCAGGTAAACCTCACCGCCAACACCAACCTGAGCACGGTGGAGGAGTTCAGGCAACTGGCGGTGCGGGAGGATAACGGCACCATCGTACGGCTGGCCGACATCGCCGACGTGGTGCTGGGGGCCGAGGACTACGATGCCGAGGTCCGTTTTTCCGGCCAGACCGCCGTGTTCATGGGGATCTGGCCCCTGCCCAATGCCAATTCCATCGATGTCATCAGGAAGGTCCGGACGGAGATGGCCGCCATCCAGCGCGACCTCCCCACAGGTCTTTCGGCGCGTGTGGCCTACGATGCCACCAACTACATCAACAACGCCATCCGCGAGGTGCTGAAGACCCTGGGCGACACGCTGCTGATCGTGATGGTGGTCATCTTCCTGTTCCTCGGCTCCTTCCGCTCGGTGTTCGTGCCGGTGGTGGCGATACCGGTGTCGCTCATCGGCGGCGTCTTCCTGATGCAGGCCTTCGGCTTCACCGTCAACCTCCTGACCCTGCTGGCCATCGTCCTCTCGGTCGGTCTCGTGGTGGACGACGCCATCGTGGTGGTGGAGAACGTGGAGCGCCACCTGGGCGAGGGACGGTCCCCCCTGGAAGCGGCCCTGCTCGGCGCCCGCGAGCTGGTGGGGCCGATCATCGCCATGACCGTGACCCTGGCGGCGGTCTACCTTCCCATCGGCCTGCAGGGGGGGCTGACCGGCGCGCTGTTCCGCGAGTTCGCCTTTACCCTGGCCGGGGCGGTCACCATCTCCGGGATCGTGGCGCTCACCCTGTCGCCGGTCATGTCGGCCAGGCTGCTCAAGCCCGGTATCGAGGAACACGGCCTGGCCGGCCGGATCGCCCGCGACTTCAAGCGTCTCCGGGCCGCCTACGGCCGCCTGCTGGACGCCACCCTGAAAGCCCGGCCGGCGGTCTACACGGTCTGGCTCGTGGTGAGCCTGCTCACGGTGCCGATGTTCACCATGTCAGCCCGGGAGCTGGCGCCGCTGGAGGACCAGGGGGTCATCTTCGGCATTCTCGACGCCTCGGCCAACTCCACCCTGGACCAGAACAGCCGCTACGCCGCGGCGGCCAACCAGGTTTTCCTGGCTGTCCCGGAGACCGACTTTACCTTCCAGATCACCTTCCCCAGTTCCGGCTTCGGCGGCATGGTCACCAAGCCGTGGGACGAGCGGAAGCGGACCGTGTTCCAGCTCATGCCCGAGGTCCAGCAGAAGCTGCAGGCGATCCCCGGCATCCAGATGTTTCCGGTGACGCCGCCGGCGCTCCCCGGTGGTGGCCAGTTCCCGGTGGAGTTCATCCTCGCCTCGACTGCCGATACCGGACAGATCCTGGAATTTGCCCAGAAACTGCAGCTAAAGGCGATGCAAAGCGGTATGTTCGCCTTCCCGCCCATCATCGACGTAAAGATCGACCAGCCCGAGGCGCGGTTCGTCATCGACCGGGACAAGGTCGCTTCCCTGGGGCTCAATCTGGGACAGATCGGGACCGACCTGGGGGGGATGGTGGGTGGGGACTATGTGAACCGGTTCGACATCGCGGGGCGGAGCTACAAGGTCATCCCCCAGATCGAGCGGGTCGGCCGCCTGAACCCGGACCAGCTCCGGGATGTGTATGTCACCGGCCCGGGTGGCAAGCTGATTCCGCTTTCCACAATCGCCACCCTGCAGGAGTCGGTGGTGCCCCGTTCCCTGAACCGCTTCCAGCAGCTGAACGCGGTCAAGATCAGCGGCGTGGCAATGCGTCCCCTGGACGAGGCGCTCGGCTTCCTGGAGGGGGAGGCGGCGAAGATCCTTCCCAAGGGGTATGTCATCGACTATACCGGCGAGTCGCGTCAGCTGCGCACCGAGGGGAACAAGTTCCTGCCCGCCTTCGGCCTCGCGGTGGTCCTGATCTTCCTGGTCCTGGCGGCCCAGTTCAACAGCTTCCGCGACCCGTTCGTCATCCTGGCCGGGTCGGTGCCGCTGGCGATGTTCGGGGCGCTCATGTTCACCTTCCTGAAGATGCCCGACCCGAACGTGCCGTTCTGGACCACCGGCTGGACCACCACCCTGAACATTTACTCCCAGGTCGGTCTGGTGACCCTGGTCGGGCTGGTCTCCAAGAACGGCATCCTGATCGTCGAGTTCGCCAACAAGCTGCAGCTTACGGGGCTCACCAAGCTGGATGCCGTACGCCAGGCGTCTATGACGCGGCTGCGGCCGATCCTGATGACCAGCGCCGCCACCATTGCCGGCCACTTCCCGTTGACCCTGGTGACCGGCGCCGGCGCGGCGGCCCGTAACTCCATCGGCCTGGTCCTGGTGGGGGGGATGTTCGTCGGGACCCTCTTCACCCTGTTCGTGGTGCCGTCCATCTACATGCTGGTGGCGCGGGATCACAGCCGGGACCGGGAGGCTGTCTGAGATAGGCAGTGCCCTGACCGGATCTGGACCGGATCGATGACTGTGTGCTGCCGCTGCTGCAGTTGACCCTGCATGACGGGGCGCGGGCGTGGAAGGGGTTCAATTTCGAGGTTATGGACCGACTGTTCGAGAAGGGGGATATTCATGACCCGCGCGGCAGGGCGAAGTCGGTTGTGCTGACGAGGGAAGGGGTTGCGCGGTCAAGGGAGCTTTGGGGGGAGCTGTTTGGAGGGGTGGAAGGTAGTGGTGCAATAGAAAAATAGCAAGCAGCGTTGACCCCCTTCGAAGAGTGGGACGCCGCGAAAAGCCCCTCATCCTGAGTTCACCTCCGTTTCGATCGCTGTCGGATCAGCAGTATCCCCCCCATGCCTGCCCCGAGAAGCAGCACGGTAGACGCTTCGGGCACTGGTTGAACATTGTTCCGGGTTGCAAGATAAATTTCCATTTCAAACCCATCATTCGCTTGCCAGACGATATCACCTAAGTCGTTGATCTTGAGATCCTGCAGCATGTAAAGGCCGGATGCTACGGTAGAGGTGACCCCGGTTTTCCTGTCATAGAACATGATCCGATCATCGTTGAAGATGTCCTGCTCCCATATCACGTTGCCCCACTGATCAAGGAAAGGAGACAGGTTCATGGCTGACGGGTTGTTGTCAGATATCCTGGTCGTCTGCCTTGTCAACGCGTCATAAAGATAGACTTCCGTATTACTGTTAGACTTACTGCGCGACAACCACACCACATCACCGTTGGAACCGACAAAGGGTGTGTGGTCCTGATACGAGGGATACCCATCGATATTGTGTAATACAGCTCCGGTTGCCCCACCCAACAGTTCAACACTTTTGGAAGAGGAAACCGTATTCAGCCAGGCTACGTCACCATTGTCATTGATAGACTGATCAGCAGAATTAGCTGACATATAGTTAACAATATTCCTTGTGGAGTTGGTGGCACTATCATAAACAAAAATATTTGGGGAATAGTTAGATCTCAGGTTATTAATACCCTGGAAGGCAACATCGCCATTATTGCTGATTACCGGGTTATAATAGGTACTGTTAATGCTTGAGCCACCACTATTGTAATCATAATAGTAGGTGGTAGTAGATATAGTGCGCACTTGGTTCTGTGTCGGATCATACAGTTTGATAAATGACGGCGACGTGGAGCTCCACTGCTCTCCCCATACAACATTCCCCTGGTTGTTGATCTGAGGGGCGCTGCTTATGGTTGAGTTGTTCAACTGGCTGACCGCATTTGTCTGGCTGTTGTACAGAAATACGTCAGAATATCTATATGGATAAGACCCCGTTGCCCCCTGCCAGGTTATTGTTCCCTGATCGTTGATCTGGGGGGTTGAATTGCCGGTGTATACCTGGTTGTTGCTGTTCGTAAACTGGTTGGATATATTGCTGGTTGTCCCGGTTGCATACGTGTACTTAAAAACATCGTAATTGTTACCCGGTATCTGCCCTGACCAGACGACGTCCCTGTTGTTGTTTATCCACGGCATTGCATCATAGGTGGTATTATCTGTTATCTTCCGAACGGAATAGTCGACAGCATGCGCCGCGTGTGCCTCTGCCAAAGCGATCAATAAACCTGCTGCAGCCAGCATACGTATCTTGAACATACTCCCCTCCAGTGTGAGGTCTATTCCTGCGGGAAATGCCAGTCTCCTCGCTAAATCCCTTTCGGCATGGCACCTTCATGTCGAAAATTCTAATCCGGAACCCGCGTGAAAAAATTCCGAGCAATAATCGCACCATGCAAACAATCCTACAAATATTAGATAGATACATTTCATATCATTTTGGACCCGGGAAACATGTAAAATTATTCGACAGGAGACTTTAGCGGTGTATCTGCTCATTTGCAGAATCTGGAGGGTCCAAGGGTCAGGATTTGCATCTGGGGGGGCTCAGGGGGTTGCTTACTAATCAACTATTGCCAAAATTACTAAGGCGGAACCTGACTACTCGACATTCCCCCCTCCTGCCTCCCCCCTCCG
>CAYSMK010000035.1:0-53354 GCA_964432205.1 uncultured Geobacter sp. | reverse complement strand
TCTGCCCGGCCCCATCCGCTTGCGGACCGTCGTTAACAAGGAATCGCGTTTATACCCTCTTGGTTTAATTCCGTCAAGAAGTTTTATGATTAGTTTTTTCACACCCTCAACTTTCTGCTGCTTGCCGACTCCGGCCCCGCATCACGCCCCGCGCAATCATCATGACCCCAACGCGGACCAGGATCGTCCCGGCCCAGCGAAGCGGTCACGATCTCATCAAGTAAGCGCCGGGTGATAACGGCTACCGGCATAACTTATATATATCCTCTACTCCAACGCACCGCCCCTCTATCGGGATCGGTGCATGCAAAACTCTTTATTTCCGGAAAATTACCTGCTAAGATCCGCGCCAATTAACGTTCTATACTTCTGAAGGAAATCCGAATGAATCATTACAAGCAAGGCGTGCTTTTTCTTTTCTATGCCACCATTCTGACATTTCTCTTAACACCACAGTATGCACATACAGAGATCTTAAACCTCCATGACGTCACGCCGGCAGTTCCCCGAAGCACAACATCACCATCTTCGACTCCCGTTTCCAGACCAACAGCAACGCCAGTAATGCCAGTGCCGGTTGGAACACCGTCATACCTTTCTCAACCAACTGCCCCACTTTCATCAACACCTATTCCCGGCGCCACCAGCAGAGAGAACTCCCCCCCTCTGCCCCAGAATTCGAACAGGACAACCGATTCATCCGCCCCCGTCGCCTCCGTATCAGAAACAGTTTCCGCCCCACCCAGCGCTGTTCCCGATATTTCCCCTATCGAAAGCGCCATGCAGGGTTCGGGTACGAATATCGACAAGACCGTACCGCAGCCCTTCTCCTTCACCCAGTTGACTCAATTCGGCTATAATTTTTTTCGTCCTGACACCCAGGGATTCGGTCCCCTTACCGATATCCCTGTCGGGCCCGACTACATCCTCGGTAGCGGCGATCGCATTTCTCTGACCCTCTGGGGCAGTATCGAAGGGACCTATGATCTCGAGGTAAACCGTAGTGGAGAGGTCGCTCTTCCCAGGGTGGGAACCGTCAAAGTAACGGGCGTCACCTTCGGCCAGTTGCCCGACCTGCTCAAGGGCCACCTTGCCAAGGTATTCAGGGATTTCCAGTTTACGCTCACCATGGGCAAACTGCGCCTGATCAAAGTATATGTAGTGGGCGAGGTAAAGGCGCCGGGGGATTACTCCGTGTCCTCCCTTTCGACCCTGATCAACGCCCTTGCAGCCGCCGGCGGCCCCACCAAAAACGGGAGCCTCCGGTCCATTGCCATCAGACGCGACGGCAGAATCGTCGACACCGTCGACCTCTATGACTTCTTCCTCAAAGGGGACAAGAGCCGCGACATACGCCTCCAGCCGGGTGACACCATTTTCGTGCCGACTGTCGGCCCGGTAGCCGGGATCGCAGGCAACGTACGCCGTCCGGCCATCTACGAACTAAAGGGAGAAAAGAGCCTCAAGGACCTTCTTGCCCTGGCGGGCGGCATCATACCCACCGGCTATCTCCAGCGTCTGCAGATCTCACGGGTGGAGGCCCACGACAAGAAAGTAGTCTCCGACGTCCATCTGGACCCCAAGTCGTCCAGCAAGACTATTGACGAACAGACCGTGACGATTTCCATCCAGGACATGGATCTGGTCAAGATTTTTCCCATCGACAGCGCCCTGCGCGGCTATGCACGCCTCGACGGCTACGTCCTTCGCCCCGGCGACTATGCCCTGCAACCCGGCATGCGAATAGACCAGCTCCTTTCCAAGGACAATCTCCTGCCCGAATACTACACCGAGGCCGGGCAGCTCATCCGGCTCTACCCCCCCGACTACCATCCCGAGGTGCTCTATTTCAACGTCAACAGTGCCCTTGCGAACGATCCGGCCCACAACCTGGAACTCCTGGAATTCGATACGATCCGCATCTTCTCCCGCTGGGAGATGGAGGAAATGCCCCGCGTCCGCATCAGCGGAGAAATCCAGCGCCCGGGCGAATACCGCCTTTTCAGGAACATGAGGGTCCGCGACCTCCTGATGTTCGCCGGGAATCCGCGCCAGACAGCCTATCTCTCCATGGCCGAGATAACACGCATCAATAGGACCACCTCATCAGTAACCAGCCTGCCGATCAACATCAGCCTGGAAGAGGCACTGAAGGGGAATCCCAAGGACAACATCCTGCTGCAGCCCCACGATGAATTGACGGTGCGAAAGATCCCCAACTGGGCTGAGGAGAACGAACGTTACATCACCCTCAAGGGAGAGTTCGTCTTTCCCGGAACCTATCCCATTTACAAGGGGGAGAGGCTCAGTTCCGTACTCCGGCGTGCCGGCGGATTCACCCCCAAGGCGTACCTCGACGGGGCCAAATTCGCCCGCGCATCCGTCCGCGAACTGCAACAGAAGCGGATGGACGAATTCATCTCAAACGCGGAACTGGAAGTAAACACCAAAATGACCGAACTGGCGACCGTTGCCGTCAGCCAGGAAGAACTGGCCTCGGTCAAGGCAACACTCGAAGGGGTGCGCCGCAACCTGCAACTGCTCAAGAATGCCAGGGCCGAAGGACGCATGGTCATCCACCTCAGCCTCCTGGATCAATTTGCCGGCTCCCCCTACGACATCGAGGTCATGGGTGGCGACACCCTTGAAATCCCCCAGTCCACCAGTTCGGTTGCCGTGCTGGGAAGGGTTGTCAATCCCACCAGTTTCGTCCACATCGACAAGAAGGACGTCGATTACTACCTCACCCTTGCCGGCGGTATCACCATGGACAGTGACGAAGACGAAATCTACGTTATCCGTGCCAACGGTTCGATTTTCAGCCGCCAGCAGTACTCCTCGCTGGCGGCGCTGTTCGGTGGGGGATTTCTTGGCGAGAGCATCGCTGCCGGCGACACCATCGTCGTCCCCCAGCGATTCGAGAGGACCGCCTGGCTGCGTAACATCAAGGATATCACCACCATCATGTCGCAGGTGGCCATCACGGCAGGAACTGTGCTGCTGGGGCTGAGATAGCACAAGAACAACTTTCACGGTCCACCGCACAATGCCCCCTATAAAGCTTTTTTACATTTTCCTCACGGCACTGATGGCCTCGCTGCTGATCATGCCGTCTCTGTACAACCTTTCAATCAAGGTTGGCGGCGTCGACCTGCCGGACAATCAGCGCAAGGTCCACGACAGGGCGGTTCCTCGCATCGGCGGGGTTGCCATCCTCTGCGGCTTGCTGATATCGGTACTGTTATTCTGCACAACAAGTACGTTTACATCCGGTCTCGTTACCGGCGGCTTGATCATCTTTTTCGTCGGATTTATTGATGATTTGCGAAACCTGACACCGGTGCAGAAACTTGCCGGCCAGGTTATCGGCACCAGCGTCGGGGTCATTATCAGCCAAAACCACATCCAGGGCCTCGGCAACCTCTTTTCACTGGGGGTCATCGAGTTCCCCACGGAACTGGCCATTCCAATCACCATCTTCTGCATTGTCGGGCTGATAAATTCATTGAACATGATCGACGGACTCGACGGGCTGGCCGGTGGTGTTTCGGCCATAGCCTCCCTGGCCTTAGCAATCCTGGCATTTGAGACCGGGGCGCTCCAGGTTTTCTTTGTCTGTGTTGCACTACTGGGGGCAGTCATCGGTTTTCTGGCTCACAACTCCTATCCAGCCCGGATATTCATGGGCGATGCGGGCAGCAACCTGCTCGGGTTCACCCTGGGGATGCTCGCGGTGCGACTGCTCGCCGTTTCTCCCGCCATCTCACCGGCAGCGATCCTGATAATTCTGTCCGTCCCGGTATTCGACACGCTGTATGTCATGACAGGACGCCTGATCAATGGCCGCCCGGTCATGAGTGCCGACAGGGCTCATCTTCATCACCGTCTTCTCGGTATCGGGCTCGGACACAGAGCATCGGTACTGGCGGTATTCGGATGGTCGTATCTCATGGCCGCCGTTGCGGTGCTATACTACAACGCCAGCGACTATTCGCTGTTTTTGTTTCTACTGATCGCAACGGCCACTTTTTATCTGTTCATATTCGTACTCTCAAAACATTTGCCAAAGGGTAGCGACACGCTAACTGTCGATACGCTGTCTATACTGACGACTTCGCCCGCCGCCCTGGAACGATATAGTGACCGGCTGCTTTCCTTCGCCCGGTATCTCGTTATCATCATTCTGGCAATGGCAGTGCCTATCGAACTTGTGCCCGACCCCTATCATGCAATTGCATCAACAATGCTATTATGTACTCTCTTGCTGGGCGTTGCGTGCGACCGTCCCTGGTCGAACCAGCTGCTCCTGATAAGCCTCTACCTTACTGGTGTCTATATTCTCTTTGAGGTGGAAAATTTCGGACGCAGTGCAACCGTTGGTGATGTTTCCGCCCTTACCTTATCCGCATATCTGTTTGCGCTTCTTGCGTTGATCGTTGGGACCAAGATATTCATCCGCAAGCGCTTCAACATCCTGATGAACTCGGCTCTTGAGTTTTTCGTGCTATTGGCAGTAATCTTTATCCCGCTCATGCCTGACACGATAACCGCTCGTTATCACCTGCTCACGGTGACAGGCAAGTCGATCATTCTGTTTGTTGCCTACAAACTCTTTCTGATCAGCAATGACGCCAAGAGAAACCGGGTCGTTATCCTGGCAAGCATGCTGGCCCTGCTTGTCAACCTGGTCAACCGGATTTATTGACACGTGAAACAGAACTGAATCAAATCCATCACCCGTGAAATATCTGAACAATGGGAAAACACTACACGGAGTAACGTAATGCCCCAAGATGACAATAACAAACCGCTGGCTCCGGCTCCACCATCACTTCTTGACTATTTAATGGTGATCGCCAGCCATAAAAAGATGATCGCTCTCATCACCGTTGTCGCTGCTTCCATCACGGCATTAATTTCACTGATGATGCCCAATATCTACACAGCAAAGGCCATGATTATTCCGAGCGACGATGGCAACGGTGCGATGAGCTCTCTTATGTCCCAGCTGGGTGGCCTGGCAGGACTAGCCGGCAGTGCGATTGGTGGCAAAACCACAGGCGACCTGTATGTCACCATGCTGAAAAGCGAGACCGTCAAGGACCCGATCATCGACCGTTTCAAGCTACTGGATGCCTACAAGTCAAAATACCGGGCAGATGTGTATGGTGCACTGGATAATAATGTCGCTATTTCTTTAGGGAAAAAGGATGGGGTCATAACCATTGCGGTGAATGACAAAGACCCCAAGCGGGCCGCCGACCTGGCCAACACGTATGTGGAGGAACTGGGCAAACTGGCTGTCAACCTCAACATGACCGGCGCAGGGAAGAACCGGACGTTTCTGGAAAAACGAATCGCCGAGGCCAAAGCCGGATTGAACCGGTCCGAAGAAGCTCTCAAGAATTTCCAATCGAAAAATATGGCGATATCTGTCACCGACCAAGCCCAAGCCACAATTGCCGGGGTTGCACAATTGCGTGCTCAACTCGCCCTTAAAGAGGTTGAACTTGGCACCCTTCAGCGTCAGTTCACCGACACTAGTCAGGAAGTCAAAACCGCCAAGTCCACTGTTGCCAATCTGAAGAATCAGATAGCGCAGCTTGAAGGAAACAGCTCTGGACGTAGCTCGATCCCTGCTGTGGGGAGTGTGCCACTGTTAGGGCAAGAATATTTGAGGTTGATGCGGGATTTCAAAATTCAGGAAGCAGTCGTTGAGATGCTTACAAAGCAGTTCGAAGTGTCTAAGTTGAGTGAGGTAAAGGATGTCACTCCTTTTCAAGTGCTACAGAAAGCCATGGTGCCTGAAAAACGAAGTGCTCCTTTACGAAGGAAACTCGTGCTAAGATCCCTCTTCATGAGTTTTTTCGGAGCCATTTTAATAGCTTTTTTTATCGAATATGGGACTAGGCTGCCACAAGAAAGAAAAGTCCGCCTGATTTCTCTATTAAAGAAATAACACAGGTTTTTTTGATGCTTACATGGTTGTCAGACAGGTTCAGGGTATTAGTGTCATTCGACAAGACACAGTTGAGAGCAGCGGTCATTAAAGTTGCTCCATTTTATCTTCTCAAGCCAGTCAGTCTGACGATCAACTTCATTACCATCTCACGCATAACAAACCTGATCGGGGTGGACGGCTACGGCTCAATCAGTCTCATCCTTGCTGCTACGGCCTTTATCACCGCTGTAATCGATTTTCGCTCCAACGAATCAGTGGTACGTTTCCGGGTGCGATACCAAAATGAAGGCAACCCCGGAAGCGCAAACTTTTGCGTTCTCTTAGGGGCTGGAATCGACGTCGGCCTTGCCATACTGTATCCGTCGATAATTCTGATACTTGCTGACCCTATATGCAGTCATTTTTTTAGCGGAAAGATTGATGAAGAATTGCTCCTGATATATGCCGTCAGCTCTTCATTTCTGTTCATATCGGGAACCCCATCGGCGATACTCCAGAGCAGCAGCATGTTTTGGAAGCTCAGCAGCGCAGATCTGTTGCATAAATCAACTCGCCTCTTATGGGTTCTGCTGGCATCTGTGCCTTTCACTGTGCGCGATGTCATAATTGGGTATGCCTTATCCAATGTTTTATACAGCGTGATATTAATAGGAACTGCAATTCACACTCTTCGCCGCGAAAATAGTGATTTCTCGGTGAATGCTTCCAGGGTAGTTGCAAGAGACTTTATTAAATTTTCAGGGCACACATTCGTCTCTTCGTTATTAAAAGCAGGAATTACCGATGTTGACAAACTCGTGCTTGGTTATTTTTGTCAGACGCGAGATGTTGGTCTCTATGATATCGTAAAGCGGATTGCCGGACTGTTGTGCTGGATAATATTCCCGCTCGGAACAGTAACCTATCCATCATTCATACAGCTTTTCCAAGATCACCGTTTTACGGAAATCAAAAACCAGATACGAAAAATTACCTTGGTCGTTACATTCGTGTCTCTAACTGTAGCCATATTCATCCTAATGGCTAGGAATATTGTTCAGCAACTCTTCAATATCGCAGAATTCCCTGTACTACAACTAATCATACCGTTACTCCTCTGCAACATCATACAGAATACTCTCTGGTTCAGCAGGGTGTTTGTGAATAGCATTGGAGAACCTCAGATATCAATATGGCTTAATAGTATCATGTCAATATTAGGTATCGTATTCCTCCTGTTGTTTGTACCCTTATTCAATGTTACTGGAGCAGCGCTTGCAAACTTGTGCTCAATGTCCATTATTTTTCTGCTCTGGACCAGATACTATCTGTCAAAAACTCGTTCATGGAGTGAATGTGCTCAAACGCTCACCAAAATGCCCTGCGTGTGACAATCTTGAAAGTAAGCAGGCCGGCCGTAAACACTATTTCCACAAGGTTAACTTTACTCTGTATTGCTGCCCACGATGCGGTTTGCATTACTGGGATCCTCTTTACATTGACCCTGCCTTATACAAGGGAACCGGGGAGGCCCTCTACAGTGCTTATCACGCAGATCTTATGGGCAACACCCAAATAAGCGATTCCCCATTGGGTAGCCTCCCTACCTCTTCGGGGCGATTTCTGGACATAGGCTGTGCAAACGGGGCACTCATGTTACATGCGAGGGATCGTGGATTCGAAGTTCACGGTATCGATTTCGACGAACTGTCTGTGGAAAAAGCCAAAGCAAAGGGTCTCGAAAATGCTCATGCAATGTCCTTAGACGAATTCATGGCCTCTAGAGATGGTCATGAACGGCTCCTTTTTGATGTAATCACCTTTTTCGACGTTCTAGAACATCAAGATGATCCACAGCGCTTTATTCGACAAGTGCTTGAGCTTCTCCAGCCAGGAGGCTTCATACTGGGCAAGGTGCCTAACCGAGATCGTTTCCTTCAAAGAATCCGCTACACCCTCGATTACGACTATCCGCCGCATCATTTGCTAATGTGGTCTTGTGATTCCCTTTGGCATTTTTTGTCTACACAAGGATTTCAAGATATCGTAGTGTCAGTTCCTCCTTTTGATTTCAAACGTTTTGTGTGGCATCTCGAAAAAAAGGTGCTCGGACGCGGGTTGGCTAAAGCGATAAAAGGAATGATGTTTAGAGTCAACGAGAATATAGCCAATGTGCCGTGTGAAATTCTCGAAAAACATACTGGCAAGAGCGGTGGAATGGTCCGAGCGATGAAGAAGATAGAAGACATCTTTTTCAGCCTATTGTCTGCCCCCATATTCCCTTTTTTCAAAAATAAGGGTAACCACATCATTTTTTGGGCACGGAAGTAGTTTGGCATGCAACGTATCAAAGTAGCCTTCCTGACTATTGCCTTTCAGCGTGGAGGAGCTGAAAGAATTATCTCAACCCTTTCACAACACCTAGAATGTGAAAGCATCCTTATTCTTTATGAACAGTCAAGTCTTGGATATCCTTTTAAGGATCAAGTATTTTATCTTGATAGCAATCTCCCTACTAGTTGGACCAAGCGTTTTCTGCAACGACTCCATAGATTAATACGACTCCTTGCTAGGGAACAAACCAAGGTCCTAGTTTCTTTCTTGCAACGCCCTAATATTCTTGCACTGTTGTTGAAGGCAAGCGGTTTATATCGAGGGCGACTTGTTATCAACGAAGTGAGCATGCTCTCTCTACAGCCGATTGGTCCCAAGCTGAAATGGTGTATAGCACGACTGTACCCCGTGGCTGACTTGATTATTGTGCCCTCACAAGATGTACTAAATGATTTGGTTATGAAATATGGTGTGCCCTATGACAAGATATCGGTAATTCCTAATCCTTTTAATTTGAAAGAAATAGTATTGCAGTCTCTCCAACAGATCAGCCTGCCGTGGCCTGAAGATAAATCACCTATTATAATTTCTGCTGGTCGTTTGACAGCTCTTAAAGGTTTCGATTTGTTGATAGAAGCCTTTGCAGTTGTTCGCTCAAAGATAAGTGTACGACTTGTGATTTTGGGTAATGGTGAATGCGAATCATCGCTCCGTGCCCTAGCTGTAGAACGAGGTCTTTCAGAAGACATTTACTTTGCCGGCTGGCAGTCGAATCCTTTTGCCTATTTCAAACAGGCTGATATGTTTGTGCTTACTTCACAATATGAAGGTTTTGGCAACGTAATTGTGGAAGCCATGTGTTGTGGGTTGCCCGTGGTAAGCACCAACTGTCCCGGTGGCCCGGTTGAAATTCTGGGCAATGGAGAGTTTGGTCTGCTGGTTCCCATTAATGATGTTGATGCACTTGCCTCCGCGATGCATTTGGTTCTAAAGGACGAAAACCTGAGATTGGATTTGGCGGCGAAGAGTCTCCGTCGCTGCCGAGATTTCGATATCAGCACAGTTGTCAAACGTTGGCAGGAGGCGATTGAATGCGGCGCGTGATTATGCTGAGTCGTGATCGCTTTCCCAGCGAACGCGCTCACTCGATCAACCAGATTCGTATGTGCGATGGTTTTTCCGACGCGGGGAGAGAAGTGTTACTACTTTATCCCGATCATACCTTCAATCTGCCGGGCGATATCCACAATTTTTACGGGCTTAGAAACCATATTATAGCGGTCAAGATGGCCTGCATCGCCCGCGATATACGACTGCCCGACTGGTTGCGAGGCAGCCGTTTGGAAGGTTTGAAAAACAGATTTGTCACCGATATTGTTGGAATCACCACAACAGCATCAATCATTGGATATATTTGGAAAATGCTCAGGCGAGGTGAGCTAAGTAAAGATGATATTATTTACGGACGTAGCGCGTATTTTTCCCTCTTCCTGATCAAGATACTATTACTCATAACGAACCGACCAAACAAGGTGGCGCTTGAAATCCACCATCCTCCGCATGGTCGAGCAGGTCTGATTGAGCTCTTTCTCAAGCTTCTCGATCATGTTTTTGTGATAAATAGTTTTCTTCTCAATGTTTTTCTCGAGAGGGGCTTTAAGCGAGTGACCGTGGTGCCTGACGGTGTGGATCTTGTGCCGTTCGACACCTTGCGCCGATCAACCACAAAGACTGAACTCCGGATACGGCATGGCTTGCCGGTTGACAGAAAGATAGTGGTATATGCAGGCCACTTGTATCCTTATAAAGGGGTTGATGACCTGATTCGCGCAGCAACTTCATTCCCTGATGCTACATTACTCATTGTAGGTGGATACCCGGAAGATGTGGCACGATGTCAGACTCTTGCTAACAACATTGGATTGTTAAACGTCAACTTTACCGGTTTCGTGAACCCTTCCGCTGTCCCAGAGTACCTAGTTGCTTCAGATATATGTGTTTACACTCTCAGGCATGATGCCCCCATCAGGGATTTCACATCGCCTATCAAGCTGTTTGAATATCTCGCATCAGGCAATCCCACCATAGCTGCTGATGTCCCCGGTGTACGGGATGTGATCCTTCATGGTGAAACGGGCTTGCTCTACGCCAGTGGTAATACCTCTGAAATGGCAGATGCAGTCAATATACTGTTGCAACGCGAAGAGCTCGGCACTACTCTTGCGGAAAAGGGAAATGAGGTTGCGAGACAATATTCTTGGGCACGCAGAGCTCGGCAAATTCTGGAAAAACTCGATGAATGCTGAAATAGTTAAACGCCTGCCACAATGTCCCGTCTGTGACGGGACCATTTTGAAAAGTGCGTTCACGGTTAGTGGAACAGAGATCCTTCGACTAAAAAACTATATTCTTACTGATGAAGAACGTGCATGGCTTGTTAGCCTAAACTTCCCCATTTTACGCTGTACAGGATGCGATTTCTATTTCCATGAACTAGTTCCGTCATCGAACTTATCTGATATTCTATATAACCGCTGGATTCACTCTGACGGAAGCCTTGCCAAGGTTCGAGACAATCCTTTTGGGTATCTGTATTTTCTGTCATATTTTATGGAGATATACAGCTACTATAAAAAAGCTAATTTGAGTATGCATGGGAATTCGCTTCTTGAGGTTGGGTGTGGATGGGGCAAGTTTATGGAGATGGCCCGTTTGTTCGGGTTACAGTCATACGGAGTCGAATATACACGTGAAAAATTGGCTTATGTTCGTGAAAAGGGAATGGTGGCATATCTTCCAGAAGAACTGCCTTCAGATGCGACTTTTGATGTAATTGCAATGCTTCAGGTACTTGAGCACCTGTCAAATCCATATGAATTCCTGCTCCAGTATACATGTCGGGTCAAACCAGGTGGCCTTATTATCCTCGAAGTTCCGAACTGTAATTATCTTGTGCTTCGCCGCATGTTTTACCGTGTTATAGGCCGAGATATATTTGGCGCATATCAGCCACTAGAGCATGTCAACTGTTTTACTTCGCGTTCCATGGACAAGCTAATGGCAAGACTTGGATTTTCAAATCTCAAAGGTTCAACTAGTTGTGTCAAAACGCGTCTAGGGACTTTCAGCTTCAAGCGCTCAATAGTGGAGAAATTTCCCGAAATACTACTTGGATCAACTGGGCGGATATATGTGAGGAATGATGACTGAAAATGAAGAACTGGTAGCGAATCTGAGAAGGTATTATACTTCGCTTGGTCTGAAAAACGTTGATTCTTATGTGAGGAGAAGACTGGAACGTGTTCGTTCAAAACACATAATCTCCTTTATCAAGAACAATAGCAGTATAAACTTTTGCGCCGCTTCTGCACTTGATATAGGATCAGGATGGGGCGAATTCCTGCTAACTCTTAAAGAGTTTGGACTCCGGAATGTGCATGGAGTGGAACCAGACCCCGAACTTGTAGCACTCAGTAATCGTCTGTTGAGAGCTGATTCTGTGCGTCAGGGTGTTGCAGAGGTTCTCCCGTTTGATTCAGAGGCTTTTGATCTAGTAATTTGCCATGATGTAATAGAGCATGTGGTCCATTGCGACATAGCATTGGCAGAGATGATCCGAGTTGCAAAAACAGGCAGTACCATCTGGCTTGAGTTCCCGAATTACGCTTATCCGCAGGAAAGCCACTATAAAATGTTCTTTCCGCCCTGCCTCCCAAAGACGGTAGGTGCTCTATATTTGCGTCTCGTTGGCCGCAACCCCTCATTCTATCTAGAAAACGTACGTCCTACTTATTATCACAAGGTCATGAATACCCTAAGCCTGTTCAATGTCTCATGGGTCGATGTCCACGATGAACTGAATGGGGTTAACCCTGCTAAAGGTTTAAGGGCAATGCTCAAACGCTGGTATACCCATTTTTCCGGGCCATCAGTATCTTCACTACTCATTACCAAAAACGGCTCAGGTCTGAGAATGGCCGCTGTAGAATTCGTGAAGAGTAATAGTTTATGAAAGGAACTCTAGCTGTCTTTTCATATGCCGTTGCATTACGCATGTCTGACGTTTATATGACCAATGATCGCTTTGGGTTATTGGTGGACGGTCTATCCTCTGAACTTGCAAGTGTCAACTATGTCTGTGCTACAGTACCCCAGAACGACCAACATTTCGTTCGTAATAACGATACGATATACACATATTCTATCAAGGCATCCAATGTTAGCATAACGACAACAAGGTCTACCGCTTTGCTGAAACCGTTCGCGAAGATACTGAAGACATTACTGAATATTCGTATATACCGTAACGTTGTCCTCAATTCCGATTTCGCCTACATTTTCATGC
This sequence comes from uncultured Geobacter sp., assembly GCA_964432205.1. Taxonomy (GTDB): domain Bacteria; phylum Desulfobacterota; class Desulfuromonadia; order Geobacterales; family DSM-12255; genus Geomobilibacter. The sequence goes on along the minus strand of CAYSMK010000035.1, from coordinate 40,734 downwards.
CGGGCGTAAGCGGATCGATTGTAGCCATTCTATGCATGTTGTACCGAAAACCATATTTCCTCTATTTTGGTTCCGACTGGTACGAAACGGCTCGCTTTCGAGCCGACTGGCGCGGTTCAGGTCGGGTATTATTTGCATTATACTTTGCGTGTATTGGCTTGGCGGAACGTATTGCAGTAAGCAAAGCCCGATTTGTTCTGGTTACTGGAAAATCCTACTTGCAAAGATTACGGAATTACAACAATAACGTTAGTGAAACCTTGCCAATGGTGACCATCGACAGAAGCGACGTTCGCGTTAAAGAACACTTTTTCAACGATGGGAATGTGCGGCTGTTGTTTGTCGGACCAGTGACGGAGCGCAAAGGAATCATTCATCTGATTCGCGCCCTGGCTATTCTAAAAGATTACGGAATAGATCCTGCTAAAATCAAGCTAAAGCTAGTCGGAAGTCTCAATGACAACTACTACAAGCAGTTAGAAGAAACAGCAGCAAAGAATGGGGTTAGAACTCTTGTTTCATATGAAGGATATGTTGCTGATAAGGAACAAATGCTGAACTATTACCGAGAGGCGGATATATTTGTTTTACCTTCGCTGGGTGAGGGGTTCCCGCGTGTGCTGTATGAAGCTTTTTCTCAAGGAGTCCCGGTTGTAGTCAGTCGGATTCCCACAGTAAGTGACTCGTTTGGAAAACTTGAATGTGTTTCATATGCTGAACCGGGTTCTTCAGTTTCTATCGCTGCTGCCATAGCCCGAGTTATTCTTGATTCTGACTTTCGCAATACTATCATTGAACGCGGCCAGGAGTTTGCGTTGAGCCGACTTGGCGGGGATCCAGTTCAACAGGTTCTTGATCTAATGAAGAAGCATATACCTGAGGCAAATTATTAAATGAATATATTAGTTACTAATGTACCCGCAGTATACCGCATTGATCTGTACGAGAAGCTCGGCAGTTTAGATTGGAAAGTATTTTTTTATTCACGTAATTCAAAATCTCTTAAATACTGCGTCGATGATCGTACGCACTCATTCCCTTTCGAAGATGTTTCTCTTGTTTCAATTTTCCAACGTCTGGTTAAGTTGCAGCCTGAAGTAGTTGTATGTATAAATGCATCACCCTTTACACTCCTATGTGGAATCTTTGCTAAGTTATTTAATAAAAAATTCATTATCTGGTGGGCCGGAACGGATATTTCAGAAAAGAACACCGGGCTGATGAAACGCATGTTTCGAAATTTTGTCTTCAAGCTGGCCAATTCTTTCTTTGTCTACAGCGAATTCGCCGGGGCATATCTTATCAAGATGGGTGTTAGTGACCAAAAAATATACGTGTTGGGGAATATGACGTTTGACCCTGTAATATTTCGATCAAAGGTTGACACTGAACGTGCAAAAACAAAGTCCCACGCTCCAACACTATTGTCAGTTGCCAATCTTATTGAGCGAAAAAACCACGTATTTCTTTTACATGTGTTTGAATCTCTACGGGATCAAATCCCTGGGATTAAACTAGTGATAGCGGGCGAGGGGCCAGAGCGACAGCGATTGGAAAACATGATTCGAGATTTGGATTTAAAGGGTGTTGAATTGAGAGGAAATGTGCATCGCGATAAGGTCCCTGCTCTGTATGCAGAAGCAGATATATTTGTTCATCCGGCTACCATGGATCAGTGGCCGCAGGCTATAAATGAAGCTATGGCCGCCGGAGTGCCAGTGGTTATGTCGCCACAGTCCGGTGTGACGCAAGTTTTTTTGACTAATGATAAAGAAATTATTATCAGAGACCTTTCGGTTAACTCATTTGTGGATGCTATAACGCGTCTACTTCAAAATAGCATATACCGTAATAACATTGCCGTAGCTGCTGAATTAAAAATGTCTGCTTTGTTTGACACCTCAGTAAAGTTGATATCAGATGTTTGTAAATCTCCGGGCTGCAATAAGAATTGTATGGCGAATCCTAATTGAGACGATCGGATTTCCATTGACATGCAACTTGTATTGATCTTGATCTGGGCTGCAAGCACAATAGATATTGCTAATGCAATACAATTAGGAGATTTCCGGCTTAGTGGGTTGCTGTGGATTGGTGCATCATACTGTATCACATTACGCCTGCTCTACTATCGTACGAGCAACCTTTCACTGCAGTTGCATCGTAACGCCTGGTTGTTGATGGCCATTATATATTTGGGTCTGCGTTCATTGGATTCAGAAAACATCCTGTACGCTGTAGTTGATATTCAAAGCTTGATTCTTCCACTAACAATCTGTCTTCTTGTCTATGACTCTGTTAATTGCCATGATGATTCGTACAAAATAGAAAAGACGATTTTGAAGAGTATTTTTGTTTCAATAGGTTTACTCGCAATCGGAATGATTACCGGATTAAGTACTTTCGTTGAGGGTGTCGGACAAAAGGGTTTTATAGGTGCTCGCTCAGTTTCTTTGTATGGAATTACAGTTCTCTCAATTTCCCTTGCTGTACTAATATACGACCATAAAAATTCCGCCAAAACCCGTTTGGCACTTATTGCTAGTGGGGTCTGTTTTTTCAATACCTTTGCTACGTTATCACGAACTGCCTTGCTTAGTTCGTTTGTCATACTTCTGGTTGCTGGTTTTTTAACAATGAGTATTAAAAATTTCATAAGGTCATTTGCCTTCCTTGCTTTCGTGGTTATTATTGCCCTCTTGTGGGAACCAATGTCAGAACGCCTAATGCCTAAAGACGCGGAAAGCCTTGAAGATGTGGTGCAAAGTGGAGAATTTACGTCAGGTCGTGCATTGTTGTGGGCATTCATCGTCAATGAAGGTATGCAGCAACCTTTAATGGGAGAGGGAACGGGCAATGTCAAGAAACTGATTGAGAACAATATGCGATCTTCAGGCATCCTGCCTCATAATGAATATTTAAGGTTTTTTTACGATGGCGGGTTGATTGGCCTGTCAATAATGTGCATGGTGTTGCTTTCCAGAGTCAACCGCCACCTAGTAAATTGGCGCATAGCCCTTAAGCAAAGCGACTTTAATCTCGCTAAATGGAATTTGGCTTCTTTATTAGCGACACTTTCGATGGCGACTTCTGCTGTCTTTGACAATGTTTTTCTTTACCAGTTCATGCTTTGCATTGTGTTCGCATTATATGGTGTCACAGACAAATTAACAGATATGACGCCGGTTGATCTCGAAAACGGCTCTGGTCACAGTGAATGAGAATTTTATGTATCCATAACTATTATGGGTCTTCTGCACCTTCAGGAGAAAATAAAGCATTTGAGCTCGAAGCGGAATTGCTTCGACAGCAAGGAAATGAAGTTGCAACTTTTACTCGCCATAGCGACGACATTCGCACAAATAGTTTTGCCGGAATTTTTCAAGGTGCATTTGCCACCCCCTGGAACCCGTGGATGGCCCGTGCGATACAGAGGAAAGTGCTGCAGTTCCGGCCCGATGTTGTACACGTTCACAACACCTTTCCCCTTATCTCTCCCGCTATCTTTCATGCCATTGGCAGCAGTGCTGCCAAAGTTCTCACACTGCATAACTACCGCTTGTTCTGTCCAGCCGCTATCCCTGCAAGAAATTGTCATGTCTGCACTGACTGCATCGATGGCCAGTCCACGCTGCCGGCTCTTATTCACGGCTGCTATCGCCACAGTCGCATTGCAACACTACCCTTGGCCACAAATGTCGCACTCCACCGGGCCATTGGCACCTGGACACACAAGGTGGACGCATTTATCGCTCTGACTGACTTCCAGAAAGACCTGATGGTCAAAGCAGGGTTGCCAGCCAAGCGAGTGCATGTGAAACCGAACTTCTATCCCGGCAATCCAACTCCCATCACATGGAAGGAACGGGGAGAGTATGCGGTGTTTGCCGGTCGTCTGTCACAGGAAAAGGGTATCGAGACATTGGTCCGAGCCTGGGCTTTGTGGGGGGCGGATGCGCCGGAATTACGCATTGTGGGCGATGGGCCTCTGCGCGGCAACCTTGAACAACTGGGAGGCCGTTTGTCCATCAGCTTTTTGGGACAACTCCCTTCTGAAGCGGCTCAAACACAGATTGCCGGGGCAAAATTGCTGATCCTTCCATCGGAATGCTTTGAAGGTTTCCCCATGGTTGTTCGGGAAGCATTCGCCTTTGGCACACCGGCGGCAGTGTCCAATATTGGGCCATTACCAGTGATAGTAAGCAATAAAGAAAACGGTGTGGTCTTTGCTCCGGCCGATCCGCAGTCTCTTGTCCATGTGGTGCGAACAGCATGGAATTCGCCAGGATTGTTGGAAACGTTATCGCAGGGGGCTCGACTATCATTTGAGGTTAACTATACCGAACAGGCCAATTATCTGACTTTGATGCAGATCTACGCACAAGCGATTGATGAGAACCGACGCATGAAGGACCTGGAATGACTTGGGTGGTGACAGAGGATATTCTTGGCTACGCCGTGTATGCCCGCAGTAGGGAAGAATGTTTAAAGAACATTTCCAATTGGGTTTCAGCAGGAGACCAATGCCGTTGGCTGGCCTGCCTCAATCCCCACTCTTTTGTTTCGGCACAGGATGACCCTTTGTTTGCCAAGGCACTGCTCGACGCAGACTGGCTCATCCCCGACGGATCGGGGATTGTACTTGCCTCAAAGGTTCTGGGAAAGGGGATTCAAGAGCGGATAACGGGAAGCGATATTTTCTGGGGACTAAACGAGATATTGAATCACTCTTGTGAGTGCTCAGTGTTTTTTCTAGGGTCAACCGTAGATACGTTATTAATGATGCGTGCAAAGATGTCGCAGGATTTCCCGTGGCTTAAAGTTGCCGGAACATACTCGCCACCCTTCAAAACAGAGTTCGACGAGGAAGACAACAGGCTGATGGTCGAGGCGATAAATCGTGTCAAGCCCGATGTATTGTGGGTGGGAATGACTGCACCGAAACAGGAAAAATGGATTTACCAGAACAAAGCTTTGTTGAACGTCAAATTTATTGGCGCAATCGGTGCCGTCTTCGATTTTTACTCCGGGAAAGTAAAACGCTCCCATCCACTTTTTCAAGAGCTGGGGCTTGAATGGTTGCCTCGACTTATGATGGAACCACGTAGATTGTGGCGAAGGAACCTTATTTCAGCTCCACGTTTTTTATTAGTACTTTTATTAAGTTGGCGCAACAACATTAGTAGACACAAATAAGCCAGTCAAATGACAAAAGAGCGGGCTAAATTAGCCCGCTCTTTTGTCATTCTGCAGAGTAGAATCTATTGAATATTATAAGTCGGTTGTGCATAAGCCTCAAAAGCTGCCGTTGATCCGGCACTACGTGCCCGAACCTGAATTACATATGAGCCAGCTACAGTTGGCGTCCAAACAAATGTATTGACAGATGAGTATGCCTGTACAATCGACCAGACACCATTGGCAGGATTTCGCATCCAGAATTCATACTGTGGGGATACACCACCAGTTGCCGCCGCAGTAAAAGTAATGGTTGTGCCTACGGGTCTCGGGCTTGCTACATCGGGAGTTAATGTAACACTCGTAACTTTTGCCGGGGCTGTAATGTTATAAGTCGGTTGTGCATAAGCCTCAAAAGCTGCCGTTGATCCGGCACTACGTGCCCGAACCTGAATTACATATGAGCCAGCTACAGTTGGCGTCCAAACGAATGTATTGGCAGATGAGTATGCCTGTACAATCGACCAGACACCATTGGCAGGATTTCGGATCCAGAATTCATACTGTGGGGATACACCGCCAGTTGCCGCCGCAGTAAAAATAATGGTTGTACCTAAGGGTCTCGGGCTTGCTACATCGGGAGTTAATGTAACACTCGTAACTTTTGCCGGGGCTGTAATGTTATAAGTCGGTTGTGCATAAGCCTCAAAAGCTGCCGTTGATCCGGCACTACGTGCCCGAACCTGAATTACATATGAGCCAGCTACAGTTGGCGTCCAAACAAATGTATTGACAGATGAGTATGCCTGTACAATCGACCAGACACCATTGGCAGGATTTCGCATCCAGAATTCATACTGTGGGGATACACCACCAGTTGCCGCCGCAGTAAAAGTAATGGTTGTGCCTACGGGTCTCGGGCTTGCTACATCAGGAGTTAATGTAACACTCGTTACTCTGCTGATTACCGTAACGCCAACCACTGTACTCGTCGAAACTAACGCATTACTATCTGTAGCCTTTGCTGTCAGCGTGTGTGCCCCAACTGTAGCGCCAGACCACACGAAGCTAAATGGGGACGTTGTATCAGAACCAAGCAGTGTGGTCCCATCATAAAAATCAACCCGGCTAATAGTTCCATTTGTTGCTGCTGCAGTTGCAGTGATAGAGATGTTTGCGCCAGGGATGTAAGATGCTCCATTTATTGGTGCAGTTATAGAGACTGTTGGGGGCACTTCACTTACAGTTAAAATAGCTGTACCCGTCCCTACCGCACCATTGGAATCGGTCACCTGAAGTGTCATGGTGTGCGTACCAACCCCGAGCACAGTCTTCAGCAAGTTAAAAGATATGGTCGGGTTACTGGTGAAGTAGTCATATGCGCCCTTATTGTCGACGTTCCAGGCATAGGTAAGTGGTGCAGCGTTGCAGGCATCCTGGGTATCTGTGCCAGAGCCTGCCAAGGTAACACTTGCACCCTGAATGACACTATACGGTCCACCTGGGACTGCAGTCGGCGCATGGTTGACTATAACGACATCTTTTGTGACGGAAGCTGTTTCGCCACCAGCATTGCCTACAGTCAGGGTAACCTGGTAGGTACCCGGAATAAGAGAGTTCGCAGGGATAGTTCTGGTGGCTGCGGTTCCTCCGATAGACCAGCTCCAGCTATTCGCTCCTGTTGATGCGTCGGTAAGGGTCACGCTTTCGCAGAAGCCGATATCGGCACCGGCAGCTGAACCTGCGATGGTGAAATCAGCCGTGAGAGTTCCGGCCACGGTTACGGAAAGCGGTGCGGATGTCAACACCGCGCCGTTACTGTAAGTGGCTTTTGCCGTAACACTGTATGTTCCACCCATGACGTTCGCCCAGCTGTACGTATAGGGTGACGTGGCATCGGTTCCCAGGCTGGTGGTGCCGTTCAAGAATTCAACCGAGGTCACTGTCACGCCGCCAGTCAGGCCGCTTACGTTCGCTTGCAGATTGACCGTTGCCGGGGCGCTGCTCAACGGGGTATTCGTTACGACGACTGATACCGCAAACGAGCTGGTCGCTGGCGTAAAGGTGGAACCTTTTGCGTTGAACGCTTCTACCTTATAGATGCCACCGACAACCGGAGACGAGTCGGTGAAGCTGGTGCTGTTGGCCACCAGGTTGACCGTATTCAGCTTGGTGAAGTCGACACCGTTGGTTGAACGGTAGACATTGAACCCCACTTCGTTTGAAGTATTGCCATACGTTAGGGGGTCCGTATAGGTTACCGGTGTCGGGTCGTTCCAGGTCACAACAACTCTGCCGCCACTCACCGCCGCCTGGGCGGAAAACGCTGGAGGCACTGTTGCCTCGTACTTCAGCACTATCGGCCGCATCATGTCCATCTCTTCATGACTCAGGATGTGGCAGTGCCAGACATACTCCCAGCCGAAGTCATAAAGGACGTTGGTTACCACACCCTTGTAGTTCGGGTACGGGAACGCCGGATCGTTGGCAGGATAGATTTCTCCCGTGTTCCAGTCAACACTGTTGAAACCATAGACATTCGCAAATGGGGCCACGAAGGTGGTGCCCAAGAACCAGTTGCTTCCCTGAGTGGGGTTGGTGAAACCCATTGCAGAGTCTATTGGAACACCAGGGTTGAGCGGACGCAGGCTGTTGGGAATGCCGAAGGGGAGCGCCGGAACGCGAGGACGCACGGCTACAATGGTATCCATGAGCGGGCTGATCTTGACCGTGTCCTTCCACCCCAGCTCGTTCGGTTCGGGCATGGCTATCTGACCATCCCAGCCAACTCGGTTGATCAGCTGGACATCGAAGATATGGAAGTGAATCGGGTGGGTATCGACACCGTTATGCGATATCTTCCAGATCTGGGTTCCGTCATTGACAGTCCCCGGCAAAGTGGGGTTGGGGTTTGGCAGAACTTGCACATTCACCGTCGGCGAGTTGTTGACCGTTTCAGTCGGGATGTCTGAGAACCCGTACAGAACCAGCAGCGCATTGAGTGTCGTCGCATTTTTCAGCTGCATGGCGAGATTGCCGCTCATACGACCGTATTCCGGGTCGAAGGAAGCGCCCATTTCGTCATGAATCCCCTTCGGTTGTGTCGGGATGGAAACCTTCTCCCCGGCAACCGTCACAAATTGCAGAAACTCGTCATTGATCTGGGTTACCCCTTCCCACGGGAAGTTGGCCGGGAAGTAGGAGTTGGGATACGCACTGCTGTACGCAGCCTGGCCGACTATGATCGGCTCCTGAGACCGCTCGAACAGGGTCTTGACCGGTGCAGGATTCAGTAGGGTTACCGGTGCTGCCGAAGTGAACTCGTTTTCCAGTGCTGCCTGATTAAATGGAGCGCCGGCTCCAGCGCGTACTATGACCTGCATAACGGTACGGGTGTTCGGCGCATAGCCGGCCAAGGTGCCGGTGCCCCCTGTCCATGTCCCGGTAATAACGTCATAGGTCCCACCGGTGCCGTAGCCACCGGAATCGCGCCGGTCCGGGGCGCCGGTGAAGTAATCATAGCCGGGAACCCTGGCAGGCCAGGCAGCCGGAGCGTCGTTGTAGAGGATCAGGGTCTTGCCGGCATAGGCGCTGAAATCAACGATAACGTCCGCCCGTTCGGCAGGTCCGAGGGCAAGTCCTGTTTTGTCCACGACACCTACCCAGAACGCAGTCGGATCGATAATGTAGGTTACCGGTTGGGGTGCCCGTACCGTTGGTGCAGGCAGGAATCCACCTTCGGTACCGATCTGCAGGAAGCTCGGTCCCAGGTTGGGGCAGTTCACCCCGCCCGGCTGACACACACCGGGGTCTGGTACCCCGCCTTCACGGCCGTCCACCGGCCAGTCCGCCGGCCAATTGTTCGCTGCGGCCGTCGCTGCCGATGCGGGGACCATCTTCACTTCGGTCAGGTTGGATTTGCCTGCGGCAAGCAGCCTGGCGTCAGGACTGACCTGTGCCGGGTCAGCCACATAGAACGACATGTTCAGGAAACGGTCGCTGGCAGCATTCAGGATGCGGAAGCGGTAGGGCTTCGGATCAACCGTCAACGAAGGGAAGGCAGTGCCGTTAACGACTGCGCTGTCCTGGAACGCTTCCATCCCCATCGAAACGTTGGGTGTTCCCGGAATCAGCGGCGGCTGGCCCGGGGTCTCACACTGGGCTAGGATGAATGGATCAGAACTGTCGCAGTTCGGATCATGATACGGGTTGGCAACCGGACCGTGGGTGACAGCAGTAGCCGGGTAGAACCAGGGGCCATACATCCAGCGCCCGAAAGGATTGACACCGCCGGTCCCTGAGCCTGTCGGCATCTGGGCCGGCATGTAGACGTGCGGCAGCCAGAGGTCACCGGTTACCGGAGGGACAACGCCATTCACCGGAGCTGCACTTCCCCAGTTCCAGAGCGGGTCGGTGATACGAACCTTGGGAACCGTCTGACCCGTTACCGGATGAACGGTCGGTGTGGCATCGACAAACGTCTTGTCCTGGATGATCAGGGGGATCATGCCACCCATGGAGATGGAAGTATCGGTTTTGGTCCCGGGGATGATCCCACGGTCAATAAGGTCCTGCTCAATCGGGTCGGTGATCAGATAGCCTGCGGCCTCGCCGGCATAGACGTTGAGACGGGTGATCCCCCAGGCATGGTCATGGTAGAACATCAGCCGGGTGCTCTGCTGGTTGGTAAAGTAATAGGTAGTAGAGCCTTCGCCCGGATTGGAGCTTCCTGTCAGGCAATTGGGGTCTGTTGCTCGGGGGATAGCATCACCGTTGGCGTCAAAACACATGTCAGGGACATTCTGCATGCTAACGCCGGTTTTGTAATTGGTGTTTTCGCCGGCAGGAGTGATCCATTGATGGGGAGTGCCGTCACTGATCCAGGGGGTACGGCCACCATGCAAATGGATGTCAGCTCGGTTCTGGGTGTATTTCTCGCCGGGGATGGGACCTTCGCCGGCACCCATGACTGTTTCGTCGACCGGGATGAAGAGGTCACCACCGGCACCGGTCGGAAGCTTGTTGGTGAACTTGAGGCGCACCGGCCGGTCTTTTGTCGCAACGATAATCGGTCCCAGGTAATGTATCGGTGCGACATCAACTCCTGCACTATCAACCTGAACGTAACCACGGAGCTTGGTCGGATTGAGGTCGCTGTGCATTTTTTCCGAATATTCTCGGAGTTCGATGATGTAATAGTCGGAACCGGGGAATGTTGTGGTATCCGCTACGGCAACCGGGAGGTACTGACCCAGGTTGTTTGCATTGGCAGCCCCGAGACCGGGGAGGGTATCGACAAACTTCGCCATCGGAAAGCTGTTGGCCCAGTTGGCAGTGGTGTAGTAATCGGGGATGCCGTTGTATGCATCGAGCGGTCCGGTCGGAATCTGAGCCAGGGGGGCCGCCCCCGCAAGGTATGGAACGCTCCAGATGCAGAGCAGGACCAACAATAGCCCAAAACGCCTCAAACTCATTTTTCGAATATCCATAAACTCCTCCTTGCTGCAGCGAGATTGGCTATTTCCCATCTTTGTCGAACGGGGAGGATCCCTTAACTGCCTGTTTTGCCCTGTACACTCTGAGCCGCTCCGCCTTCAGAGCTTCCACCGCGGCCTGTCGTTTCTCGGGAGTGATGCGCTGTTCCTGCTGCTTGCGAACCATCTCTCTTTTCGCGGCCAACCCCGGCGTCATCGGACCTTTCCCGTGGCCTCTTCCGGCGCCCTTTCCGTCGGCATAGGCCACTCCACCTGCGATTGAGATAAGTGCTGCCATTACAACGAGCATGACCATACGTTTTGTTTTCATCATGACCTCCATTTTCCCAGTTATCCGAATTGACGATGACTGCTCAGTGCGAATCGCTGTTCTGGTGATTATCTGTCAAGGTTTTTGACACTCCGGATGAAGTTTGGTGGCAAATTGATACCTACCCCCTGTGGTCATATAACTATCAATAGTTGTGCCACATCAGACAATACAGGCCAACTACCTGGTTTCGCTAATGTTTAACGGAAGTGCCCGGATAAGATCTGATGATAAAGGGGTGCAAGGAAAGTTTACAGGAGAGATACGCGGAGCAAATTTTAGTGGATCACCCAGTCGCTCCGCGGCAGTAATGCGGGTTCAGCACCCATGCCGAGCTGGATGATATAACACCCCTTTGATACATAGCGCTGACCTGGACCAAAACTGAGCCGCTCATAATCCTTGACTGTCAGGTCCATCTGCATGCTCATGATATCTATGAGATTATCGCGATAGAGATCATCATTGAGCTTGCTCAACCCGAGCAGAGTCGCCTGGGTCAGGGCGGAAACGGTGCGTGATGCAATCCTGCGGTCACCCAAATCCCTGAAACTCGCGAGAATCGGGACTCTGGAATCAATGCCTCCGGTCTTGGGACCGACATAGGGTGTCAGACGGTAAGGATAGGTCACGTAAACCCTGTCCCGAACTTTCTCAGGAATAGTTACGCTCTTTTTACCCAGATAGCCTGACGACACGAATACCATCCCAGGCACTGAGAGTCGGGCGGCCAGTTCCGGCAAATACGGCAGCGGTTCCGCATCGGTCCAGAGCAGCAACACCCCGGGCTTCTGCTGTTTAAGGAGGCTTGGCAGCGTATTCCGGTCACGCAACTGCGCAGCGGTAAGCGTCATGATGGGCAGATCCGGACGCTCCAGTTCTTTCCAGGTTTTCTGGAAACCGGCCGCGAGTGCGCGGCCTGTCGGGGAGTCCTGGACAATCTGGAGGATGGGCGTTTCTGCGGGGAGAGTTTCCAGTCGATTGAGATAGCGGGCGACCGTCTCTCCTTCCTGATAGTAACCTTTGTTTAAATAATACGTGTACCAGCCGGTTTCAGAAACTACCGGGAAATCGGTGATCGGGAAAAGACAGGGGAGGCGCTGGGCTTCACAGAAATCGTGAACAGGCTGCCAATCGCTATTGGAAATACCCCCTAGAACTGCAAAAACAGGCTGTTTTGCGTAATATCCTTCAAGCTGGGCCTGCCAGGTTTCAGGCGGACCTTTCAATTCCCACACATCCAAAGCAGCATTGCGAAACGCATATTTCATGTCAGCAGTCGGCGTGTATCCGAACTTTATGAAGTCATTATACATAGTTACCTGCTGGTTCTTCTGGGCAATGAAATTCTGTAACGGCAACAGGAGGGCTCGCCGATCCACCTCGCTGACATCGTCGGTAACAATGGTTGCAAATCTGAACCCTTGGCTGGTGGCTCCGGAAGAAGGCTCCGAAGAGAGCATCTCCAGGTAGCTGATCAGGATAGACATGTCCCGGTCTGACAGAGGATAACGCGGCATGACATCATTAAAAACCTCGCCGGCAGGATCGATGCCAAAGCGCATGGCTTTGGCCAAGCTTTCGCGGGTGTAGGCGGGCCGTTCCACAATGGTCTTTGCATAGAAATAGCGGCCAGCCCGGTCAGGGATGTCATCCAGAGAGGGGGGGCGCCGATACGGTTTGTACAGTTTTGCCCCATTGGTCGGCGGCGTTACCACCCCACCTTCAACAGAACCGAGGCCTGCCTGCAGATGGCAGCTTGAGCAGGAAAACGCGGTGCTGTCCACTTGGACATCTTCGTGAATAAAGGCTTCCATGACCTTGCCGCTGGGAAGAATGCCTTTGCGGTACATCTGTTCACCCAGTCGCATGATCTCCGCTTTTGAAAGGTCGGCAGGGGGAGCAAATGCAGGATAACATGGTGCGGCACACTCCAGAATTAGCAGAGCCATGACCGCTGCTCGCAAGCATAACTGTGCGGTGGTAACTGTTCGCTGTATCATTTGTCCGTCCTGCCCGGTTAAGTGCTTGTGTTTTTTCTGACGAAACTCCTATTTACCTGCCACCAGCAGGTATTCATCCATGAACTCCCTGGAACTCATAATTCCAAAGAGGCGCACCCAGGAACCGTTTTTCGGCGAGCGGATCAGATTTATCGGATAGTGTGACATTTTGTCGGGGATATAGGCGTTGAATGCCTTCATGACCTTGTCGATATCACCCCTGCTTCCCGTGAGAAAGTCCCACCCCGGTTGGGCGCGATAGCGTTTCAGATACTCTTTCATAACTTTCGGCGTATCGTTTTCAGGGTCTATTGTAATCGATACAAGCCGAGGCATTTTTTTGGATGGTTCAAGCTTTCTCTGGAGGTTGACGTAACCGGCGGAAAGCACAGGGCAGATGGTGGTGCAGGTGCCGTAGATGAAGTCGACGACAACCGGCTGGTCCGTTTCAATGAACTCCTTGAATCTAACCTTCTTGCCATCCTGGTTGACCAGGGTAACATCCGGCATGGAGTATCTTTCTACGGTCCGTTTGTAATTCTTCTTTTCCGCATGAGCATCACTGACTGTTATGGTCAGGAGCATGAGCAGAAGCATCAGCTTTTTCATATCAGGAAAGAATCCTCTCTTCAACGAACTGGAAACCATTATTTCCCTGCACCAGTATCTGTTGTTGCCGGGACCGCAGGGCTCACAGGCTTTTGTGTATTTTCAGTTTTAACTTCCAGCAGTTCAACCTCAAAATTCAGGGTGGCGCCGGGCAGGATCAGTTCACCGGCACCATTATCACCGTAAGCAAGACTGGGAGGGCAGACCAGTTTTGCCTTGCCACCCGCCTTCATTTTCTGTAGACCTTCTGTCCAGCACTTGATGACACCATCCAACCTGAATTCCAGCGGTTTCCCACGCTTGTAGGAACTGTCGAACTCCTTGCCGTCGATCAGGGTACCGCGATAGTTGACCTTGACCGTATCACTTGACTTGGGTGAGTCGCCTTTCCCTTCGACAATAGGCAGAAAAACCATGCCCGAAAGAGTCTTTACCGCACCTTTCTCTTTAGCCGCACTTTCCAGGAACTCCTTCCCTGCCACAGCGAGCCGGTCACCTTCTGCCTTACGGCGTGCCCTCGCCAGCTCCTGAATCTTGTTGTTATAGGCAGTTACTTCAAACCCCGCCTTTTTGCCGGCCTGGGCATCCTGAAGCCCCTGCAAGACCAGCTCAAACTCTTGTGGCGACAAGGAAAACACGGACAACGACCTGGCCACTGCGGCGCCGATAGCGTAGAGGGTCTTCTGTTCTTCTGTTTTGGGCGGCACCCCGGCATAGGCCGAAGAAAAGGTGAGGACTGCAAGCGCAACGACAATAAACAGCTTCATGACTCTTACCTCCGGTAATCATATTTCGCCATCAAGACGCCGACCGCGGGAGCAGTGATTCTGCCGGGGTAGCTGGCGGTGGCTTAAAACTGTCTGTTTCGGATCGGATGCACAAATTTCAAATTTGAGGTAAAAAAGGTTGCGGAGCTTACATAGATAATATTAACTTACTTTCCGCTAATGTCTATCGCCCTGTTACAAGTCCGCTCCATGGAGGAAGGCTTTTGAATACGGCCCTTGATAATGCCTGCCTACATGATACATTTTTTACGGTAAGGCATAGAGCATGGGCGATATTAAATGCGGTTCCATCTATAACCGATAGTCCCGGCAAATCATCGTAATCCTCTTGTCAGGCCAGGCAGCGCTCCATGCCGCTATTGCCATTCCCGTCCCGACATCCAAGGACAAATGTCCCGTATGCGGCATGTTCGTGAGCGGCTATCGGGACTGGCGCCTGAAAACAGGCAGCAGGCCTTTTTCGACGGTTCAAAGGATATGTCACCTATCTGCTGAACCTGCGGAAATACGCGCACAAGGATTCTCAGGTTGAGCGAGATTACGGCCGCAACCCGGAACTCTCTCCCATGACGGTGAACCGCCCTACCATGCGCAAATCGAACTTTTTCTTCTCCTTTGTTGCAGTATGCGGTCTCATCATTGCCATCCTCTTCCTGCATGCGCTCTCCAGGAGTTCCGGCGGAGAGGCAGGCCGCAGATACCGCGCCCAGCTGGTGCAGGAACTGGGGTTGACCGATCTGTGCCTTTTTACCGAGGCCCGTTACACGAGGCACCTGTCCATGGCAGACGGCCATGCACCGTTCCAGGATCATCCCGTCGCACTGGAGCATTTCCCCTCAGGGGCGTTGACGACGCCTCCGCAGCTGACCCAGAGACACAATGACCACACCCGTTAACCGGTATAGAAACATCCTCGATTTCGCCCTTTCCTCCCTGCTGAGAAGAAAGTTCAAGAACCTTTCCCTGCTGATGTTGTATACCCTTATCGTCTTCGTCCTTGCCTCGCTGATTTTTTTCGTGCATGCCCTGAAACAGGAAGCCACGAAAATTCTCACCGGTGCTCCGGACATGGTGGTCCAGCGGCAAACCGCCGGCCGACACGACCTGATTCCTCTGGAGTATGGCCGGCAGATCGGCGCGATCCGCGGTGTGGGGAGGGTTGAGCCCCGTCGGTGGGGGTATTACTATGATCCGGTTTTTGGGGCGAATTACACGCTCATGGTCCCTGCCACCAGGACGATTGAGCCGGGAAATATCATTATCGGCCAGGGGGTCGCAAGGATCCTCCGGATTGCATCCGGCGATCTGGTGACGTTCAGGAGCTTTGCCAAAACCCCTCTGCTCCTGAACGTTCAGGAGATTCTCCCCCATGAATCCGAACTGGTGGCATCAGATCTGATTCTCATGTCGCAGCAGGACTTTCAGGCGATGTTCAACCTCCCCGACGGTGTTGCAACCGACCTTGCGGTAACGGTCAGAAATCACCATGAACTGACAACCGTGGCCACAAAGATCGTGGATCAATTCCCTGACGCCCGCCCCATCCTGAAAAGCGAAATACTGAGGACCTATGACTCCCTCTTTGACTGGCGGGGAGGGATGATAACGGTGGTGCTTTTCTCTGCCGTTGTCTCTTTTGTCATCTTTGCCTGGGACAAAGCCACCGGTCTTTCAGCCGAGGAGCGAAAGGAGATCGGGATTCTGAAGTCAATCGGCTGGGAAACATCGGATGTGCTCCTGCTGAAATTCTGGGAGGGAATCGCCGTCTCGTTGTCCGCGTTCCTGATCGGAGCAGTTATGGCATACGCACATGTCTTCATGTTTTCCGCCCCCCTTTTCGGGAACGCTCTCAAGGGATGGTCTGTCCTGTACCCCCATTTCCGCCTTGTACCGGCCATAGATGCCTATCAACTCTCCGTGCTCTTCTTCCTCTCGGTCTTCCCCTACACCGCAGCAACCATCTTTCCGTCCTGGCTGGCTGCCACGGTTGACCCCGATGCAGCCATGAGGTCCTGACCGTGATCAGACTTTCCCATGTCACGAAGACCTACAATGCCGGCAAGCCGAATCAGTTTACGGCAGTGGACGATGTCAGCATCGATATTGAACCGGGAAGACTGACCGTATTCAAGGGACCGAGCGGGTCCGGCAAGACCACGCTACTGTCGCTGATAGGATGCATGATTCGGCCAAGTTCGGGAAGGATAGCACTGCACAACATCCGAACGTCGTTCACCCCGGATGGGGATACTGCCGATGCGTTTGACGTCACGAGCCTCCCAGAACGATTTCTTACCGGAATCCGTCGCGCGACATTCGGCTTCATCTTCCAGCAGTTCAACCTGATCAGGGGAATAACGGTACTGGAAAACATCATGCTCCCGGCCTACCCCTCGGGCGAAAGCCACGCCTCATTCAAAAAACGGGGGGAAGAACTGCTGGAACTGTTTGACATGAAACGTCACGCCGCATCAAGGATAGACTGGCTCTCCGGCGGCGAACTGCAGCGGGTTGCCATTGCCCGGGCGTTGATAAACAACCCGACGATACTTGTTGCCGATGAGCCGACCGCGCATCTCGACACAAAGCTTTCTCAGGAGTTCATGGCGATCATCGCTTCGTTGAAGTCAGGGGGGAAGACCATACTGATCGCCAGCCATGATCCGCTGGTGTTTGATTCGCACCTGGCCGAGACCGTCGTGGAAATGAGGGATGGCCGGATTACGGCCAAGGGATGAAGGCATGATCCAGCACCCCGCAATCCTGTCCCTGCTGGTATCGTCGGCAATAATCAGCCTGATGATGCTCTTTGCCGGCTGGCACGGGTTTCGAATCATCGGCAGCTGGGACCTGGAAAGCGGAAACGAACGTCAGTTGCGCCTTGAACGGATGACCTACCTGATCTCCACCATCCTCGGCTGCACCCTTTTTTTTCAGCTTCTCTCGCTTTTCCTCTTCATATATACGGCAGATTATCTTCACGGTCTGTTTGTGGGCGCGATGTGCGCTGCCGGATCCCTGAGCGCAAACAGTTTCGGCTACCCGGTTCTGATCCTCAAAATAGTCACCTGTCTGTCCGCAGGTGCCTGGCTTGTTGTCAACCACGTTGACGGAAAGGGGTATGACTATCCGCTCATCAGGCAAAAGTATGCGCTTTTGCTGGCGATTGTCCCGTTTGTCATTGCGGAAACGGTCTTCCAGTTCCTCTACTTTGGCGGACTCAAGGCAAATGTGATCACATCGTGCTGCGGAAGCCTGTTCAGCTCGGGCACCAGCGGGATCGCCGCAGACATCGCCGCACTCCCCATGGTTCCGATGGAGAGTGCGTTCTTTTCAGCTATAGCGATTACCTGTCTGTGCGGGGTGCTCTTCTCTTACAGGGGGAAGGGGGGGTATCTATTCGCGGGGGCAAGCACCCTGACGTTCGTCATTGCGCTTGCATCGTTGGTCTCGTTTATCAGCCTCTATGTCTATGAACTCCCGACGCACCACTGCCCGTTCTGTATCCTCCAGAAGGAATATCGGTATATCGGCTACCCCTTGTACGCAGCAGTTCTCGGGGCCGGCATCAGCGGCCTGGGAATCGGGGCACTGATGCCGGCCCGGAAACGGAAAAGCCTTGCCCGTATCGTCCCGGCGGTTCAGCGGAAACTTGCAGCGGTTGCCATCGTTCTGTATCTGCTCTTTACCTTCATCGTGGTTTGCCAGATGACATTGTCTGCCTTGAAATTCCGAACCTAGACCGCGAATTTCCGGATACCGGTCAGCCGCTGAAACGGACCCGGGCGAAGCGGCGCTTACCTACCTGAATTACATAGGTTCCTTCGCAGACAAGTTCAGCCTGCTCGTTGCCCACCTTTTCGCCGTTCACCTTCACCCCGCCCTGCTTGATGGCTCGTCTTCCTTCACTGTTGGAATCGACCAGCCCGGCGTTGGCAAGAATTCTGGCAAGCAGCATACTCAAACCTTCGCGATCGAGGGTAACCTCCGGCATCTCTTCCGGCACCTGATTATCCCGGAACCGCTTGACGAAATTATCTTCAGCCGCCTGGGCCGCTGCCGCCCCGTGATACCTGGCAACAATCTCGCGACCGAGCTGCTTCTTGACCTCCATGGGATGGAGCGAGTGCTCCCTGATCCGCTTCTTCAAATCTTCGATCTCAGCCAGGGTGAGATCACTCAGCAGCTCGTAGTAACGGATCATCAGTTCGTCCGAAATGGACATGATCTTACCGAAAATCTCATCGGCCGGATCATTGATGCCAATGTAGTTACCCAGGGATTTGGACATCTTGTTGACGCCGTCCAACCCTTCCAGAAGGGGCATGGTAATGACGGTCTGGGGTGGCTGCCCCCATTCCCGCTGCAATTCACGGCCTACCAGGAGATTGAACTTCTGGTCCGTTCCGCCCAGCTCCACATCGGCCTTCATGGCCACCGAATCGTATCCCTGCATGAGGGGATAGAGGAATTCATGGATGCTGATCGGCATCTGCGTTGCGAACCGCTTGCCGAAGTCGTCCCGCTCCAGCATCCTGGCCACGGTATACTTGGCGGCCAGGCCGATCATGTCCGTTGCGGTCAGCTTGCCGAGCCACTCGGAGTTGAAGACAACCTTTGTCTTCTGCGGATCAAGGATCTTGAAGACCTGCTCCTTGTATGTCTCGGCATTTACGAGCACGTCTTCGCGGGTCAACGCACGACGGGTCTCGGATTTGCCGGTGGGATCGCCGATCATACCGGTAAAGTCGCCGATGAGGAAATAGACCTCATGCCCCAGTTGCTGGAACTGACGCATCTTGTGCAAAAGGACGGTATGCCCGAGATGGAGGTCCGGAGCGGTAGGATCGAAGCCGGCCTTTATCTTCAACGGCACGCCGGTCTCGATGGATTTCCGGAGTTTCTCTTCGAGGTCCTTCTCCAGAAGAATTTCAACGGCACCCCGCCTTATCTGCTCCATCTGCTCAGCTACGGACATTTCCATTTCCTTTCTCAATGGCAGGCAATATTGACCCGTTCAATCGCCAACGACTTGCCGGTAATTTCATCAACGGATATCACTACCCCGTTCAGGCGAACATCCTTTTTGGCAACCTCGAACTTCGCCGGGAGTTGCGTCAGAAACTTCTGGATCGGTTCGTCCTTGCGTACGCCGATGACCGAATCGAACGACCCGGTCATGCCGGCATCGGTGATAAACGCGGTGCCGCCGGGAAGCAGACGCTCGTCAGCGGTCTGGACATGGGTATGGGTACCGACCACGGCGCTCACTCTTCCGTCCAGATACCACCCCAACGCGGACTTTTCGGAGGTCGCCTCTGCATGAAAATCAACAAGAATGACAGGGGTCTCCTGTTTCAGCTTCTCCAGTTCACTGTCCGCGGTCCGGAACGGGCATTCCAGGCTGTTCATGAATACCCGCCCCTCAAGGTTTATCACCCCGACCTTGACACCGCCCGCTGTCCTGACTATGGCACTCCCCTGCCCCGGCGTTCCGGGAGGATAGTTCGCCGGGCGGATGAGCCGCTCTTCCCTGCCGATATACTCCAGGGCATCCTTCTTGTCCCAGATATGATTGCCGCTGGTAAAGAACTGCACTCCCTGCTCGAAAAGCTCTTTGGCCGTCTCAACGGTCAGGCCGAAACCACCGGCCGCATTCTCGCCATTGGCAATCACCAGGTCAACACGGTAACGGTCGACCAGCTTATGCAGTTCGCGCTCGACCGCCTGCCGGCCCGGCTTGCCAACGATATCGCCGATGAACAGGATATTAACGGGCATACTCGACAGCCCGGGTTTCCCGGATCACATGCACCTTGATCTGACCGGGATAGGTCATCTCCGTCTCGATCTTTTTGGCGATGTCCTTGGCCAGCACAACGGCACGCTCGTCGCTCACTTCCTCGCTGGAGACCATGATCCGGATCTCGCGGCCGGCCTGAATGGCAAAGGCATTGGTTACGCCGCCGAACGAGGTGGAGATCCGCTCAAGATCGTCGAGTCTCTTCACATAGGTTTCCAGCATCTCGCGACGGGCACCGGGACGGGCGCCGGACAGGGCATCAGCCGCCTGAACCAGGACAGCCAGCACGGAGTTGGGCTTCTCGTCTTCGTGGTGCGCCATGATGGCATGGACGATCTTCGGCGACTCGCCGTACTTCCTGGCAATCTCGGCACCGATGACGGCATGGGAGCCCTCAACTTCGTGGTCCACCGCTTTCCCGAGGTCGTGCAGCAGGCCGGCCCGCTTGGCCTGCTTGACGTTGATTCCCAGCTCGGCAGCCATGACGCCGCAGAGGAAGGCGACTTCCAGCGAGTGCTGGTACACGTTCTGGCTGTACGATGTCCGATACTTGAGACGACCGATCAGCTTGAGGATCTCGGGGTGGATGCCATGTACGCCGAGGTCGAAGGCCGCCTGCTCGCCCGCCTCCTTGATGGTCAACTCCACTTCTTCTTCGGCCTTGTGCACCACATCCTCGATCCGGCCGGGATGGATACGCCCGTCGGCAATCAGTTTCTCCAGGGCAATCCGCGCAACCTCGCGACGCACCGGATTGAAGCCGGAAAGAATGACCGCCTCCGGGGTGTCATCAATGATCAGATCGATGCCAGTTGCCGCCTCCAGGGCACGAATGTTCCGCCCTTCGCGACCGATGATCCGCCCCTTCATCTCGTCGGACGGCAGGGGGACCACGGAGACCGTGCGTTCCGCCACATAGTCACCGGCATAGCGCTG
Source organism: uncultured Geobacter sp. (assembly GCA_964432205.1). Taxonomy (GTDB): domain Bacteria; phylum Desulfobacterota; class Desulfuromonadia; order Geobacterales; family DSM-12255; genus Geomobilibacter. Next base: position 19,612 of record CAYSMK010000035.1, on the reverse strand, counting down.
AATTGCCAGTGAAAGTATTTCCTTGGATTTCTTGTCGGCCGTTTCCCGGGTCTCTTCCTCTATCGCCTTGATCCGCTTGGCCGCATCGAGCTTGGCCTCGTTCTCCATGGCCTCCATCAGAACGGCTTTGGCTTCCGCCGCCGTCATACCCGATATCTTTTCCAACTGCTGCCGCTGCTCCTCGATGAGCTGGGAGATTTTCTCCTCCCGCTGGCTCAAGGCCTGCTCCTTTTGGGAGAACGCCTGCTCGCGCTTGCCGAAGTCCAGATCGCGCTGGTCATAGAGGTTTATCTTTTTGTCGAGGTTCTCTTCCTTCTGCTGCAGACGCTTTTCGAGGGCCTGCAAATCCTTTTTCTTTTCCTTGGTCTCACGCTCGATCTCTGCCTTGGCCTGGTACACCTCATCTTTGGCCTTCAGGCTTGCTTCCCGCAGGGTGGTCTCAGCCTCCCGCCTGGCATCTTCAAGAATCTTGGCAGCCTGCTCATCAACATTCACGGCGGCCGGTCCCGCCGATCGCTTCTTCATCAGAAAACCGACCAGAAACCCCGCACCAATCGCAACAGCCATCAACAACAAGGCAACTTCAATCTTCATGGCACTCTCCCTTCTATATTGATAAAGAGCCCCGCCCGACCAGACGGCTTTCGGTGATGATCAGATCCATCAGGACATCGTGGGGCTCACCAGCTACTGCATCAACCAGCTGAAAATCATAACAGAGACCGACCAGTCTCCCCGATCCTTCAAGAGAATGGACGGTTCGATCGTAAAAACCTTTGCCATAGCCGATGCGGTGTCCTCTCAGGTCAAAGGCCACACCGGGGATCACTATAAGATCGAGTTCGCCGGGATCGTGCGCAGGAAAAACGTCCCCTGGCTCGGGGATACCGAATGAACCACAGACGAGCTCGCACTCGCCGGAAACCTGTCGAAACACGAGAGACCCTGCCTCGACCCGCGGATAGCACAGCAGTTTTCCCGCCGCCAGGGCGGCCCGGCAGATCTCAGAGGTGGCCACTTCATTATCGCGGGCCGCATACAGGGCAAGCGAGCGGGCAGCGACAAACTGCGTCGAGCTGATGACCTTCTGCTGGATCAGGTTGCTCAGGCGGCTGCATTCGACGACACTCATCCCGCGCCGGCGGGCAAGCATCTGGCTACGGAGCGAACGTTTAGGCATACCAGACCAATTCGACAGTTGTGCGCAGGCCACAGCGGGCCATTCCTTGAATGGGGGGCAATCAGGAGGGTGGAGGGAGGTGGTGACAGGGGATAGAAATAGTGCGTTTTCAGGAAACCGGCAGTATGTTCAGTCGATCCTTATATCGCATCTTTGGCCGTGTAACATGCTCTTTCCTATCAGAAGCAGGGAACTGCAACATTCACCTGCTGAAACCACTGAAACTTCCCAACCACGTCTCTGCTATATCGTCAAGCCCCCGGAGGAGTCCATCCTAAGCTGCACCGGGCAGAATCTCATCGATCGTCCTGATGAGCTCCACCACCTGTTCAGTGCTGCGTTTGTTGCAATCCTGCTTCTTCATAATGGCAAGATGTTCCTCAGCCAGGGTCATCAAGGTCAGGATGGCCACTCCAAGTCTATCGCCCCCCCGAACCCTGGACTCGACCCGTGCGACCGTATCATTGACAAACGCCTCGATCTCCTGCACCGTTTCGGGTGCGGCGCTGCTTCTCACCTGAAGCTCCCGCCCGAGAATCCTGATGCAGTAGGAACCGCTCACGCCCCTTGAATCTCCTCGATAGAAGCTATGATCCGGCTGACCTGCTCCTTGATCCCGCTCCGCTCAGCCCGGAGTCGGTCCAACTCCTGTCGGAGCTGGCCGTTTTCCCGCCGCAGCTCCCGATAGGCCACCACCAGCGCATCCACCTTTTCCTGCAGGGTATGTAGCAACTCAGCTTCCATAAATAAACCGGACCAATATTAGGAGAATCGCTGGCAAAAAGTCAAGTAATTATTGGAAATGGCTACTGAAAAAGGGCTTCGACAAACTGACGGGGATCGAAATCACGCAGATCCTCCACCGCCTCCCCTACCCCGATGTAGCGAACCGGGATCTGGAATTCGTTGCTTACGGCCAGGACGATCCCCCCTTTGGCGGTTCCATCCAGTTTGGTCAGGGCTATGCCGCTCACCTCGGCCGCCTCCTTGAACAGGCGGGCCTGGGAAAGGGCATTCTGGCCAGTTGCCGCGTCCAGCACCAGCAGCGTTTCGTGGGGGCCACCAGGAATTTCCCGCCCAACGATCCGGCGCATCTTTTTCATCTCCTCCATGAGGTTTACCTTGGTATGGAGGCGACCGGCCGTGTCGACGATCAGGACGTCCACTTGCCGGGCCACGGCGGCCTTGCAGGCGTCAAAGACCACCGCTGCCGGATCGGCCCCTTCCTGATGACGAATGACATCCACACCGGCACGCTCCCCCCAGACCATCAACTGTTCGGCAGCCGCAGCCCGGAAGGTGTCGCCTGCCGCAAGCAGCACCTTTTTCCCGTCACCGGCAAACCGGCTGGCAAGCTTGCCGATCGTGGTGGTCTTCCCCACCCCGTTCACCCCGATCACCATAATCACGAACGGTGATGCATTTCCCACCTGCAGAGGCTGGGCAAAGCGTTCCAGACGGGCGAGGATCTCCTCCTTGAGTGCGGAGCGCAGGGCCTCGCCATCCTGCAGCTCGTTTCGCTTCAACCGCTGCTCCAGGGTACGGATCAATTCCACCGATGTCTTCACACCGATGTCAGCAGTAATGAGGATCTCTTCCAGCTCTTCGAGAGTGTCGGCGTCGATCTGTTTCCGCCCCAGGACCAGCCGGTCTATCCGCCCGACAAGACTCTCGGAGGTCTTACTGAGCCCCTGTTTCAGCCGCTCAAAAAAACCGAGACGGGGCTTTTCCTGAACCGCAGGCGACGCCGTCAGTGTCGAAGTCCCCGGTACGGATTCGGTCACCGGAGGGACATCCCTCTCCCCGGACTGCGCTCCTGACGGGTGGACCGTTTCTAGCGGCTGTTCCGATCCGGCCAACTTGTCCATCAGGCCGCGAAAGAACCCCTTCTTCTCTGCCATCAGTAAATCTCCTTTTCCAGCGGCTTGACACAGGCACGGAAATGAAAAAGGGCCAACCCGACCAGGGCGGACCGCTCCAGGGTCATGACCAGTACATAATCCGGGCCAACCGCACCGACCAGGATATGCTGGTCCACCGTGGTAACCGTGGTCTCCAGCAGCTCTCCCGCGCCAAGCGCCGCATGGACTTCACGCATCCGGTTCAGAATGATCCCCTTGTGGGCGCCGAGCACCTTCAATTCATACTCGTCCCCGGCCGGGCAGTACTGGCTGACCGCTTCGCCTTCCCAATCGGCAAGTATGGCGCCCGTGGCACCGGGAACTCTCTCCACCAGCTCTGTCAGAATGGTCTGGAACGGCACGTTCCCCCCTTTGTCAACCGGATCACTGCAGCCTCACCGACACCACCTTCGACACTCCGGGCTCTTCCATGGTGACGCCGTACAGGGTGTCAGCAACCGCCATGGTGGTCTTGCTGTGGGTAATCAGGATGAACTGGGAGACAGCGCACATCTCCCTGATCATATCGTTGAACCGGCCGATATTGGCATCGTCCAGCGGCGCGTCCACTTCGTCGAGAAGACAGAATGGCGAAGGCTTGATGAGGAAGATGGCAAAAATGAGCGCCACCGCGGTCAGGGCCTTCTCCCCCCCGGAAAGAAGGGTGACGTTCTGAAGCTTCTTCCCCGGCGGCTGGACAACGATGTCTATCCCGGTTTCCAGCAGGTCCTCCTCGTCGGTCAGGCGGAGTTCGGCCTGGCCGCCACAAAAGAGACGGGGAAAGATCTCCCGGAACTTGGCGTTCACCAGATGGAACGTCTCCTGAAAACGCTTGCGGGTAGTCCGATTGATCCGCTGGATAGCCTGCTGCAGGGCGTGCAGCGATTCCTCCAGGTCGGCCATCTGGGCGGTCACAAAGGCGTGGCGCTCCTCCAGCTCCCGATACTCTTCGATGGCCGTCAGGTTCACTTCGCCCAGTTCGTCCAGGAGTCGTTGCAGTTCGATCTGCCGGGCCTGACGCTCCTCTTCGTCCAGTTGCAGGTCGCTGGAGCGGGGAAGGACGTCATCCATGGACAGGCGGTATTTGTCCCTGACCACCGTTTCCAGGTGCTCCAGCTGCAGGTTCAGTTCCGACAGCTGCAGGGTCAGAGCGCCGATCTGGCGCCGGAGTTCGTCCACTGACGACCTGATCCCCTTCAGTGCGCCCTCATCGGTCTGGCTCCCCTGTGACAGGACAGTGAACCGTTCCCGCAGGGCACTGACCGCTTCCTCGGCTTCGGCCTGCCGGATGACCAGCCCTTTCACCGCCGCCTCCTGCTCCGACAAGAGGCCGGTCAGGCGCACGGACTCCGCCTCGCTCCGGGCGAGTTCCTCCCGCCGACGGGCAAGACGCTGAGCCAGGTCGCCACGTAACTCCTCGACCCGTTTCAGCGCCCGCAGGGTCGACTCCCGCTTTTCGTTCAGGGCCGCAGTGCGCACCTTCAGGGCGGTCACCGCTTCCCTCGCCTGCTCGATGCGGCGCCGCTGCACGGCGAGGGATTCCTGCAGGGCTGCCACCGCCGCTTCACGCTCACCTTTGTGCGCCTCGGCCTCCTGCCGCCGCTGGCCCGCGTTTGCCGCTTCCGCTTCGAGCAGCTCCCGTTCCTCGTTGAGTTGATCGTCTTCCAACGCCTTGACCGCCAACCGCTCTTCCAGGCGCTGGCATTCCTCCCCGGCCCGCTGCAGGTCCTTCTCGGCATTGAGCAGCGCCATATCCGCCTGATGGAGCTCCTGGCGTACCCGCCGCAACTCCTCCTCGACAACGGCCAGGTCAGTAGCGGTCGTCTGCCGGTCAGCTCCCAGCGCGGCGACACTCGCCTCAAGTCTTGCCACGTCACCGGTCAGCGCCCTGATCTCCCGCTTCTTGGTCACCAGCCCCTGCTGCGCCGCTTCCCGGGAACCGCCGGCCACCATGCCGCCGGCGCAGGCCAGATCGCCCTGGGGGGTGACGAACGTCAGGTGCGGATGACGCCGGGTCAGTTCCAGACCAGTGGTCAGGTCTTCGGCAAGGTACACGTCCCGGAGAAAGGGGGCGATCCGCTCCTCGTACTCGGGCAGGATCCGCACCAGGTCGAGGAGCCGGTCGGCGCCGGACAGCCTCTCACCTGCCGGCGCAACCGACACCGAGGGGAGCAGGAATGAGCAGCGCCCGCCGGCCGTCTCCTTCAGGTGGCTTACGGCCGCCAGCACATCAACCGTCTCAGCGGCAAGCACCGCCTGGAGCCGCTCACCGAGTACCGCCTCCAGGGCGGTCTCATATGTCTCGGCCGTCTCCACCAAGTCGGCCACAACCCCCCGGAAACGCTCCCGAAAGCCGCTGGTCTGAAAAACGTTCCTGACCCCCTGACCGTAGCCGGCAAACTGGGCCTCCAGCTCCTCCAGGGAGTGAAGGCGGGAAGCGGTGCGGTTCAGTTCGTCGCGTTGCTGCTGGAGTTCCCGGTCGAGCAGGGCCAGCGTCGCCCGCAGCTCCTCTTCCCGGGCACGGAGTCGGGAAAGCTGCCCCTGCAACTCCTCGCGAGCGGTCTTACCGGCGGCAACGGCGGTTGCCAGTTCGCCGGCCCGGCCGGTCGCCTCCACAAGGCGCTCGGCAAGGGTCACTCCTTCACGCCGGCTGCGCTCGACCCGCTCCGCCAGCCCTTCCAGACGCCGGAGCGCAGCGCTCTCCTGGTTGCCGTACTGGGAGATCTCGGCCAAGAGGGTGAACAGGGTCCGCCGCTCGTCCTCCAGCTGGGCCGAGCTCTGCTTCTCCTCCTCGGTCAGTTCCCTGAGCGTTGCTTCCTGTTCGGCAAGGGCATCGACCTCGCCGGCCGCTTCCAGGCCAAACGACTCACGCCGCTCGATCAGCAGGCGCTGCTCGGCCTCGGCCTCCACCAGTTGCCGCTCCAGGCTTGCCATATCCTCGTTGAGGCGCACCGTCTGCTCACGGCAGGCCGTTAACTCCCGGCCAAGCAGCTCACGGCGGTTTTCGGCCGTCTGGAACTCGCTCCGCACCTGGTAGAGCTGTTCCTGGCCCCGGGCCAGAAGCTGCTCCTCATCGCAGAGTGACACCCGCAACTGCTCAAGCGCCAGTTCCCGGCCGGCCAGGTCGGCGGCGGCGGTTGTCTCCCGTTCGGCAAGGGCTGCCAGGTCAGCGGTCAGCCGCTGCCGGTCTGCCGAGAGTGCGGCAAACCGCCGCGCGACCATGAGGAGTTCGATCTCCTTCAACTCCTCCCGGAACGACCGGAAACGTTCCGCCTTCCTGGCCTGACGTTGAAGAGAGCCGAGCTGCCGCTTCAGCTCCCCCACCAGGTCGCCGATCCGGAGCAGGTTCTGGCGGGTGGTCTCGATCTTCTTCAGGGCCATCAGCTTCCGGGACTTGAACTTGGTGACGCCGGCCGCCTCCTCGATCAAAAAGCGGCGTTCCTCGGGTTTGGCCAGGAGGATCATGCCGATCCGGCCCTGCTCGATGATGGAGTAGGCCCTGGCCCCGACACCGGTATCCATGAACAGCTCGGCGATATCCATGAGTCGGCACGGGGTCTTGTTCAGCAGGTATTCGCTCTCACCGTCCCGGTAGAGCCGGCGGGTCACCTGGATCTCGCTGAAGTTCAGATACCTTGCCGGCACCCGACCGTCCTCGGCGGAAAAGACCAGGGATACTTCGGCCATACCCAAAGGCTTCCGCCCCTCGCTCCCCCCGAAGATGACGTCCTCCATCTGCCGGCCCCGCAGGTTCTTGACCGACTGCTCCCCCATGACCCAGCGGATGGCATCGACGACATTGGACTTGCCACAGCCGTTGGGACCGACCACCGCCGTCACCCCCTGGGGGAAGTCGAGCACGGTCCGGTCGACGAACGACTTGAAGCCGATTATTTCCAGGCGTTTGATCTTCATAAACCGGCGAATGATAGCAGAGGGGAAGGATTAAAGTAAAGGCGCGAATCGAGGAGGTGAAACGATGGGAGACTCAGCAGCTTGGGGGTAATCTTGCGAACTCCGGCATTATCGGCTGCTGAGTCGAAGAGCCGTTTCGGCTTGCGGTCACACTGCAACTTCCAGGCGGATGTCATCGTATTTGAGGCGTGGTGTTTTGCTGCGACCGAGGGCCTCCAGTTCGACAAGCTCCATGCCGGCATAGATCATGCCGCCAGCCTCGTCGATGCCGTAATCTCTTCCCAGGGGACAACGTACCGGCCGGCCTCGTTCTTTTCCACCAGCCCGATGCTTTCCAGTGCCTTCACATCGTCGTGGACGTTCTTGTAGTTTCGATGAAGGAGTTTTGCCAGCGCGTAAATGGTCATCGGCCCGGATTTATGGAGCGTATCCATGAGCGCGAACCGCTTCGGAGTGATGTACTCCAGAAAGGTCTTCATATCTCCGAAATAGACCCGCTCCACCGGCTTCTCCGGAAAAATCCCCTTGTCCACCTGGACGGCCAGCTCGTGAATCTCCTGGAAAAACTTCTCCTCGGAGACGATCCCCACCTTAAAGTCTCTCCCGCTCATGATACCTCCTGATATCCGCCCGGAAATCCGCCTGCAGCGTGTCAACGTCCCTGAACCGGTAATCCTGCTCCTGCCCCTCAATATGCCTGTGGTCGCCCTTGCCTCGCTCATTGTCATACCTGACAAGACACGACCCGTCTGTCAGACCGTAATAGAGCCTATACTTGAACAGGTGATCGCTGCCGGGCAGGGGCTCCGACAAGCGCCACACGACCACCTCAACAATTTTCCCGCCCGGAAGGGCCTGCTTGTAGCGGAACAGCAGCGTTGCCTTAGGCAATTCATCCTCCCACCATTATATGGTTTTTTTTACCACACCACTATAGAGACGGCAAATAAAAAGAAGAGAGGAAAAACCATGGCGAGGTGGAGCAATAACGGAGGGAGTGGCCAGGAAACCAGAGGGGTGCATAAGCCTGCCTTGTAGGTCCAGCGTTCCATGGAGTAAAGGCAAAGAACGGGACGGTATTCCTTGCGGCCCGGCAGAGTCAGGAGTATACTTCCCCCGTCTGCAGGGGTTCATTACAGCCCGTTATCGACGATCCCATGACCATTACCAGAAAACAGCTGACCATACTCATTGTCATCCTCGCCCTCATCGCCGGCCTCTGCGGCGGGGCATGGCTCCTGGTCGCCAGGCTCGGCAACCTGGACACCTACCGCGACCAGATCATCGCCACCCTCGGGCGGGAGCTGAAGCGCCCGGTCAGCTACGATGCCGGCAGCTTTACCATGGGGTTTCATCCCTCCTTCACCTTCAGGAAGGTGGTGGTAAAGGAACCGGATGGCCAGGCGATCTTCCTCGCCGCAGAGGCCCTCACCTTCAGGCTCGACCTCCTCCCCCTCCTGGCCCGCCGGATAGCCATCCATGAGCTCGCACTCAAGGCGCCGACCATCACGGTCATCCGCAAGCCGGACGGAACGTTCAACATCAGCGACCTGCTGGAAGGAGGGGGGAAGGAGCTGCCGCTTTCCCTCCATGACCTATGGCTCGACCAGGGAACGCTCTCCTTCGTGGACCGGGCAGTGACGCCGACCGGGTTGACCACCACGCTCCGGGGCACTGAACTCTACATCAGCCGCCTTGCCAGGGGAAAACGGTGCAGTTTCAAGATAGCCGGCCAACTGGGCGAAGGACGGGACACCCAGACCATAGCCCTGGGGGGCAAGGGGCGCATCGCCCCGGCCGCAAAGCCACTGACCGACACCTCGCTCGAGGTGAAGGTTATTGGCAAGAACCTGGATGTCGCCCGCTACTGGCCTTATTACCAGCGCTATGTCCCCTTCAGGCAGCCCCTGGGCCGCTTTGAGACCGATGCCACCTTCAGTGGCTCGCTGAAGGAGTTCGATGCCAAGGGGAGCTTTCGTGTGGCGGGGCTTCGCTTCGACTACCAGCCGATCTTCCACGCACTCCTCACCCCGAGAGACCTTCGCTGCAAGTACGAACTGCGGGTCAATCCCCGGGAGGTCGATGTCAAGGCCATCGACCTGAAGATGGACGGCCTGGGAGTGAAAGGGAGTTGCCGGATCAGCGACATTCACACCGGCGACCCCCGCATCACCGCCAAGGCAGCCACCTCCACCTTCCGGCTGGAAGAGTTCCACCAGTACATCCCGTACGGCATCATCGTCGACCACGTTGCCAACTGGATCGAGGAGCATATCAAGGGCGGGGTGTACCGGCTTGACGACGGCCGGCTCGACGGCAGGGTCAGCCAGATCCTGCACATGGAGCGGGGAGAAAACTACAACGTCCTGTACATCAAGGGACGCGTGGAGCAGGGGATTGTCTCCTACGGCACCCAGATGCCGACCTTCAACAGCATCAAGGGCGAATTGGAGATGCGGGGCAAAGACTTCAACCTGAACGGCATGGCGGGCCGCTTCGGCAGCTCCCCGTTCACCCTGACCGGCAAGATCACCGACTACCCCCTGAACAAGCCCTCCGGCTACCCGTTCAGTATGGTCATGAACCCCGGTCCGGGTGAACTGGGCTGGCTCCTGGGGACGGATTTCGGCAAAAAGGTGACACTCGACGGCACCTCCACCATCCGCCTGAACGGTGCCGGCTACACCAGCGGATATGCACTGGCCGGCGACTGGGACCTCACACCGGCCACCTACCGCTATGCAGACCAGCTGCGCAAGCCGGCCAGCCTGTCTAACCGCATCGAATTCAAGGGGCGGATCGACAAGACGTCGGCAACGCTCGACTCACTCACCTACACCCTGCCCCATGCCGGCATTGCACTCTCGGCCGCCTACCGGTACGCCACGGACAAGCAGTTGACCGTGGGACTAAAGACCAACACCCTAGAGCTGGGTGAAATGGCACCCCTGCTCCCCCAGCTTGCCGGCTACAAGCCACGGGGAAGACTGCAGGCCACCCTCCAGGGCGAAGGGACCAAAGGTCCGGGTGACTTGCTCTGGCGGGGGACCATATCCCTTCAGCACGGCTCGCTCCAGCCGCCTTCGTTCCCGTCGCCGGTGAGCGACCTGAACGGGGTCATCACCTTTACCGGCCCGGCGCTGCATACCTCACAGCTTTCGGCCCGGATCGGCAGCTCCGTGGTCAGCGGCAGAGGCTCGCTGGAGGGATGGAAGGCACCGAAGATCAGCGCTACCATTTCGTCCCCTCTCCTGAACCTGTCCGACCTGGGGCTGAAGGGTGCGGAAGGTCCGGTCAGGGCGAGCCGGGTCGGGGGCACCTTGACCCTTGCCAACAATAACCTTGAGATCAAGAACCTCTCCTGCCAGGTGAACAAGTCGCAACTCAACATCAAGGGAACCATCACCGATCTGGACAACCCGGCCATCGACCTTGCCATCAATGCCCCTTACCTGGAGCCGGGGGACCTGATCCTCCTGGCCGGCCTCGAACGTCAGGGGGGGGAATCCGCCAACGGTTCGACACCGCTGCTGAAAGCAACGGTAAGCGCCAGCCGGGGAATGTTCGACACCATCCCGTTTGAAAAACTCAGCGCCGTTGTCCAGCATGAAAACCGGGTTACCTACCTGCAACCGGTCTCATTTGCCGCCTTTGGCGGTCAGGCAACGGTGAAGGCCCGGCTCGACCGGAGCAATCCAACGACTCCGCGCTATCAGGTGGGATACAACCTGGAGGGAGCGGCAGCCGATCAGGTGACCCGGGCACTGGGGTTCAAGACCCAGGAGATCACCGGCTCTCTCTCCTCCAGCGGTGACCTGACGGCCCGGGGGAGAAACGCTGCCGAGCTGAAACGAAACAGCCTGGGGTCCGTCAGGCTCGTCTGCCAGGACGGAACCCTACGCCGTTTTGAGATCCTGTCCAAGATCTTCTCGATCCTGAACGTTTCCCAGCTTCTCAAATTCCAGTTGCCCGACATGGTCTCCGGCGGGATGCCCTACGACGAAATCAAGGGAACCGTCGCCATCAAGGACGGCATCCTCTCCACCACCGACCTCTTTTTGAAAAGTAACGCCATGAACATCTCGACCGTCGGCAGCATGGATATTGTCAAAGAGGAGCTGAATCTCACCATCGGGGTCCAACCGCTCCAGACCATCGACAAGGTCGTGAACAGGATACCGATCGTCGGCTGGATACTGACCGGCAAGGATCGCGCCTTTATCACCACCTACTTCGAGGCCAAGGGAAAGATGGAGAACCCGCAGGTATCGGCTATTCCGGTCAAGGCCATGACCAAGGGGGTCTTCAATATTTTCAAGCGGGTATTCCAGCTGCCGGCCAAGATCTTCACCGATTCGGGCGAAGTCCTCCTCGGGCAATAGCCCGATTTCCCGTAAATTTTTTGTGCGAATTTTTTATTGTAAATCCGTTCCAATCTATGTTAGGGTTCCCTCTGCAAAAAAAATCACAGGAGGATGATCGTGAAGAAGACTATCGTCGTACTGCTCTCCATCGTCGCACTCGCGGCTGCCGGGTGTCAGAAGAAGGAAGAAGCTCCAGTTGCTGCTGCTCCGCAGGCAGGCGGCGCACCACAGATGCCGGCCGGCGCTGCCCCGGGCGGCGATCCCCATGCAGGTCTGAAGCCCCAGGAGATCCCTGCCGGCGCAGGCCACAAGGGTAAGGTACTGCAGACCATGGATTCCGGTGGGTACACCTACCTGGAAGTGGAAGAAAACGGCCAGAAGCTGTGGGTAGCCGTTATGCAAACCCCGGTCAAGGTTGGCGAGGTTGTTGAGTTCCCGGATTCGCCGCCGATGGTCAACTTCCAGAGCAAGACTCTCAAGAAGACCTTTGACAAGATTATCTTTGCTGCCGGCGTACGGATCGTAAAGTAATTCAGCACTTGTCCGCAGTACCAGGCGAAGCCGCTCGCGGCTTCGCCTTTTTTTTGTCCAGCTGCTTCAGCCCCTTGAGCGCCGTTGGCTCACGGGAATCGATGGCCAGCGCCCGGGAAAACCATTCACGGGCCAGCTCCTTTTTCCCGGCAAGCTTCGCCAGTTCTCCCCGTGCTGCATGGGCCGGTGCATGACGGGGAACCAGGCCAAGGACGCGGCTAAAGGCCTGCTCCGCTTCGGTGAAGCGCCCCGTTGAACCCAGCAGTTCCCCCAGCAGGAGCCATCCCCACGGATTGTCCGCCTGATGGCGAATCAGTTCCCGATACTCAGCCTCGGCTCTTCCGGCATCACCGCCACCTTCATAATAAGCACCAGCCAGCAGATTGGTCACCGACGACAGGCCGTACCGCTCTTTGTGCGCTCGAAAATCGCGGGAACGGTAGGCATGCCGTTCGCCAGCGGCAGTTACGGCATCCAGGAGCACGGTTTTAGCCCGTAGCGCAAAGGGGTCGTTTCTGACCAGGCACGCCTCGCCCCGGAAATCGGCAAACAGGCTCTCCGGGACCTCGCCCCGTGCCACCGCCTGCTCAAACAGCCCGGTCCCCGGGTAATAGGCCAGCGGCGACACATGGCCGTCATGGGGCCGGAGACGGTCGATCAGCCGGCAGGTCTCGCCCAGTTCCGCCTCGCCTTCACCCGGAATGCCGGCAATGAGATAGATGGATAGCTGCAGGCCGACACGGCGAACCGCATCAGCCACCTGCACCATCTGTTCGGGGATGAGCCCCTTCCCCAGCGTCCTGAGCAGTGAAGGAGCACCGGACTCCACCCCCACCTGCACACATTCGCAACCGGCCAGCTTGAGTCGGACCAGGAGCTCCTCGTCCAGGAAGTTCGCCCGCGACTGACAGTTCCAGAGGATATGCACCCGCTCCTCGACGAGGAGACGGCAGAACTCCAGCACTCGCGCCCGGTCGGCAGTGAAGGTGTCGTCGCGCAGGGAAAAGTAGATCAGACCGAACCGGTCCCGAATAAAACGGATCTCGTCCACAATGGCCCGCGGCGAGCGGAAGCGGAGCCGGTTTCCCCAAAAGCGGGGAGAGTTGCAGAAACTGCATGCTGCCGGACAGCCGCGGGAGGTGACGATAAAGCCGAGCTGGCGCAACGGGTCGACACCGATGGCGTCACCGCACTGCTCAGCCATCCGGGGGAGGGTATCCAGGTTGCTGATCGGCGGGCGAGGCGGCGTAGTGACGACCTCATCACCGTCGCGAAACGCAATCCCCTGTACCCGGCGCAGCCCATACCTCCCCTGGCTCCCCAGCACTGCTGCCAGTTCCCGAACGGTATCCTCACCCTCGCCGATGACGACCAGATCCACCGGCGAACCCGGCACGAGGAGATCTGCCAGGGCATGGCTCGCGTGGGGACCACCGAAAACCACGACACAGGAAGGGTTGAGGGATTTTGCCAGAACAGCCAGACGCAGCATTTCATGGCGATTGTGGGTGAACTGGGAGAGTCCGAGCAGTTCCGGATTCTCCCGGCGCAGACAGGCCGTTACCTCATCCCAGGAGAAACCGGACAGGTTGGCAAGGTGCGTATCGTGTCCCTGCTCAGTCAGGACGCCACGGAGCGACAGCAGCCCGACCGGCAGGAGTGACGCAAAGGGGTCCCGGCTTCCGGCCGGATGTGCTCTATAGGCCAGCAGTATCCGCATCGTCGAACTCCCGTGCCAGTCGCTCTGCCAGGGGAACGTCCGCCGGCAGGAGGCGGTAGGTTGTCAGCGTCCTGGGCTCCACCCATCGGTGCGCCGCCACCTGGAGGTCCCGGATGTCACCGGCGAGCCACACGCAACGGTACACGAGCACCAGTACCGTCCGCTCCGGATAGCGGTGAAACAGCACGTCATAGATGCCATCGGCCCGCACGGTGATGCCCAGTTCCTCCATGAGTTCCCGCTCCACGCAACGCATCGGGTCCTCGTTCGCTTCCACCTTGCCACCGGGAAATTCCCAGTAGCCCGGATACGGGGCGTCTTCACGCCGCTTCGTCAAGAGAACCCTATTGTCGTGAAGCAACAAGGCCGCCGTTACCAGGAGCACAGCACCTCCGCAAAAAAAAATCCGGCCTCCACAGAGGCCGGATTCCAGTCGTTGATTCAGATGAGATTCAGTTGCTGATCAGAGAAACGTCAGAACTGTCGTTATCAAGGGCGTTTTCCTCTATTTCCTCATCCACACCCCTCACCAGCTCATCTAGGTTGAAGGTGTCGGGCGCTATCTTGGCTATCCGCTTGGCCCCAATATACCGCGCCCGGTAGTAGGGGGTATTGACAGCCGAGATGACCACCCTCCGGTCACGGGATGAGGCATGAATCATCCGATTGTTGCCGAGATAGATGCCGACATGGGAAGGGAACGAGGCGTAGGTACGGAAGAAGACCAGATCCCCCTTTTTCAGGTCGCCGGGGGAGACCATCTCGCCTTCCTCGAACTGCTCGCGGGCAGTGCGGGGAAGCCTGACATCCATTTCCTGGAAAACCTTCTGGACAAAGGCGGAACAGTCGAGGCCACTGCGGCCGGTTCCGCCGAACCGGTAACGGGTGCCGAGAAAACCGTAGGCCGCGCTCTTCAGAAGCTTCGCATTATCGGTTTTGAGTTCTATGTTGCTGGAAAGATCCACCGTCTTGTTCGGCTCCAGATCCTTCTCCATCAGATCCGCCAGACTCTGCTCGTACTCTTTGTCATTGAGCAGGTCGGCGTAGCGAAGCGATGGCTTGCGGGCAACCTTGACAGCAGGCTCTGCATCACGACTGGTCTCCCGCAGGACCAGGACGGTACCAGGCTTCAGCCTGCCCTTGCCCAAGCCGTTTAGACGCTTCAGCTCGGCAACGGAAACGCCGGTCCGTTTGGCTATCCTGGCCAGGGTGTCGGCGCGCCGCACTTTGAAGGTGGCAGGTCGTTCCGTACCGTTATCGGAGACGTCCGCCTTGGCTGATACGCTCCGGGGGGGAATGACGAGGACCGTTCCGGATTTGACGCGGGGATTGACGATGTTGTTGGCTGCCTTCAGGTCGGCAACCGAAACATGGTATTTCTTGGCTATAATGACAAAGCTTTCGTTCTTTTTGACTTTGTGGGTTTTGGCGGCAAAGACAAGAGAAGGAAAGCTAAGGAGCACAACACAGAAACCCAACACAAGCCTGGAAATGGTCATCGGTCCCCCCTTTCTTGTTCTACAATCAAAATACAGACCGTGAATTTATATAACAATCGACAGCAAACGTCAACTCTTTAGAAAGAAATAATGCTCAGCGGCGTCCAACCATCACCCGCACGTAGATCGGGGCATCGCCGAGAATCCGCACCTGGGGCGCCGGCGCAACGAGTTTCACCTCGATGATCCTGTTTTCCCGCACCTCCCTCAGATCAACCTCCTCGGTTTCCACAGCATCCAGCCTGGAAACCAGGTGTTCCGGTCCAACCACGGTTACCCGCTCGGGTTCCAGCCGGATCTGCACGCCGCGTAATACGGGCGGAACCTTTTTCAGGCGGATCGGTAGTTCACGTCTGATCTTGCGCTGGGCTACCACCTTCACCTTGGCAGGAGTGATACTCGCAACAACCGTCCCCAACGGCAATTGCAGATTGTCGCTCGTAACGGGAAGTTCGTTATTACCCTCGCGAATCTTTGCCAGGTCGAGATCGGCGACAATATCCAGATTCTTGGGCGACGGCGTCAGGCTGGTAAAGACCTTCAACTGCACCTCCACCTCTTCCGGGGAACTGCTGCGCAGTGCCAGCGAATCGGGCAGGTTATGATATTTTATCGGCACCGTTACCGTGACGATCCCCCCCTGACGTCCGGTAATGATGAGCCAGCTCACGACAACCAGGAGAAGGGTTGCCAGCTTCGGGCCAAGATTGCTGGTAAGGCGGCGCCGGATCGTCTTGACCGGTTCTTCGCTCACGGCCGGACCGAGGATGAGCGTGAGACGTTCGACCAGTTCCTCGGGCTTGGCAACCGCAATCAACTCCCCCCCCACGGCAAGAGAAACCGCGCCACGCTCTTCCGAAACCACCACCACGGCTGCATCGGAGCGCTCCGTAATGCCGATTGCAGCCCGGTGCCGGGTACCGAGATACTGGGGGAGGTCGCCGTTGGTGGAGAGTGGCAGGTGGCAGGAAGCAACCGCGATGCGACCGTCGCGGACAACAACGGCGCCGTCGTGGAGTGGAGTGCCATCCTCGAAGAGGGAGATGAGCAGCTGGCTGCTCACGAGGCTGTCAAGGGGAACGCCATGGAGCAGGAAGTCGTCGAGCCGCTCCCGTCGCTGGAAGACAATGAGCGCGCCGGTTCTGGCTGCCGCGAGGGAGAAGACAGCTGACGACACCTCCAGCAGATCGAGGCGCCCCCCCCCCTCCTGTCTGCCGAAAACGGCGCGCAACGGACTGAAGCGATAGAGGGCCTGCCGGATCTCGTTCTGAAAGACCACGATGATCAGAACAAAGAGAACCGTCCCCAGCTCCTGCAGTATCCAGCTGGTCATGAACAGCCCGATATTCTTGGTAACGACGTAGAGAAGACCGAGAAAGCCGAGCCCCATAACCACCTGAAGCGCCCGCGTGTTGCGGAACCAGCTGTACAGCTGGTAGACCAGGATGGTCATGATGATGATGTCGATTATGTCCTGGGGACGGAGGTAGGGAACCACGCTGAAACTCCTCCGAAAGCCGGCCACCACGTGGAAAGGCCTGATCAGAGCCGGCGATTCGACGATATCTCCGCGGCGATGCGGAGAACCATCATTGTTGCGGAACAGGCGACCCGAACATCTGCTGGCGCTACAGTTTTCACTGGCACCCTGGTAGCGGTTGTGATAAAAACGACGGGCGCCCGCAAGCGTTCAACCTGCTGAAAATCAAGTTTTATAGCACTCCTGACACAAAAAGGATAGTCCTGAATGTACCAGCTTTCGCCAAAAGGTGAGCGGATCAGGGAGATGTTCGACAACATCGCTCCCCGCTACGATTTTCTCAACCGTCTCCTGTCGCTGGGGATCGATCAACATTGGCGCCGCTTTGCGGTGCGTCAGATCCGCTGGAGCGAAGGCGGCAAACTGCTGGACGTCGCGACCGGCACCGGCGACGTGGCACTGGCACTGGCCGCGGCCACACCGGCATCAGTATCCATAGTAGGGGTCGATTTTTCTCCGGAGATGGTGGAACTGGGGCGGGAGAAGGTGAAGAAGACCACCTACGCCGACCGGATCAGGCTGGAAGTGGCACCGTGCGAGGCGATCCCCTTTCCGGACGCTACCTTTGACTCGGCCACCATCGCGTTCGGCATCCGGAATGTGGTTGACCGGCTCGTCGGGATAAGGGAAATGGGGCGGACGCTGAAAAAGGGAGGAAAGCTCGTTGTTCTTGAATTTTCCAATCCCCGCTCGCGACTTTTCAAGGCCATCTACTACTTTTACTTCCTCAAGGTCCTGCCGATCATCGGTGGGTTCTTTTCCAAGTTCAGCGCCTACCAGTACCTTCCCGAGTCGGTCCTGGAGTTCCCGGACCAGGAGACGTTCAAAGGGCTCATGGTCCAGGCCGGATTCACCAACGTGGTCCACTTCGATCTGACCTTCGGCATCGCCACGGTGTACGTCGGGGAGAAGCAGTAGCCGGGCTTTCGGCCTGCCCTTGCAGGCGAAAGGGGGCCAGCGCACACAGTTCCGTCACAAGCCCTCCCCGGCCAGCATGGCGAGTACCGGTATTTCCCTCACACTCTCTGCAGGAGTAGATAACGCATTCTTGGAATGCCCTTGAGGGAGGGGTGAAATGCGGGATTCCGGGTTCAAAGGAGCGCTTCGCCAGCGGGGAAGATGTGATTGCCCGGCCCCATTTGTCTGCCTGGTCGTATTCCTGGCAGTGCTTCTCTGCACGACGCAGGCTGCCATCGCCGACATACCGGTCAGACTGCGGATCAACACCTCGCATGCCCTGGAGAATGCCCGCGGCGCCGTGATCGATGCCGGACTATCATTAACTTCCGATATTTCGGTCAGTTCCACTTCGCCGGATAATGGGAGCAAATTCCTTCCCCTGGACAAAATGTTCGCGGATGCCCTGGCGGTCCGGGCAACCATCATCTCGTCAAGCTTCAGCGGCTGGAATTCGAACTTCGACTTGCTCTGGTACCAGAAACATGTCAACACAGGGCTGGTTCATGTCTACGCCTACGAGCCCCGAAGTCCGCAGCCAAAGAACGCCCCGCCACCGGCGGCCTTTGTGACTGTCAACAGGATCGGCGGATTGACCGGGGACGGCATCGAGTTCGGTGTGCCAACCGGCTACATGCACGGAAAGGGGCAGAGTACGACCCCTTCCGGCGTCACTGCCCAACTGGCCGGTCTGATGGCGTGCCTGAAGCGCCTCCACCCGACCTGGAACTGGTTCGACATCAAGGCTGCATTGCGGGCGGCCGCGGCAAATTTTGCCTCCGGGTACAACCCGCGGGACTACGGATATGGCGCCATCGATTACCATCTGGCAAACGAATTGAAGGACGCGGCTTCTCTCCCGCTTTTCGCCCCGGCGGCGGTCGTCCTGCCGCAGAAGAATAACCGGCTGACGTTTCAGATCAACTCGTTCAGGCAAAGCCGGCGGATGACCGACGTTCTGTTCAGGTTCTCTTCCCGTCCGGACGTGCACCTGAAGGAACTCACGCTCCCCGAGATTACCGGCATGGGGGGCGAGCACCTTTACTCCAGCTACCTCAGACAGCCGACCAACCGCTATTCGTATCCGATCACCCGCGAAGAAACTGCCTACTTTGTCTGGTTGACCATGGATACCAAGGGAAGGTATTCACGGATCGAGCAGTACTCCGTTCTCGGCCCTATCAGATTGAAGGTTCAGCCCGCGGCCGCATCTCTGTAACGGGATGGGGAGTTTCGCTCACCGGGGCAAGCCGCTACTGGCCGATTGACAGGCCTGGGCGGCTATTTTGTCTTTTGTGACAGGGCAAATTGCAGGATTGCATGCCTGACCCGGCGCTTGCCCGCTCTTCTTCCAGCCTACATCAGTTTTTAGGCTTTACGGCAGTGCTTCGTTGACTTTTTGGGTGCTTTCTAATACTGTTTCGGCGGACGCAAACATGAAATATTCTCTTCGACAATCACTGCATCACATACAAAGCAGTCGGCATCCCGACTCCGGCTTCTGGCCCAGCGGTGAAGGGTTCTTCCGGCTGTCGGCCTTCGGCCATCGCAAGAATGCGATTGAGGCGGTGGAGATGATAAAAATGAATTTTAAGTAGGATCTTACACTAAGGGCACCAGCAATGGCGCCTTTATAGTTTCTAGTCCTCTAAATGGATGACACCAGAGGTGGTCTACCTCGGCACATCAGGAGTTGGTATGAAAACAGGGCGAAACTTAAAAATGCTTATTTGTGGCAAGAGTTCCAATCTCGGAGATCTTTCACAGATTTTTTTATACCTTGGCTCCACGATCCTTTTTTTCGGCGATAAATCCTCGCTATATATTACTGAGAAACTTAAAGCCAATATTACAGAATATGGCCCTTTTACAGGCAGAAGGCTTTTGGAGAGCGCTTGCACTGTGCTTCTCGGTAGGATAGATCCATTTAGATTATTGATTATAAAAAAGTACGGACCTATAGCCCAAACAAAGGCATCATTGCCAGTGTGACGTAATCTGTCTC